>JADKHR010000001.1:689516-1379032 GCA_016721625.1 Elusimicrobiota bacterium
GCACGAGCCACCACCTTGGGCGGAAGCCCGGCCATCTGCGCCACGTGCACGCCGTAGGATCGATCCGCCGGGCCCGGCAGGATTTGATGGAGGAACACCAGTTCGTTCCGCCCGTCGGCGTGGGTCCATTCCCGCACGGCGGCGTGAAAGTTTTTGACCCGGGGCCAACGCCGGGCCAGTTCCGTCAGTTCAAAATAGTGCGTGGCGAAAAGAACCTTGGGGCCCGGCCGTTCGGCCGTTCCCGCCAAATGTTCCGCCATGGCCCAGGCCACCGCGAGCCCGTCGTAGGTGGACGTGCCGCGGCCCACTTCGTCCAAAATGACCAGGCTCCGGGGGGTCGCGTTCAACAAGATTTCCGCCACTTCCCGCATTTCGACTAAAAACGTCGACGCCCCTCCCGCCAAATCGTCCCCCGCCCCGATCCGGGTGAACACGCGGTCCACCAACCCCATCCGCGCCCGTTCGGCGGGAACAAAAGACCCCATCTGGGCCAGCACCGCGCCCAAGGCCGCCTGCCGAAGAAAGGTGGACTTTCCCCCCATGTTCGGCCCGGTCACCAGGAGCAGGCGTTGGTCCCCGTCCAGAAATAAGTCGTTGGGGACGAAGGCCCCCCCGCCCCGCGCTTCCAAAACCCGCTCCACCACCGGATGACGGGATTTCTCAATGGCCAGAACGTCGTCTTCGGTGATCTCCGGGCGCACCCAGCGCCCGCGCTCGGCGGCTTCCGCCAAGGACGCTAAGGCGTCGGCCTCGCCCAGGGCCTCCGCCAAACGGAAGAGGTCGTCCCGATGAGCCAGCACCCGGTCCCGAAGTTCCGCCAACAGTTCCCGTTCCAGGGCGCGGGCTTTGTCGTCGGCGCCCAAAATCTTATCTTCCTGAACCTTAAGTTCCGGCGTCACGAAGCGTTCCGCGTTCACCAGGGTCTGCTTGCGGATCCATTCCGGCGGGACCTTGCCCAGGTTGGCCTTGGACACTTCCAGAAAATAACCGAAGACGGAGGTGAACCCCACTTTTAAAGACCCGATCCCCGTCCGCTGGCGTTCCTCCGCCTCCAGGGTGGAGATCCAGCCCCGTCCCCGGGAAGCCAAGCCCCGCAGTTCGTCCAGCGCGGCGGAATGTCCGTCGCGGATCACCCCGCCTTCCGACAGTCGAACCGGGGGATCCTCCGCCAGGGCCCGTTCCAGGAGGTCCGTCAGTTCCGCCGGGGTGTGGAACCCCTCAGCGAGCCCGGCCAAAGGGTGCGCCCCCGCCAGGGGGGCCGACGCGCTTAAAATCTTCGCGGCGCCCGGCGCCCGACGGAGGGTCCGCCGAAGGGCACCCAGGTCCCGCCCCGTGGCGGTCCCGGCCGTCAAGCGGGAAAGGATCCGCTCCAGGTCGGCCGTTTCCTTTAAAAGTTCACGCAGGTCCCGACGCTCCCGTTGAGCCTGAACGAAAAACTCCACCCGGTCCTGCCGGGTCCGGATGGCCCCCCGGTCCATCAAGGGGCGGAGGAGCCAGGATTTGAGGCGGCGCCCCCCCATGGCCGTGGCCGAATGGTCCAAAATTTCCCAGAGGCTCGCGGGGGCGGCCCCGCTTCGCCCCCCGGATTCCGGGAGAAGGTCCAGTCGCCGGATGGCGCCTTCGTCCAGCGTCATGGACTCCGCTCCGTTGTACCGGCGCGGAGGCCGGAGAGCCCGAAGGACCGCGGGTTGGTTTTTTTCCACGTAGGCCAACAGCGCCGCGATCACCCCCCGCGCCGCATGCCCTTCGGAAAGGCCGAACCCGCCCAATCCTTTGACGCCGAAAAGGCTTTCCGCCCGTCGCTCCAATCCCTCTTCTAAAAACCCGCGCAAGGGAACCAGGGTCACCGTCCGTCCCGGCGGGACGGAGGCCCCTTCGGGCCAAAGCGTTTCCCGCGGGGCCACCCGCCCCAATTCCTCCGCCATCCGCCGCGCGCCCGCTTCGCCCGAAGAGAACTCCGCGTAGCGAAGTTCTCCCGTGGACATATCCGCCCAGGCCAACGCCGCTCCGCCCTTCTCGCGGCCGGGCCACACAGCCGCCAGGAAATTGTTTTCCTTGGCCGACAGAAGTTCTTCCTCCAACACCGTCCCGGGGGTGACCACGCGGACCACATCCCTCGTCACCATGCCTTTGGCCGTGGCAGGGTCTTCCATTTGTTCGGCAATGGCCACCCGGAGGCCCTGTTTGAGCAGTTTGCCCAAATAGCTCGGCAACGCGTGGTGGGGAAGCCCGCACATGGGGATCCCCTGCCGCTGGGTCAGCACCAGTTCCAAGATCGGCGCGGCCCGCCGGGCGTCCTCATCGAAAAGCTCATAGAAATCGCCCAAGCGGAAAAAGAGAAGAGCGTCCGGATTCTTGTCTTTGAGGGCCCGGTATTGCCGCATCACCGGCGTGCCGGAAGCGGGGGAGGGGTCAGTCACGGAAAAACCTCTTCATGCGTCGCAACCGCCCGAGCCAACGTTCCGTTGACAAAACCCGTTCAACGAACCGCCGCGTTTCGGGAAAAGGGATGTCCGCCAGGGTCAATCGATCCCCGCGCCGCCAGGCTCGCACGTTGGTGGGCCCCCCGTTGTAGGCCGCCAGGAGGGCCACCGGATCGGGCCCGAATTCCAGCCGGAGCACTTCAAGATACTTGATTCCGATTCGGATATTGACTTCCGGATCGTCCAGCGAGATTTCCGAAGCGTCCAGGCCCAGGCGTCCCGCCATCTCCGTGGCAGTGTCGGGCATGATTTGCATTAAACCCACCGCCCCGCGGTGGGACCGGGCGGAAGCGGAAAACCCCGATTCCACCCGCACCAGCGCCAACACGAACAACGGGGAGAACCCCGCCTTGACCGCGTATCGATCAATCAAGTCTTTGTGGACGAAGGGACGAGTGATCCGCCAAAAAACGGGGGACGGGATAAAAACGGGCACGAGAAAAATCAGCGCCAACGCCAAGAGCCACCACCGGCGCCGCCGCGAAATCCGTTTAGCGCGGAATAGCGGAGAGCGATGTTCCATAAAGGGTCTTGCCGTCGGCCCGATCCACCTGGGCGCGCACCAGGTCCCCCACGGCGGGGTTCCCGTCCGAACGGACGAACATCTTCCGACAGTGCGCCGTCCGCCCCTCCAGTTCAAAACCGCCGTCGGCCGGACGGACGGCTTCCACCAAAATTTCCTGAACCTGCCCGGCCAAGGCGGCTAATTTTTTCCGCGACCGCGCGTCGGTTTCTTCCAACAGCATCGCCAAGCGTTCCTCCTTCACTTTTTCCGGCACATCGTCCGGCCCCGCTGCCGAAACCGTTCCGGGCCGCGCCGAATATTTGAATGAATAGGCCCCATCCAAGTCCGCCTCCCGGCCCAACCGAAGGGTGGCCTGAAAGTCCTCTTCCGTTTCTCCCGGGAACCCCACGATGAAATCCGTCGTCACCGCCAACCCCGACACCTTTCGCCGGAGCATTTCCACCTTTCGAAAGAAATCCCCCCGGGTATAGTTTCGCCGCATGCGAGAAAGGACCGCGTCCGACCCCGATTGCACGGGGAGGTGGAGATGGGGAGACACCCGGGCCGCCCGTCCAAAAGCGTCGGCGAACCGTTCGTCCACATGGAAGGGGTGGGGGCTCATGAACCGGACGCGGGCGACCCCCGGCAGGGCGTCCACCGCTTGCAACAAGTCGGCGAAATCCCGAACCTCCCGCCCGTCCAACCCCGGGTTGTTCCCGGCGGGACGGTAGGAATTGACCGTTTGGCCAAGCAGTAAAATTTCCCGTTGCCCCAGGGCCGCGCGTTCCCTCGCTTCCGCCAGGACGCTAGCCGCGGGCCGGTAAAATTCCCGCCCGCGCACGGAAGGGACCACGCAGTAGGTGCAGGCGTAATTGCAACCCCGCATGATCGTCACAAAAGCCGTCACGCCTTCCCCCGGGAGGCCCGTGGGGCCGAGCCCCGGCGCCCAACCCCAGGCGTCCGCCCATTCTTTCTCCCCATCAAAAACAGGAGGAGGCAGAAGGGACTCGATCAGCCGGTCGAAGTCCGCAATGGATTTAGCCCCCACCACCGCGTCGACTTGGGGGAACCGATGGGCCAGTCGGCCCTTCAATCGCTCGGCCGCGCACCCCGCGAAAATGAGCCGTCGTCCGGGCGCCGCGTCTTTCCAATCGGCGAGCCGCCCCAGAAAAGACAGGGCCTTGTTTTCCGCGTGGTCCCGGACCGTGCAACTGTTGACCAAGACAATGTCCGCCCGCGCCAGGTCCTTCGTGGCGCGGTAGCCGCGGGCCCGAAGCCGGCGCCCCATTTCCAGGCTATCCCCGACGTTCATTTGACAGCCGAATGTCTCGACGTAGAAATACACGGGGAGGATTATACCACTCTCCAACCACCCCCCGGTTGACAAAACGGAGAACGGGGGCTAGGCTTAGACCGCAAGCGAAATTCGGAAGGAGGGACCCCGATGAAACCGACGGCGAAGAAAGTGGTGATCTGCGGCGGCGTTCGAACGCCCATCGGTCACCTGGGGAAAAGCCTCGCCGGGTTTATGCCTGAAGATCTCATGGAGGTGGCCCTGCGGGCGGTGATGCAGAGGACCTCCCTCTATCCCCACGCCGTGGACGGCGTTTTGGTGGGCTGGGTCGGCCAGGGATCCCACGCGCCGAACATCGCCCGCGTCTCCGCCCTCAAGGCCGGCCTGCCGGAAAAGGTTCAGGCCTACACCATCCAACAAAACTGCATCTCCAGTTTGGAAACCGTCGCCAGCGCCTATCGCCACATCATCATGGGGGAAGGCGACCTCTATTTGGCCGGCGGAACGGAATCCATGTCGAATTTCCCCTACGCCATCCGCGGCCACCGGGACCACAAAATGCTCCGTTCCTTGGAGACCGTCAAGGCCAACTGGGCGGGCCTTTGGGACGATCCCGAGGTCGCCATCACCGACACCACCGAGGAAGGGCTCAACGATCCCATTTGCAAAATCAACATGGCCGCCACCGCTGAAGTCTGCGCCCAGATGTATTCCATTTCTCGCGAAGCCCAGGACCGCTACGCCTTCGAAAGCTACAAAAAAGGCCTGGAAGCCGAAAAGCGGGGTTTTTATGACTCCCATGTGACTCCGGTGCTGAAAGACGGCCAAAAAGTTTTGGATCGGGACGAATACCCTTTCCTGCGCGAAAGTTTGGTGGAAAAACCGAGGATGCTGGAAAAAGCACCCACCATTTTTGACGGTCCCTCCTACGGAATCAAAAAATTTTACCAGGACAACGCCCCATACATTCTGGGAAAATCCTATGAGGAAGGAAAAACCAAGGGGACGGTGAGCCTCTTTAACGCCTGTTCGCGCTCCGACGGAGCCGCCGTGGTCATCGTCACCTCGGAGGAACGGGCGAAAGATTTGGATTTGGAAATTCTCGCCGAAGTGACGTCCTGGGGGTTTTGGGGGTCGAGCCCCGCCTACATGGGTATCTCGCCGGTTTTCGCCGCCAGCGTGGCCCTGGAACGGGCCGGGATTCACTTCTCCGACCTGGACCACGTGGAACTGCACGAAGCCTTCGCCGCCACCTGCCTCTCGATCTTCCGCGTCGGCAAGGAGAAATACCGCCAGAACTGGGACGCCGCCAAAGAAAAAGGAATCGTCAACCCCAACGGCGGCACCCTGGCCCTGGGCCACCCGCTGGCCGCCACGGGGGTCCGCCTGCTCTTGAACTTAATCTACGCCATGAAGGAAGACCCAAACTCCCGCCTGGGAATGGCCGCCGCTTGCGCCTCCGGCGGCCTGGGCGGAGCCATGATCCTAAGACGATTTGGGGCCTAGCCAAGGCCCCTCCTTCCGGCGGCTTCTCGTCCGGACACGAAAATCCCGCGACCCTCGGCCGCGGGATTTTCATTTAAACCAGAGGGGACGTCCTTTACTATTATACTATTCTGGAAAATCAAGGGTAACACTGGCATGCGAACGGGGGTCGCAACGCCCGGGCCCGGAGCACCCGTGAAATCCCGGGCCCGTTCCAACAACAAAAAGATGCCGGCCTTACTTCCCCGCCGCATTGGAGGAGGTGGACTTCACTTCCGTCCGAAATTTTTCGCGTTCCGACTTGTTTTCGGATTTTTGTTCTTCGATATAGGCCTTGTTGGAGGCCTGATTCTTTTCACGAAGAGCTTCCAGGGCGGCCTTTTTCTGTTCGTGGGTTAAATTCGGATCGTTGGCGATTTTCTCAAAGGCGGCCACGTTGTCGTTGTAGCGCTGTTCGCGAAATGAAACATTTTTCGAATATTGTTTTCAAAATGCGCGATGAGCTCATTTTTCTGGGCGTCCGTTAATTTGTCGTTCGATGCTAAATGGGCCTTCAAAAACTCCGTATTTTTCTTGTGCATCTCTTCGCGAAACGCCATGTTCTCGTTGTATTGCTCCTCGTGATGGGCTTTGATGGCGTCGGCCTTCTCCTGATCAGACTTCCCTTTTAAAGTCCCACGAAACGCTTCGTTTTCCCCCTGTTGTTGTTTTCGGTGCGCCTCGCGGGCCGCCTTCTGTTCCTCATGGAACGCCTTTCTCTGGCCTGATTTCCCGAAAACAAGCCCAGGCGCGAAAACGAGCGCCGTCGCCAAATAAATCAAACAAGATCGATTCATCGACTTCTCCTTATGAAACGGTGGATGAGGAGGCGCGACCATAAGATCGACACCGACCCCATAGAGTTTAAGGGGAGAATGTCGGTTTTTCAAGGGTTTCAAAACCGGACGAGAACCTCCTTCCGCAGGTAGGTTCCCGCCCCAAACAAAAAGACCCACCCTTGACAAAGAGGGTGGGTCTTTTGCTCTAAATCTTGCGGGGGTAGGATTTGAACCTACGACCTCGAGGTTATGAGCCTCGCGAGCTACCAGGCTGCTCCACCCCGCGTGACGATTGTAGCAAACCCGACGGGGAATCCTCAACTTCTTTTTTTGACCGGGGAGTTCCGGAGCCCCACGACCCCAAGCCCGATCAGGAGGAAGAACGCGCAAACCCCGACAAAAACATCGCCGTGGCGGGCGTAGAAGGTGAGGCCCTCCATGGGCTGGGGACGACCGAAGAGGATGGCGGGCTCCAGCAGGTTGGTTCGGCCGGTGATTTCTCCACGGGGGGAGATGAAACCGGAGTATCCCGTATTGGCCGCGCGCACAACCCAACGACGGTTCTCCACGGCGCGCAGGACGTTGGCGGCGAAATGCTGTTCCGGCGCGGCGGTGTCGCGGTACCACCCATCGTTCGTAAGGTTGACCAAGACCTGGGCGCCCTGAACGGTAAAACGCCGGATCAGGTGAGGAAACAAACCCTCAAAACAAATGTTCACCCCGAGGCGCGCCTCCGGGAACGAAAGCCCCGAGACTTCCCCACCGGGGGAAAAGGAACCCAAGTCGTTCAATACGCCCACGCACCGGGACAGAAGGGGACGGAGAGGAACGTATTCCCCGAAGGGCACCAAATGTTCTTTCCGATATTGTCCGACGATTTCACCCTTGGGCGAGAGGAGAAACGCCGCGTTAAAGTCACCCCTCTCCTGCCGGGAAACAGCGCCGGTTAAAAGAAACGTGCGGGATTCCCGGGCCGCGTCCGTGAGCCAACGCGTGATTTTCGGGTCGTTGGGAATCCAGCCGGGGACGGCGGTTTCGGGCCAGACGATGAGGACCGGTTTCTTCAAAGCGGCCTCCCGCGTTAACGTGGAATAAGACCGAACGATTTCCTCTTCGTAGGCGGCGTCCCACTTCTTGTATTGGTCGATGTTTCCTTGGATCACCGCCACGTCGAAGGCGGGCCCGCCCGGGAGAGGACGGCGCCAGAGAGCCACGCTCCCCGCGATCAAGGCAACGATGGCGACCAAGCCGGGCACCGAGGCCAACCATCGCCGGGGCCGCTCGAAAACACCGAGAAGGGCCGCCGCCAGCGTCCCGTTCACCAAAAGAATCAGGAACGACACCGCGTAGCCCCCCCCGATTTCGGCCAGTTGCAAATGTGGGGGGACCTGCCACTGGGAACAGGAGAGCGGTGTCCAAGGGAACCCGCTCAAGAGGCGAGCCCGCAGGGCTTCCGACGATGTCCAGGCCGCGGCGGCCCAAAAGGGCCGTTCCCAAAGAGGGCGCCGCGACAAAACCCAGACCGCTCCCCCGAACAAAAGCCAAAAGAGAGCCGTGTATCCCGACAAGGCTCCCACCGCCAGGAGACTCACCGCCGGGTTCACTCCCCCCCACCGGCAGGTTGGATAGACCCAATACAAAACCCCCAGCCCGCTCACCCACCCGGCCGCAAAACTCCACCCGACGGCGCTTTTGGCGCTCATCCGCGGGAGCGCGACCAGCATCGGGACGAAAGCAACCCAGGCCCATGGGCCGTGGTTGAAGGTGGGAAAACAGAGGATGGAGAGGAACCCGGTCAGACAGACGGCCGGGCCCCATACACGGGAGTTCAACGACGGGAAATGAGGGTAACTAAGCGTTCGATGGCCGCTTTGGCTTTTTTTGAGCTAACGCGGTTCGTTTGGCGGTAGAGACGGACAGCGTCGGGCTTGAACCCGGCTTTGATCAATTTCAGATAGTCCGATTCGCTCACCGGATCCCCGGGTTGGGGGTAGAGCCCTTGTTGGCGGAGCTTATTTAAGCGCCGAGGCGTCCGCTGAAAGGCGAGGAAAACCCACAGGACAAAGGCGATGACCACCGTGCAGGCCCCGACGAAAAAACCATACCAAAAAACAGGTTCGACTATTTGCCGCAGCATTTTTTGAACTTCTTTCCGCTACCGCACGGGCAGGGGTCGTTGCGGCCGAGTTTTTGGACCTGAGGGAGGGACGCGGGGGATGGGATCCCTCCCTGAGGGGAAGACCCCGTCGGCGCGCCGGCCGTCCGAATCAAAGGGGCCGAAGCAGCGGAAGTCGAGGGCGGGCCCGAGGATTCAGATTCCCCGTCGATTTGGGGCGCCGCCGGCTTTTCCGCCCGCATCACGCGATCTTGGGGTTTCGCCTGGGGAACGGCCTCGGCGCGGAAAAGGAACTCCAAGGCTTCTTCCCGCACCCGTTGAAACATCGATTCGAACAGGTTCAAACCCTCTTTTTGAAATTCAATCAGCGGGTCCTTCTGACCATAAGCCCGAAGGAAAATCCCTTTCCTCAACTGTTCTAAATAGGTCAAATGTTCCACCCAGGCGGTGTCCATCACTTGAAGCAAAACCAGGTGGCTCAACTGTTGGAAATTTTCGGAACCCAAATCCAATTCACGCGCCCGGAACGCCTTTTGCAAGACCTCCTTCAACTCGGCGCGAAGATCCGCCTGGGAGGAATACGTCTCCGGGCGAAACGCGACCTCCGCCTCAAACCCGCGCGCCAGCCAGGCGGAGAGGCTCTGGAAATCCCATTCCTCGGGATGCGTCTTCTCCGGCGCCCAAAGGGCCAGCTTTTCGTCGAGGGATTCTTCCATCATGCTTTCCAGGCGTTCGGTCATGTTTTCGCCGTCCAAAATCGCGTTCCGGAGGGAATAAACGGCCTCGCGCTGTTTGCTCATGACCTTGTCGAAATCCAGGAGCTGTTTGCGAATGTCGAAATTCATGGCTTCGACCTTGCTTTGGGCGTGGCCGATGGCACGGCTGACCATGCCGTGCTCGATGTTTTCCCCCTCCTGCATACCCAACTTGCCCATCCAGTTCTGGATGCGTTCGGTGTTGCCGAAAAGCCGCATGAGTTCGTCGTCCAAAGCCAAATAAAACCGGGAGGAGCCGGGGTCGCCCTGCCGTCCCGAGCGGCCGCGGAGCTGGTTATCGATCCGCCGAGAGTCGTGGCGCTCGGTGCCGATGATGTGGAGCCCGCCCCTTTGTTCCCGGGCCAACAAGGTGGCGTCAAAGAACGATTCCAAAATCCGGCGGTTCACCTGGCGAAGGGCCGCCACGTCAGGCCATTCACCGGCAACCCGGGGTTCCCGCGCCTTCCGCCACAGGTCCTCGGAAACCCCCGCCGGGGGGGCGGACACCGCGAGCTTTTCGGCCAGGGCGGGTTCGTCCAGGAGGGAGTTCAACGCATGGATGACGTCCCGCTCTTTCGCCTTGGAGTAACCCGCCGCATCCACACCCATTTGATCCAGAATCAATTGATCCACGAGCCGCGGTTTCTTGGCCATTTTTTCAAAGGCGTAGGCGTTGAAATCCCCCAGTCCGTAAAAGATGGATCCCTCTTTAACGATCGCGGCCTGTTCCGCGTCCGGAGGGTTCCCGCCCAAAATAATGTCGGTCCCGCGCCCCGCCATGTTGGTGGCGATGGTCACGGCCGCTTTGCGCCCCGCCTGGGCGATGATCTGGGCTTCCTGCTCGTGGTATTTGGCGTTCAACACGCTGTGGGGAATGCCCTTCCGCCGAAGCATGCCGGACAATCGCTCGGACTTCTCAATGGACCGGGTGCCCACCAGCGTGGGCTGGCTCCGACGCCAACAATCCTCGATTTCATCGACGATCGCCTCGTATTTTTCGCGCTCGGTCCGGTAGACCCGGTCCGGGTGGTCCAGACGGGTGACGATGCGGTTGGGCGGGATGGCCACCACGTCCAGTTTGTAGATCTCCCAAAACTCTTTGGCCTCGGTGAGGGCCGTTCCCGTCATTCCGGCCAACTTTTTATACAGCTTAAAAAAATTTTGAAAAGTGATCGTGGCCAGGGTTTGGTTTTCCTCCGCCACGCGCATCCCTTCCTTGGCCTCCACGGCTTGGTGCAAACCGTCGGACCAGCGGCGCCCGGGCATGAGGCGCCCCGTGAACTCGTCAACGATGATCACTTCGCCGTCTTTCACCACGTAATCCACGTCTTTCTGATAAAGCTTGTGGGCGCGGATGGCCTGGGTGATGTGGTGAACCCACTCGCCTGAAATATCGTCGTAGAGGCTCCGTACGCCCAGGAGGTGTTCGCACTTGCCGATCCCCGCGTCGGTGAGGGTGGCGGTGTGGGCCTTCTCGTCCACGATGTAGTCCAACCCCACGCTTAAGTCGGCGCCGGTGTATTTCGCTTTGATTTCTTCGTCCTCGGTGATCATGCGGCCTTTCAGCTGAGGCACGAGGCGGTTGACGATTTGGTAGCGCTGGCTGGAGGCCTCGCCGGGGCCCGAGATGATGAGCGGCGTACGAGCTTCGTCGACCAAGATCGAGTCGACCTCGTCGACGATGGCGTAATGGAAGGGCCGGAGCACCCGATGCTCCTTGCTTCGAACCAGGTTATCCCGCAGGTAATCAAAACCGATTTCGTTGTTGGTGACGTAGGTGACGTCCGAGGCGTAGGCCGCCCGGCGTTCGTCGTTGGGCATGTCGTGTTGAACGAACCCCACCGTGAGCCCCAACCGTTCGTAGACCGGGCCCATCCACTGGCGGTCGCGTTTGGCCAGGTAATCGTTGACGGTCACCACGTGGACGCCCTTCCCCGTCAGCGCGTTCAGGTAAACAGGGAGGACCGCCACCAGGGTCTTGCCTTCCCCGGTTTTCATCTCGGCGATTTTTCCTTCATGGAGGACCACGCCGCCGACCACTTGGACGTCGTAAGGGCGAAGGCCGATGGCCCGCTTGGCCGCCTCGCGAGCCACGGCAAACGCCTCCGGCAGGAGATCGGACAAGGTCTGCCCGTTGGCCAGCCGTAATTTAAATTCGTCAGTTTTTGCCCGCAGGGTTTCGTCGGCCAAGGCCTCCACGGCCGCGCCGAAGGAATTCACCGCCTCCACCAGAGGATCGATCTTCTTGATCGTCCTTTGGTTTTGGGTGCCTAAGAATATTTTTAAGATGCTCTCAATCGTGGAAATCATGGCGTTAAGGGCTCCGATTATACCAAAAGCGTCCGAAGCGCCCGTCGTTTTTCTCGCTGGGTCTCCTCTTTTTCCTCCCTCAACATCCGCCGCTTGGCGTCGCGGCCGCCGGGGGCGGAATAGCCGCCCAAGGTCCCATCGGAACGCACCACGCGATGGCAAGGGATGAGCGGGGCGAAGGGGTTCGCGCCCAGGGCGCGCCCCACGGCGCGAGCGGCCCCCGGCCGGCCGATGTGGCGCGCGATCCAACCGTACGTGCGGGTCTCCCCCTTGGGAATTCCGGCGCAACAGCGCCACACCGCCTGGTAAAACGGCGGGTAGGCTTTCATCCGGGCGGACACGCGATCAGGAATTTTCAAGGACGGCTCCTTTCGAAAAAACGGCTTTGCCCCGTCGAGCCCGGTGAAAAGAAACGGCGAACCGATGGGCTTCATCCCGCACGCGTTGAAGCAAGTGGAGAGCGGGAGAGTTTTTGGGGAGACGCAAGGGTTCCGGCTTCCCCGGCAAATAGATTTCCTCCTCCCGTTTGGCCAGGGACGCCAGGAAAAGCCGGCGGCCCGTGACCTCGGCCACCGCTCGGACAGCGGCCGACAGTTGGCCGGGCCCGCCGTCGATCAAAATCAGGTCCGGCCAGGGCCACCCCTCTTTTTCCACCCGGCGGTAGCGGCGCCCCACGACTTCGGCCATGGACGCGAAATCGTCCACGCCCGCCACGGTCTTGATCTTGAATTTCCGGTAAGCGCTCTTTTCCGGGAGGCCGCGATGGAAACAGACCAGCGACGCCACGGTCTCCGCCCCCTGGATATGGGATATATCAAAACATTCGATCCGCACGGGCGGCCGGGGAAGCGAGAGAGCGGCCTGAAGCGCCTGGAGCGCCCGGGAAGAATCAATCCGCCCCTGAACGTCTTCCTCCTTCAGGTGGCGAAAGGTCACCGGTTCCCGGATGTGATCCAACGCCTGCAGGCTGTCGCGAAGCCGCGCGGCGCGCTCGAATTCCAACCGATGGGCCGCCTCTTTCATTTCTTCCCGCCACACCGCCAAGAGCTCCACGTTTTTGCCCTCAAAAAAAAGGCGGGCCCGTTCGACGATCCGCCCGTAGTTCTCTTTGGAAATGCGCCCCAGGCAGGGAGCGGGGCATTCCCCCGTGTGAAGATAAAGGCAGGATTTTACTTTCTCATAGGGAAACACCCGGCCTTCGGTGATGTCCAGGTCGCAGGGGCGCAGAAGGAACAGGCGGTTTCGCCACACCCAGTCCAAGAGGTGCCGCACCGCCCGAACGTTGGGATAAGGGCCGAAGTAACGGGCGCCGTCCCGCAGGCGCGCGCGGGTGAGACGCAGACGGGGAAAATCCTCGTTGGCCGATAGCTTCACGAACGGATAACTTTTGCCATCCTTCCACATAGTGTTGTACAGGGGTTGGTGCCGCTGGATCAACCTCTGCTCGATGACGAGGGCGTCCCGCTCGCCCGCGGCGGAGAGATAGTCGATGTGGCGGACATCGGCCATGAGGGCGCGGATTTTCGGCTCCACGTCGGGGCGGAAATAATGGGCCACGCGTTTGCGCAGGTCCACGGCCTTCCCGATATAGAGGATGCCCCCGGCGGTGTCCCGCATCAGGTAAACCCCGGGCCCGTGGGGGAGGGCGGTCAACAGGGGGCTACTCAGGGGAAATATCCTCCGCGGTTCTCCGACGGAGGATGTCCCGCAAATGTCCAAATTCCTCCAGGCGGGCCGCCCAAGAAATAAAGAGGTAGAGCCCCGTTCCCACGGTCACGGCCCCCAAGGCTCGAAAGGGGAGGGGCCCCGGCGCCCAGCGGAGCGACGCCCAGGCGCCCGCGGCCATGATCGCCGACGCCGCGGCGCTTCCCACCGCGGTCCGGAGCATCTTCCGCCCGCCCAGGGCGCCGATTTTCCGCCTGAGGAGCCAGAGCAGAATCCCGCCGTTGACAAAAGAGGAGAACGCCGTGGCGAAGGCCAAGCCCCCCACGCCCCATCGTTTCATCAAAAGAACGTTCCCCGCCATGTTGAGGAAGAGGCAGACGGTGGCCACTTGGACGGGCGTTTTCGTGTCTTTCCGAGCATAGAAAGCCGTCACCACCACCTTGACCACCGCGTAGGCCGGCAGGCCCAGCGTGTAAGCGACCAGGGCGGACGCCGTCATGAGCGTTTGTTGCGGCGTGAACAGCCCGTGCTGAAAAAGCGTCTTCACTAAAGGATGCGCCAACACGATGAGCCCCACCATGGCCGGGACGACCAAGTAAAGCGTCATGCGAAGGGAAAAATTGAGGTTCTCTTTGAAGGCGGCCCACTCCTCCCGCGCGGCGCTCATGGAGAGGTGGGGCAGTGTGGCCGTGGAGATCGACACGCCGAAAAGTGCCAGGGCGAATTGCATCAGCCGGTTGGAGTTGTAGAGCGCCGTCACCGACCCTTCCCGCAAAAAGGACGCGCAGATCGTGTCGACATAGGCGTTCACCTGGTCGATGGAAAGGCCCCACAGCGCCGGGATCACCAGCAGGCCCACCCGACGGATGTCCGGGTGCCCGGGGTTCCATTTCCAGCGGGGGGCGATGCCCTCGCGATGGAGGAGGGGCCACACCATGGCCAGATGAAGCAGGCCGCCGATGGTGGTGCTGATCGCAAGCCCCTGCATAGGGTCCATGGCCCACTGTTTGATGCAGAGCACGTAAACGATGGTCGCCACCGACAGCATCGCGGGGGCCAAGGCCGGAATGAAAAAGTGTCCCAGCGCGTTCAAGGCGGCGGAGGAAATGGCCGCCAGGCAGACGAATAAGAGGAAGGGAAACATCTGCCGCGTGAGCGTCACCGTCAGGTCGAAGGTCGCGGGGTTCGCCGATTTGAAACCTCCCGCGGCCAAGGCCACGATCCAGGGCGATCCGAGCATCCCGATACCGACGAGCACGAGCAAAAGAACCCCCAGCGTCGTGAAGAGGGATTGAAAGAAGTCCCGGGCCTGCCGCGGTTCGTGTTTGGCCAAATGCTCGGAAAAAACGGGAACGAAAGCCGTGGCCAGGGGCCCCTCGCCCAACATGCGACGAAGGAGGTTGGACAATCGGAACGCGGCGTAAAAGGCGTCCGTCAAATGGCCGCCGCCGAAAGCGCTGGCCACCAGCGCGTCCCGCACATACCCCAGAATGCGGGAGAGCAGGGTCGCGAAGGAAACGGCGCCGGCGTGCCGGACAAACTTTTGTGAACTCATCGCGGATTTGACTCCAAGGATTGAAAAAGGTACACTTCCGCCCTATGGCAAAGCTTAAAACCGGACGTCACACGTCCTCCCTTAAAGAAGTTCGCAAGGCCAACCGTCGTCACTGGGCCAACGCGGCCGCCAAAACCGGCGCTCGCGACGTGGCCAAGGAACTTCGGGCCGCCATCCAGGCCAAAGACGCCGCCAAGGTGAAGGAACTCCTTCCCCAGGCCATGTCTTCCTGGACGAAGCTGGGCAACCGCCACACGATCCACCCAGCCAACGCGTCCCGCAAGATCGCGCGCATTTCGCGTGCGGCGCACAAAGCCCTTAGCGCCGCTTAAGCGCGGCAACTTCCCCCCCCGTCAGGGACCACACCACGCGCGTTAAATCCGCGTCGGGTGAGCCGCGCCCTGTTTTAAGGGAGACGTCCGCCTCCACCAATCGGTCCAGCGCGGCCAAGAGATGATCCCAGGTCCACAGGGCCATGGCTTTCTCGAAATCCGCCTGGGCGTCCTGAAGGCGGATCCACAACCGTTCGAACACTTGCTTTTTTCCCAACCGGTTCTCGCCTAGGAGCGCTTTTCCCAGGCACAGTTTTTGAACCGCGCGGGTGACTTGGGGGAGGAGCTTCTCCACCGGCTCCCCCTGACCCCGTAAAATTTCCAACAATTCAAGGGCCTTCACCCGGTCTTTCCGCCAAAGAACCCGTTCCCATTCCATAAACCGCAAGGTCGAACGATCCCCCACGCAAGCCGCGACATCTTCCCGAGTAATGGACGGCCGGTCCGCCACGTAGAGAGCCAGCTTTCCCAGTTCCTGGGCCAGATCGGGAAGGCTCGGCCCCACCGCGTCCAAAAGGGACTGGGCCGCGGCCCGGTCCATGCGTTTCCCCGCCGCCTCGGCGCGCCCGACGACCCAGGCGGGCAACTGGTTTTTCAAAGGGAGGCCAGAGAGTCGTCAGAGCACCCACCGACCGAACGGCCTGAACCAAGACCGAGCGTTGGTCCGGCTTTTCATCCCACAGAAGGACCAAGGCGTTGCACTCCGGAATCGTCGAAAGGCCATCCGCCAAACGGTTGGTCTCGGCCGTGGCCAAGTCCGCCGCGCGGCGCACCACCACCAGCCGCCTCCCGCCGAAAAACGGCAGGGTATGGACGGCGGAGAGAATGGCCCCCGCCGTGGCGTCGTTCCCGTCGAAAAGGTCCAGCCCCATGCCGGAAGGGTCGGCGCCGAGGAACTCCTTTCGAAGCCGCGCCACGGCTTCCTCCTTGGTCAAGGTGTCGGGCCCGCCCAAAAGCGTGACGCGGTGGAACCGCCCCTGGGCCCAGCCCTCGATCAGGGAGCAGAGACTGCTTTCGTTGATCGGCGGCACCTCAGTAGGGAGCCGGCGGAGCCACCCGGGGCTCCGGCGGGGCCGCCGGTTTCTGGGCGTCCGGATCCGGCAGGGTCGTCTCCGGCACTTTGCGCGAGCTCGCCCCGGTGACGGAGCCGAACCCTTCGATGGTTCGTTTAACAATATCGCGGGCGAAAAGGTTCCACACGCGCTCCCGCGCTTCTTCTTCCGTCATGCCTCCCGGTTGGGTGTCGATGTAATACCGGTATTCCTGTTCCAGCCGAGGCTCTTCCCACAGAACCCGTTTTTCCTTCCGATCATTGAAACGAACATTCATAATGACCCACAACCGGTATTCCAGGGGCTGGTTGCTGGCATCGTAGGTGGCCACCTGGAGGATGTAATTCACAATTTCGCCTTCCACCATGCCGTCCGCCTGGGCCTCGGAACTGACGTAAGGCAGGCGGCCGTCCCGAATGAACTCCTGTTCCACCTGCAGGCGCAATCGGTCCTCTAGCCCGAAGAACTGGGTCCGGTTCACGAAATTCCGAATTCCGATCTTCTGAATGTTCGGGGGCAGGATGACATTGGCCGATTTTTGGCTCTCCCCCATTTCCGCGCATCCCTGCAAGGAAAAAGACCCCGCCGAGAACGATCCCTCTTCGTGCGTTTTCATATTCCATTCCTCCCATTCGGGGCGCGGTGACGAGGTTCACCATCCGGCCCGGCACGTGGATTTCTTTAAGGATCTTTTGGTCCTTCAAAACTCTTGAATGCGGGGCAAAGCCTTGGCCGCCGCCACCACCGCCGAGGGGCCCGTGCCCACCGGCACCGTCAGCCGGTCTTTCACCTTTCCATTGATTTGGACCGGGTATTCCACCGCGTCCTCCACCAGAAGGGCCGGGTCCGCCACGGGCCAGGGTTGTTCAGAAGCCAACCCCTTCCGTCCCAACCGTTCCCAAAATTCCTCCGCCAGATGGGGCGCGAAGGGCGACAGGAGAAGGGCCAGCGCGCCCAAGTCCTCCTCCGCGGCGCCGGGCCCGAGCGCGCTCACGTATTCCATGAGGGCCGCGATGGCGGTGTTGAATTTGAAATTCTCGATGCGTTCCGTGACCGCGTGAAGGGTCCGATGGCGAAGGCGCTCGTGGGTCCCCGCCGACAGCCGGGGCGCGTCTTGAAGCCTCCACACTTTATGGAGGAACCGCGTCACGCCCTCCACGGTCCGCATGTCCCAAGGTTTCTCCGCCTCGAAATCGCCCATGAACATTTCGTAGAGGCGCATGGCGTCGGCCCCGTGGCGGTCGATCACGTCGTCGGGACTGATCACGTTTTTCTTGGACTTGGACATCTTTTCTTTCAGTTCCCGCAGGGGTTCCCCCGTGGATTTCAAGGCGGGAGGGGTCTTGGTGAAATCGATCTCGTCGTAGGCGTGGTAGGCGCCCAGCTTGTCTTGGTAGCTGTAGGAAAGGATCATCCCCTGGTGCCGCAGTTTTTTGAAGGGTTCCCGGGTGGACACCAACCCCAGGTCGAACAACACCTTGTGCCAGAACCGCGAATAAAGCAAATGCAAAACGGCGTGTTCAGCGCCGCCTACATAGAGGTCCACCCCAGTGCTTCCCATCCACCCTCGTTCGGCCTCGGCCGACCACCCGGCCGCGGCGTTCTTCGCGTCCATAAAACGAAGATAGTACCAGCAGGACCCAGCCCACTGGGGCATGGTGTTGGTTTCCCGACGGGCGGGCCCGGCGCAGTGCGGGCACGCGGTGCGGACCCAATGTTCCACCGCCGCTAACGGCGATTCGCCGGTTCCCGTGGGTTCGAACTTATCCACTTCCGGCAAAAGCACGGGCAATTGGTTCTCCGGCACCGGCACCACCCCGCAGGCCGGGCAATGGACGATGGGGATGGGTTCGCCCCAATAACGTTGGCGGGAAAACACCCAATCCCGCAGGCGATAATGGACCGCGCCTTTCCCCGCCCCTTTTTCTTCCAACCATTTCGTGATCAACCGCTTAAACTCCGCCGTGGGCAAATCGGTGAAAGCGCCGCTCTGGACCGCACGCCGTCTTCTTCAAAAGCTTGACCCTCGGGCACCACCCGGCCGTCCGCCGGGGCCACCACCGGCCGGATGGGAAGGTTGAATTTTTTCGCGAAGGCGTGGTCCCGGCCGTCGTGGGCGGGCACGGCCATGATAGCGCCGGTGCCGTAGCTGATCAGGACATAGTCCGCCACCCAAACGGGAATTTTCTCTCCGTTCACCGGGTTGACGGCAAAACCGCCGGTAAAAACCCCGGTTTTATCCTTGGCCAAGTCGGTCCGTTCGAGATCGGATTTCCCCCGCGCCCGCTGTTGATAGGCCGCCACGTCGGCCCGCCTTTCGTCTGTCGTGAACGCGTCCACTAAGGGGTGTTCCGGAGCCAGCACCATATAGGTGGCTCCGAAGAGAGTGTCGGGCCGGGTCGTGAAAACCACCAGGGTCTTCCCCGCCGCCGTTGTCGGCGAGGCCCCCGCGAAGCGCACTTCCGCGCCCTCGGACCGCCCAATCCAATTCCTCTGCATGGCCAGGGTGGACCCCGGCCAATCCAATCCTTCCAGGTCGGCCAATAATCGGTCCGCGTAGGCCGTGATTTTCAGCAACCATTGGCGCATGTCCCGGCGTTCGACCAGAGTCCCGCACCGCTCGCAGGCGCCTTGGTGCACTTCCTCGTTGGCCAGCCCCGTGCGGCAACTGGGGCAAAAGTTGATGGGGCTCACGCCCTCGTAGGCCAGGCCTTTCTTGTAAAGCTGGAGGAAAATCCATTGGGTCCATCGGTAGTAGGCGGGGTCGGTGGTGTCCACTTCCCGGTCCCAATCGTAGGAGAACCCGAGGGACTTGATCTGCCGCCGGAAATTGGCGACGTTTTTTTTCGTGACCTCGCGGGGATGAAGCCCCGTGGCGATGGCGTGATTTTCCGCCGGCAGTCCGAAGGCGTCCCACCCCATGGGATGCAGGACGTTGAACCCCTGCATGCGTTTCATGCGGGAGATAATGTCCGTGGCCGTATACCCCTCCGGGTGCCCCACGTGGAGCCCCGCGCCCGACGGATAAGGGAACATGTCCAAAATATAAAGTTTGGGCTTGGCGGGATCCGCCTGGGCGCGAAAGGCGCCCGCCTCTTCCCATCGCTTCTGCCACTTGGGCTCAATGGTCTTAGGGTTGTAGGGTTCTGTCATGGTTGGGCTCTCTTCAAATAAATCAGGAATTCGGCGTTCCCGTCAGGTCCGGTGAGGGGAGAGGGGACGCGCCCCTGCAAAAGAAATCCGTTCGACGCCGCAACCCCCTCCACTGTTTTTAATACCCGTTGATGAACCTCGGGATCCCGAACAACGCCTTTCGGCGCTTCTCTGGGGACGACCTCGAACTGGGGCTTAACCAAAAGAACGAACTCGGCCTCTTCATCAAAAATGTTCCCAAGATGAGGCAACACCTTTGTGAGCGAAATAAACGAAACATCCACCGTCACCAGGGGACGGCTTCCCAGCCCCAAAAAGGCGGTCACGTCCTCCCGTCGCAAAGCCAGCACGTGTTGTTTCTCCCGGTTCTCCACCCGGGGGTCGTTCCTCAGTTTCCAATGCAATTGACCGTGCCCCACGTCGATCGCTAAAACCTTCAGGGCGCCCGCCTGCAGAAGACAATCCGTAAACCCGCCGGTGGAGGCCCCGATGTCCACGCAGACCCGGCCTTTCACCTCGATCTCGAATTCTTTGATCGCCGCCTGAAGCTTGAGCCCGCCCCGGGAAACAAAGGGAAGCGATTCCACCCGTTCGAGCGGCTGATCGAGCGAAACCTGGGCGCCCGCCGTGATCTTGGCCAAGCCCGGCGCCCGCACTTTCCCCGCCAGGATCAATGCGTGGGCCATGGCCATGGTTTCGGCCAACCCGCGCTCGACCAACAGGCGGTCTAAGCGAACTTTTTTGGCCAGACCCGTTACCGAACCGACAAACGTTGACGGTGAAGTTCCAACGCCCGGTCAGCGATTTTCGCGGCAGAAAGGCCCACCTTGTCCCGCAGTTTGGCCTGGGTGCCGTGCTCCACAAAACTGTCGGGCAAGCCGATGGTCCGCACCTGAAAGTTCTCCCCCTCGAGAGTTTCCCGCACGGCGTCGCCAAACCCGCCCACAAAGGTATTTTCTTCCACCGTGATAAGGAGCGGCGCCTTCCGCGCGACCTGAAGCACGAACTCCCGATCCAAGGGTTTCACGAACCGGGCGTTCACCACGCCGACCCGAACTCCCTTTTCAGCGAGGATTTCCGCCGCTTCCAGACAGGCCTGAACCGGGTACCCGATGGCGTAGAGGGTGGCGTCTTCCCCCTCTCGCAGTATTTCGCCTTTCCCGATGGGGAGAAGCCTCAGCTGGCTGTCCATGGGAACCCCCACCCCGGCCCCGCGGGGATAGCGGATCACCGAAGGCCCCGGCAGGTTCAACCCGGTCTTCATCATGTGCTGAAGTTCGTTTTCGTCTTTCGGCGCCATCACCGTCATATGGGGCATCATGCGCGCGAAGGAAAGATCGAAGGTTCCGTGATGGGTGGGGCCGTCGTCGCCCACCAACCCGCCGCGGTCCAAACAAAAAACCACCGGAAGTTTTTGCAGGCAAACGTCGTGGATCATCTGGTCGTATCCTCTCTGCATGAAAGAAGAATAGATCGCCACCACGGGTTTCAACCCCCCGCAAGCCAGCCCGGCCGCGAAGGTGGCCGCGTGCTGTTCCCCCAATCCGACGTCATAGAAACGTTTGGGAAATTCTTTCCGGAAGAGATCCAACCCGGTTCCCTCGGGCATGGCGGCCGTGATGGCCACGATTTTGGGGTCTTCTTGGGCCAGTTTAACGAGGGTCTGGCCGAAGACCTGGGTGTAACTCGGCGGTCCGCCCGCGCCTTTCACCATTTCGCCCGTCTCCGGGTTGAAACGGGTGACGCCGTGATATTTGATGGGGTCGGCTTCGGCGGGCTCGTAGCCGCGCCCTTTTTTGGTGATCACGTGGAGCACGTGGGGCCCCTTCAACTGTTTGATCGCGTTCAACACATCCATCATTTGACCGAGGTCGTGCCCATCGATGGGCCCCAGATAGCCAAACCCCATTTCCTCAAAAAGGACGCCCGGGAAAAGGAGGACTTTCACCCGCCGCGCCACGCGCAGGAGGTAGGGCCCGTAAAAACTCATGCGGGTCAAAAACCGCTCCACGCGTTTCTCCATGCGGCGGAAGGCGCCCGCCGTGGTGAGTTTCGCCAGGAACGCCCCGAAAGCGCCCACGCGGTGCGAGATAAACATTTGATTGTCGTTCA
The DNA here is from genome assembly GCA_016721625.1 of Elusimicrobiota bacterium. Lineage (NCBI taxonomy): Bacteria > Pseudomonadati > Elusimicrobiota > Elusimicrobiota bacterium. The sequence goes on from JADKHR010000001.1 coordinate 711,152, forward strand.
AAACCACTAGCAGATCGGTCCCCAAATGCCCGGCATTTTGGAGCGCCTCGAAAGCCATCCCGCCCGTCAGAGACCCGTCGTTGACCACGGCGACCACGTGATGGTTCTGCTTTTGAACGTCCCGTGCCGCCGCGAACCCCACCGCCGCCGAAATGGCGGTGGAAGCGTGGCCCGCGCCGAACACGTCGTGTTCGGACTCCGTGCGGGTCAAAAACCCCGAAATCCCGCCAAACTGCCGCAACGTGTGAAACCGGTCCCGCCGCCCCGTCAACAGTTTGTGGGGATAGGCCTGATGCCCGGTGTCCCAAATGATCTTGTCGGTGGGCGAGTTGTAGACGTAGTGAAGGGCGATGGCCAGTTCCACCGTCCCCAACCCCGCGCCCAAATGGCCGCCCACCTGGGAGGTCACTTCCAGAATTTTTTCGCGGATGTTTTTGGCCAATACGGGTAGCAGTTCCGGCCGGATTTGTTTCAGTTCCGCGGGGCTGTTGACTTGATCCAGTATGTTCATAAGAGGTCCTTTTTTAGTGTCCGTTTAGTTCCAGGGACTGACCGATGAGCTTCGGTTTTCGTAGTTGCCCCAGTTATGGGACGGCCTTTCTTTCAATGGCGTCCTTCCCACAAATAATCGCCCGATAAATCGGGCAACTACAAATTTCACCCCTGACCGTAAACAGACACATTTTTTATCGATCGCGTTCGATCATGTAGTCGGCCAAGGCGGAAAGCAGGTCCGCCCGGCGCCCAAAAACGCGCAGAGCGTTTTTGGCTTCGGCCACGGCTCGATGCCCGCGCCGTCGAGAGGATTCCAACCCGTAGACGGAGGGAAACGTTAGCTTCTGATTTTCCTGGTCCGACCCGCGCTTGCCCAAAAGTTTTTTGTCGCCCACGATGTCCAAAACGTCGTCGGCGATTTGAAAAGCGAGGCCGATGTTTTCCCCGTACCGGGCCAGCGCCCGCCGCTGAACCGCGGTGGCGCCCACCAACACGGCCCCGGCGTCCAAACTGGCCTGGATCAGCGCCCCCGTCTTGTGCCGGTGAATATAGTCCAACACCTGGGCCCGATGCCCGTTCAGGGCCGCGTTCCCCTCCGACACGAGATCCACCGCCTGCCCCCCCACCATGCCCAGGGACCCCGCCGCCCGGGCGACCAAACGGATGGCCTCCACCACGTGTTCCGGCCGGACGCCCTTCACCGAGGCGTTCCGCGCCATCAATTCAAAAGCGAACGTCAGGAGCCCGTCGCCGGCCAAGATGGCCATCCCTTCGCCGAACACCTTGTGGTTGGTGGGCCGCCCGCGCCGAAGATCGTCGTCATCCATGGCCGGCAAATCGTCGTGCACCAAGGAATAGGTGTGAAGCACCTCCAAGGCGCAAGCCGTGGGAAGGACTTTTTTGAAATCGCCCCCGCAAATCTCCGCCGCCGCCAGACAAAGCACCGGTCGAAGCCGTTTGCCCCCCGCGAAAACGGAATACCGCATGGCCTTGTGGACCAGGTCCGGTTGAATCTTTTCCCGCACCAAATACCGGTTGAGCGCCTGGTCCACCAGAGCCGCCCGTCGTTTCATGTGCGTCAATAGTTTTTCTTGCGTCACCTGGGTCACCGGTCATTTCCTTTCAAACGTTTTATGGATTCTCTCAATCGAACGAGCCCGCCCCGTGGACTCGTCCGCCTCCACGATCACCGCGCAAAACTGAGCGTCGCCTTCCGCCACGGACAAACGAACTCTCACTCCGGTCAAGAACCGTTTGAGCGCCGAAGCTCGATCCCCGCCGATGATCCCGTCCCGGGGCCCCGCCATCCCCACGTCCCCGATGAACGCCGAGCCCCCCGGCAAAATCCGTTCGTCCGCCGTCTGAACATGGGTGGGTCCCGAGCACCGCCGCCACCCGCCCGTCCAAATACCATCCCATGGCCTGCTTTTCGCTGGACGTCTCCGCGTGCATGTCCACGAGGATGAGATCCGCCTCTAAACCTTTTAAGAGCGCATCCGCCGCGCGAAAAGGACAGTCGATGGTGTCCATGTGGTGGCGCCCCATCAACTGAAGGACCGCCACCCGCTTGCCGTTCACGGGATACACCCCACCCCCGCCCCGCCAACATGGGAGGGTAATTGGCCGGCCGCAATATACGGGGGTCCGAAAGGAGCGGTTCGGTTTCCGGCCGGTCCCAAGTGTGGTTCCCCAGCGTAAAAACGTCGATTCCCGCCGCAAAAAGCTCCTGGGCCACCGGCCCCGTGATCCCCCGCCCCCCCGCCGCATTCTCCACATTCCCGACGACAAAATCGATCCCCGCGTCCCGCCGAATCAGCGGGAACGAAGTGCCGAACCGCCTCCCGCCCCGGCCGCCCAAAGATGTCCCCCACAAAAAGAATGCGCACTCCCCATCCCCCGTCGACATGTAAAGAAAAGATTATATCAAACCAAACGCTTTTTTCGGGGATAGAAAGCGCCAACCCGGGTTCTAAGTCAAAAACCACCCCGCCCAAGAAAGGGACGGCCGTCATTTAGCAACGAAGAAGAAGTCCGAGGAAATCGCTTGGGAAAGGATAAAAAGGCCCGCCAAAATCGAATCAAGACCCCCGTGTGACCGTTTTCCATTTTATTGATTTCGTTTAACAACGCAATGAAACCCGCGCTGGTAGCCCACGGGACCGTCATTGGGGAAAAAGTGGATCCGTCGGGATGGTTCGTCACAAGGACCGGGAAACCCCACGTTCGTGCGTCACCTTAATGTGGCTCCCCCCTCCTCATTTCTGCACCACCACCTTCAACCGTTTCCGCCCGCCGTTCTTTTCAATGATCGCCAGGTAGACACCGCTGGCGATGGGAGATCCCGCGTCGTTGGTCAGGTCCCAAAGGAACTGAACCTTGCGGGGGCGTGGTTATGGTTTTCACCGGTTGACCGCTGATCGTATAGATCCGCACCGCCGTCTCCGCGGGGATTCGGTCGAAAGTGATTCCGGCAGATCCGTGGTGGGGGCTGTAGGGCACGGGGTAGGCCCGTGCGCCGTCCACCGTTGTTGGAGCCAGTGGCAGATCCTCGTCCTCTATTCCTTGGTCTGTCAGGCCTGGGGTTGACAGGGTTTTGGTGGACCCCGCAATGGCGTGGGGCGACTCGTTTCCTGCCCCATCCACGGTCCACACACGTGCGTAATACATCTTGTTCGCGGCCAGGGACCTTACGCTGGTCGATAAAGTCACCATGTAATTCTTATCCCAGCCACTTAAACGGCTGGAAAAGTTGTTATCGGAGGACACATCCACCCGGTAACCTGCCACCTCGCTTCCCCCAACATCCGAGGCCTGAGGCCAAGACAGATCGATCGATTGGCCTTTCCCCTCTAAATTCAACGATCCAGGCGAGGCTGGGACTGTTTTGTCCCGCAACGTTCGAGTGCTCACCCAGTCCGAATAGTTTTCATTGCCATCCCCATCCACCGCTCGAACACGAACAAAATAGAGTGTCTCCGCCCTCAGGCCAGTCACCGTGACCTGGGGCAACCATCCTACGCCGCGGGCCACCCAACCAGGAATGCGCGAAGAATTATAATTCCCGGTTGCCACATCCACCTTGTATCCCCTCAACCCGCTCCCGCCCTCATCCGTGGACGCCGTCCAGGCAATTGACACACCTCCCTCCAGCCCCGTTGGCGTCACGTTCATTGGCTTCACCGGTGGGATCGTGTCAAGAAGTGTCTTCGTCGTCACAATCTCGCTGTAGTTCGAAAGAGTCCCATGCCCATCCTCAGCGCGAACGCGCGCAAAATAAGTTGTACTCGCTCGCAAGCCCGACACTGTTACCGCTGTTTCCACTACCACCTTGTTTTTCCATCCTGGGACGAAGGGATTGAAGTCAATCGCGGTCGAAAATATCAACAACGTATTTTAAATCCGCGTATTGTCCCGTGGCCGGAGGAAACCACGAAAGAGCAAGAGCCTCCTGCCCGCCACTTGCGATTAATTCCCGCGGAGGCGTCAACGTATTCCATTGACTAAACAGGTCTTTTACCACCAAATATTCCGGTGTTGGTGGGGTTGATTTATCCAAAAAGAATGTGACAATGCCATCGGCCGTTCCATTTCCTACAGCGGAATGGGCTACGCTGAGCGCGTCTTGAAGGTAAGAGAGGGTTGGGGGTTCAGGATGCCAGCTTGTTTGGCTCGCATAGATCATGGTGGTCAAAGCGAGGCGAGGCACCTGAGAGTTAAAAGGCTGAAACTGGAAATCAGGGGGACCCGTGAACATCGGGGGAGTGTAAGGATCCAGATTGGAATTTGTGGTTTTAATGTCCCAGATCTCAAATTGGATTGGGAAATGATGGACAACGGAACTAAAGAACAATTCGAATTGCAATTCGGCGCTTGTCTTTGCTTTAAGTTTGTCTGAAATATCCAAACTGACGGCGCCTTCAGATACACCACCGCAGTCTTCTTTCCAAACCTCTTCGCCGTCAATCAGTAGTCGTTTAAAAAATTTTCCCGTTGGAAGAGCAATGGGCGGGTGAACGCATCCCGTTGCTGAAAAGAGATTCGGTGGTTTGTTGCCGCGTCGACATTCACCTTGAGACGTATTCGCCCTTTCGTGTTTGCCGACGCCCACGTGTAAGGCGGAAAAGCAATTTTCCATCCTTTTCGGTTCCAAAGACTTCTGACACCTTTGATCTGTTCGTTCAGGAGAGAAGCGTTGTCGAGGTTTTCGAATGGAAAAATGATCCCGTCGACACGATCCTGATAGGCATCCATAAATGAGGGGGTCAGGCGATCAAAGTAATTGACAACCTGAAAGGAAAGCGAAGGGGAGATCCTGTGTGCTTTTTCCATCATGGTGGCCACAAACTCCGGTGAAAATGTGTTGGTTTGATTGGTGGGAGTAAAGTCATCCATAACAAATCCTTTCAGGTTAGTGAACCTCTTCGCCTCCAGAGCAATCGATTCTGCCCATTTGATGTAGGCCTCCTGGTTGGTTCCATACCCATCCGCCAGGCTGTAGGGCTTATTCGGACCACCTTCGCTGGGAGGTAACAAATAAACCCAAACCTCAATACCCGCCGCTTGGGCGGCGGGCATGAACTCATTCCTAAAATCCTCCCAGCTGCTGTATTGTACCCCCGAGGAGGATTCCCGTATCAAATACAGATACGTTTTCATGCCCGCCGATTTTATTTTATCGATCATCGCTGGGGTGTCGATGTGGTAGGTCGTTTCTAAAGGGCGTCGCTTTTCAATTAATGGGCGGCCAAAATCCCCCAACATTTTATCTCCTTTGATGGATTCAGAACCCGAAGAAGACCAACCATCGCAAAAAGATAGGATCGTTACGAACATCAAGCCTAATAATTTGGGTGGACGGGTCCTCATGAATTCTTCCTCCTTTAATTTTCCAAAGACGGCTGATCAGCCATTGGATCCTATTTCTGCACGACCACCTTCAACCGTTTCGTCCCGCCGTTCTTTTCCATAATCGCCAGGTAGACCCCGCTGGCCACGGGGTTCCCCTCGTCGTTGGTGAGGTCCCAGAGAACGGCCCCTCCTGTGGTCGAGATCAAGGTTTTGACCGGGTGACCGTCCAACGTATAGATCCGCACCGTCGTCTCCGCGGGGATTCGGTCGAAGGTGATGCCGTCGGCTCCGCGCCCTGATTGGAAGGGGGACGGGTATGCGCGGGCAGTATCCACCGTCTCCCAAGCAGAGGGATCGCCGGGCAAGATCGGCGGGAGAGGAATCCCAACCGACGGCGGCATTGTGCGGACCATCGCCTCAAAAGATTGGGGGGATTGGTTTCCCTCAGAATCACGGGCCACCACAGTGAATAAATAGGTCGTCTTGGCCGTCAATTCACGGAGAAGCAAAGTGGATTCGGCGGTGGAAGCCTTTTCAACGCCCGCCTGATACACTTTGTACGTCGCGGGAGCCAGCATGTCCTTCGAAACGCGGATTTCATCAAACCACACCACGCCGTCGGTTATTCTGTAATCGTCAAAATAGCAATAGAGTTTGAGATCCTTCCCCGACCCGTTGGGCGCGGTGAACCGGAAAGACATCGGGGCCCACTCTGAATTCGAGAAGAAATAATCCTTCAGGACCACGGTGACGCCACCTGTCCGATCATAGACCCCCACGCGGCCGCGCACCCTTCCGTTGGTTTTTCCCCAGAAAGTCACAAGATAGGTCTCTCCGGGGGTATAGGTGAGTCCCCGAATTCCATTGAACCATCGCGTTCCATCCGTCTTGACCACCAATCCGGCGTTTCCAAAACGACGGTCGTTTAAGGCGGTCGAACGAAAAACCTGGGTGGAGGTTCCCGACCGCGTCCACCCGTCTGGAAGGCTGAGGTCCGATACGTTTGATGCCTCAAACCCCGGGTTGGCGTTCATTGTTGGGCCCGCGGGAGGAGTCCACGACAAGCGCACCGTGGTGGACGACAGAGCGGTCGCCGTCACATTCCCTGGAGCGGTTCGCTCGATGGGTTTTTGAAGCGGATCGAATTTCGCCAACCCGGACACCGTTAAGAGTCGGACCCCATTGCGCCAGGAGATTCCTGTAAACAATCGATCCACCAACGGCCAAACCGCCGGATCGTATCGAGCTAAACCGACCCATTCGTTCATTCCATACTTGTAATCCACTTCATGGCCGACGATATCAGATCCGTCCACACGCGAATGCATAAAGGGATCGATGATATTTCCATTCCACACCGTTTCCAGAAGTGTCCGAGCGAACATTCGCATATCCTCCGGCGAAAAAACCACGCTGTCCTCGGCCATGCGCAAGACGGCAGATATATCAAGATTGCCATGGTTTAAGTCTTCAGCTTTTAAACCGCTATCAAAACCGTCTTGGAACAGGTTATCGGCGTAATGCCACACATAGCCTCCTCCAGAAGATAAAGTGACGGGTTTCAGGAAAGCTTTAAAAGATTTCCCAAGTTTTTCTGCTTTTTCACGATATTTGGTTTGTCCCGTTAAATGCCATAGGTCAAGAAAGATTTCGGCCATGGGCAAATATTGGTTGTGTGGAAGAGCGATATCGGCGGTTTCACCGGCGCGCCCAAAATCTTTTTGATCGTTCGACACATAAAACCCCTGGTCCCCTTTTTCCCGCCAATCCCTTTCCCAACTTGGAAGAATGGTCTCCTTCGCCAGGACGATGTAGCTCTCTGCCTTTTCATTAAACTCCGGCTGAAGCCAGGGATCTTCTCGGACCAGACGAGCGAAACGAAGAATCGGCGCGAGGAGAACCGCTTGATGAACCAGATATTCCGCTTGCATTTTCAAAGACGCCTGGTCGAAACGCGCGGTTGTCCCCAACGCGTTTCGGGTAAGCGTCAATCGCATTTTTAATGGGTTATTTCCTGCGACAGGTGCGGTGAAAAAAAAGTCTAAATCACCCCAGGAATCGGACGTTCGCTCAGCAAATTCGATCACCGATTCGCCGTTAAGGATTTCAAGGCGCGCCGATCCCCAGCTTTTGACCCGAACTTGATAGATCGCGCCCGGGACGGCGCGAAACGATTCCTGTTCTGCCGCCGGGGCGGTCCCGTCTCCATCCGCCCGAACTTCCAGACAATAAGGCCGGGAAGGACAATCCGTCCGTTTTGTTCGGTTCACGGTGGATGGAAGTCCTCCCACGGCTCGCCAATCGGCCGCGTGGGCGGAATCGGCCAGGGCCACCCGCACATCGTCGAAGGACACCCGTCCATCGGTCGGCTTATAATCGTCGAAATAACAGAGGATTTGAAGGTCGTTCCCCGCGGCGGGCGGTGCGGTGAAGGTAAGGCTTCCAAAGGCCCAGTTGGAATTTGAAAAGAACACCTCCGCCAGCGTCACCGTTCCTGAAGTTCGATCGTAGACGCCGACGCGACCTTTCACTTTTCCGTTTGTTTTTCCCCAAAACGACACGTAGTATGATTGTCCGGGGAGATAAACATTTCTTAGGCTTTGAATTCCGTGGCGCCAGGAAGACCCGTTGGTCTTTACCACCAACCCCGCCGATCCCGCGCGCCGGTCCTCCGCCAAAAGAGAACGATACACTTCCTCGGACGTTCCCGACCGCGTCCAGCCCGCGGGAAGATTTGCTGAAACGCCGCCCTCCCCCACTTCAAATCCTGGGTTTTGGTTTACCGCGACGGGGTCCCCCACGCCGATCCATTCCACCTCATCAAAATAAACAACCCCGTCCGTGGGAAGGTATTGATCGGTGTAACAGTAAATCTTGACGTCCCGTCCAGGGACCGAAGGCGCCTGGACATTGAACTCCACTTTTTGCCATACCGTCGAATCAAAAAACTTTTCGCCCAGGACCACCGTCCCCTCCGTGCGGTCATAGATCCCGATGCGTCCTTTCACTTTCCCGTTGGTCTTTCCCCAGACCGATACGTGGTAAACCGCTCCGGGGACATAGGTCAGATTTTGAATTCCATGGCGCCAATTCACCCCATTGGTTTTGACCACCAAACCGGCGCTCCCCTGATACCGATCGTCCAGGTTCGTGGATCGAAAAACTTCCGTTGAAGACCCTGACCGCGTCCAACCCGCGGGAAGGGTCGGCGCCTGGGGATCCACATCTTCAAACCCCGGGTTGACGGTCAGAACACCGGGAGCGGGTCCCGCCCCGGAAAAGGCCGGATTGGCCAACAGTTCATCCGTGTAGTTGGAGGTTCCCCAAGCCCGTCCGCCATCCCCGTTCCAATCCCTCAAGTGAACCGTTGTTTGATCAAAATGGGTCACCAGTTTGCGAAGGTAATAGGGTTCGTGATAGGCCTCAAACATTTGAAGATAGGACTTAAGTAAAGGCCCTTCGTTCCAAGCCAAGACGGCGCCGTTGGGATCGCTGGTATAGCCCTGGCCCCCATTCAAAGCGTTGTCCGTTGATCGGAAGAGCGTCTGCCAATCGCGGGTTTGGGCGTGAAGCCCCATGGCCCCTGCCAACGCCAAAACAGACAAACCAGATCGGAGCCCAATCCGTTTGAGAAGAGAATGGTTTTTCATGGGGGGTCTCCCTTTGGCACGATTCATTTTTGAACCACCACTTTGATTCTCTTTTGTTCCCCGTCCTTCCCAATCAACGCCAGATAAACTCCGCTCGCCACGGCTTCGCCGTTCTCGTTGGTGAGGTCCCAAGGCGCAACGCCGCCATTATCCGCCACAAGAGTTTTGACGGGTCGGCCCTCCATCGTGAAAAGACGGATTTCTGCCCCCCCAGGAATCCGGTCGAAAGTCAACACGGTCGCCCCCCCCGGGCGGAAAGGCACCGGGTAGGCTCGCGCCCCGTCAACGGATTGAGGTGCAACCAGCGGAACAGGCAAGGTCATGATGGGCGACGTCGCCAAAACACCCGTTTGAATGCCTTTGTAATCAAAAAACAAATTGTCCACCCACAGGGCCCCCTTCCCGGGAGAAGAAGCGGGAAGCAGGCGGAAACCAGAGATCCATGTGTTTCCGCCTGGAATGGGGACGTTGTCCCCCACCAAGACGCCATTGACCCAAGCGCTGAATCGACCCCCCGCGAAATCCGCCAGAATCTCAATCACATACCAGGTGTTCGCGGCATAGCCTTTGGTGTCACCGGCGAAACGAACATATTTGGCGCCGTCGTAAAAGCTCCACGTGGCGTCGCTGTGGGCGTTGATGAAATAGACGCTGGTTGCGTTGCCGTTGCCAAGAAACACGTAATGGGAGGAATTCGCCTCCCTAAATCGGACATGGGCGCGGTAATAAAACGTCGTGACGGACTGACCCGCAAGATACTGCAAATGGCAATACCCGCCGGGATTGTCGTCCGCCAGAGAAAGGCTTTTGGCGCCCCCGCTGGAGGTGGCGTCCGCCGCCACCGTCACGGCGGTTTGCGCGGCGGATGAATTAACGCCCCAGCGAGAGGGAGATGTCCCCACGTTTTCGCTTTCAAAATCGTCGTAAAAGGGAAGCGCCGTGGTCAGCAGGACATCGTCCACCCACATGCCACCCGCGCCGGGGGCGGAGGCGGGGAGCATACGGATCCCAGAGATCGACGAGTTGCTCCCCGGAATAGGAAGGTTGTCCCCCACCAAAACCCGGTCCACCCACACGCTGAACCGACCGATCGTCAGGTCCGCCCGCACCTCCACCTGATACCAGGTGTTGGCCGCGTAGCCCTTGGTATCCCCGAGAAAACGAACATATTTGGCTCCGTCGTAAAAGCTCCAAGTGGCGTCGCTGTGGGCGTTGATGAAATAGACACTGGTTGCGTTGCCGTTGCCGAGGAGCACGTAATGGGAGGCGCGCGTTTCACGAAACCGGACATTCGCCCTATAATAAAACGTATTGATCTTTTGCCCCGAAAGGTATTGCAGTTGGCAATAGCCATTTAGATTGTCGTCCGTCAAATAGGCGCTTTTTCCAGAAACTCCGGCGAACACATCGCCGCTGATCGCCGCATTCGTTTGACTGGCCATGGTGACCGACCAGCGAGAGGGGGATATCCCAACGGCTTCAGTATTAAAATCGTCGTTAAAAGCGCCAAGCTTGACGGGAACGACGGAAGAAAACGGGGAGAGATTCCCCGCGCCGTCCACGGCCCTTACCCGAACATAATAAACCGTGTCGAACATCTGAACCGACGCGGATGTGGAGACCGCCAGCCCAACGTCCCGCCCGTTCCACCCTGGAACGAATGAAGCGAACTCTGTGTCCGTGGACATGTCCACCCGATACCCGGCCACCCCCCCTCCGCCCGAATCGGTGGACAAGGACCAGGACAGGCCCAGTGTCTGTTGAGTAACCGTCGCCGTTAAACCCGACGGCGCGGTGGGCGGGATATGATCAACAAGGATGGAGACGGGTAAGGACACCACGCTATTGCCGGCAACATCATAGGCTTGTGCGGCGAGCGAGTGGCTCCCGGGGGCGAGATTTATTAAGGAGGCGGCGAATGGGGCCGCCGTATCGGTCACCATCGGCGTTCCATCCACCACGAACACCACTCGGGCCACGCCGCCCGCGTCCGAAACGCCGGCGGTGACGGCGACCGTACGAGACGACGGGTAAATCGTCCCGACCACCGGCGCCGTTATGGACACGACGGGCGGCGTATCGTCTCGATCGCCGGACATGAGATTTTCGACGCTGTCCGGAGTTCCACTGACGGGAACGATTCCTTGCAAAAGAGAAACCCCAATCCAATTGGGGCTCATCAAGCGCGTGGCCGCCCCGCTCGCATAGTGGGTGGCGTTATAGATCTGAGAGTCGCATTCTTGGGAAAAGGCGGGATCCAAGTTCCGCATCGAACAGACGGCAAACACCACCGGACTGGAACTTGGTTTCATGGTATAGATCCCTAAAGCGTAGTTTTTGAGCGCGGTCATGTTTTCGCGCAAGGACCGTGCGGCGGCATCCAGATATTCCTGACGTTGGAGCAGGGCCCCCGCTTCCGCCAAGGCCGGAGCCGTCAATGTTCCGAAATGCGCCTCGAAAGTGGGGGTTTTGTATTGGGGCGTATCGACGTCGTCATAGGAAGCGTTGGAGGGCGTCTGAGCCAAATTGTAATAAAGGGAGTACATCGTCCAATGCCCAAGATATAGAAGGCTTTTCTTCACTTTGGCTGTTTTCAAACCGTCCCGTGTGGCGACCTTGATATCAAAGGTCGGCATGGGAAAAGCCGGGTCGTTGAGACGAGCGAGGGTGAGGCCCATTTTCAACATCGCCAAACCCAACAAACCCGAACAGTTCACGCTCACCAAGGCAGGGTCGTCGGCCGTATAGTGAAAACGGAACGGGCGCGGCAGGGTGTAGGTGCTGGTGGAGAACCCGAGCAGATTCAGCGCTTTTTCCCCGTCGTTGCAACCAGGGCCGGGACAAACATCCGTTCGCTGGCCGCCAACGATCGCTAAATTCAATATTTCGTTGTTCGGTTTCAGATTGAAAAAAGCCTGAATGTCCTTGACCTTGAGGGTTCCTCTCACGATGGCATAACTGGACCCCGCGGCCAAATAGGGGTTCGCGCGATCGTCCAACCAATAATGGACGCCTTTGATGAACGCGTCGTAATAGTCCCGCTTCTTCCCCATGTCCGTCGTGGTTTCAAAAGCTCGGCCCAGAACCATGAGCGATCGACCGCTGTCATAGAGATCCGGCGTGGTGTTATTCGTGCAGGTGCCGTTGGCCCAGGCTTCCCAATCACTGGACAGATTGTTCCACCCCCATTTGGTCCCGTCGATTTGAATAGCGGCACTGATAACGTCGTCCCCCATGCGGACGATCGCCTGTTTCATGTCGCTTACCAAAAGGGTTTGGGCAGGATTGTCTTTAAGGAGTCGTATCCCTTCATAAAACGCCGAGGCATAGCCTTCCATTTTGTCGGAATTGCGCGACTGGCCCTTGCGCTTCACCTCACTGCTGGAGGGGCAATGGTCAAGCGCGAGGGGAGTTTCGTCCAATTCTCCATATTTGGCGGCATAGGCACCGGTGGATTTTTTAAGTTGAAAAACAAGGACATCCTCACTCATCGGGATTGGATCCGCGGCGAACAGAACCCCTGGGAGGAAAGCCAACCCAAGAACAACGATTTTTTTCAGGGGACCCATAGGTTTCTCCTTTTTGTTTTCCCACACGCCTTACCCCTTCCCCCGAGATTCTGCTCAGCCAACCGATCCACGATAAGCCGGAGAGAATTCCGCGCCATTTTAAAACCCAAACTTCACGGAAATCACCTGACCAGGATCCAGATCCCCGTGGCTGACGAAGGCGTAGTCCACCACCAGTTTACGCCACCCAAACCCAAGCCCGGCGGAGAGTCCCTCCGCGCTTCCTCCTGTGGATTCTCGGCTGTTGTATCCTCCGCGGAGCGCCAGGCTCAAATCGCTCCCCATCGTTAGTCGATACTCCGCACCCAATGCCAAATGAAGGTTCTCGTCCTTGGGCGCCACCACGTCCAGCGCTCCCGTCCAATCTTTCCAGGGGCGCGCCTCCAATCCGCCTCTTAAGATCAACGGCAGGGGCGCCGATTCCTGGTCGTATTTGATATGGCCGCCCAGGTTCGCCACGCTCCCGCCCACCCGCAGTCGGTTTTTCCAAAACGCCGGCGACATCACTCCGCCGTCCGCCGCCAACGTCCGCGCCGTGTCCACTAATTTCGATTGCACATATTTTACCGACAGCCCAATACCGTAGCCGCTCACCGTTCGCGCATACCCGCCGGTGAGGGACACATCGTTGGGGGTCAGGGTTCCCATCGGGGCGCCCGTCAGGTCCGTTTGGTCCACATCGCCCGGTGAAAAATACTGCAGGCCCACGCCCCAAGCCGATTTACCGTTCCCGCGCCCGTAGGCCGCATAGTCGAGCGCGCTTTCTTCCAAGGCCGTCGAGTGCATGAACGTGGCCGAATGGCCTTCCAGCCGCGTCAGCGCACCAGGGTTCCAATAAAGCGCGGTGGCGTCGCTCGTGGCACCCGTGGCCGCCTCTCCCATGGCCAGGGCCCGAGCCCCAACGCCCATGCTCAGAAATGGGACCGCCGTCGTCCCGGCAGATTTGGCCTTAGCTTGCGCAAACGGCAATAAACACGCAAAAGACATCAAGCCAATGGTTTTGATGTGTTTCATGGCAAATTCTCCTTTTATATTTCCCTGGGTTCACACCCTTTACCAGCAACGAAACAACCAATGACGTTAATTCTGCTCTGGACCCTTTTCCCCCTCACACAGAAAGGTTGTCCTGGTTCTTGGTTATTACACCAAGACGCCTTAAGATTCCCTTAAGAGTTTGAATATTTATTGTCAACAAGTCGTAAATTATTGGTAACGGAAGGGAATAAACTCGATAATCATGGAGAATTGTTGACGCAGGGAAGGAAAACAACTGTTGCTTATTTCTGCACGATCACCCTCAACGGTTTCCGCCCGCCGTTCTTTTCCACGATCGCCAGGTAAACCCCGCCGGCCACGGGGGTGTTGTCCTCGTTCGTCAGGTCCCCTTTCTACCGAAAAGTGATCTCCTCTCCCCCCTGGGAGACTGTTTGGGTGGAATCAGATTAAGAGATGATCTTCCCCCGAAAAAGTGGACACCCAGATAAGTTACATTACGGGTGGAGGTGTGTCCATGGAGAAGCGAACACGGCGAACGTTTGACGCCAATTTCAAACACAATGCGTTGCGAATGGTCTTCGATGAAGGGGTCCCCCTCGAGGAAGTAGCGCGAAAGCTGGATATTCACCGGCAGGTGCTGCACCGCTGGAAACAGGACTACAAACAAGACCCCAAGAACGCCTTTCCCGGTCGCGGACAACGAAAGAACCTGGAAGAAGAAAACCGGAAGCTCCGGCAGGCGTTGAAAAATGCCGAAGAAGAGCGCGAGATTCTAAAAAAAACTTTAACCATCTTGTCGCGCCCAAAGTCGATCGATTCAGGCTTATAAGGCGATACGAAAAAGAACACCGGGTGGATCTGATGTGCCGGGCGCTGGATGTGTCCCGAAGCGGGTATTATTGGCGACGGGGAGCAGCAGTGAGCTCCCGGGAGCAAGAGAATCAGGTTCTTTTGAACCAAATCAAAGAGATCTTTGAAAATAGCCGCCGGACTTACGGGAGCCCGCGCGTGACCGAAGAAATGCAGGAACGTGGGTTCCGCTGCGGGCGCCATCGCGTCGCGCGACTCATGAGGCGCGCGGGAATCCAAGCGAAGGTAAAGAATCGGTTCCGGGCCAAGAGACACAAGGGAAGAGGTTTGTGGGCGTGCCAAACCTCGTTCAGCGGGTCTTTTCCGCGCCCCAGGCCAACCGGCTTTGGCTTGCGGACATTACGTATATCTGGACGTGGAAGGCTGGACCTATTTGGCGGCGATCCTGGACGTCTATTCCCGCAAGATCGTGGGATGGTCCCGGGGCGCCGACCGACGACAGAATTGGCCCGGGCAGCATTTGAAAGAGCTCTGGGCCAGCGAAAAGGGGAACCCGGATTGGTCCACCATTCGGATCAGGGGGCGCAATACGCGAACCATGAATACCAGGCGCTGCTGAAAGCCAAAGGGATCGATGGCAGCATGGGCGACAAAGGAACGTGCTACGACAACGCCATGATGGAGTCGTTCTTTCACACGCTGAAAACTGAGCACACGTATTGGCAGAGTTATGGGTCACGCGAAGAGGCGGAACACAGTCTGTTCGATTACATCGAGTTGTTTTACATTGCCGAAAGGCGGCATTCTGGAGTGGGCTACAAAAGCCCATCGGCTTTTGAGAAACAGAACTCATGAACTTAATCGCGTGTCCACATTATCGGGGCAAGATCAGGAGGTCATTTAACAACTTAAGACGAAAGGTTCAGTTAAATCGCGGGTCGGCGCAGAGCGCCGAACACCGGCGGCGGCAGAGGAGCTGAAAGGGGATTCGACGTAAAATCTGACCCTTATATTTCACAAAACAGTTAGATCTTAGTCTCACAGCTAGGCTCTCACTTTTTTGTTATGTAAAAAGGGACATGTTTTCCGTCTGACGTCAGCGGCTCTGTCCCGGTCATCTCATTCTCTAGGGCCGGGAGCTCTGCGACCGGCCGGTCCTCGCGTGCAACTGAATTATCTGGGTTAACGGATGTTTGCGGGGTCGTCACAAAAAACCATGGGCCAAATATATTCCTGTTGGTTGAGTTTTCGCTTTGGGGGAATGGATTTAAATCGGCGGGACCAGCCCCGTCGATAGACGGGTAAAATTGGAATGAGTTACAAAATAGCCAAACGCCCCATGAAAGACCCGGCGATGAAGGCGGCCAAACCGAGGGCGGAACTTCCGACCACATAGACGAGAGCGGGGAACGTCGCGCCGGATTTAAATAATTGGACGGTTTCAAGCGCGTAGGTGGAGAACGTGGTGAAACCGCCGCAAAAACCCGCCATCAGAAAAAGACGGCCCGCCGTTCCCAAACGCAAACGCTCCTCGGCCCAGGTAAAAAGAAGTCCGATGAAAAAACAACCCGCCCCGTTGACGGCCAGGGTCCCCCAGGGGAAAGAGGTTCCCCACCGCCGATAAATTCCCGCTGACAACGCCACGCGGGCCACGCCGCCCAAAGCGCTTCCGGCGGCCACCAGCACCCATTGTTTAAACATGGCGGGTCCGGGTCGGGGTGACGATCCACTCCATCCGATGATCGTGTTTTTCAACGGGGAGGCGAACCGCCACCTGTTCGTCGAAACAGACCCCGATGGTTTTCGGACGCGGGCGTCGGGCGAGATACCGATCGTAGTAACCGGCCCCGGAGCCCAACCGGTCTCCCCGAAGCGTGAACGCCGCGCCCGGGACCAGGAGGAGATCCAAGCGGTCCACCCAGTCCCGTCGGAAAGGCTCCCGTATGCCGTAAACGTTTTTGACCCATCGGGGGCGGCCGTCCGGAAGGACGGCGAAACGAAGCCGCCTTTCCTCGGGGAAGACCACCGGAACGGCCACCGTTTTTCCCTCACGTCGGGCGAGGGCGATCAGCGGAGCGGTTTCGATCTCGAAGGACAATGGCAGGAAAACACCGACGGACCGAGCCTGACGGAATTCGACCAGGCCGCCGACCCGGCGAGCCAGCGCCAGGGCGGCCGCCCGACGTTTGGGGAAGGAAATTTCTCGGACCAATTCGCGGTAGTACCCCCGAAGAAAATGTTTATGACGGACCGCCTCTTCCGGCTGGAGCTTTTTCATGGCGTGGGTTTCGTCTCGGAAAGACGGCGCTTCGGCCAAAGGGCTTCGTAGCGATCCTTGAGCCGTTTTTCATCCCCCTGGTCGCCGGGTTCCCAAAAACGGATCCATTGGGGCAGGTATTCCTGGGGGCTGAAATGGCCGGGAAAATCGTGGGGGTATTTGTAATGGGCCCCGTGGCCTAAAACCTCGCCGTCCCGGTTAGCGTCCTTCAGGTGGGCGGGGACCTCCCGCCTTGGCCCTCGCTCCACCTCCGCCAGGGCGCGGTTGATGGCCACGTAAGAGGAGTTCGACTTGGGCGCCATGGCCACATACACCGCGGCTTGGGCCAATGGAATCCGGCCCTCCGGCATCCCCACTTTTTCCACGGTTTCAAAAACGGCGTTGGCGATCAAGAGAGCCCGAGGGTCGGCGTTGCCCACGTCCTCCGAGGCGCAGATCAACAAGCGGCGGGCCACGAAGCGCGGGTCCTCCCCCGCGGCCAGCATCTTCGCCATCCAATAGAGCGCGGCGTCCGGGTCCGATCCTCGGAGGGACTTGATGAAAGCGGAAATGGTGTCGTAGTGTTCGTCGCCCCCCTTGTCGTAGCGAAGCGCCCGTCGCTGGGTGGAAGCCTCGGCCACGGCCAGGGGGACATGGATTTCCCCCGCTTTTTCCGACGTCGTGAGGACGGCCAATTCCAGGGCGTTCAGGACGCGCCGAGCGTCCCCATCCGACATGGACAGGAGGTGATCCTCGGCCTCGGGGTCCAGCCGGACTTTTTTCTTTCCAAAACCCCGCTCCGGGTCGGACAGGGCCCGGCGGAGAAGCCCCGGAGATCTTCCTGCGACAACGCCTTGAATTCGTAAACGGTGGAACGGGAGAGGAGAGCGGCGTTCACATAAAAGAACGGGTTTTCGGTGGTGAGTCCGATCAGGGTCACCAGGCCGCGCTCCACGTCGGGCAAGAGGGCGTCCTGTTGGGTGCGGTTG
The DNA here is from genome assembly GCA_016721625.1 of Elusimicrobiota bacterium. Classification (NCBI taxonomy): domain Bacteria; kingdom Pseudomonadati; phylum Elusimicrobiota; species Elusimicrobiota bacterium. Next base: position 728,766 of record JADKHR010000001.1, read on the forward strand.
AAGTGGTGAATTTCGTCCAAGATCAGCAGAGTGCGCAAGCCCCGGGCCCGTTTGCGTTCGGCGGCCGCGGCCAGGATTTTCCGAATGTCGGGCACGCCGATCGTCACAGCGTTCGTTTGTTCCACCTGGGCCCGGCTCTTGGCGGCCACGAGGCGCGCCAGCGCCGTCTTCCCGCACCCCGGAGGACCAAAAAATATCGCCGACCCCAACCGATCCGCGTCCACCGCGCGGCGAAGGAGGCTCCCTTCCGCCACCAGCCCGCCTTGTCCCGCGAACTCGCCCCAGTCCCGGGGGGCCATGCGGGCCGCCAGGGGCGCCCCGGCCCCCGGCTCAACGATTTTTTCGTCGAACAGATCCGCCGTCACGCGAGGGCTTTCTCAAGAGATTCCAAAAGGCCTTTGATCTTCGCCTCGTCTTGAGGCGGTAGTTCCCCCCCGGCGGCCTTGTTCCTGGCCCCGAGCTCAAAGGCGATGTTGAGCGCCGCCAAAACGGCGATTTTCTGGGTATCCACCAGGCCGAACTTCTCCGCGATTTCTTTCATTTTCTGGTCCACGTAACTGGCCAATTGGCTCGCCTCCAGCGGCGTGAGATGGCCGGGGTCAAGCTCGTAAAGCTTGCCAAAAATATTGACTCGGGTTTTGTCTTTAACGAGTGGGTTCACGCGACCTTCAGTCCGTCCAATTTGGCGAGGATTTTTTCCAGTCGCTCCCGGGTTTTTTTTCGCTCGGCCAGCAGATCGTCGTGCGCCCGCAGGAGCTTGCGGGCGCGGCGGCTTTCCTCCTCCATCAAGGCCAGCTCCGCCGTGAGCCGCTCGCGTTCTTTCCTGAGATGATGGATCTCGGCGGCGGCCAGACGGACTTTATCGGCCAGCTTGTTTAAAAGGGGGGACGGCATCGCGACCATTAGACTAGCAGAAAAGTCCCGCTCCGACAAGCGTCCTATCGACGGAAACCATGGCCCTTCGATGCCGGACGCCCGGGCCCGGGGCTCAAATTACAAAAGAAATTTTTGACGGGTTTCGGTCTTTGCTATAGTATGGACTGACCATGACAAACCCGCCGAACGCCCCGCACTCCCGATGGGTTCGACCCAGCCCGATTTATTCGCTTTCCGCCTTCTTGGCCGCCATCGGTGTTTTGACTTTCCGCTGGGCGTTAGGCCCCTGGATGGCGGTATCGCTCGCTCTCTTGGCCATTCCTTATTGCCTTTGGGTGCTCGGGAGAGGCACGCTCTACCCGCATATTTATCGGGCGCGTTGGCTAGCGAGCCTGGGGCTCTTGCTTTCTTTCATGGGGTTCAGCGACGCGGCCGGACGATTGGCCTACCAGGGCCTCTGGCGGCGCGCCTTCCAATTGGGGGGAAATGACGCGCTTTTCCAGGAGGACCGCGAAGGCTGGTCGGTCCACTATCCGGGTCTCTGGAAACCCTACGACGCGCGAACCAACGGAGCGACAACCTTCCTTTTCAAACCCAACCGTCTGACGCCGGCGATGGAATTTTCCGTCACCCGTAGAGCGCTTCCCGCTAAAACGAACCTTGAAACCGCGGGCCTGAACTTTCTCCTGGCCCTGCCGAAAAGCGGATCGACGAAAATCCTCACCCAACGCTCGATCCCCTACCCCGGCGCTCCCGGGGCCTATGAAGTGGTCTACGAGGATCCCGACCAGCTGATTCTGCTCCGCCACCGCCTGATTTTTCTTTTAAACGGAGGCGACATGTTCGTTCTCTCCGTCGTGGCCGTGCCCGTCTGGATGGAACGCCTGTCGGCGGAGTCCGAACGGTTCCTCTTCAGCTTCCGCCAGACAACTTGACTCTCTTCTTCCCCCTCCAGCCGTTCATCCCGTAGCCCGCCACCAGGAGAGCGGCCATCACGCCGCCGCCCCACAGGAGAGGCTGAGCGTGGTTCATCATGGCCCGGCGAAACCCCGTCATCCCCGCTTCCAGAAGGATCGTCCAAAAAGTGTCCGCGAAAAAAGTCATCACGAAGGTCCACGGCAAAAGACCGACGGCGCTGGTCCACAGGAACCGCCTGTAGCGCATGTGCGAGAGGCCCGCCAAATAGTTGGTCACCACGAATGGAGGAAACCCCAGAAGTCGGATGACGATGAACATTCCGGGCCCGGGATTCCGCAACCGCGCGGCCACGTCGCGGTTCCGCCAGCGGCTAAAAAATCGGGTCAGCGCGTGTTGGCCCAACCGCCGGGCGATGAAAAAGGGCCCCGTGGCTCCCAGTAAAACCGCCGCCAAATTCACGGCCATCCCTCCTCGAAACCCAAAGAGGACCCCCCCAGCCACAGGGAACAAACTCACCGGAACGATGAGGCAAGCCGCGGCATACAGGATCACGAACACGGGCAAGGACAGCGGGTTCCCCTTCAACGCTTCGATCAGATGGATGAAACTAGCCAGCATGGTTTTCCCCTTGTTCCCCCGAAGAGAGCGAATATCCTAAACCGAAGGTCACGAGCGTCCCCAGGATCACCAACCAGCTCCAGCCGAGCGGAAGGAGGCCCCGTTCGGAGAGAACAAGAAGAACCAGGTTCACCCCGGCGCTCACCCCCATGGCGATGAGGTTGGTGGCGGTCCGTCCCCGGCGGGTGAGGAGGCCCAGGAGAAAGACGCCCAACAGGGACCCGAAGGTGACGCCGCCGATCTTAAAGGCCAGCCAGAGAATATTTTCAAAACGGCTGAATCCCCAGGCCACCAGGGCCAAAAGGACCCCGAAGGCGGCCACGCACGCCCGGGAAAGTCCGACCAGCCGCCGCTCGTCGAGCACGGCCCCGGCTCGGGCCGCCAGCGGCCGATAAACATCCGTCACAAAAGAAGTCGCCAAGGACGCCAAGGGCGAATCGATTCCCGCCAAAACGATGGCCGACAGAAGCCACCCTTTTAAAAGAGTGGGCATCTCGCGCCCGATAAAGTGCGGGAAAATAGCGTCCAGTTTTTCCGGCAACACCGCTTCAGGCCGCGCGGCGTAAAAAGCGTAGAGTCCCGCCCCCACCATCAAATAAATCAACAACACGCCCAGGCTTAGAAAAATGGTGGCGATCATCGTCCGCTGGCTCGACCGTCGGGTCTCCACCGTGAGCAGGCGTTGCATCAGGTCCTGATCCGTGCCGAAAGCCGCCATGGAACCGAAAAAACCGTTCAAGATCGCCACCCAGAGAATGTTCGGATTTCGGAAAAAAGAGCTCCAGTAGGCCGGGTCGCCCACCGAGGGCCCCCAGTCGAAAACCGCCAGTCGTCCCCCGGCCCGCGCCAGGTGGAAAAGTCCCCCCAGACCTCCCTCGGTCCGTCCCGCCAAAAACCAAATCGCGGCCAGCCCGCCCCCGATAAAAACCAACGCCTGCAAAACGTTCGTCCACACCACGGCGCGCATCCCGCCCAGCCCCATGTAGAGGATGCCGATCACGATGAACACCACGATCACAGCCCGAATGTCCCATCCCAGAAGCACCGACAGGGCCAGACAGGCCGCCATCAGCCGGACCCCGGAGCCCAGGAGCCTGGTCAGGAAGAAAAAGAAAGAGGCCGCCACCTGAGTTCCCCACCCGAACCGCGCCGCCAGGTATTGATAGATCGTCGTGCAGTTGAATTTATAAAAAGCGGGGATGAAGAGCGTGGCGATCACGATCCGCGCCGCGGCCGATCCGATAAAGAATTGAAGATACTCCCAGTTTTCCCGGTAAGCCGTGGCCGGGACGGAGATGATGGTGACAGCGCTCACTTCCGTCGCCACAAAGGAGAGCGCGGCCGCCCAGCCGGGAACCCGCCGCCCGCCGAGAAAAAATTCCTGGGTGGAGGTCTGCCGGCGACGAAAGAAAAAACCAACCCCCACCATCAGGGCCAAAAGCCCGCCCAGAACAGCGAAGTCCGCCGGCGCCACCAAGGCGCGATCCCACCATCCGGTTTCCATCAGGGGTACACCAGGATGGATTTTCGATCGTCGAAAAAAATAGTCGCGCTTCGGTGAATCCGCTCCAGTATCGCCTCGGGGGAATCCCCCGCTTTGAACCACGTTTCGAAATCGGCGGATCCGACCACCCGGGGCATCTCGGCCCAACGGGGCTGAAACTCCTTGGGCGAAAGGTCCCGCAAGAGGCACGCGGCATGGACGAAGAGGTCCACCGGCCGGACGCGCTGGGGGTCCGTAAGTTCCACCCGGACGCCGAAACACTTTTTTCCCTTATACCGATCCGAGCGGGGCGTGAACGTCGTCGATTTGAGTCGAAACCCGGGGAGCTTTTTCTTGGCCAGAGCCCGGGCCAGGGGCTCGCTTTTCATCCAGGGGGCGCCGAAGACCTCGAAGGGCCGGGGGGTTCCGCGCCCGACGGAAAGGTTCGTGGACTCAAAGGCCCCCAGACCCGCGTAAAGGAGAGCGGCGCCGGGGGTCCGAATATTGGGCGACGGAGGGAAAAATTCCAACCCCGTGTCGTCCCAGAGCATCCAGCGTTTCCACCCCTTCATCGGGACCGTCAGAATCCTAGCGTTCAACCCGTTCCGCTCGTTATGCCATCGCGCGATTTCGGCCATCGTCAGCCCGTGGCGGGTGGGGATGGAATAGTAGGCCGTAAAGTGCCTCACTTCCGTTGAAAGGACCAAGCCTTCCACCACGGCCCCACCCAAGGGATTGGGCCGATCCAGGACAATGAATTCCAGGTTGGCCTTGGCCGCCGCCTCCAGCGCGTAACCGAGCGTGGTGATGTAGGTGTAGAAACGAACGCCCACGTCGGGCAAATCGCAGACCAGCGCGTCCAACCCCTTCAGACTCTCGGGGTGGGCCGCTGGGTCGCGCCGTAGAGACTATAAACGGGAACGTCGGTGCCGGGGAGAACGCCATCGGCGACCGGGCGCCCATGCTCGACTTTTCCGGTTAGGCCATGCTCCGGCGTGAACACGGCGGCCAGGGTGACGCCGGGAGCCTCTTTTAGGAGGTTCACCACATTCCGCCCCTCGCGGTCCACGGCGGATTGGTTGGCGATGACGCCCACCCGTTTTCCCCAGAGGGGCGCAAAATGTTCCTCGACTAAAACGTCCAACCCGGTCTTCACCTGAGCCTGAAGCATTGCCCCCGCGAAGAGCATCAACCCCAAAAGGGCCCCTGGGCGGCTCATGTCTCCAACACCGCGCGCAGGGATCCGTCGGCGCGTGAGAGGGCGCGCCGGGCTTCCCGCCTCGACATTCGCCGCCGGGCCATCACGATGGCGGTTTTCACTCGGCCGCCGGACCGCGCTAAGAGCCGCCTCGCCTCCTCGGGCGCGACCCGGCCCAGGAGGGAGATCAAATGGGTTCCCCGGGCCGCGAGTTTCTTGGACCGCGGCTGGAGGTCCACCATCCATTGGCCGTACACTTTTCCCAGTCGAACCAGGGTCATGGTGGTGAGCATGTTTAGTATCATCTTGGTCGCCGTCCCGGCCTTGAGCCGCGTGGACCCGGTAAGGATCTCGGGACCCGTGCGAAGAACGATGCGGACGTCGGCCCGGGCGGCCGCCTTGGGGTTACACGTGACAAGAATGGAGGCCGCTCCCCGGCGGCGGGCCAGCGCCAGGGCCGCCCCGGCGAAAGCGGTGACGCCGCTGGCGGCCACGGCCACCACGGCGTCGGAAGAACGCAGGACGGGATCCAAACGGCGGCGGATTTCTTCGGCCTGGTCCTCGGCGCCTTCTTTGGACCGGAAAACGCTGGAACGGCCTCCGGCCATGAGGGCCTGGATGAGGTGGGGAGGCGTGTCGAAGGTCGGCGGGCATTCAGCGGCTTCCAAAACGCACAGGCGGCCGCTGGTTCCGGCCCCCGCCAGAAACAGCCGCCCTCCCCGGGCCAAGCGGCCGGCGATCCGGTCCACGGCCCGGAGAACGTCCCGTTTAGCGCGAGCGGCGGCCCGGGCCGCGGCCAGGTCCTCCCCGCTCATGAGGTCGAAGAGTCGGCCCGGCGAAAGCCGGTCCAGCTCCATCGATCCGGGATGGGGTTTCTCCGTTGGCAGTCGGCGGTAGGCCGCGAGTTTCATGAAGATGAGAATAACAATTTTGGAGAGCCTCGCCCTCGGGCCGGCCGCTCCGAAAAGGAAGGTTCCCCATGTCCGATGAATTGGACCGGCTGATCGGTGAAACCCTGGTGTTCGGGATTCCGGGCCCCCGCCCTACGGTGGAAGATCTACGACTTTTTCGGGAAACCCACGCGGGGGGGTTGATTCTCTACCGAATCAATTTTCGCTCGCCCGAACAGATTTGCGGTTTGATCCGCGGCCTGGAGGAATCGCTCGGACGGCGCCTCCGGGTGACGGTGGACCACGAGGGAGGCCGGGTGGTCATGTTCGAATCCGGCGTGACGGTGTTTCCGGACAATTTGGCCTTCGGCGTCGCGGACCGCACGGACTGGGCCCGCGCCCAGGGAACCATCGAGGGGCGGGAACTCCGCCGACTGGGAGTGGACGTGAACTTCTCCCCCACCGTGGACGTCCTGACCGAGGCGTTCAGCCCCAACATCGGCATCCGGTCCTACGGCCGGGACCCGGCCCAAGTGGCGCGACTGGCCTCGGCGCGGATCCGAGCCCTCCAGCGCCAGGGGGTGAGCGCCTGCGCCAAACATTTCCCGGGCCTCGGGCCCGCCACCAAGGATCCCCATCTCGACCTCCCGGTCATTGACGTCGGTTGGGCGGAACTTCGACGTCGGCACCTGGTGCCTTTCCGCGCCGCCATCGACGCCGGCGTGGACCTCGTCATGTCGTCCCACCCGCTCTATCCCAAACTCGACCCCCGCCCGCGCACGCCGGCCACCTTCTCGCGCCGCCTGATGACCGACCTGCTTCGCAAAGAAATGGGCTTCCGCGGCGTGGTCGCCTCGGACGATTTGGAAATGGGCGCCCTGGGCGGACTGGCCGGGGTGGGACGCGCGGCGGTCTTGGCCGCCCGGGCGGGGCACGACCTGATCCTATGCTGTCACCAGAGAATCCTTCAAAGGGAAGTCGCCCGGGCGCTTCGCGACGCCTATCGCTCGGGGGAACTGAAAGAAACGGACCTGGTAAACTCGGTCCAACGGATCCGGCGCCTCCGAGGATCGTCCCAACCGCGCTTCACGCCCGGAGCGCTCCGGGCCGATCCCTCGGGAGAGAGTCTCGCGCGCCGGGTAGCCGATGCCGCCGTCCGCGTTCGACCAGGACGAGCGGCCCTCCCCTTCCTGAACGCGGGAAAGGTTCAGGTGATTTTTCCGCGCCTTTCGGATCTGGCTCGCCGGATTATGATCGAGCCGGCCTTGCGCCGGGAACGGTCCTTTCTCCTTTCGCGAATCGGTCCCGTCGGGCGAATGGATCTCTTTCCCCTGGATCCCTCTCCCGCTCTTCTCCGTCGGGCGGTTCGCGGGGGCCGCTCGCACGACGCCACCGTCTTCTTTTGTTTCGACGCTCATCTCCACCCAGGCCTTCGACGCCTCTTGGCGGCGCTTGAAAAAGAAAACCGGCCCCTGGTCCTCGTTCTCATGCGGGATCCTTATGACGGGGAATATGCCTCCGCCCGCACCACCCTCGTGAGCGCCTCGGGGTTCCGGCAAAGTCAAATCGAAGCCTGCCTAAAAAAAGTTTTCCCTTCATGAGCCCCGCGCCCACCACCGTCGCGGTAGACCTGGGAGGTAGTTGGCTCCGAGTGGCGGCGTGCGCCGGGAAACGCGGCCTCGCTCAGGCGAGTAAGAAAAAAGCCGTCCCCCCACCCCAATTGCCGGACCTCCTTCAGAATATGTGGAAAAGACGTGGATGGCGTAAGGTTCAACGATTGATTGTCGGGTCGAAAGGCATTTGGACGTTGCCGGAACGAAATAAAATGGCCCGGGAACTCCGTGGCCTGGCGCGGTCCGTTTCAGTGATGTCGGATGTGGAATTGGCCCTGCACGCGGCATTCGGCCGTTCGGGCCGGGGGATCCTGGTCGTCGCCGGCACCGGCTCCATGGCGGTGGGCCGAACCGCCCGGGGTCGGCTGAAACGCGCCGGAGGGCTCGGCCCCGCCCAAGGAGACGAAGGGTCCGGCTGGTGGATGGGGAAGGAATATCAGCGTCGGCGATCGGGGGCAAGGCGAACCGAGGAAGAGTCGCCTCCCACCCCCGCCACCGTCCGCCGGACGGCGGGCCTCGCGGCGCGGGTTCTGCGTCGAGCGGCGACGGATCCACTCTGCGCCCAGATTCGGCGGGAAGCCCAGGAGCATATCGCCGAATTAGTGATCTCCGTCGCAAAAGGGTGGAAATCGCCTCCCCCCCTCCCCGTCGGCTGGGGCGGAGCGCTGTTAAAAAACCCCGCGTTTCGAAAGGGCGTCTGGCACAGGCTCCGGTGTCTGGCGCCCGGCCGTTTTCAGGTCGCGGCCCACAGGGGGACCCCCGAACGAACCGCGGCCCGCCATCCGGACTATTTCCCTCGGCGTCCCCCGCGGGAAGTTTCCCCCCGCTTTCGGACCAAAAAGTAAAGCCGGCCTTTTTCCCAAAACCGAACGGCATACGATTCGGCCTCGGGCCCGCCGCCCACGAAGAAATCCACCCTCGCGGGGCCTTTAATGGCGCCGCCTTCGTCTTGATTCAAAACGAACCGCCCGACCTTGGGATCCTCATCCGTCTCCATCCAAGCCAGAGCGCCGGGCGGAAAAATCGACGGATCCATGGCCACCGAGCGCCCCGGCGTGAGCGCTAAATTCAAAGAGCCAAAAACCTGTTCCCGGGAAGGACCGCGGTCGATCTTGAAAAAAACATAGCGGGGGTTCCGATTGAGGATTTCCTGCCGCTCCTCCGGATGATGGGAAAGATAGTCCACCATGGCCTTCCGGCTGAACTTCTCCCGCGGCAGGATTCCGCTTTCAATCATGTAGCCCCCCACCGAACGGTAGGGATGCCCGTTGTGGCCCGCATAGCGGACCCGAAGCCGTTCCCCGTTGGCCAGGCGCAACCACCCGGACCCCTGAACTTGAAGGAAAAAAACAGAAACGGGATCGTCTGCCCAGGCGATCTCGAGGCCTCGGCCCGATAGAGCCCCCCCGGAATCAATTTCCTTTCGGGTGAAATAGGGCCGCCCGCCCGATCCGGCCCGCCGAATCCCCTGGCGTTCCCCATGGGGTCCCAGAATTTCTTCCAAGTCCCCGGGTCGGCCGTAGAGCGGAAAACGGAATCGACCGGTTCGGGAGAGGGAAACGGACACCTCGTGCTCGTAATAGGCGCTGTAAACCACGGTGCCATCCCGATCCGAGCCGACGGAGGCGTAGAGTTGAAAATCGCGGCGGATCGCCTCCGCCCAACCGGGTTTCCCCGACTCCACCAACTTTAAAAAGTACTCCAGGGATTCCGCCAACTCTGAAACCGCGATCGCGTCCGGACCGAAATAAAAAAGCCGCTCCGGAGGCAGGGTTCGGTAAAAGGCGAGGCTCCCGCGGACCGCCTCGACCAGAGGACCTAAAAGGGAATCGTCGGAAAAGGACGGCGGAGGAGAGGAATCGACCCGGACCATGGCGTTGGCGGCCGTGACGCTTGGCGTCGCCGGGTTCGGCGACATTCCGGTTCCTGTGGAACGCCGGATCGGACCCCGGCACGCCGCGAACCCCAAGACGCAAAAAAACAGCCCGGTCCGCGCGATCAAAAAGCCCGTCCTTGGGATAAAAAGACGGGAGACGGAAATTCCGTTCTTCACGGGCGGAAACTCGTCTTTCACCCTCGGCTGAAAAGCGCCTCAATGGAAGATTGATCCCACCGGACGAACCCTTTTCGAACCAAACCGTCGGCATCGAAACTGAGCCGGACCGAAATCGGCACCTCCCGGGGGGCCCCGACAATGCGATACCGGTAGGTGAGAACCTGCAGGTTTCCTTCCGGCACGCTGTCCAAGGGTTCCCCCAATAGAAGCAGCGTCTTGGCGTGGCTGGGTAGCTCCGCTTCCACCTCGGGGGCCAGGTGGATCTGGGCGCGGGCAAGTTTTTTCATCTCGAAGACCTCGGCATCCTTCGCCTGTTTCAGGGTCTCGATGACGATGTTTCGAGGGAAAAGGAGCATAAACTTCTCCGGGACGATGATCTTCACCAATTTTCCCCGCCTCGAAGCCAGGTCCAAACTTAACCGCTCGAGGGCCACCGACGGTGCGGCGCTGGAGGGACGGACCAAGTCGAATTCGAAATGCTGGAGGAGTTCCTCCCCCCCCGTTTGAAAAAGCGGATCGGCCCCGATCAGAAAACGCACGTCTTTGGTTCTTAGCAGGGGATTTTTGAATTCAATCACCAGTTCCGAACGGCCCCCAATGGCAAAATTGGCGTCGAAATCCTGGAGTTGCTTTTTGACTTCCAATAGCCGGAGGTAAACGCAGGAGGACAGGAACAGGACGGCGCCGGCCAAGCCGAGGAGAAAAACGAAGCCCCGAGAGGAATAGGACCTTGGATTCTTGGCGCCCGAGGGCATGGCGGGTTAAGGGGTCGCCAGAGGCGCGCGGAGTTGCGCGCCGTGGTCCCGGGCGAGCCCGGCCGGGACCCGGTCTTGAAGCGCATGGGCTTCGGCGTCGGTGAGGGTTCGATCGGGATGGCGGAAGGTCACCCGAAAAGCGAGACTCCGCGTTCCGGCCGGAAGCCCCTTCCCCGTGAACACATCAAAAAGTTCCACTCCCTCGACCCACTCGCATTCCCGCTGAATGGAGAAAACGATGGACAACCACGGAACGCCTTCTGGAAAGATCAAAGAAAAATCGCGGACCACCGCCGGTTGGCGGGAGAGGCCTTCAAATTTCGGCTGAAGAAAAACGCCCGACGCGGCCACGGACAAATTCAACTCGCCCACGAAGGTGTCGGGGGGAAGTTCCCAGGCCTCCGCCTGACGGGGGTGGATCCGGCCGTAGACCCCGAGACGGTTCTCCCCCAACCAGATCGACTGGGATTCCACCGGGTGGAGAAAGGGGGCGTCTCCGACGGCGAACCTTGTTCCGGCCAGACGCCAATCTTTGACGGCCGCTTTGGTCCAGGCCCGGGCATCCCAAATTTCCAAGGGGCGCGACCGGAACCGCCAGTGGTCCCCATGGTCTCGGCCCGTGGCCACCCAGGCGAAATGGTCCGCCTCGAGCACCGCTCCTTTTTCCCCGTGGAAAACCCGGGCGATTTCGAACAGCCGGGCGTTGCCGTTTCCCCGCCGCACATTTCCGGCGAGGCAGGCCAGGAGGTTGACCAGAAGGCTGGGGTTCAAACATTCTCCCGTCAGCGAGAGAGGATTCGATAGCTCCGGGGGGTTTTCCGCCGTGGGACCGCCCCAGCGATCCCAGAGAGCCCGGGGGACCAACCCGCTCTGGGCGGCCTCCCAGAACCCGAGAGAGATCCACCGTTCCCGCGCGGAGCGGGCCAAGGAACGGAGACGGGTCGGCGGTTCCGAGGAAACGCCGGCGCCCCGAACCCGGCCCACGATGCGGTCATACCCGATGCGGCGGGCCACTTCTTCCAGAACGTCCGCCGGTTCCCGGACATCGGCCCGATGGAGGGGCGGGGTCACGTGGACCAGCGAACCTTGAACGTCGCAGGAAAAACCAAAACTTTCAAGAGCCCCCCGCACCTCGCTGGGAGAGAGCGATAGGCCCAACCGCTGGGACAACCCTTCCAGGGAAACCGCCATGGGAGCGGGTTTGGCGAACCCCTCGTTCACGTCTTCCTCCGCCGTGAGCCTTCCCCCGGCCCCTTTCAAGAGGAGGTGCGCGGCCCGGCGGCTGGCGAGCTCGGCCATGTCGGGATCGGTCCCGCGTTCAAATCGGAAAGAACTTTCCGTCGACACGTTCAGGCGGCCCCGGGCCCGGCGGACCTGGGAGGGAAGGAAATGAGCGCTTTCCAGCAAGACATCCGTCGTGCCACTCCCGACGGCGGTGGGTTGCCCGCCCATCACGCCCGCCGCCGCGACGGGCCCCCGGCCGTCCGCGATCACCAACACGCCATCGACGGCGCGGGTGACGCCGTCCAAACACTCCAATTTCTCATGGGCGCGGCCCCGGCGAACGATCACGCTCCCCCCGTCCAGCCGGGCCCGATCGAACACATGAAGCGGATGGCCGAGTTCCAACAAAACGTAATTCGTCACGTCGACGAAATAATGGATCGATCGGATCCCGCAACGCTCCAGTCGGAGCCGCATCCACAGGGGGGAGGGCTCCGGCCGAAGCCCCTCCAGGACGCGGGCGACGTAACGGCCGCACAGGGTCGGTTCCTCCACGCGGACGAGGCCGGTTTTTTTCTCCACTGGAGGAAGACCCGTTTCCGGAAAAACAACCTTTTTATCCAGGCCGGCCGCGATTTCCCTCGCCAACCCCCAATGGGAAAGAACGTCGGGACGGTTGGGGGTTATTTCCACTTCCAAAATCACGTCGTTCAAAGCCAAGGTGCGGGAGACCTCTTCTCCCAAGGGTGCCTCTTCCGGAAGGAGATAGAGACCGGAATGGTCGTCCCCCAGCCCGAGCTCGCGGGCGGAACAGAGCATTCCCTGGGATTCCACCCCGCGAAGGGCGCGTTTTTCGATCACCATCCCGTCCGGCAATTTGGCGCCCAAACGGGCAAAAGGATATCGTTTTCCGGCTTCCACGTTGGGCGCCCCGCACACCACCGAGTGGCGCGCCGTTCCATCGAAGACGTCGCAAAGCTTTAATTTGTCGGCGTTGGGGTGTTTTTGAATGGTCTCCACCCGAGCCACCACCACTCCCTCCACGGGCCCGCCCACCGGGGTGATCGAAGCCACCTCGAATCCCTGCTTCAAGAGAAGCGCGGCGATCTCCGAAGGCGTTTCCGAGAAGTTCACGAACTCCTTCAACCAGAGGAAGGAGGCCTTCACGCGAAGTTCTCCAAAAAGCGAATGTCGTTTTCGAAGAAGAGACGCATGTCGTCCACGCCGTATTTGAACATGGCCACCCGCTCCACTCCAATGCCGAAGGCCCAGCCGGAATATTTTTCCGGATCGACCCCCCCGGCGCGGAGGACGTTCGGGTGAACCAACCCCGATCCGAGCATTTCCACCCACCCCGTCTGCTTGCAGACCCGGCACCCCTTTTGGCCGCACAACGTGCAGGAGATGTCCATTTCCAGGCCGGGTTCGACAAAGGGAAAATAGGAAGGGCGGAACCGGGTTTTGACCTCCGCGCCGCGATCGCCGAAAAGCCGTTCGGCGAAGAGGGTCAACACCCCCTTCAGGTCGGCGACGGAAATATCCGTGTCCACGGCCAGCCCTTCCACCTGGTGGAAAGCGTAGGAATGGGTGGCGTCCACGTTTTCGTGGCGGAAGACCCGACCCGGCGCGACGATGTAAACCGGCGGACGGTGGGACCGAAGGTAACGAATTTGAACGGGAGAGGTGTGGGTGCGCAAAAGCAAGGGGCGGCCCGTCTCGTCCGAGAAATCCTTCAGGTAAAACGTATCGTGGGAATCCCGGGCCGGATGGTCCGGGGGATGATTGAGGGCGTTAAAATTGTGGTCGTCGGTCTCGACTTCGGGGCCCTCCGCCACGCTGAACCCCAGGCGTCCGAACACGTCGGTGATTTCTTCCATCACCCGCGTCAGGGGATGGAGCCCCCCCCGAGGGCACGGGGTTCCCGGGAGAGAGAGGTCCAATTTTGTTTTGGAGAGGTCGGCCGTGATGCGGGCGGTTTCCAAGGCCTTCAGCCGAAGGTCAAGAGCCGTTTCCAGAGCCCCTTTTCAGCTCATTTCCCGTTCGCCCGACCTCGCGCTTTTCGTCACCTGAAAGAGCCGGCAACTGGCCCAGAATATTTGAAAGAAGTCCCTCTTTCCGACCAAGGTACTTCAGCCGGAAAGCATCCAGGGAACCAAGGTCGGCCAGGGCATCAAGCTCCTCCAGGCTTTTCGCCTTTAAGGAGTTCAGTTGGTCGAGGAGGGCCGACATCGGTTCGCTTTCGTCGCCCGGGGTTCGGTCGCGTGAGATCCGGGCCGGTCGCCCGGCGTGGTTACGCTTTGACGGCGTCGTGCTCTCGCGCGAGAGCGGTCAGTTTTTGGAAGGAAGGAAGATCCTCAGCGGCCATGGTGGCCAGGATTTTCCGATCCAAAACAACGCCGGCCTTTTTCAAGCCGCAGAAGAAACGGGAATAGCTCATCCCCTCCGCGCGGGAAGCGGCATTGATTCGTTGAATCCAAATGGCCCGGAGGTCTCGTTTCTTGTCCTTCCGCCCACGGTACATGTGCCGCATGGACATTTGAAGGTGTTGGACCACCATACGCCAACGAGTGCTTTTCGTCGCGTAGGCGCCTTTGGCCCGACGGAACCATTTCTTCTTGCGCTGACGTGTATAAACGACGCTTTTAACGCGCATAGGGCAAAAGGGCTCTGATCATGTCGGTTTGGGTTGTGTTCAGTTTGTTGTCCTTACGGAATCGGCGACGCCGATTGGACGACATTCCGATCAAAAGGTGCCGACGTCCCTGGGTTTGATGCATGATGTGGCCCTTGGCGGTCAGCCGGAAACGCTTCTTGGCGCCGCTATGGCTTTTAATTTTTGGCATGGTTTTTAACTCTTCGATGGTATTTAGTGTTTGAAAATGAATCCCGCTTTTCCCTCGGCCCAAAAGGTCCGACGGGCCTACTTTTTCTGCGGAGCCAGCATGAGAATCATCCGATTCCCAAACATCATCGGGGAAGACTCCACCGTGGCCGTTTCCCCCAGAATGATTTTAATCCGTTCAATGATCTTCTGGCCCAAATCTTTGTGTTCCATTTCCCGACCGCGGAACATGACCGTGATCCGCACTTTGTCCCGGCCTTCGAGAAACTTCTGGATGGCGCGCAACTTGGTGTTAAAATCGTGCTCCCCGATGCGGGGGCGAAACCGGACTTCCTTGACCTGCCCGCCTTTGGTGTGTTTACGGGCTTCTTTCTTCTGCTTCTCTTTTTCATAACGATACTTAGAGAAGTCCACCACCTTGCACACGGGCGGCGTGGCCAGCGGAGCAACTTCCACCAAATCCTTCCCCCGATCTTGGGCCGTGCGAATGGCCTCGTCGAGGTTTTTGACTCCCAGTTGGGTCCCGTCCTCATCGATCAGGCGGACCTGCTGGGCTCGAATTTGATGGTTGACACGCGGCGCGCCCGAATTGCTGGGCGGGGGCCGCTGAAAAGTTCTCGGGTAGATGCTCGTTGTCTCCTAAAAAAAACAGAGGAGGAGGTCCCCCTCTGTGTCGTAATGCCCCTCTATGTTAACAGAACCAAAAAACCATGTCAACAGGCCGCGAGTGTTTTTTAAAAACGTTCCGTCGTATTTCTCGGACCGAAGCGGCGGTTCAATTCTTTTTCGTTGAGACATCGACGGAAACGGGATCCGGCGAAAGCTGGGCTTTGGCGGCGTCCAAATTGGCCTGGGCTTCGGGGGCCCAAGGGGATTTGGGGAAGAGCGTGAGAAATCGCTCAGAGGTGGAACGAGATTCCTTTCATTGCTTCTGCGCCAAATGAAGGCGCCCCAATTCCATGAGACACCGGGGAACCAAGTAGTGATCGGGGAAATCCCGAACGAAAGACCCGTAGCGTTCGATGGCCTCGAGGAATTTTTGCATTTCCACGTCGGCGGCGCCCCATCCCACCAGCATCAGGGCCTTGTAGGAGGGAAACGACGCCTGGCCGAACCCTTCCTGATAATTTTCGGCCGCCTCTCCAAACTTCCTCTCCTGAAACAACATCTCCCCTTTGAGGATGTAGGCCTGCATGGCGACGGAATTGGTTCGATGGGCGGTCAAAACGTCTTCAAGGGTTTGGAGCGCTTCTTTGCGTTTGCCATGGGACGCCTGCATCCGCGCCATGGAAATCTGTTCGATCCCCCGCTCCGTCAGCTTGCTCCGATTGACGCCGATGGCAATCCCCAGACCGCTCCCCACCACCAACAAGCCAAACGCCAACCCGAACTGCGCCCGATGGGCAAAAAACCATTGAGCCAACTTCTCGCCTTTAGTG
Source organism: Elusimicrobiota bacterium (assembly GCA_016721625.1). Taxonomy (NCBI): domain Bacteria; kingdom Pseudomonadati; phylum Elusimicrobiota; species Elusimicrobiota bacterium. Next base: position 744,678 of record JADKHR010000001.1, read on the forward strand.
GCGGGCGCGAGATCTCGTCCCGGCAACGTGTAAATCGTGGAAGACATAGAAGACACCCTTTCTCATTTTTTGTCCGACATTTTCCGCCCACGCCCCCGGGCGGACTTGAACCACCAACCTTCTCCTTAGGACGGAGCCGCTCTATCCAGTTGAGCTACGGGGGCCTGGGCGGGAAACGTCGGATATTCTACCACGTCCCGGCCCCGCGCGGCCAACGATCGGAAACTCAATAATGAATGAGCGACCCCACTTCAAAATTCTTAAGCCTTTCCCGGCCTTTGAGAAATCCGAGTTCAATGACGAAGGCCGCTCCCACGGGAGCCCCTCCCGCCTCGGCCACCAGACGGAACACGGCCTCGGCTGTACCCCCCGTCGCCAAAACGTCGTCCACCACCAGAATGCGTTCCCCGGGACGAATCCCGTCCACGTGCATTTCCAACGTATCCTGCCCGTATTCCAATTGGTAGGTGGCGGAAATGGTTTTAAAAGGCAGTTTCCCCTTTTTACGAACGGGGACCACCCCCACCCCCAAACGCTGGGCCACGGCGGAACCGAAGATGAATCCCCGGGATTCAATGGCGATAATTTTTTCGGCCTTGAGCCGGGTCCCCATTTGAGACAGAAGTTCAATCACGTGGCCGAAAGACGCCCCGTCCCCCAAAAGAGGGGTGATGTCTTTAAATACAATTCCCGGCTTCGGAAAATCCGGAATCTCCCGAATGAATTTCTTGAGGTCCAGCCGAGGGGACGTCGCGAGCCCGCTCACAAAAGCCCCATCCGCCGCGTCACCCGTCGCAGGCGCGCCACGCCGCGTTCCTCCAACTGGCGCACGCGCTCCCGCGAAAGACGAAGTTTCCTTCCGACTTCTTCCAAGGTCATGGGATCCCTCCCGGTCACTCCGTACCGCATTTCTAAAATATTTTTTTCCCGCGGCCCGATCTGCTTTAGGGCGAAGGACAGATCGGTGCGAACGCGAAGGAGGGAAAATATTCGTTCCGGTCCCTGGTCCGGACGGTCGGCCACAATGTCCCGGATAAAAATATTCTCGTCCTCGTCCAGCGGCATGTCCAAGCTACCCACCGGCTTGGCCGCCTCATGGGCGTCCACCACGCTTTTCATTTGGCGGGGGGAGAGGTGAAGGCTTTTTCCCATTTCCTGCATTGTCGGGCTCCGACCCAGACTCACACGAAGGCGGTCCCATTCCCGAAACCATTTCCGAAGGGCTTCGAGGGCGTGGGGCGGGATGCGGATCAGTTTTGATTGTTCGTCGTACGCGCGGCGGACCGCCTGCTCGATCCAGTAAGAAGCGTAGGTGGAGAAACGAAACCCCCGTTTGGGGTCGAATTTGTCGACGGCGTGCATCAGGCCTAAGTTGCCTTCCATGATGAGATCAAGGAAGTCGACGCCGGATCGGTAATACTTCTTCGCGACCGGAATCACCAGCCTTAAATTGGATTCCACCAACCGCTTCTTCGCTTTTTTGTCTCCCTTGTTGGCGAGGCGCCACAGTTCAGAAACGTCGTCTTTGGAAACATCCTGAAGACGCTTGACGCCGTGGAAGTAAAGAGTGACCGAATCCAGGCTTTCCGTCATTCCAATGAACTCCTAAGGATCGACATTTCTAACGAATTTGAAAAAGTTCGTCTGGGTCGTTTTTGGCCGGGAGGGGCGCCTCTTCGGTGCGATCCACCCGGGCAAAAAAATGTTTTTGTTGAAGGTGCCGCAAAAGATCCGACAAGACCTCCGCGTTTCCTTCCGCTTCGACGGAAACGGACCCATCAAATTCGTTGCGCACCCACCCCCGCACGCCTCGCGCCAAGGCCGCCTCTTCGCAAAAAGCCCGAAACCCGACCCCCTGGACTCTTCCATCGAACCGCCACCGACGCCGAAGAATCATCGCCCCCGTTCCCCTGCCAAGCCTCCGATTGAACAACGCCCGCTACGAAGAAAAATCGGGGTGCGGGGTCCTGGGCGCCAGTGGCGCCCGTTTAGGGACGGCGCCGTTGCGGCGAATAGGCCGCAACGTTTGGCGCGGGCGAGCGACGGCGCGAACCCTGCCAGAACAGGCCCCGGGTCCCACGGTCCCCGAACGAAAAACGATCCCCTGCCGCCCTGCATGCAAACTTCCACCAAACGACAACCCTTACGAAGAAAAATCGGGGTGCGGGGTCCTGGGCGCCAGTGGCGCCCGCCTAGGACGGGCCGAATAGGCCCCGGGTCCCACGGTCCCCGAACGAAAAACGATCCCCTGCCGCCCTGCATGCAAACTTCCACCAAACGACAACCCTTACGAAGAAAAATCGGGGTGCGGGGACTTGAACCCCGGACCTCTTGGTCCCGAACCAAGCGCGCTACCAACTGCGCTACACCCCGTAAATGAATACCTCCGCCCGCCTTCCGTTTTCGAACAAAGCGCGCCTTCCGCCCCTCACACCGGGGCTCCAGGCCGGCCCGGCTGAAGCCGGTCGTCCCAAACGTGTGCCCTTCTCGGCACACGGGACCCAACGGCGCTACACCCCGTAAATGAATACCTCCGCCCGCCTTCCGTTTTCGAACCAAGCGCGCCTTCCGCCCCTCACACCGGGGCTCCAGGCCGGCCCGGCTGAAGCCGGTCGTCCCAGGCGTGTGCCCTTCTCGGCACACGGGACCCAACGGCGCTACACCCCGTAAATGAATACCTCCGCCCGCCTTCCGTTTTCGAACCAAGCGCGCCTTCCGCCCCTCACACCGGGGCTCCAGGCCGGCCCGGCTGAAGCCGGTCGTCCCAAGCGTGTGCCCTTCTCGGCACACGGGACCCAACGGCGCTACACCCCGTAAATGAATACCTCCGCCCGCCTTCCGTTTTCGAACCAAGCGCGCCGTCGGCAAAAACAAAATCATTTCTCGACGGAACCGGCCGCGGCGCTCACGATCCGATGACGGCAAACGGCTCGCCCGCCGCGTTCTCCCAGACGGGCTCGAAGCAAAACCACTGGTCGGCATAGAGGGCGAGGTATTTTCCCAATACTTGGGCCATCTTGTCCATTAGATTCTGCACAGAATCCGGCCCCTCCGGCCAAAACGGCTCCTCCACCACGATGCGGTAGCGCCCCGGCCCGTCCATCAGGATGAACCCGGGAAGGATCGGCGCGCCGAAACGACAGGCGAAAAGGAAGGGCCCTTTGGGAAGCCGCGCCGCGCGGCCGCACAAAGAAACCGGCACCCCGTCCTCCCCAAAAGGCCGATCGGCGAGCATCGCGATGGACTCATGCCGACGAAGGACCTTCGCCACCCCGTGGGCGGCGCCCCGACCCACCGCAAGGTAACTCAAACCCGGAGCCCGCCTCGCCTGGATAAAATTCTGCATGGCCCGGGACTGGTAGGGCTGAAACACGGCCGTCACCGGCCAACCCCACCCCGCCAACACTTGTCCGCCCAGCTCCCAGTTCCCCAGATGCGTTGTGAGAATGATCGTCCCGTGGCCGGCCCCGCGGGCCGATTCGGCGCGCTCGCGGCCCTCCACTTGAAGGTCCGCCATTTTTTGGCCGCTTAAAAAATCAGCCAAGGTCATTGCGAAATTTTCAAAAACCCGATCGACCTGGAACCGCGTCCCGAAATGGGCGTTGATGAGGTCCAGGTTTTTCCGGACCGCCTCCCGCTTAAGGGGGAAACATCGGCTGACGCCGCGACCCAGGGCGGCGGCCCATCGGTACCGAGTGTTTTCCGGAAGCGCCTGAACCAAACGGCTGGCCAGGGAAAGACCCAAAGCCCAAAACGATTCCCGTTTCACGAGCGGGAGGGAGACACAGGCCAGGAACGGCCCGGAAACCGCCGCGCCGAGGGCGAAACGTTTTGGGCCACGAGGGAAGCGATGGCTTCCGCCGCGTCCCGCGCGGCCCAGGGCCGCGCCAAGAGCCCGCCGTTTTCCCGCAGACGATCCAAGCGATCCCGATCAGTCAAAAGCTTTTGAACCACCTCCACCAAATCTTCCAGCGTATCCGCGCGAACCGCGGCCCCATGCCGAAGGAGATACTGGGCATTCCGTTCCTCTTGGCCGGGAATCGGCTGGATCATGACCATGGGGAGACCCTTGGCCAGGGCCTCGGAGGTGGTCAAACCGCCCGGCTTTGAAATTAAGAGATCCGCCGCGTCCATCAACCGGTGAACCGCGCGGGTGTGGCCCAAAACGTGCACGTGACGGTCCCCGGCAAAATGGCGGTGCATCTCCCGCAGAAGCCGCCGATTGTTGCCGCAGACCACCACCAATTGAAGCCCCACCGGCAGGCGTCGAAGCGCGTGAACGGCGTCCTCCAAAGGACCGAGACCGTAGTTGCCCCCCATCACCAGGACGGTGGGCCGATGGGGCGAGAGGCCCAAGGCCACTCGTTCCGCGCGACGGTCCCCGCGGGACGCGAAGTGGGGATCCACCGGAATCCCGGTCACGCGTATTTTTGATTCCGTGACCCCCAGACGCACCATCCGGCGGCGGACTTCGGAGGTGGGAACGAGATAAAGATCCACATGGGGCGAAATCCAATACTTGTGAACCCCGAAATCCGTCAGGATCCCCACCAAAGGAACCCGGATTTTCCCACGTTCTTTTAAAGCCGCCAACAATCCCACCGGCACGGCTTGCGTGCAGACCAGGCAGTGGGGCCGTTGCCGGCGAAGAACCTCGGCGATGCGGCGCGTGTTGAACAGGCTCAGGAACTCCCGAAGGTCCCGTGTGGCTTTTTCCACGTAAGGGTTGTCGTAGAGATAATCCCAAACCTGGGGCGCCACCTTGAGCAGTTGGATGTAAAGCTTGGAAATGATCTTGCCGAAAACCGGGTTCGAGTAGCTGATCGAATTGATGCCTTCACAAACCACCGGGGGTTGCTGACGGCGAAGAACCCCCATCACGGCCTCGGCCGCGCGTTGGTGGCCGCTGGCCGGCGATATATAACAGAAAAGCACCTTGGTGGGAGCGCTCATGGACGGCCGCCCGGCCGTCCCAACAAACCGATGGGATCAAACATTAGGGTGGACAAAGGGGATAAACGAACCGCCGCCTTTATGATGAAACATGTTTCCGGCCCGCCACATCGGGGCGGTGGGACTTCCCTTTCCCCCGCGCCTTCGGCACCGTCCGACATCCGATACATTGTCGGTGCCGTCCCGACTTCGGTCTGAATGACGGACGGGACGGCGCTCCGCCAAGGGCCGGGCGCCCTCGCTTCTTCTGCCATACATGGCAGCGCTCGGGTCGCCTTCAAGTCCCACCGTCGGAACTCTTTCGTGCCAGCTCCTCTTCTTTTGTTCCTGCGCAGACTTTATTTTTCCGGCCCGCCACATCGGGGCGGTGGGACTTGAACCCACGACCTCTCGCACCCCAAGCGAGTGCGCTACCACTACGCTACGCCCCGGTGTGAGGGGCCGGAAACCATAAAAAGATCTTCGATACGCCTTCAGGCGGCACCGTCCGTCCGGACATTTAAATCTTTAACCAGGAGGGCCAATTCCTGCCTTACGCCGCGCAAAACCTCCACGGCCGCCGAGGAATCCGTCAAAGCCAGGGGGACCTGGGTCGGTCCGCGTTTGGCCTCGGCCCGCAGATGCTTCTTGACGCCCGCCAACGTGAGGCCCTTCCCCTGAACCAGTTCCCGGACCTGGACGAGGGCCAGCACGTCTTTCCGGGAGAACCGTCGGTGCCCGGACCCCCGCCGGGCGGGGCGGACCAGGCCGATCGCCGACTCCCAATACCGCAAAACGTGGGGCTGGATGCCCGTGATCCGACAAACCTCGCCGATGGAAAAAAACTCTTTGTCCGTCGGAATACTCACAAGCATGGGAGAGCCCAATATACCACAAGCCGGACGGAAAATCAACGAAAAGGACGAGCCGGTGCCGTCCCTTTCCGACGCCACGGCCGTCCCGTGGACCGCTGACCCAGACCGAGGTAATGCGCCCGCCGCTCCGCGGGAAGGCGCTCGATCGCATACCTTAACATGGTCCGAGGCATATGGCCCGCGTGCCTATCGAGAAAACTTAATTCGGCGCGAAGCGTGCATCGTTTCCCACTTCCCGAAGCATCCATCCGACCGCTTTCCGGATCAGATCGTGGGGGTCGTCCACCAACCGGTCCGCCACGCGCAAGGCGGGGCCCGGGTCTCCCTGGCGGATAAAATGAAAAGTCGCCACCATGGCCATGCGCCGTTCCCAGAGATTGGAGGAACGAGCCAATCGATCTAACAGGAGGGGGCGCGCGGGATCTACGTGGGAGCCGAGCAGGGCCGGGGCCGAGAGGTCGACCAAGTCCCAATTATTCACCCCGCGGGAGTGAGCGAGATAGAACCGGTGCAGTCGACGCCGCTCGCCCCCCTCCGCCCGCCGATGGCGATCGTCCAAAAGCAGAACCGCCGTCAGACGATCCTCGTGCCAGGGACTGCGCAAAAGAGTGGACATCTCCCGGAGAGGCAACCCGCGGAATTCGCGAACCACCCGACGCTGAGAGGGAACCGTCACGCCGAGAAACCGGTCCCCCTCGCCGTAGTCCCCCCTCCCCGTTTTAAAAAATCCCGCCAAAACCTTGGCCTTCGCGGGGTTCCGAAGGCGCCGGAGCGACCGACGAACGTCCGCCGCCGTCGGAGCCGACGTCAAAGAAGTCCTTTGGCCATCTTGAACTTAATGCGGCGGCGGGGAGGAATCATCACGGGCTCGCCCGTGCGGGGGTTCCGCGCTGGCTTGCTTTTTCGCATAACCACGTGAAAACTGCCGAACCCCTGAACCACCACTTTGTTGCCTTCCTGCAAGGCCTTCCGCATGCCATCAAACACCTGCGTCACCGCGGCCTTCGCCTCCACCTGAGTGCCCACCGCATTCGATACCAACGCCACCAGATCGGCTTTGTTCATTTTCTCTCCTTAGGACGTCGTCTGTTTAATAAACGTTTGAATGTGCATCATCTCCGGCACGGGAGGCCGGGAGAGGAGATCCCGCATCGCGTTCCGAGCCGGTTTCCCTTCGTAGAGAACGCGGTACAGTTCCGAGATAATCGGGAGATCCAAACCGTGCCGGTCCGCCAACTGTTTGGCGCTCTTGGTCGTGGGAACCCCTTCGGCCACCATGGTCATCTCGGCCAGGGCCTGCGCCAGGGTCTTTCCGAACCCCATTTTTTCGCCGAAGGAGCGGTTCCGCGAATGGCGGGAAGTGCAGGTGACGATCAGGTCGCCCAAACCCGCCAAACCCAGGAACGTGATGACTTGGGCCCCCTCGGCCACACCGAGGCGAACCATTTCGTTCAACCCCCGGGTCATGAGGGCCGCTTTCGTATTATCGCCGAACCCAAGCCCGTCGGAAACGCCGCAGGCGACGGCGAACACGTTTTTCAGGGCGCCGCACAGCTCCACCCCGACGAAATCCGGGTTCGTGTAAACCCGCAAATGGTCGGCGTTGAAAATATCCACCAGGGTCTCCCGGAAAGGACCGGGCCCGGCGGCGACGACGGCCGTCGGGAGCGACCGAGCCACCTCCTCCGCATGGGACGGCCCGGCCAGAACGGTCACGCGCCCCGCCAAGGCGGGTTCCGCCTCCACGATCACCTCCGTCATCCGTTTCAAGGTGTCGTTCTCAATGCCCTTGGAAACGCTGGCCGCCCAGGCCCCGGGCGCCAGAGCGCCGCTCGCGCGGACCGCTTGAAAGGTTTTCCGCACGTGGGTCGAGGGAACCGCGTTTACAATAACCGGACGGTCCGCCAGAGCGGCCGCCAGGTCGCTGGTGACCCGAACGTCGGCGTGGAGAACCAAATGGGGCAAGGTCGGCAATCGGCGCGTGCGGGACAAGCGGTCGGCGTCGGAGGGAGAGAACTCCCACACGCAGACGTCGTGCCCGTTTTTCGCCAAGTGATCGGCCAGCGTGGCCCCCCAGCTTCCACCGCCTAGAATGGCAATCCTTTCTTTCATGAGGAGGTTCCTTTCTTCGACGTAAACAAAAGGGGAGGTTCCTGGCCCCGCCGGAGCCGTCGGATATTCGGCGCATGGCGAAGGATGACCACCACGCTAATTACCACGGCCAAACCCCATCGGGGGGTCGAGCTCCCCAACACCCCGGCGGCCACCGGGAGGGACGCCGCGGCCAGAATGGACCCGACGGAAACCCGTCGGGATAATAGGAAAGCGCCCAGGAACACCAAAAGAGCCACTCCCATGGGACCCGGGAGAAGGGCCAGAAAAACCCCCGCCGACGTCGCGACGCCTTTCCCCCCGCGAAACTTCACCCACACCGACCAGCTGTGCCCGCCCACCGCGGCCACCCCCGCTAAAAGCGGCCAAAAGTCTCCCCCGCAGACAACCAGGGCGATTCCCACGGAAAGGACCCCTTTGGCGATATCGATGAAAAGAGTGGCGATCCCCGCCGTTTTCCCCACGGAGCGAAAAACGTTGGTGGCCCCGACGTTGCCCGATCCGACGGTACGGATGTCAATCCCCTTCAACCAACGGCCCAGGAGATAGCCCGTGGGGATGGACCCCAGAAGATAGGCCGCTAGAACGACCAGCCACCCCCCCGTCATCTTTTCCCCTTCTTAAATTTCAAAACCAACGGCACGCCGGCCAACCCGTGGGCCTCCCGGAAAACTTTCTCCAGATGCCGTTCATAGGAAAAATGAACCTCTTCCGGGAGGAGGTTGGAACGGAGGACGAACACGGGCGGAGCCGACGCCACCTGGGACGCGCTGTAAAAGTTCATCTTGCGTCCCCGAAAAGAGTAGGGGCGTTCCTGAACCGCTTTCCAGAAAAAGGCCGTCAGCTCCTCATTCACAAAACGCCGGTGATACTCTTCCCGCGCGGTGCGGAGCGCGAGCAGAAGCTCCTCGATATGGTGCCCCGTCTTGGCCGACAGGAACACCAAGGGGCTATGCGCCAAAAAGGGCATGCCCTCCGGCGTGCGGTCCCGGAAATACCCGGCGCTGGGGGCGCGATCCGTCACGAGGTCCCACTTGTTAACGCCGACCACGCAGGCCCGGCGTTTTTCGTCGATCAACCGGCCCACGGCCACATCGCCCTCGGTCAAACCCTCCGACGCGTCCACCAAAAGCAGAGCCACCTCGCACCGGTCCAAAGCCCGCTCCGTCATGAGGCGGGTCAGCCCCTCCAAATCGTCGGCCTTGGACTTCTTCGAGCGGAGACCCGCCGTATCGATGAAAACGAAGTCCTGGTCTTTCCAACGCAGGGAACTGTCGATGGTGTCCCGGGTGGTTCCGGGCACCGGGGAAACGATCATGCGCTCCTCGCCCACCAAGCGGTTGGTCAAAGAGGATTTCCCCACGTTCGGCCGGCCCACGAGAGCCACCCGAACCGAGTTCGGGTCCAAGGCCGATTCCTCGCCCTCCTTCGGGGGCCCGCCCGTGCGTTCCTCCAAGGCGTCCAAAAGTCCCGTGATGCGCCGGCCGTGGGAAGCCGACAGAGTGAGCAAGGTGGGAAACCCCAACCGAGCGAAATCCCCGAGGATCGCGTCCCGCCGTTCGTCGTCCGCCTTGTTGACGACCACAATCACCCGCTTGGCGATGGGGCGAAGGAGGCGCGCGAAATCCTGATCGCCGGGCGTCACCCCCTCGCCGGCGTCCACCACCCAGAGGACGGCGTCCGCCCGATGAATCCAGCGTTCCACCTGTGTCCGCACGGAGGCCATGACATCCTCCCCCGGCCCATAGCCGCCGGTGTCCACGATGCGATAGACCCGCCCGTTCCAATGGCAAACCCCTTCGATCCAATCCCGCGTGGTGCCGGCGATGGGAGAGGTGATGGCCCGGCGCTTCTCGCAAAGACGGTTGAAGAGCGTTGATTTCCCAACGTTGGGGCGGCCCACGATCACCGCGCTGGACGGCGCCCCGCTCAACCCAGTTCTCCCAAAGTCTTCGAACCCACCCACACGTAATCCGCCGTCGACAAAATCGTCACGAACACCATGGGCCACAGCATGGCGGCCGGCCACGTTTGTCCGGGAAACGCCAGGGCGGCCATCACCGTCGTCATCTGCATCAAGGTCGTGGCCTTGCCCAGCCAGCGGGGGTGGACCACATAGTTCCCCGTGAGGATCGTGATCACGTTCCAGCCCAGGAGGATCATGAGGTCCCGGGAGAACACCACGATGAACACCCACATGGGAACGCGGCCCAAATGGACGAGGACCAAAAAAGAGGAGGACAAGAGGAGTTTGTCGGCGATGGGGTCGAGGAATTTCCCCAGGGTGGTCTGCTCGCCCCGCCATCGCGCCACGGCGCCGTCCAGCACGTCGGAGAGCGCGGCCAGAATGAAAATGTAGAGGGGCCACAACCGCTCCCCCCGGAGCAATAGAATCACCAGGAGCGGCGTCAGCAAAAGACGAACGATGGTGATCCGGTTGGCCCAAGTCAGGCGCCGGGCGCGGCGCGGGGTTCCTTTAACGGACACGGCGCAACTCCTTTTCAATGTAACCCCAGCTTTTTGGGTCCAGTTTGACCCGGAAGCGCGTCCCGGCGGACACCGGCTTCTCCGAAAGGACGCGCCCGGTTCCGTACAGCGACGGCAGGAGATCCCGTCGATCGTGAGGGAGAACGAACGAGTGTTCTTCGAGCCCCGCCTCCAGCTTCTCTTCAATGAGGTGGAGAAAGGCGTCCAAACCGTCGCCCGTTTTCGCGGAGACCAGGGTGTGCCCATCCCTCCGAGCCCGCTGGCGTTGCGGCGCCGTGAGCGCGTCGGCTTTATTGAAAAGGTCCAAGCGGGGCAATTGATCCGCCTCTAAGGTGGTGAGAACGTCCTCGACCACCCGCCGTTGTTCCAGCCACGCTGGGTTGGAGGCGTCCAGCACATGGACAAGGAAGTCCGCATCCCGCGCCTCTTCCAACGTCGCGTGGAAAGCCGCCACGAGATGGTGGGGCAAACGCTGGATGAACCCCACGGTGTCCACGAACAACGCCAGCCGCCCGCCCGGAAGCTTGACCCGCCGGGTGGTGGGATCGAGGGTGGCGAACAATTTGTCGTCCGAGAGAACATCCAGGGCGCGGCTGGTGTGGAGGGCGTTTAAGAGAGTGGACTTGCCCGCGTTCGTGTACCCCACGATGGCCACCAGAGGGAGCGTGGTCTTCCGCCGATTGTCCCGTTGGAGGGACCGCTGGGCGCGAACGCCGTCCATTTCGCGCTTCAGCCGCACGATCCGCTCCCGAATGCGCCGTTGCGAAATTTCCAGTTTCCGTTCGCCGGGACCGCGGGTCCCAATCCCGCCGGTCTGCTGTTCAAATCGTCCAAACCGTTCCGTCACCCGCGGCAGAAGATAATTCATCTGCGCCAACTCGACCTGAAGTTTGCCCTCCCGGGAACGCGCCCGCTGGGAGAAAATGTCCAAAATGAGCCGCGTGCGATCAATGATCTTGGCCGGGATGATCTCCTGAAGATTTTTCTGCTGGCTGGGCGAAAGTTCTTCGTCGAAGACCACCGCCACGAGTCCTTGGGTCCGGACCAACTCCGCGATCTCCTCCGCCTTGCCCGCGCCGATCAACGTGGCCGGATCCCGCCGGGCTCGCTCCTGCACGACGGTAAACTCCGCCGCGCCGCCGGCCGTTTCCAACAAGCGTTTGAGTTCCTCCAGGGAGGCCTCCGAGGCTCTGTCGTCCGTGCCTTTCAATCGAATCCCCACCGCGGCGGTGCGTTCCATGGCCGCTATTCTAGCGTTTCCTGAAAACTTAGGGAAGTCATAGGATTTCAAACCCACTGTCCCTGAAGCCCGTCCGCCGCTTCCTCCGGATGGAAAGGGGAACGAACATCGAGCCACCGGAGTTCTTTTTCTCCCCGAAACCAGGTCCATTGACGTTTGGCATAGAGTCTCGTTTGTTTGAAAAACTCCCGCTCGAATTCTTCTCTGGAAATCTGTCCGGCGCCATGGGCCAAGGCCTCGCGGTAACCCAGGGACTGGAAAGCGGGAGCCGAGAGCGGGACCCCCTGGGCCAACAGGTCTTTCGTCTCCGCTAAAATCCCCTCCGCCATGGACCGGCACCGTTGCTCCAAACGATTCTGGGCGGCGGCGGGTTCCCAACGAAGTCCGCACCAAACGAAATCCCAGGGAGCGGCGCGGGTCCCTTCCCTTTGAAGGTCCGATAGGCGCCGCCCCGTCAGACGATAGACCTCCAGAGCGCGGACCACCCGCTGAAGATTGTTGGCGGGGATGGCCAGCGCGGCGGCCGGGTCCACCCGGGAGAGTTCCCCGTGGAGGGCCGCGCGGCCTTCCCGGCGGGCGCGGTCGGAGAGTTCCTGTCGGAGGCGCGGGTCTCCCGTGGGGAGAGGCGCGAGTCCCCGAACTAGGGATCGCAGATACATCCCCGTCCCGCCGACGATGATCGCGGGGACCCCGCGCTCTTGGAGATCGTCCAAGACCGTCGACGCTTCCCGAACGAAGTCGCCCGCCGTGTAAGGGTCCGTGGGCGGGACATGGTCCAGGAGGTGATGCGGAACGCCCTGGACGACGTAACGCCGCCCCTGGGGGGTTGGGACCCACGCCCCTTCCGGTTTCGCCGTCCCGGCGCGAAGGCCCTGGTACACCTGGCGGGAATCCGCCGAAATGATTTCCGCCGAGCGGCGCCGCGCGAGGGAGAGAGCCACGTCGGTCTTCCCGGACCCTGTCGGGCCCGCGAGGATCAAGACCGGAAGCTCCCCCGGGCGCCGATCCGACGTCGTCATTGACCCTCCCGAGGGGGACCGAGAAGGAGATCCAAGACCCCCGAGAGGACGGGCCGCGTCCAGGACACCACCCGGTAACCGGCCTCGCTTAGCCCCGCGAACCAGCGGTGGGAACGATATCGGTTTAAAAAGAAGGGAAACCCCAGGAGCGCCCGGGTTCGAAAAACCGCCTCGGCCCCTTGATGAAGGACCCCGTCGGAGTCAAGCAGAACGACGGATCGTGCGGTCAAATCAAGGGAAAGGGCGGGGAACCGTGCCGCCGCGTCTTCCCGACGGAGGACCTCCACCCGGCCCCCCGCTCGACGGCGAACCCACCCGACCGATCGGCGGCAAAATCCGCAATCCCCATCGTAGATCAGCACGGGTTTGGCCGCCTCCACCGACGGAATCAAAACCATTCCGCGACCTCCCCTGGCCCCTCCTTGGGAAGGAGGGGAGAAAAAAAAGATAAGACTCCTGGAATCGGTATGTGTTCATTCCAGAGTCTTCGGTTGGTTTGGAATGTTGGTTCCCCATGAGGCGGTTTGAGCACGACGTTTTGGCGGTTGCGGTGCGGCCCGTTGTGCCGGCGATAGGGTGCTGTCGCGGCGAATAGGCCGCGACGTTTAGCACGGGCTCGCGTCGGCGCGAGCCCTGGCCCCGAAGGGGTTGAGCCGAGCCGGTCTCGTTTTGGCGGCGAAGCCGACAGAGACCGGGCCCGGCGTTTCTGCCGGGCCACTTGAGGGCCGCCCGTCAAAACGGCGCGCGCAAGCCGTCCCGTCCGACATGGATATCCGAAGTCGGGACGGCACCGACCATGGAGATGAATTATAGAACGGTGCCGATCGGGGCGCATTTCTTTTGGTTCCTTTTCTTTGTGCGTGCAAAGAAAAGGAACCCGGGGTAGGAGGGGGTGGAGCCCCCTTGCTTGAAAACAGAAGTCAAAGCCATTCCATCCAGATCAACGAGAAACCTGAAAACCGAAAATAGAGGCGGCGGTCAGGGTTTCTTGGGAGGCGCGGGGGGTTCATTCATCGCGGCGGTGACATCGCCGGGTTCCAGGCCCGAAGCGGCGGACTCCGCCCAGGCCTGGCGCTTGGTGGGAAGGCGGCCGGCCAAGGGACCGTATTTTCGCGACCAAAGGATTTTTCCGGAAGCGTCGAACAAGGTGACCCAAATGCTGTTATCGTCGGGTTCCCGTTGAGACCAGGCCTTGAACTCCTGGGTCCACTGGCCCGTAGGATCTTCGGGTTGGGGCGGCATGACGACGGTCTGCTCCTGCAAGACCAACAGCCGTCCGCCCTCCAGCGGCGTCGCGGCCGAATCCTTGGCGGAGAGGCGCGCGAACTTGAGGCCCCGATCGAGGGCTCTCGATTTCAGCTTCTCATCCTTGATCTCGTCCGCTGAAACCGGCAGATATTCCCGAACGCTCATGAGCGGGATTTCCTTCAGCGTCCGCTTGGATTCCGTGACGAGGACCGCGAGGTTCCGGCCCGTGCGTTTTTCTTTCGTCAACGACCACCTCCCCTCCGCGGCGAAACACCCCGCCGACATCCCAACGACGAAACAGAAGATGAAACAAACTTTTTTCATGGCCGCTCCTTTTATGACCCCCCGCCATGTTCCGCCTCCGGCCCCCTCTCCCGCCTCGAAGGCGGGAGAGGGATGGGGAGAGGGAGCCAGGCGGAAGGAAATCCTAGTAATGCCCCAACGTCCCGTCGGCCCTAGCCCGACGGAGAGACCGGCTGAAAACAAAAACCCCCAACGGCCACAGGACCGCGATGAACAGAGCGAGCGCCGCGAGTTGGGGCGAGACGTCCTTCCAACCGGCGCCCATGAGAAGGCTCTTTCTCAGCCCCTCCAGCGCGTGGGTCATGGGGATAAAAAGCGCCGCCTTTCGCAGGCCCAGGGGAAGGGCGACGATCGGAAAGAATACGCCGCCCAGGAGGTTGCTCGTGGCTTCCATGAACCAGGTGACCGGGTTCCCCCGCTTGAAGCGCATAATAAACGAGGCCGAAAAGACGCCGAGCCCCATGAACGCGAAGAGCGTCAGGACCAACACGGCGAGGGCGGGTCCGACGCGGGCCTGGCTCATCCGGAACCCGAAAAAGATCGCCCCGAGAATAAGGTAAAGAGCCACGCGGATCGTGGCGTACAGAAAGTCCCACAGGGAGGACCCCACAAGAAAACGGGGCGTGTTCACGGGCGTCATCAGAAGGGGTTCCAGGGTGTTAAGGAATTGTTCCTGGCGGAGGGACTGGGAAAAAGAATTGAGCCCCACGTTTTGGTAAGCCGCAAAGGCGACGCCGATCAAGACGAAGGCGAAATAATCCCCTCCGTAGTCCTTGAGGAAGGGAGAGGCCGAGGCCCCGAAGAAACGCGACACGAAGTAGTAGGTGGCCGCCGTAAAAAAAACCCCCGCCAGGTCCACGAAAAAACCCACTTTGTAGGACGTATGGATGAGCGCGTCCCGCCGAAAAAAAGCCCACAGGGTTTTAAACGGCATCGGGCGTTTCCGTCAGGCTATGAAAGAATTTCTCCAGGTCCAAGTGAGGCTCCTTGGCTCGGGCCTCAGAGAGGGACCCCGAAAAACGAACCCGGCCGTCCCCCAAAACGACCCAACGGTCGGAAATCTTTTGGGCGTCCTCCAGGTGGTGCGTGGAAACGACCACCGTCTTCTTACGATTCTTCACCCACTCCTCCCGGATCACGTCCCGAAGCCGGGAGGAAAAGCGCGGGTCGAGGTTTTGGTGGGGCTCGTCCAAGATCAGGAGGGAGGGATCGTGGAGGTCGGCCCGAGCCAGCAAGAACCGCTGTTTTTGTCCGCTGGAGAGTTCTCGAAAAGGCCGGTCCAGCCCCCCGGAAAGGTCCAGGAGAGACGAAAGGTCGGCGAGGCGATTCTCGAAGGCCCGCTCCGAAAGGCCGTACATTTGCCCGTAAAACCACAGGTTCATGCGGCCCGACAGCCGGCCGTAAAAGGACTGGTCTTCGGTGGAGGCAAAACCGATCATCCGCTTGGCGCGTTCCGGATCCCGGTGGACGTCGAACCCGCCGGCCAAGACGGCGCCCTTTTCCGGGATCAACAGAGTGGAGATGATTTTAAGGAGGGTCGTTTTTCCCGATCCGTTCGGACCGAGCAGGCAAAGGAGCCCGCCCGCCGGGACCTCAAAACGGATGTCCCGAAGAACGTCCCGAACCCCGCGGGAGGACGGAAAAGATTTTGAAACACCGGAGATTTGGAGGTCGGTCATAACACCCGGAGGTCACAACCCTTTCACCCACCAACGTTGGGCGCGGAGTTCGAGTTTAAGGCGCGGGTCGGAGATGGAAAGCGTGGTTTCGTCCACGGCGTCCGCCACGAACAGGCCGGGAGACAGGGCCAAATTGACGATGCGTTGGTTTTCCAGCCGCCTCCCCGCGCCGTCCATCATGAGCCAAACCCGGGGCCGCAACGACAGGTCCGCGTGGGTGGCGGTCACGACCCCGATGTCCCCGGTGTTCAACCGCACATAGGAACCGGGGGGATAGAGGGACAGGCATTCCACGAACGTTCGGATCAACCCGGGATCGAACTCGTTCTCGTTTTCTTCAATCATTTTGCGCAACACTTCATGGGGGATCGTTCGCGCCCGCCAGGGCCGGAGATGGGTCATGGCCTCGTAGGTATCCATCATGCCGATGATTTTGGCGAAGGGATGGATTTCATCTTTTTTGAGACGGCCGGGGTAGCCTTGGCCGCCGGTGCGTTCGTGGCACTGGCTGATGACACGGCGGAGCGTGGCTTTCATGTCGCTTTCGGGCAGGGGGAAAAGATCGAGCATTTTAATCCCCTCCTCCACGTGGTTGCGGAGCAGGCGGTATTCTTCGTCCGTGATCTTGGTGGCCTTGGCGGCCAGTTCGAGGTGCGAGGCCAAACCCAGATCGTTCAGAAAAGCGGCCAGGCCGAGCGTGACGGCGTCTTCGTCCGCGATTCCCACCGCCAACCCGAGCCGGAGAGAAAGGATCGTCACGTTCGGAACGTGCCCGAAAAGGAAATGATCAGAAACGGACCGGCTCACGAGCGCCAAGAGTTCCTGGTCTCCCGCCTGGAGAAGAGCCAGCATTTTCCGGATGACGTTTTCCGGCCAAAAAAGAGCTTGGGGCGTTTTCGCCTCGGGTTCCAAAATCTTGTAGATTTCCCGCGCGGCCGTCACGGCCTCGCCGTAAACGTCCGCGGCCCGGGCCCGGTCGGTCCCCGCTCCGGCAGAGGGCGAGGCGGCTGTATCGGCCATTCGCTAGCGCGCCGGCCCCACGCGGACTAAAACCTGGTTGTCCGCGTCGGGGGACGGGGGCACGACGTCCCCGGTCATTTCACGATCGTTGAAAAACAATTTCTGGGTCCCGGCGGGAAGCTTCGGGTCCCGTTTGAACTGAATGCGGTAGGTTCCGCCTTGGAAACGGCGGGTGGCCTGGGCTTCCTTCCAGTGGGGAGGCAGGCAGGGCCGGATCCGGAGACCTTCCCAGGTGGGCCGAATGCCGAGGAACCATTCGGTCGATATCCGGTATAGCCAAGCGGCAGACCCCGTGTACCAGGTCCATCCCGCCCGGCCGGGCGTGGGAGACCCGGGCCCGTCGACGTTTCCGGGAGTGACGTAGGGCTCGGCGCGGTAAAGTTCCGGGTCCTGGGCGCTTCGGAGGACGGGGGACAACTTCTCGTAAAGCTCCCAAGCTTTTTTGGCGCGCCCCAGGGAACATTCCATCTGTAGCGCCCAAACCGCGGCGTGGGTATAGATCCCCCCGTTCTCCCGGGTGGTCGGGGAATAACGCGTGAGATAGCCCACCCGCTCGTCCGGCGTCGTGTAGGCCGGGGTTAAGAGGAGCGGGCCGTGGGGGCCGTAGAGATGTTTTTCGAGGGACCGAAGCAGGGCCTTTCGCCGCGCTTGGGTGGGAACCACGTCGTTTAAGACGGCCCAGGTCTGGGCGTTCAGGAAGATTTTCCCCTCTTTGGACTTGGCGGACCCCAACACCGTTCCGTCGTCGGTGGTCGCGCGCCAGTACCACGCGCCGTCCCAAGCGTGCCGGTTGACGGCGGTTTTTATTTTTTCCGCCGCCTTCCGATAGCGGGCCGCGCGGGCCTTTTCCGTGGCGGGGAGCGCTTTGGCGCCGACGGCGCGTTCCGTCATCTCGGCCCAGTCCCGCAGAAGGCCGTAGAGGAAATGGGCCATCCACACGCTTTCGCCCTTCCCGCCGCGTCCGGCGGCGGAAAGACCGTCGTTCCAGTCGGCCTCGCCCATCAAGGGGATTCCCCTGGGAGACAAACGAGAGAGCGATTTTTCGATGGCGCGGACGGCGTGGTCGTGAAGCTTGCCGGATTCCGTGCGGGTGGTCCCCGGTCGGGGGGCGAAAGGCACCGATTCGCCCAAAAGCGTCCAACGGCCCGTCTCCTTTAAGTAATTCATCATCACGAAAGGAAGCCAGAGAAGGTCGTCGGAGTAGCCCGACGGATGGCCCTCCTCGGAAAGAGGGTGCCACCAATGGTAAACGGTGCCGTCGGAGAACTGATGGGCCGCGTGAAGGTGGATCTGGCGGCGTGTTCCTTCCGGGTCCAGAGGAAGGAACACTTGGCTGTCCTGCAATTGATCGCGGAACCCGTAGGCCCCGCCCATCTGGTAGTAGGCGGTCCGGCCCCAGAGCCGACCCGAAAGGGCTTGGTATTTGAGCCAGGTGTTCGTGAGAAGGTCGAAGGCCCGGTCGGGCGTTTTGACCGGGAAGGCGTCCATGTACTTGTCCCAAAACATTTCGGTCCGGCCCCAAGCGTTGTCGACCTGGGAGAAATCCATGAACCGCCGGGCTTTGACCAGGGCCTGACTCTGGGAATCGGCGGCGCCGATAGAATAAAGGATGCTCCGTTCCTGTCCCGCTTTCAAGGGCAAGGCGACGCAGAAACTCGCGATGGAGTCGTCCCATTTGTGAGTGGTGGGCCCGACGTATTTCCCCTCTTTTAAGGCGGCGGGGGCCTGAAGCGAACCGTAGTTGCCGAGGAAGGCCTGCTTGTCGCAGGACATCGCCTTCACGGATTGGCTCACCGCGTGCCACGCCACGTGGTCCCAGTTGCGGTTCCACAGCTGGCCCTTGGCGTTTTTGAGCGGCGAAAGGCGTTTCTTAGCCAGCAAGATGTTGTTTTTGTCGTGGACCGAGGTTTCAATAAAGGTTCGGTGGAATTCCCGGTGCCAGTCAGGCGATTCGCCCAAGTTCCATTCCAGATAAGTCCACAGCGTGAGGTTTCGGGGCACCTTGCTCGTGTTTTTGATCCGGAGCCGCCACACTTCCAGCGGCTCGTCGTGGGGAACGAACACCAGCCACTGGGCTTGGATGCCCTCGTTCTGGGAATTGATGATCGTGTAACCGACGCCATGGATGACCTCGTAGGACTGAGGTTTCGCGCGGACCGGTTGCCACCCGACGGACCAAAACTTTCCGGTTTTCTCGTCCCGGAGATACACATAACGGCCCCAAGCGTCTTGGATCAAATCCTGGTTCCAGCGCGTGATACGGTTCATCGACGCGTGATGGAGCCAACTGTAACCGGAGCCGGTTTGGCTCAGGGCCACCCCGTAGGTGCCGGAAGACATGACGTTCACCCATGGGCGCGGGGTGTCCGGTCGGCGAATGAGATAACTGGCGCCGTCGTCGGCAAACTGGCCGTAATCGGTTTTGAACGGAAACTTTTTTTGGGACATGGGTTTCTCCTTCTTAAAAAGTGACCCGCAGTGCGCTCTCGGGTTGATCGCCCAGCAGGGAAATGGTCGCGCGCCCCCTGGCCCAGCGCAGGGCGGGCTTCGCGGCCCCCCGGTCACGGAACGGGGCTTTTGGGAAGCGCCAAGCACACCTCCACCGGCCGCCCCGGCGTCGTGGCCAAAACCATCCGGAGACCGCGGGGGTTGGACGACAGATCCAATACCTCCGCTGTCGAGTAAACCAAGGACACCTGCGGCCGCACCGGAACGTTCAACGGCAAAACCACGCCCGACAAAGGCGGCAAAAAGATCTTTCCCTTGGCCGGGAGTTTCAGTCGTTCCCCGGTTCCCGGCAAGGGCAGGGTCACCGTCCCTTCCCTATCGGTGAAATGATAGTTGAAAAGGAAAAGAAAACCCAGGTCGTCCGAGACCCGGAGCGAAGCCTGGAGGTCCCAGGGAGCGCAATCCACCCTTGGGACCAGACCCATGGACTCGCCCCATTGGCGAACCCAATGACGGAAATGGTCGAAAACGTGGGGCAAACCGAAACCGGCCACGAGGACCTGGCCGTTCCCAGCGTTCGCCTGGAGGACCGCCGGGCCGGAAGGAAGTTCCATCCAGCGCCGGGTTTCGCCTGTCGCCGAGAAAGTTTGAACGGGGCCGTGGACCCACCAATCTTTTCCTTCGCCATGAAACAAGTTCCCGGGGGCCCCGCCCGTGATGGAAATCCCCAGTTCGTCGGCCAAAGTCGTGTCCGGCTCGCCCCGCAAATCCACCGTGGGAAGGCACGGCCCCAGAAAAAGCTTCCCCCGTTCTTCACGTAACCGGCCAGTTTCGCCTGGGTTTCATGGTCCATGAAGCTCAAGGAGTACACCCAGAGGCTGGGATGGCTCAAAAGAACGTCCACGGGAGACCGCTCGATGTCGGCCATGTTCGCGCTGTAGCCCGCCAAATGGATCAAACGAGCCATCCCGTCGTACCACACGTTCGTCCGATGGGACTCCAGCGCGTCCACCCAGGGACCCGACCAGTATTCGGTTCCGTAATAGGGAAGGTAGAATCCCAAGGTCGTGTCCGTGGCTTTCTTGGTGGCGGCCAGGGACGGACCGGCCCATTTCAAAAAGCGTCCAAACTCTTTCAAGGGAGCCAGATGGGCCCGTTCCTCTCCGTCGGCACCGATGGGCGCCTGCCAGTCGTGGGAGGCGCCGAAGGCCCCCAACCCGGTGGGGTTCTCCCCCCCGGCGAACATGTAAGCGTTGACCCCCGACAAGCCCTGACCCACCGAGGTCTTGACGTTGAGCGCCACCTGGGTGGGGTAGAGCCGGGGCCGGTCCCGCATGATTCCGGTCTGGAGCTCCGCACAGACCAGGGGGACCGGGGATTCCGAGAGCGGCTCGAACTCCGGCAGGGAAGGCAGTCGGCCTTCCAGCGCGGGATTGCCATCGGCCGTTTTGCCTTTCACTTCGACCGCGCCCAGGAGCCGGGTGACTTCCGTGGTCAGCGCCACGTCGTGGAAATTCTCAAAATCCAAATGGCGCATCTGGTAGGCCCCGCCGAAGACGATTTCCGGCGTCAGGATCGGGAAATCCCGGAACATGGAGGTGGTCATGGGGGCCCAGTTGCCCCGGCCCCGAATGTCGTAGTCGTAGAACTGAGGAATGTTGCAGAACAGGGGCACGTCGATGCCCTGCTCCTGGGCGTGACGGGCGAGACCATGAAAGTAGGCGGCGTAGTAGCGGCGGTAAAAAAGAGACCAATCCACATGCACGGCCAGGCGGGTCGGGTCCACCCCCTCGCCCAGAGGTTGTTCAATGTCGGAAAAAGTTTTGTAGGCGGCGCGATGGGCCGCGTTCAGGGCCGGCAGGGTGCCGTATTTTTCCTGGATGAAAGCGCGAAACATGGCGTTCACGTGGTCTTTGTCATCCGCGCCCTTTTGGAGCCAATGAACCATGCCCACCTCGTTGCAGAGCTGGACGCTGATCACGTTTCCGCCGCGGGTCACCTGGCGGGAGGCGATCTCAGGCAGGAGAGCGCCATACCAGGCAGCCACCTTCTCTCGGAACACCGGGTGCAGGTAAGACACCATGGTCACGTGGGGGAGGTTCCCCACGTTCCGGCGGCCGGTAACGAAAACCTCCGGATGGTTTTGGAGAAGCCACGCCGGCAAACCCTCGTTCACCAATTCGGCGTTTGAAATGGGTCCCACCCGGGCGGAAACAAACAGGCCTAATTTTTTCGCCAGGTCCAGAAACCCCAACACATCCCGTTCCGGCGCCGTGCGGCCGGAAAAATCCAGCCTGCCTTCCTCGGGCTCGTGCCAATTCCAGGGGATGTAGGTGCTCACCGTGTTGAACCCCGCGCCCTTCAACGCCCGCAGACGCGCCGCCCAGGCGGACTTAGGAATGCGGAAATAATGGATCTCTCCCGAATAAAGGAAGAAAGGCTTGCCGTTCATGGAAAAGTAACCGTTCTTAAGTTCCATAGCCAAATTGACATTAGCAAAGAACGTGGGACTTCGAAAGCGCGTTCGGGGTTTTGGTAGAATCCCTCCATGTTTCAAATCGTGTCCAAAACCACCCGGTGGGTCGGGCTCGGCTTGGCCCTTTGGGGTTTGGCCGGGATCGGTTTCGTGCCGGCGGCTCTCCCTTTTTTCGGCGCGGCCCCCGCGGTTCCGAAAATGGGCGTCCTGCCCGCGGTGAACCCGGAGACCAGCGCGATGATGGAACTTCGCTCCCGCCAGGCCGTCGATGCCGGCAAAACACTTCGGCTCCGCCGCCGCTGGGTTCCCCTTTCGAAAATCTCGCCCGCCCTCGTTAACGCCGTCGTCGCCGCGGAGGACAGCACGTTTTATTCCCACCGCGGCGTGGAGTGGGGCCTGACGCGGGACGTCCTCCTGGAAAGCCTGCGCACCGGCCGGCGGGACCGTGGGGCCAGCACTATCACCCAACAGGTCGCGCGCAACCTCTATTTATCACCGAACAAAACCTATACGCGAAAACTTCGCGAGATCGTTTTGGCCCAGCGGATGGAAAAGACCCTGACCAAAAAGCGGATTTTGGAAATCTATTTAAACATCGCGGAATGGGGCGACGGAATTTTCGGGGCCGAGGCGGCGGCGCGGGAATATTTTAATGCCTCGGCGGAGGACCTCACCTGGGACCAAGCCATCGCGCTCACGGCCGTCCTGCCGAGCCCTCGGCGGCACCGGCCCACGGATTCTGGCCCCTGGGTGGCTGGCCGCGCGAACTGGGTGCGGAGCCGCCTGATCGCCACGGGCCGCTACACGCCGCCTCCATCCCTGGAACCCGACGAGTCGCCGCTCGAAGACGGAATAGAGGACGACCTTTTGGACGCGCTGGTCACGGCGGTCGACGGGGAGGAACCCTCCGCCCATGATTGACTTTTTGTTGTCGGGGTGGGGCCTTCTCGCGGTTCTCGACCTGGGGTTGGCCTTTCTGTTTTCATTCATCGTGATTTCTCAAAAACGGGATCCCGCGGTCACCTTGGCCTGGGTGCTGGGCTTCTTCCTTTTCCCTTTCGCGGGGCTCTTCCTCTACGCGTTTTTCGGCTACCAGCGGTTCCGGCTCCGTCGACGTTTCATTCCAAACCCCAGCCGGCGACTGGCGCTGATCCACGAACCCACCGACCTTCGGGCCGGCCTCGCTCCGGGACTGCGGGACGTGGAACTTTTGGCCGCGAAGTTGACGGATTACCCGGTCATCGGCGGCAACCGCGTGACGGTCTTTGACCACTCCACCGAAACCGACACCGCCCTCACCCAGGCCATCCGCCAGGCCAAACACCACGTGCACATGTGCTACTACATCGTGGAACCCGACAGCACGGGCCTCCATTTCAGGGACCTATTGATCGAGCAGGCGAAACGCGGCGTTCAGTGCCGTCTCTTGATGGACGCCGTGGGTTCGTATCGCGTGGGCCGAAGTTTTCTTAAACCGCTCCGGCAGGCGGGGGTCCGGACGGACTTCTTCGGCCCGTTTCGAACGTTCCGCCGCCCCTGGGCCTTCAATTTCAGGAACCACCGAAAACTGACCGTGATCGACGGAAACGTGGGGTTCCTGGGGAGCCAAAACATCGGCCACAATTTTTGGCGCGTGGGTTCGCGGCGCATCCGCTGGAGGGAAACCGACGTGCGGCTGGAAGGCCCCGCTGTGGAAGAACTGCAGACCGTCTTTGGCGAGGATTGGAACTATGCCACCGGCGAAAACTTGGCGGGTGAAACTTTTTTTCCCTCGCCCACCGTCCGGGGGACGACCCTGGTCCAGGCCCTGCCCACAGGGCCGGACCGGCGGGAAAACGCGCTGGCCATGATTTTCCTGGAAGCCATCCACTCCGCGCGCCACCGAGTGACCATCACCACGCCCTATTTCATTCCCACGGTGCCGGTGGCCTTGGCGTTGGAAAGCGCCGCCCGGAAGGGAGTTCGGGTGGAACTGCTTTTGCCGCGCAAAACGGACCACCCTGTCGTGGATTGGGCGGGTCGGAGCTGGTTTAAGGAATTTTTACAGAGCGGGGTCAAAATTTACGAACACGGGGAGAGCTTTTTGCATTCCAAGGTCGTCACCGTGGACGGGCACTTGGCCCTGGTGGGCTCCGCCAACATGGACACGCGGAGCTTTTTGATCAATTTCGAACTGAGTCTTTTGCTCTACGACCGAGGCGTCGCCGGCCACCTGGTCCGCGAGTTCGACCGCATGGCCGCCCGCGCCGCCGTCGTCCACCACGACGAACTCTCCGAACTGTCCCTCACCCGACAATTCACCGAAGGCCTCTGTCGGGTCCTCTCCCCCCTTCTGTAGAAAAAGAAAGGGCCCTTTTCAGCCGCCTGGTGCCTCCGACGGAGCCTGCATTTTGTAGCGGCCGCCGCAGACATCTTTTCGGAGCGCTCCACGGCCCCTATGAAGGAGAAGTTTCCCCCCTCCTTCCCAAGGAGGGGGCCAGGGGGCGGTCAAAAGCCCTGAAGTCTTTTTCTTTCCGATGCGCACTCCCCTCGCCTACCGCTTCATCCGGGAATAACGCTCCAACAATTCCCTCTCGTCGGAGGTCAGGCTGGAACGGCCTTTCGCGGAAATCTTTTCCAAAATCCGGTCCACCTCCGCACCCAACTCGTGGAAAGAGATGGGCGGTTTGGGCGCCGTTCGTCGATGGATCCAGTCGCCGATCCGCCCGCGCCAAAGCCGGATGTCGTAGCGCCAGGTTCGGCTTTTGAGATACAAGAACCCCGTGGCCATTCCCCCCAAGTGGGCCACGTTCGCAATATGGGAGGCGTTGGCGCTTGAACTGAACATCAGTTCCAACAGCGCGAAAAAGATCACCGCGTGCTTCGCCCTCATGGGAACGATGAACATAACGAGGAAAACCGCGTTGGGAAACATCAGGGCGAAGGCCACCAGAAGCCCGTAGATGGCCCCCGACGCCCCGATCACCGGCACGAGGGCGTTGGGTTGGACCGCCACGTTGACCGCCGCCGCCCCCACCCCGCAGAGGAAATAATAGAAGAGGAACGAACGGGTTCCCCATTGAAGCTCGATGACTTTCCCCAGGGCCCACAGCATGTAGGAATTGAAGAGAAGGTGGAAGACCCCGCCGTGGAGGAACATATAGGTCACCATCTGCCAGAGCCATAACCGGCCCGTGACAAAACCAGGGGTCAGCCCGAAGAGAGGAACCAGGTCCGGCCCCCCCGTGAGGGAAAAAATCCATTGCAGGACAAAAACCCCCACGTTCAAGGTCAGCAGAGCCTTGACGGCCGGGGGAAGGGTTCGATAAGAAAGAGGTTGATTAAAAACCATGGGTTAGAAAAACCTCCGAAAACGGGGTCTTTGTTTTCGCGTTACCAACGAACGGTCGGAGAGGTCGGACAGGCCCCCAGGGCTCTTTTTGTTTTTCGGCCCAGCGCTCGCCCGTCTCGCCGCGTCCTCTTTAAAATCCATATTGTAACCGCTCAGGTCCAGCCGTTTCTCCCTCTCCCGCATCAGCGCCCCTGGCGCCCCCGGTGCCCAGAGCTCTGCGAGGGGCCGCTCGCGGGAGAGGGGCGGGAAAAGGGTGGGGTTTCACGACGGTGAACTGATCTGAGCCCTGGGTCGTTACGCCATATTAGCTTATCCGGGAGAGGGCGCGAAGGGGTCGGTAAAGAATCAGGGAAGAACAAATTTCGGGTCGCGCTTCCCGTCTGGAGTCAGGCAAAGGAAGGTGAAAAGGCGACGCCCGAAAAGGTATTGAAGCGTTGAAAAACGGCCGGATAAATATATTTTCCCGTCCTCCCCCACATGCATGGCCATCACGGAAGGCGTGATGAGATGCGAATTCCGGTTGGGCAGGAAATCGGGATCGTACCGCCCATCCGGGAGAAAGCGGAGGAGCCCGCAGGTCCGCCCCGCGGCGTTGGTCAACCGTCCTCCCACTAAAACCTCGCCGCCCGCCTGTACCGTAAAACACCTGGCCGGAACGCCCAAGGCGGGAGGCGCGAACCCGGGATCCCGGCGCCCGTCTTCAAGCAAGCGCATCAATCCCGGCTTTTCTTTGCCCTCCGCGGGCGCCGCTAAAACGTACACCCGCCCATCGGGAGCGGCCCGGAAATCCGTCACGTTCAGGTCTTCGGGGGGACGAAACGTCGGGTCCAACGTCCCATCGCCCAGCAATCGCGCCAGTCGCGACCCATGGCTTCCCGTCTCGCTTTCAACCGCCGCCAGAATCCGGCCGTCCCCGGTCACTTCCACCCGGGAACAACGGACGGTTCCCCACCGGGCCTCCAGGGCTTGGTTGGCCTTTTCGGTGAAGAGGACATCCTGGGTGCCGCTCGGGTTCAACCGCACGAGAGCGATCGGCGCCTCGTTAATGAACCGCAAGGAATTCGAAAAGAGAAGTTTCCCGTCCTTCTGGAACGCCATGTGGTCCGGCCCATACTGGGGATGGGCCACGTCGCCCACCGCCTCCGAGAACCGTAAGTCGATTTGACCATTGGGAAGGATTCGGGTCGGGGCCGGCCCGGCGCCCAACCCCACGTTCAAGTACAAATTTCCGGAACGAGCGACCAAAATGCGGGGGGTTGAAAAAAGGATGGGAAACTCCGGAAAGCGAGGAAACGATTCGTCCAAATGTCCGTTGGGCCCCAGGCGTAAAAGCCCCGGAGCCGGGAGCCCCGCATACCACTGGAACCCGCCGGTGGCGGAAATAAACCCCCGCGAGTCGGTGGCGATGTTGAAAGGAGGCACGTCGAACCCGTACAGGCCCTGGACGAAACCCGATCCCACATCGTCCGGAGAAAGACCCGTTTGGCTCTCAAAGAATTCAAGCCGTCGGCGGCGATCGTCCCGAACCGAAAGGTCGGCCGCCATCCTCGCCAAAAAGGAAGGGCCGCTGTAGCACGCCCACAAGGAGAGGATCACGATCGCCCCGTAGCGGATCGGCGGCCAGCTGTGCCAGAGGGAGAGCGGAAAGCGAACCCCGTGAAAGAAAACCGCGAACCCCGCCCCCGCCAAGGCGAAAACAATGGCGTAATTGGCGATTTCCGCCGGCGGAAAACAGTTCCGCCCCTGCCACCATTGAGAGATGGAAACCAGCGCACCCAAAAAAGGAACGCCCCACAAAACCGCCAACAAGCCCGCGTCCGCCAAAATGATCCCGAGCGACGTTTCCGCTTCCTTCTGGGTGGACCGAAAAAGCGCCGTAAACGCCCCCGACACCGCCAACCCCATCAAGGCCGGAACAAAAAACTGCTGGGCCTGAAACCGAAGCCCCACCGAATCCACATGCCCCGCCACCCCGCAAACACCGCCACCCCCATCCCCCCAAACACCCCCCCAAGGCACCGCGCTCCTCTGAAACGAAAAAAAACGAACCATTAGGGGACGCCCTTCACTATTATACTATCGCGAATTCGGTCGGACAAATCTCCCGCTTCGCTCGATTCCTCCCCCGAACGGCACAATTTTGTAATCGCCATCGGGGTGACCCCAAGACCCTCGGCTAAAATGATCTTTTTAATCCCAAAATGGCGGCCCCCTGCCAGACAAATGGCCTCGCGGCATCGACTTCCCCGCGCCGTGGTTTTTCCCGACCGCACAATTTCGTCCATGGGTACTCCCAACTGGTCGCCCACCGCGCGGATCAAAACCCGGAGATCAACCGTGGGCCCCGGGGCCACGATCCTTGTTTTCGTCCGAACCCCCACCTCCCGCACGAAATCCCCGTCCCCCAGAATCCGGGAATCGTATTCCTCCGGACCGCCCGCCATCGCCATCTGGACACCGCCCGCGCTCCGCACCAGTCCGCCGCCCGAAAGGTCCCGGCGCACGCCCCGTTTTTCTTCCAGGTAGGAGAGATACGCCCGACGGGCGTTCCCCTTCGTTCGTCCGAACCGGCTCAGCACCGATTCCGTATCCTGCCAAGGTATTTTGTCCAAACCCAAGTGAGCCCTGTGCCCGCTCCAGCGATACTCGCCAAGTTCCTTCATCCCGGTCAAGAGCTTCGCCCTAAGGGGATTTAGGTGGACGTAAGCCACCAACTCCGAAAAATAAACGTTCTCGTCACAAAGAATCGACTTAAAGCGGTTCTGAAACAACCGGCCGACCCGCCGCCGTCGACGATTAAAGTAGCCCGCGTAGGCCGTCTGCAATCGACCCATGAAAGTCCCCAACGGTTCCTTCCCGCGCCTGACCACCAAATGAAAATGGTTGGGTATCAGCACCCAACCATACACTCGCAAACCAGCCTCCGGCGCAAACCGCGCCAACAGGTCGATAAACTTTTCGTAATCCTCAGCGTTTTCGAATATCTTCCTCCGCTCCATGCCACGGTTAATGACATGATAAAACATCCCTTCAAAGTCCAACCGAGCCTGTCGGGGCATAGGGAAAGTTTACCTTATTCGCCCAAACCGAAGCAATTGTTTAATACTTTAGGACGTCCCCTGAATCAGTAGGAGGGTTTGAGGGACACGACGCGGGGGGTTTCGGGAAGGCCGGGGGGCGGGTATCTGGCCAAACCGGGGTCACACACGTTAATCATATCTGAATTTGGGTACCACCAATAATAGAGCCCAGCGGTATCCACTCCACTTATTGTCAGGCTGTGGGGGCCCCCCGTATTTTTAGCATCCAAGAATTTCCCATACGGACCGGTCGTCCAGCTATAGATGACTCCACTGAAATTGATGGGAGCATCAAAATTGTCCTCATGGGCAAACACAACATGGGATGAAACCATCAGCATGAAGGCGTGCGTTGAGTCGGCGGTGAGGCCCGATCCATGGTCATACGTTAAGCTGTGCGTGCCAATAACCACGTTGCCAGTGACCCGAACATTTTTGGAGCCGGACATAATGTTGTAAGCCGGTCCAACCGGGGTCCCATTGCCTGTGCAAACAACGGTAACGCGACCGTGAACGGGGCCCTCCAGAAAAAGCGCCGTGTTTTCAGCAAGCAAAATAGCTCCCGCTTCCGGATAAACGTGGCGAGGGTGGCCGGCCTCCTCTAAAATGGTAAAAAAGGATCTGTTTGCAGGCAAAGCGGAGATATCATATCCGAATTTCCAGGTTTGTGAACTTGGGGTAACGGAATTTCCGGTGTTTAACGTGTTATAGGTGAGATAATAATTGGGACTGCTGGGCGGCATCGTGATACCGAACACGAAGGGATATTTCACGGCTCCATTGATAAAGCTGGCCCCCCCCCAATTGGGCGTTGGATCGGAATAATAGACATCGGCACTGAAGATGGGAGATCCTGGAAAATCCACCTCGCCATCAATGACGACCGGCCCGCCGTTAAAGAAGGGGGTCGCCCCCGCCAGGATGTGCAGTCCGCGGGAAAACCATCCCCCCTGCATGATTCCTGTCGTCCCGGGGGAGAATGTAAAAGATGCCCTCGGATAGGCTTTAGTATAGAGCAAGAGATCGCTACTGAATTTGATCACCGAGTCCAAGGTTTTCACGGATTTGGGGGCGTTGGGGTTAGATCCATATTTACCGAGCGCACGAAGGTAAACGCTGTGATCCGCGGCATTCAGATGGAAAGTCACCGTTGTAAAACCGACGCTGTAAAACAGCTCGGGGCGGTTAAATTGGGCTATGTCTCCGTAATCGATGAAAGGGCGTTGACTGAACTGGCGAACATAGTCGAAAGGAACGTTCAAGGCCAAACCGCGGGCCGATTTTTGTTGCCAATCCTTCACATTGAGCATGTTTTGCGTGATGGCCCGCTTGGTCAATACCAAGAGCACGGGAAAAACGAACAACGCGATAAACATGACATAGAGAAGAACCGACCCCGCGGACCTTCGGGAATCGGCAAGCGGCTTCCCCTTCGGGTTCATGGCAAGGACCTCCTCACGGGAAGAAGCAACGGCGAAACTTCCGTCCTCAAACTAAAATCGTCTTTGCCGTCATGATTGGCGTCCTGGGCCAAGCGGACGGAAAAAAAGAATATGTATTTCCTTTCAACGAACGTATCAATCCGGTCATAGGGAGGAAGGAGAGAACTTTGGTTGCCGTTCCCTCCTTCGACGGGGAGAACCATGTCGATTTCCTTGTCCGTAATGATGCGGTCCCCTTGGCCTGGATCCACAACCGCTTTCACCCCGTCGTTCCCCAGGTCGACATTCATTCCCATCAGTTCGTTCACGTTGCCAAAATATTCTATTTTAAACCCGTCGGTTGAAAGGGACTTGGCGAGCACCTCTTCGTGGAGACCCCACCCCGCCTCGTGGTAGTTGTAATCGCGAAGGAGCGCGCCGTCCTTCACAAAATATCGACAAAGAACGTCGATCTTCCCGTCGTTAATGACCGCCACGTCGCTCATGGTGGGGTCAAACTCGTCGTCGTCTCTTAGGTTGAAACCGCAGGTCCACTGGGTGGCGGGAGTCAACATAGACCCATAGTCATCGTCGACGTCCGCATCCCGAATATTGATGATACCGTCGCCGTCCGGGTCGCCGTTCGGGTTGTAACCCGGCAGGCGGGTACTGTCCAGCCGGAACTCGATAAACGTAGCGGAGGAAACATCCACCTGGACCATCTCGCGAAAATCTCGTTCCACTTCGCGCATAGCGTTACGGATGGCGTCCTGACTGTCCAAACCACGTTTCAACTTGACGGATTGCATGAGCGAAGACCGAAAAAAATGAACCAGCGGAACCAAAATCAAACCCAGGATGAAAACCACCACCACAAGTTCAACCATCGTTAACCCCCGCTCCAAGGGGCCTCGGGGCAGCGATTTTCGTGGACTGACAAAAAGGGGCTCCATAACTTAGGGAACCGTGAACGGCGTACTAACAGTTATTGGAACAGCCTTGTGGTTTTTAACATCAATAAACACCACGTAAGGTCCAGAAGTGAGCGCCACGGGGTGCGCGTAATGAAAATGAGCACCAGAGGTGGAATTTATGGCTGAAAAAAACCGGCCCACACTCGGCGTTGTGGCGCCGTCAAGAATAACGGGGAAGGGCCCCCCATTGGGCCCAAGCTTTAGTGTGAAAGTATTCAGATTGACACCACTTTGGAGATCGTCCAGATCCGCATCAACCGTCACATTGGAACCAGAGACGGTTGCAACGAAGGGGGAAACGGTGGG
This sequence comes from Elusimicrobiota bacterium, assembly GCA_016721625.1. NCBI lineage: Bacteria > Pseudomonadati > Elusimicrobiota > Elusimicrobiota bacterium. Next base: position 775,629 of record JADKHR010000001.1, read on the forward strand.
CGGTGTCAAATCAGTGGAGGGCACGTTAATGGAAAAATGCCAATAGATTCCCTGCCGCGAAGAACGAATTTTGTAGCCAGCGTTGTCCCCCCCTTGGACTTTCCACTCATAAGATCCATTTTGCAATGTCGCGGGGAGCAACGTGACTGGGTTCACCCACAGTATTCGACCTGTCGCCGGATCGTAGTCGGAGGGCTTAACGCTCCAATTCTGTGAACCTACGTGAGCTATTAACGTGATGGATTCTGGACAGATCCCACTGACCACTGTGGTCGACTGAGGAATTTGATCCTGAAAGGTCATCTGCACGAACGGTGTTAAGGTTTTAATGCTGTTCGTGTTGTTCGGAGGCTTTGTGTTTGACAAAAGCGGGCTACGATCGTCCTTGATAAGTTTCCGGACGATAAAAGGCGAAATGTCCCCCCCCTTCACTGCCCGCAAGGCGAACCGGTTCCATCCGAGCACGAGACCATTGTTCAGGACGGGAGCGGGAAAGTTGAAGTTACCAAAAATATCGGCCTGGCTGGAATCAATGACCGGATCCGTGCCCACCGGATTCCATCGAACTTCCACGGTTGCGCCAGGTTCCGTCCAACCAATGAGTTGAATCGGGGTAGGCGCCCCCGGATTGGAGTCGGCCTGAACGGAGACCACGTTGGGCGGGTAGACGAAGGGCACGAAAGAAAGCCCTTGGAAACCGGACATTCCCGTAAAGTTTTGGTCCGTTACTTCACTGAGTTGGATGGTCATATTCGGGCTGTGCTTATCGAACAATGTCACGGTGGCCGTGGACGGGATGTTCAGAAGCGCGATGCCGTACGCCGCCTCTTCGGAAAACGGAGAATGACGCACGTTGCCGGAACCCAGGGCTTCCATGGTAAGCAATTGTCCCCGTTTCGACACCACGGTTTCATTTTTCTTAAGCAGGCTAATGGAAAGCTGGGCGATATGGGTGTTGGGGCGCTCCGAAGTGAAGAAATAGTCGTTAATCCAAAAAAAGTCCACCGTGTCACCGTCGTTGTTGTAGTCCACGAACCCGATCCCTGGATCCACATCATCTATGCCGTCGGCCGGAGCCACGTCTAAAAAGGGAACCAAAGAGGAGGTCATTCCAGTCGTGGCGGAGAGATCCCGGCGCATAGGCGTCACGTTGACCACGAAATCCGAAAACCCCGCGGCGCGAACCTCTTTACGAATCTCGTTAAGAACCGGCAGTTCGGGATAGACAGACGTCTGCGGGAGCCAGGTCGAATATAAAACCGTCGTGTTCCAAGCACCGGCAATGCTGGAACCCGGAACCGCCTGTGTGGAATAAACAGGATAGGTGGCCCCTGCCGGGAGACCAAAATTCTGCAACCGTGAGTCCACAGGCATCACATACCCAAAATACATGTTTGAATAACGCGTTTGGATCATGTCCGCTAGTCGGCTGGCGCGGATTTGCATACGAGAGTTGAGGGATGAGCTGTGAACCGCAAAAAAGGTGCGGCTTACCACCAGCACAATAATCGCCAACAGGGCAATGGCGATCATGAGTTCGACCAGCGTTACGCCGCGCCTTAATCTCTCAGGCATCTCCGTCCCCCCCGTTTGAATTGGCCCGATGCTAACTTCTTTTTTGGCGTTGGGCTACACCCCTGCCTCATGCGCCATTACAACCATTTTCGATATTCAAAGCCAAAATCAAGTGATTATTCCTCGCCGAGGAACAATCCGAACAGAACCCACGCCCTTTTTTAACTGTCACACCTGTTACTTATGCACCACTTCAACCAAAGCTATCCAACCTGGAAGCAGAAATCCTGATTCAGCCGCTTTCTTCCCTTTCACGACAGAAATAGCACCCCAACATTATTGACTTGATTGACTGGCCCTCCCGAGGTATAATCATAATCCAAAGACGACATTATTTCCAGAGATATAATGGGGGGTTTAAAGATTTTAGTAAGCCCCCCGTTGCGGGTGTAGTTCAGTGGTAGAATGGAAGCTTCCCAAGCTTCAGATGTGGGTTCGATTCCCATCACCCGCTCCACTTTAAGAAGAAAGGCCAGGCCCGATTTCGGGCCTGGCCTTTCGTTTATGTGCGCGTTTGGGTGATGGGAATCGAAGCCAACTGGCCCGCCGCCTTGAATGGCGGAAAAGCAACGCGGAGCGTTGCGCCAGGGCCAGTGGCCGGCCCGCGGAGGAGTGCCGAAGGCACGGGGGAGAGGGGATTCCCGACCGCGCCAGCGGAAGTGCCGTGGGGGAACGGCCATCATCCCTTCCTACAAACAGGGACCATGCCTAGCGGCATGGCCCGCTCCACTTAAGAAGAAAGGCCAGGCCCGATTTCGGGCCTGGCCTTTTTTTGAATCTCGTCTTTCTCCCGTTTGTAGAAACGTCTTTGCGTTGTTCCCTCTCCCCGACCCTCTCCCGCCGTCGAGGCGGGAGAGGGAGAGCTCTGAAAGAAGAAAATCGGGGGGACGGGCGGGCTCCTGTCAAAGGAGTCGGCGGGCCCATTGGAGGGCCTGCGCGGGGGTGGTCACTTCTCCGGTGGATTGGGCTTCGCGGATCTCGGCCAGGAGACGGCCGACGTCGGGGCCGGGCTTCAATTTGAGGGATTTCATGAGCTGATTCCCATCGATGATTTTGGGGGGTTCCACGGCTTCAGGTTTCAAGAAAAAATTGGACAGCATCTTTCGGATCGTGCGGAAGACCGGGTCTTTCCGGGCGCGGCGGGCGCGGGTGGATAGATAGGTGAAGTGGTCGCCCAAAGAAACGATCAAAAGGCCCACGGCGTCGCCCTCCAAATCCCGGTAGAAACGATAGATCGCCCGGTCGGTTAAAACCGGCGTGTGGCCGAGGTTCCCCGGGCGCATGTGGGCGCCCACTTGGCGGGAAAGGGAACGAGACTCGTTCGACGAAAGACGCAGGCGAGAAGCGATTTTGGCCACCAGGCGCGCCCCCACGGCGTCGTGGCCGTAAAAATGGAGTTTCCCCTTTTCTCTTTTCGCGGTGGCGGGCTTGCCGATGTCGTGGAAGAGTTCGACCAACTTCAAATGGGCGAACCGGGGGTGGCCGCCGACAGTCTCGCGCAGGTGTTTCGACAACGCCCCGTGAAAAGAAGGGAACTGGAGCGGCAGTTCTTCCAGCAATTTTTCCAGAGACCCCACGGCCGCCAGGGAATGCGCCAGCACCCCCCCCGTCCCGTAATAGGCCCGGCCCGTCCGGCGCATGGGTTCCAACTCCGGAAAGAGAACGACCAAGAGACCGGCACGGTCCATGTCGGCAAGAGTGGTCGCGGCTCGGGGCGTGGCGAGGAGGCGGAGCAGTTCCTCCCGCACCCGTTCGGGCGCGCTTCGGGAAAGTTTTCGACGATGGAGCCGGATGTCCCGTACGGTTTCCGGCGTGAGGCCAAACCCCAGCTCCGCCGAAAATCGGTAGGCCCGCAAAAGCCGAAGGGGTTCTTCCCGAAACGCTTGGGGACACCCGCCGCAAGCGGCGCGCCGCCAGGTCCGGAACCCCGCCGGTGGGGTCCAGCAGGTTCGCGCGCCAACGGGCGGTTCCCCACAGAGAGGCGGGAAGGGCCAGGGCGTTAACGGTGAAGTCCCTCCGGCGGAGATCGGCCTCCAGGGTCGGCCCCTGGAGCCGCGCGAAATCGAAATGGCCGTTTTCCTGGGGAGATGGAAGGTGTCTCTTTAGCCCTCTGAAACGATTTTCCCTCTCCTCTTGGGAGAGGGCAGGGTGAGGGATTCTATTTCCCAACGAAAAGATGGCACATCCCTCATCCGCCCCTTCGGGGCACCTTCTCCCAAGAGAAGAAGGAAGTTCTTTGTGATCCGTCGATAACTTCGGAGGTCTAAAGAGATTCGCCGAAAGAGATACCCGGTAGGTGCCCCGCTCCTTGTCCAAAGGAAAAAAGGATCGGCCCGGGGCCCGGGCGAAACGCTTGGCCAGGGCGCCGGCGTCTCCGTCCACCACCACGTCCACGTCGGCGGTGGGCCGGCCCAGCAGGGCGTCGCGCAAAAACCCGCCCACCAGCCAAACGTTGCCGCCGGACAGCGCGGCGATCTCGCGAATGAAAGGGGTCATGGTCGTCTCCGTTTGGACTGGGCTTCATTCCGCAACTCTTTTTTCAACACTTTTCCCATGGCGTTCTTGGGAAGTTCCGCGCGAATCTCGATCCCGTTGGGCGTCTTGTAGGGCGCCAGGCGCGCGCGGCAATGGGCCAAGAGCGTCAGGGGCGCGTCGGTCCGCCCCTCTTTTAAAACGACGAAAGCCCGGATCGCCTCGTCCCCGGTGTCGTCCGGAACGCCGACGACGGCGGCCTCGGCCACGGCGGGATGGCCCTCCAACACATGCTCGATCTCCTGGGGGTAAACGTTTAATCCTTTGACGAGGATTAAATCCTTTTTTCGGTCCACGATGGACAGATACCCCTCCGCATCGAACCGCCCCAGGTCGCCGGATTTCAGCCACCCGTCCCGGGTGAAACTGGCGCGGGACTCTTCCGAACGTTTGTAGTAACCGGCCATCACGTTCGCGCCGCGCACGCACACTTCGCCCACTTGGCCTGTGGGAAGGGAGCGTTCCTCTTCGTCCACCAGTTTGACTTCCACGCCGGGAATCGGCAGGCCCACGGTGCCGGGTTTACGCGCCTTGTGCAAGGGGTTGACCGTCACCACCGGGGCCGCTTCCGTTAGGCCGTAGCCCTCCAGCAAAGGGATATGGAACGCCTTCTCGAAATCCTTGTGCACCGCCACCGGCAGGGCGGCCGCGCCGGAAATCGCCACCCGCACCGGGTTTACCACGCGCAGGGCCAACGCTTTTAAGCCCCGAACCTTTTGCGTGAGCGCGGCAAAGATCGGAGGGACCGCGCAGAACACGGTGACGTGGTGTTCCCAAATGGCTTTCAGCACAGGATCGAAGGGGAGGAGTGACTCCATGATGACGATGGAAGACCCGAGCCGGATCGGGAGCAAAACGTTCACCGTCCAGGAAAATGAATGAAACATGGGAAGGAGACAGAGGAACCGGTCCTTCTCCCCCACCTCGATGGCCTGGCGGCAGGACTCCACGTTGGCCATGAAGTTGCCGTGGGTCAGCATGACGCCCTTGGGAAGCCCCGTGGTCCCCGCCGTGTAAATCAGGAGCGCCAGCGCATCGGACATCAGGGACGGATCGCCCGCGGTTCGGGTCGCGGGTTCCAGCAAACGGTCGAAGGAAAGGGCGTCGCTCCCGCCGTCCTTTAGAAAAACGTGTTTCAGGGAAGGACAGTGCGTCTGCGCCTCCTGAACCGTTTTCAGGAATTCCCGGGAGGTGAGACATCCCTTCACCCCGGCGTCCGCGAAAATATAGCCGACCCGGTCTCCCCGTTCCAGGAAATTCACGGGGACCGCCACGGCCCCCAGCCGCGCCAGGGCGAAGAAGAGCACGACGAATTCCGGCGAGTTCCGAAGGAGGATTCCAAAGGTATCCCCCCGGCCGATCCCGAGTTTGGAAAGCCCAGCGGCACAGCGCTCCACCCTTTCTTCCAGATGCAGGTAGGTCCACACCTGACCGCGGTAATGGAACACCACGGCCTCGGGCACCCGGCGCGCGGTGTCGGCCAGCAGGGTGTGGAGGGTTCGTTGATCTCTCATCGGAGGAGGGATGGAACGGCGTCCAAAAGCGTCTTCGTCGCCGGGCTGGAGGGGCGGGTCAACACGGTCTCCGTCCCGCCGGCCTCCACGGACCGGCCCCGTTCCAAAATCAAGATCTGATCGGTCATTTGGCGCACCACGGTGAGGTCGTGACTGATCAAGATCAAAGACAATTGCCACCGTTCACGAAGGTCGGCCAACAAATTCAATATCTGGGCTTGAACCGACAAATCCAAGGCGGACACGGGCTCGTCCGCGATCAATAGTTTGGGCCCCACCGCCAGAGCTCGGGCGATGGCCACCCTCTGTTTTTGCCCGCCGGAAAACTGGTGGGGGTAATAGAACCGCGCGTCGGAAGGCAGTCCCACCTCGGCCAAGGCCCCCTCCACCAAAGACCCCGCCCTCCCGCGCCCCACCCGTCGGCCCAGGGCTTCTTCCAACAGGGTTCCCACGGAAAGTTTGGGGTTGAGCGAAGCCGAGGGATCTTGGAACACCATTTGGACCCGGCCCGCCCACTCCGACCGGGAAAAATCGTTTTGGGGACGTCCCTCCCAAAAAACCTGTCCGGCGCTGGGCGCCAAAAAACCCGCCAAGACACGCGCCAAGGTCGTCTTTCCGGAACCGGATTCCCCCACGAGCCCCAAAGATTCACCGGCGTTCAGGGACAGAGACACCCCGTCCAAGGCCCGAACGTCCCCCCGTCGGGTTTGGAAAACGCCGCCCCTCACGGGGTAAACCTTTCCGAGACCCTGTGTTTGCAGAAGAGGCGTCATAAGAACCAACCCAGACGGCGGGCCGCAACGTTTTTTCTAACTCCCCGAGGTTCAATCATCCCGGAAATAATATGAAATTCGTAACTACTCAGATCCCTCACCCTGCCCTCTCCCAAGAGGAAAGGGAAAGTCCATGTTTTCCTTCCCCTCTTGGGGGAAGGTGGCCCGAAGGCGACGCCGCTAGGTGTCGTCCCCGTTTGCCTCGCGGCTACGCGAGGTCCCTGTTGGTAGGAAGGGATAGGAGGGGAGCCGGATGAGGGTGGTGAGCCGTTTCTGAAATTCCCCAAAGAAATCCGGTCAAAAAATCGGCGATGGTCGGGTGATGAAGTCAATACAAATGGCAGGAGACGCGGACCGCTGGGTCTTTTGAGACCCGCAAACGGGGGTCTTGGGCGGCGCAGGGGGCGAAAATCGACGGACAACGGGGATGAAAGGGGCACCCCGACGGGAGGGCGCGGGGGTCCGGCGGTTGGCCAGGCAGGGCCGGCAGGCGCCGCTCGGACCGGGAGAGGCGCGGCAGGGACTTCAACAGGCCTTGGGTGTAGGGGTGGGCCGGGGTTCCCAGCACCGTCGCCGTGGGTCCGATTTCAACGATTTCTCCCGCGTAGAGGATGGCCAGCCGATCCGTTCGTTCGGACAACAACCCGACGTTGTGAGTGACCAGCAAAAGCGCCATTTTCAATTCCCGCCGCAATTCGTCCAACAGGTTCAGGATTTCCCGTTGCACCGTCACGTCCAAAGCGGTGGTGGGTTCGTCGGCGATCAGCAATTTCGGGTTCCCCGCGATGGCGATGGCAAGGCAGATCCGCTGGCGTTGGCCGCCGGAGAGTTGGTGGGGATAGGCCCCGTAAAGACCCGCTGGATCGGGAAGTCGAACCTGGTCGAAAAGGGACAGAACTCGGGCCCGGTTTCGCCCGCCGGCATGAAACTCCAGCACCTCTTCCACTTGGTCCCCCACGGTCAGAACCGGATTCAAGGCGGAAAAGGGATCTTGGAAAACGATGCCCACGGGCCCGCCGCGGAGCGCGCGCAGGTCCCGATTCGAGAGAGAGAGGATTTCCCGGTCCTCCCACGCGAGCTGGGCGGCGGCGATCCCCGCCGTTTCCGGGAGCAGGCGGAGGACCGCCAGGGCCAGCGTGGATTTACCCGACCCCGATTCCCCCGCCAGGCCCAGGGATTCGCCCGGTTCCAAGGAGAGCGAAACGTTTCGCAGAGCGGGAACCCGTTTTCCGGACCGGAGATAATCCACCCGGAGATCCCGAATGGAGAGCAGGCTCACCCGTTCCCCCGGGGGTCCAGAACGTCGCGCAATCCTTCGCCCAACAGGTTCAACGCCAACACCGTGACCAGGATGGCCAGGCCGGGGAACACCGACAGCCACCAGGCCACGTGGAGGTAATCTTTCCCGCTGGTCAGGATGTTGCCCCAGGAAGCCATGGGGGGTTGCACGCCGAGCCCCAAAGGAAAGGGCCGACTCGGTTAAAATCGCTCCGCCGACCCCCAGCGTCGCCGACACTAAAATGGGCGCCACCAGGTTCGGCAGTAAGTGGACGAAGAGAATTCTCGGTGTGGAGAGGCCCAACCCGCGGGCCGCCAAAATGAAATCCCGTTCCCGAAGGCTGAGCGTTTCCCCCCGCACCAGCCGCGCCAACCCCGGCCAGGAGGTGAACCCGATCACGGCCATGACGTTCCAGAGGCTCGGTTCCAAGAACGCGATCACCATGAGGATCAAAAAGATCGTGGGAAAGCAAAGCACGATGTCCACCAGCCGCATGAGAACCACGTCCACCACCCCGCCGAAAAACCCCGCCAACAAGCCCACCAGGGTTCCCAACGTCACGGAGATGGCCACCGCCAACAGGCCCACGCGAAGCGACACGCGTCCGCCGTGGAGCAAGCGGGAAAAAACGTCCCGCCCCAAGTCATCCGTGCCGAGAAGATGGCGGGACGACGGCGGTTGCAAGCGCTCCGTGAGCCGTTGTTGGTCGGGTTCGGCCCGAGCCAGGAGCGGCGCGCACAACGCCGAGAAACCGATCAAAAAGAGGAGGGCGCCCCCGGCCAAGGCCAGCCGGTTGGAGAAAAAGCGGTCCGCGTAGAGTCGCCACATCAGCTTTTCCCCGCCAAGCGGATGCGCGGATCGGCCGCGGCGTAGGCCAGGTCGGCCAGGAAGTTCCCCGCCAGCGTGAGAAACGCCGCGATGGTCCCGACCCCATCACCACCGGAAAATCCCGCGCCATGATGGCATCGAACCCCAACCGTCCCATGCCGGGGAAGGCGAAAATGGTCTCGAAAATAAAACCCCCGCCGATCAGGTCCGGCAGGGACAGACCCAAAATCGTGATCACCGGGATCAGTGCGTTCCGAAGGGCATGCCGCCCGATCACCCGGGATTCCGGGAGGCCCTTCGAGCGGGCCGTCCGAATGTAATCCTGGCGGATCACCTCCAACAAACCGTTCCGCACGAACCGAGAAAGCCCTGCCAAACCCGTAAAGGCGGATATAAAGACCGGAAGAATTAAATGTCGCCCGGTATCCGCCCAATTAGCGGCGAAGGACAGTTCGTCCGAGTTCAAGGAGTGCAGGCCCGAAACGGGCAACCAAGCCAGCTGGACGCCGAACAAGAGCATGAGCAGGAGCGCCAACCAAAACGTCGGAACCGAAAAACCAATAAAGACGAAGACCGACACCGCCCGATCCCAAAACGTGTTCTGCTTCACGGCGGCCAGAATGCCCAAGGGCACCGCCAGGGCGAAGATGAACCCCAAAGACAAAAAATTCAAAAGGAGCGTGTTCGGCAGGCGTTCCCCGATTTTTTCCAAGACAGGCCGGTCGTCCTTGAACGAACGTCCGAAATCCAATCGAGCCAGCCTTTTCAACCAGCGGCCATATTGCACGTACCAGGGTTTGTCCAGGTCGTAGAGAGCGATGAACTTTTTCCGCTGTTCGTGGGCCGACACCCGGGCGCTGAGGTCCGTCATGCCGCCGGTCAGCCCGCCCGGGGCCATGCGCATGACGACAGAGGTCATAACCGTGATCCCGATCAAAACCACCAGGGTTAAGGAAAGCCGCCGAAGGAGGTAGGCGCCCATGGGTCAGGAGGCCAAGCGGTAGCGTTGGAGCGATTTGGGCACAAACCATTCCCGGAAATTCCAACCGATGCCGGCCGGAGCCAGAAGAACGTTATGGAAACGTTTGTGCACAGTGGGCAAGGCCTCGGGGTAATAGAGAAAAATGTAGGGGAGGTCCTCGGCCAGCATTCGATGGAGCCGGTGATAAATGAGTCGACGCCGGGCCGGGTCGAACGTCCGCCTCCCCTCTTCCCACAAGCGGTCCGCGGCGGGGTTTTGATACCCGACGAAATTATAACGTCCTTCCCCCCGCTGGCTGGAATGCCAGATCAGGTATTGGTCCGGGTCCCGGCCCAGACTCCAGCCCAGGAGGATGGAATCAAAATTCCCCTTGTCGACGAAATCGTGGATGAAGGAGGACCACTCCAAAACCCGCACCTCCATTTTAACGCCGATCCGCGCCAGGTGGGCTTGCATAATGACGGCGGTTTGTTCCCGCAATTTATTGCCCTGGTTCGTGATGACGGTAAAAGCGAAAGGTTTTCCGCCTTTATCCAACACGCCGTCCCCGTCGGTGTCCCGCCAGCCCGCTTCGGCCAGGAGGGTTTTCGCCCGAACGGGATCGCAAGGCCATTCGGGGACGGTGGGATCGTAGGCCCACGAAGAAGGCGGGAAAGGTCCCGTGGCCGACCGGCCATACCCCAAAAGAACCCCGTCGATGATTTCCCGTTTGTCGAGGGCCAGGGCCAAGGCCCGCCGAACCCTCAGGTCTTTGAACAGAGGCCGCTGGAGGTTGAACCCGAAGAAGGTGTAACTGAAGGAGGGATAACGAAACTTTTGGTGGTTCTGGAAAAAAGAGTCGTAGGCGATGTACTGGTCCGGCCGGAGGCCCATGGAATCGATGGATTGGTTCCGAAGTTCCAAAAACTGAACCGAACTGTCCGGGATCACCCGGATCACCACGCGGTCGATGTTCGGGCGGCCTTCGAAATAGTCCGCGTTGGCGACCAACACCGCCTTTTCATCGGTTTTTAACTCCTGAAACCTGTAAGGGCCTGTCCCGATGGGGGCCCGATGGGCGGGATGGGTATTGAAATCGCCTTTCTCAAAAACATGTTTGGGGATGAGGCCCATGCCCCAGGATTCCAGGGCCGGGGCGAAGGGCTCTTTGTAGAGAACCCGCACGGTGTGGGGGTCCACGGCCGTCACCGACTGGACCCCGGCGAAATCGGAGCCGTAGGGCGTGAGGACCTTGGGGTCGATAAGTCGTTGGTAGGTGAACACCACGTCGTCGGCGGTGAACGGAACGCCGTCGTGCCAGCGCACGTTCTTCCGCAGGCGGAAAAGGATTTCCAGCCCGTTTTGGCGGACCGTCCACGATTCCGCCAAATCCCCCACTAATTTCAAATCCCGGTCGTATTTGACGAGACCGTTGAAGAGATACCCGTTGACGGTTCCCGAGGCGGAGTCCGAGGCCAAGAGCGGGTTAAGGCGGGAGGGGTCCCCCAGGGAGGCTTCCACATAGGTGTCGCCTGTGACGGGGCCAAGGTCGGCGGGGACAAGAGCGGGCTCCGGGATGGGATCCCGGCCGCAGGCGGCGACAAACAGAGGAACCGCTAAAACAACCCGGGAAAACCAAGCCAACGGGGCGGCCGTCCCATTCGCCGCATGGAAGCCCACAGGGCGCTCCCCTCTCACGGGGTTCTCTTTGGCAATGGGAGCGTTGGGGGAATCGAGTGTTTCAGTCGAATCAAGCCCCTCTCCCGCCAGCGGGAGAGGGAACCCGCTTCAAAAAACCCGATCAAGGGACGGGCGGGACGGGACCGGTGGAAATCACGCGAACGGTGACGGAAGGCTGGGCGACGGTGTCGCGGGCGATCCGGTTGATTTCGTCGGCCGTCACCCGGGATACGTCGGAGGGATAGACGGCATCGTAGGCCCAGCCTTTTCCCAACAACTCCCACCAGCCCAAATACCAGGCCAAACGCCCGTTGGTCTGGTGGTCCATCAGGTAATGGCCCCGAATATAATTCTTCGCGTCTTCCAAGTCCTGAGGGGAGGGAGGCCGGGAAACGAAGTCCGACAGCACGGCCCGAACTTTTTCTTCCGCCAGCCCAAGGTTTTTAGGGTCCATCCCGGCGTAGATCACGAAGGAACTCTTCCCGCGGCGCGAGGGATAAAAAGAAGCCACCTCATAGGCCAAGGATCCCTCCTCCCGCACCGACTGAAACAGCGGGGAACTCATGCCACCGCCCAGGAGCGCGTTCATGAGTTTCATGGCGGGATATCGAGCGTCGTCCGTGGACGGAGCTGGAAATCCCAGCATCAAAAAGGATTGCTCGAACACTTTTTTCTCCTCCACCACCCGGGCGTCGGAAGGGAAAACGATGGGGGGCGGCAACCCGGCCGCCGTCCCAGTGGACGTCCAGGCCCGGGCCAAGCCCTCGATCCGCCGCGTCAGCGCGGCCGCGGGAACGTTCCCCACGGTCACGAGAACCGCCCCTCGGGGAAGGACCCTGGCCCGGTGCCAAGCCACCAGATCTTCGCGGGACAATCGGGCCACGCTCGCTTCCGTCCCATCGTCCGGACGGCCGTAAGGGTGGTCCCCGAAAAGTTCCTTCCGAAACCGCTCCTCGGCGACGTTAAAGATGTGTTCGTCGTTCGTGCGGAGGGCGTTCAATAGCGCGGCCCGTTCCTTTTCCACCTCGGGTTCGGGGAAGGACGGGTGGAGGAGAACGTCTTGGAAAAGGTCGAAGGTTTTTTCCCACTTGTCCGTCGTCGATTGGCCCCCGGCCGAGAGGGCGTCGGGTTGGGCGTCGAAACCAAAGGAAGCGCCGAGCCGTTCCATTTCCTGGGCGAGGACCAGGGCGCTCCGGCTATCGGTGCCTTTCACCTGGGCCGCCGTCATGAGGTGCGTCAGGCCCGCCTGTTCCATGGACTCTTGAATCACCCCGCCGGGAATGAACAGCTGAAAGGCGAAGATGCGGTTGTGGGCCACCGGGCGATGGATCCATTTCAAGCCGTTCGGAAACTCCCGAACGGTCGGGGCGGCGGCGCGGGCGGAGGAAAGGACGGCAGTCATCAGAAGGGCTCCTAAAATATTTCGTGAACGCATCGGGTTCCGCTCAACGCCCGGCAGGTTCCGCCGGCGTGACGATCACTCCCGCGAGGGTGCGCCCCACGGTGTATTGGGAGAGAAGTTTGGCCAGGTCTTCGCCCTTCACCGCGTCCAATTGTTTCAGGTACCCCGTCACCATGTCGGGGGCCCCGAGCGCGGTGTAGAATCCCCACTGGGACGCCTGTCCGTGATAGGTCTCCTGGGAGAAGAGCCAGGAACTCCGGAGTTGGGCTTTGGCGCGGGCGACTTCCTCGGGTTTGAACCCGTTGAACTCCACGTCGTTGAAAAGGAAATAGATGTCGTTGGGGAGGGACCGAACCTTCTCCGGGGGGCACTCGGCGAACACGCCGAAGGCGCCGGACCCGGACTGCGTGATGAAGCTCGCGCTCACGGTCCAGACCTGGCGTTTTTCTTCTCGGAGCGTTTGATAAAGGCGGGAGCTTTGACCGCCGCCCAAGGTCGCGGCCAGGACGTCCATGGACACCTGGTTCGGATCTTTGAGCGTGGGCCCGACGAACCCGATGGCCAGATAAGCCTGTTTGGCCGAGCGGCGGACCCAACGAATGTCGTTGTTTTCCGCCGGGGGCTCGATCAGGTTGGGCGCGGGCGGAAGCGCGGCGCGCGGCAAGGAGCCGAAGACCTCCTTGATTTTCTTTTCCACCGCTTTCCTCTTGACGTCGCCGACCACCACGACCACCATGTTGTTGGGAACGTAATAAAGCCGATGCTGTTCCACCATAAGGGACCGCGGCATGTCGGTGATGGTCTGAACCGAGCCGATCACCCGTTGGCGGTAGGGCGTCTTGGTGTAGAGGGCTTCGAGAAATCCGTCCCAGAGATCCGATTGGGGATCGTCGTTCCGCCGTTTAATTTCCTCCAGGATGACCTTGCGTTCTTTTTCGAACTCCGCCGGAGGGAACGCGGGTTTGAGCACGGACTGGGACAAGACCTCGAAGGCCTTCTCCCATTTGTCCGACGGCATATCGATGTGGTAATGCGTGGTTTCGCCGCCCGTCGCCGCGTTGATGGACCCCCCGTTCGATTCCACGATCTTCGAAATTTCGTTCGCCGAGATCTGGTCGGTCCCCTTGAAGATCATGTGTTCCAAGAAATGGGACACCCCCGACGTGGGGCCGGCCTCGTTGACGCCGCCGCAACGCACCCAGATTTGCAGGGACACCACCGGGGAGGCGTGATCCTCCACGACCACGGTTCGAAGGCCGTTGGGAAGAGTCTTCAAGGGGCTGGCGGCGTGAGCGCGCGCAGAGGCGATGGCCATGGGAAGGAGGGCGATCAGGGCAAGTCGAGCGGGGCGCACGCGCTCAGATCGCCGTGGTGACGAGGGTTTCCGTCGAGCTCACGCCCGGGACCGCGCGGATCATTTCGACCACGATGTGGGTCATGGAGGGAAGGTCTTCCGCCTCGATGTCCACCACCAGGTCCCAGCGGCCGTAAACAGCCGACACATGGGCAACGCCCTTGGTCTCTTTGATTTGTTTCAAAGTCGTTTTTTCCCGCCCCGCGTTCAACCGCACCAAAACCAAGCCCGTCACCATAAGTGCCTCCTAAGCGGATCCAGAAGTGCCGCCGTCAAAAAGACGGCGGAAAACCAATATCGCCCACCACCACCCGGCCCACGAACGCCCGGGCCCCGGGGAGAATCAAGCCCCGCTTGGGCCGCGCGAGGGTGACCGTGACCGCCGCCCGTACGGCCTCGCCCACAGGGCGTCCCCGGTCGGCGTCCAAACCCGAGGGAACATCCACCGACAAAATCCGTCGACCGGAAGCGTTCAGCCAAGCGATCATCGCCCGGTAGGGTTCCTCCAACGGCGGGCGAAGGCCCGTTCCCAGGAGAGCATCGACAAAACATCGCGACCCGCGGGTGAATCTTAGCAACTTTTCAGACCCGGAATAAACTGCCCAGTCGAGCCCCATGCGAGGAATCCCCGGCCAGAGCGCCGCGGCTTCAGGTTTGAAACGGTTCGTCGGGAGAGCCAAAACCACCCGCACCCGGCGGCCGGCCTTGGCCAGCCAACGCGACGCCACCAAACCATCCCCTCCGTTGTTGCCCGGCCCGCAAAAAACGGTCACGGGCCCGGGCCCAAGCCGCCAGGTTTCTTGGGCCACGGCCCGACCGGCATTTTCCATCAACGCCTGGGGAGAAATTCCAAATTCCGATGACGCCCGCCGATCCAACGCCCGCATTCGGGCCGAAGACACGGTCCCGCGTTGGGGAGAGCGCGTCACTCGGCCGGGGGAGGGGTGGCGCGCGCTTTTAAAAGATCCCGCGCGCCCAAATAGGCGTCCAGGATTCCGTATCCCCAAATGGCCAGGATCAAATACCAGAAGGTGTTGATGAACCCGCCTTCTCTTCCAGGACCGTCTCCACCATCCCGCGTACCTGTTCCGGAGAAACCTCCAGGCTCGCCGGAAGGAGCGCCGACAGAGAAACGGACATGGTTATCATGAACCCAAAAATGACGAGGAAGAAAAGGACCATCAAAATGACGCCCTTCACCTTTTCCTTGTTGTACAGTTGGCCCGCGCCGGGAGACACCAGCGCGGACAGCAGAACCGGGTAAAGAATTTCTTTCATAGGGTTTAACCTCGCCGCTTATTATAGGATTTTGTGGGCCGCCGGACCGCTTTCCGGGCCGCCCCGCTTAGGAACTTTCGGGCGGCCAGAAACGGTTGCGGCTCCCGCCCGCCCCGCAGGGACGCCAGCAAAATTTCCAGCCCCGACATCAGGTCCATGCGGTGCCCAACGGAAAGGAAGAGGGGCGCCTCGTAAGGCCGGGTGCGAACCACCAGCCCCACCGGCGATCCGCCTTCCTTGATAAAAACGTGCCCGCCCTCCAGCCCGGGCGGCGGATCCTCCCATTCGCCGAAATCGCAGACCGAAGAAACCCCGAAAGACGGCAGGTCCCAGCGAAGTCCGAGATGACAGGCGAGCCCGAACCCCCGACGATGGGCGACCCCGTCGCCCTCCACCATCAACGCGTCCGGCCGGACCGTCAAACGCCCCAGCGCCGCCTCGATCACGGGAACCAAGCGAAAACTTTCCAGCCCCGGAACAAACGGCATCAGAACCGAGGTCTCCACTTTCCCCCGGGCCCGTTTCAGCACGTCCAGAGTTGAAACCCGGAATACCACCGCCGCGGCCCGAAGGCGCCCGGGCTCCACCACCACGGCCGCGACAGTGCGGATCTCCCGCCAGTCCTTAAAAGCGGGCCGCCGATCCAACCGGGCCGCCAGGTCGGATTGAAGTCCTTCCGCCTGATCGAGGGACAAATTCCAAGAATGGTCCACGGAGGGTTTCACGCGTCCATTTTCTCTCATTCCCAAGACCGAGGCAAGCGGACGCCCCCCCTTGCGGGAAGGCGTTCCTGGGATTACACTGAAACGAGGGCATCCCATGACCGACACCAACGGGCTCGTTCGACGGCACGACCAGTACCAGTTCGAAGTCAAGCTGGCCTATGACCTTCATCCCCAGCATAAACGGGAATGTTACCGGGTGGACTCCTATTTTTTCATCCCGGAAAATCTCGACGTCAACGAATCCACCTACTCCAAAGACCAGTTTTACCGGGATCTTCTCCTCTACATCCGATTTCGCACCCCCGACTTCACCTTGAGCGCCCTCACCGACCTGAGCTCCGAACGTTCCCCCCTGATCGGCGTCGCGACCATCCTGGCGGCCTGCCGGGAGTTTCCCACGGGCGAGAAGGGGCACGCCTTGGACTACGAAATGAGACTGCTGGGGTGCGTATTCAAGAATTCCCTGCGCCTTCAAACCCGGGCCGTCGAAACGCTCCTCGACCCTTCCCTCACCGCACCGTCTCCGGAAGCCCTGGCCCAGGCCGAAGCCCTCCTCGGGGAATTCCTGGTCGAGGCCCCGCGGGTGTGTTCCCGCTTTCGGGAATTGCGGACGGCCTTTCAAAACCCTCTCCTGCCGAAGGGCCTGGCCGCCACCTACGCTTTTACCGATGAGCACATCAGCCTGTTGGTGGAGGAAAGCGCCCACGAAATTCTCCAGCGGATCCAAGACAGGACCGAGAGATCCTTCCGCCGGATGGCGTCGGAGCTGGCGATGCTCATCCAAAATGAAATGGCCCACCGTCGCCAATCGGGGTATCCCTCCCTGGGGGACGAAGGCCAGGAAAATGAAACCTTCATCTTTCGGCTCAGCGTGTTGAAAAAGTTCATCGGAAGCGCTTTGCATCTCACCGTCCGGATGCGGCAGGAGGGGCGCGGTCTGGAACATGTGCTGTTGGCCATGGGGGCGGGCCTGGCGATGCTTTTCGCCACGACGGTCGCGTTTTATTACCAACGCCTCTACGGAACCCTCTCCTTCGGCTTTTTCATCAGTTTGATCGTGGTCTACATGTTCAAAGATCGAATGAAGGCGCTTTCCCAAGCCCGCCTTCAGCACTGGCTGGCGAAAAACGTCTACGACCAATCCACCGCGATTTTCGATCCGCTCACCCAGGACAAAATCGGAATTTGCCGGGAAGCCGTGGGGTTCGTGCCGGAGAAACGAGTCGACCCCCTGGCCATGAACCTGCGCAACCGGGACCACATCACGGAAATCGAAAACACCTGGCGGGCGGAAAAGGTGATCCACTACACGAAGGAAATCACGCTCTTTTCGAACCGGTTCTTAAAAGTCCACAAGCGTAAGACAGGGATCACCGACATCCTGCGTTTTAACCTGCGAAGCTTCCTCTCCAAGATGGACGAACCGGTGAAGGACTTGTTCGTTTTGAAAGACGGGAAAAGCGTCCAGATTCCGGGGGCCCGGGTGTACCACGTCAACGTCGTCCTGCGCTTCACCTCGGAAACCGAAACCCGCTACGAGCGCATCCGCCTGGTCTTGAACCGCGACGGCATCAAACGAATCGAACCCGTCGCCGTGGAACGCGCCCCCGGCCGGGAGTCGTTCTACCCCTCCCCCCTGAGACCGGCGTAAACCCGCGCCCCCAACGCCCAGACGGCCAGGAGCGCGGAGACGAAAGGTCCCGTCGGAAAATCCCATCGGAAGGACAGCGCAAAGCCCAGCGTGGTCAAGACAGGCGTGGCCGCCAACACCCAGAGCCAGAGTCCCCGCACCCGTCGCGCCAGCAGGAACGCCGCCGCGGCCGGGAGGATGAGAAACGCGAAAGCGAGCAAAACCCCCGCGATGTGGATCGTGAGCGTCATGGCAGCGGCGAAGAGAACTTGAAAAAAGAAGTTCCATGGCCCCACCCGCAGACCGGCCACCTCCGCCGCCCCCGGATCCACCGACAACCAGCGCCAGCGGTATTGGAAGAGCGCCACCAAAACCGCCACGACGGCAAAGAGGACCGACGCTTCGACGACTTCCCTCCCGGTCAGGGTCAATATATTGCCGAAGAAGATCCCCAAAGTTTCCGACTCCCCGCGCGGCGATTTGGACAACACCAACACCGCCGCCGCGGCTCCGACGACGTAAAGGCACGCCACCCAGGAATCCGCCGGCGTGCGCCGGCTCCGCGAAAGCCAGGCGACCCACACCATGCCGACCACCGCGAAGGTCCACGCCATGGCCTCCGCCCCCCAATGCCAACCGAGGCTCGCGCCGATGACGGTGCCCAACGCCGACGCCTGGGACGCCGCCAAACCCGAAAAGGCGGTTCGGCGGGCCGTCATGAACACGCCGAGCAGGGCCAACGCCGTCCCGGCCAAAACGGCGGCCGACAACGCGATCCGCATGAAGGGAAGCGCCAGAAAATTCATCGGGTCCCCCGCGCGGGCATCACGAACCGCTGGCCGTCCCGTTCCATATGAACAAACGGCACCCCATACACCGTCTCCAAACGATTGGTTTCCACGATTTCCTTGGGGGTCGTGTCGATCACACGGCCGGAATGGAACAGCAAGATCCGTTGGCAAAAGTTGAGCGGCAAATGGAGCGTGTGGCTCACAAGAAACACCGTGAGCCCGCTCCGGGCCAGATCCTCGATCAGACCCATGAGGTCCCGCTCGGCCACCACATCCAACCCCTTGGTGGGTTCGTCCAACAAAATGACGTCGGGCGACTGGGCCACGGCCTGGGCGATGATGGCCCGTTGGCGTTGACCGCCGGAACCCTCCCGAAGCAGGCGATCCGCGATCGAGGCCACGCCGGTGCGTTCCATCGCCTTTTCCACCGCCGCCCTTTCCTCCGGAATCAGGCGGCCGAAAAGCCGCCGCGAGCGGAGAGGGAGCTCCACCGTCTCCCGGATGGTTTGGGGCCACAGGAGGTTCAGTTCCTCGGCCTGGGGCACATAAGAAAAACGCCGGTCCGGGCGGCGATCCACGCGGCCTTGGAGCGGTTTCAAAAGCCCCAAGGCGGAGCGGAGAAACGTCGTCTTCCCGCACCCGTTGGGCCCCACCATCCCCACCGCCTCTCCCTCCTGAAAAGACAGAGAGAGGCCCCGGAGAATCGGCGACCCGCGGTATCCCAGGTCGGCGTTTTCAAAAACGAGGAGATCCTTCATGGGACCGAGAGGACCTTCACGATCCCGTTCACATTGGAATCCATGGTCGACAAATAATCCGTCGCTTCCGGCACCGCTTCCGGCGCCATGGCGAAAACCACCACCGTCGCCCCCGTGTCCCGGGCGATGGAATCGGGGGTGCGTTTCTCGAAGTAAGGCTGGGTCAGGATCAGCCGGGTTTTCTTGGCTTTCATAGCGGCCTCCAGTTCCGCCGTGTGCCCCCCCGAGGGCGGGATGCCGGGTTTTGGTTCGATTTCTCCCACGGACACCAGCCCGAACCGTTTGGCGAAATAAGGCAGGTTCTTGTGGTAGCTGATGAATGTCGCTCCGGCATAGGGGGCCAGGGACGCCGTCCAGGTTTTCATTTTATCGTCCAGTTTTTTTTCGAAGGCCGCCGCGTTGGCTTTAAACGTGGACGCATCGGCGGGCCGAAGCGACGACAACTTCTCGGCGATCCCCCGCGCCACCATCCGGGCATTCTCCGGATCGGTGAGAAAATGGGGATTGCCGCCCGGGTGAATGTCGCCCTCCGCCCGGGTGGGGTTCGTCGGGACGTCCAGGGGCGCGACGAACTGGGAAACGTCGATGAACCCGGCCCCGCCGGTCTGAATACGGGGGTTCCGGGCGCTTTGGATTAAAAGCGGCGCCCAGCCCACCTCCAGATCCAGCCCCGTCTGGACGAAAACATCCGCGTCCATAAGCTTAACAATGAGGGACGGCTTCGCCTCCACGAAGTGCGGGTCCTGAAACCCTCGGGCCAGGCTTTCAACCTTGACTTGATCGCCGCCCACCTGACGGACCAAATCGGCCAAGTCCGGCGTGGTGGCGAACACTTTGAGCGGCCCCGTGGCCCGCGCTTGCCCCAGCCCGACCACCAAACCAACCAAAGCCACCCAAACCCACTGTAAAATTCGTTTCATAAGGTATCCTCCGTTATTCGTGTCATGCGCCTTTAGAACGGGTGCCCCCCATGGGGTCCCAGCACGAACGTCCATTGAAGAAACCCCAAATTCTCCTTTTCGTGTCCCGGGTTTTCCCGACGCTCGTATTGCAAACGGAACCGGTTGAACTCCGTCAATGTGAAGGTCGCGTAGGGGGCCAGGGCGCGGGAGATGTGGGGAGTGTTGTCGTCCCGAACGGCGGGATCCTCGGCGTAATCTCCCCGGATCCCGAAGCGCCAGCGTTTGACGGGCTGGAATTCGGCGTAGGAGTAAGCGCCGCGGCGGTGGACACGGGCGGCCGGTTCATCGATGGACCCGTCGACGGGGTTCGTGACTTGAACCAGATCCTGATCCGTATAGTGGCCCTCGGTCCTCCAGATAAAAGAACGGTAGACGCCTTGGCTGAGCGGTTTCCAGCGAAGGGTAAAGTCCATTGCCGCGAAGCGTTGCCGATCGAATTCTTCCGTGGCGGTGGCCTTCGGCTGGTGGACCGCCGCCGAAAGCCCCAGGTCGATATTGGCGGTGTCCGTGAGGTCTTTATAGGCCCGAAGTTTGGCCGTCTGCGCGAAGTTCCCGAGCTGGTGGGACGGGTTGGAACTTTCCCCCGGAACGGAAATTTCAACGGGATTCCCGCTCCCCTGGTCGATCACCGTGATGGTGTGGGACCGGGGCTCGGCCGCGGTTCCCAGATCTTGAAGAACCGCGAAAGTCGCCTCGGTGTAGAGACCCCCGAAGGGAAAAACGCGGCTCAATTCAAAACCCGTGCTGTTGATTCCCCCTTCTCCGTAAAATTTTTCCAACACGAGCGGAGCGTCCACTTGGGCATACTCATGGGGGTGCACCCTATTGAGCTTCCCGTAATCCGCGCGGAATTTACCGCCCCGGGCCTGGAGACCCCAGGGAAGAGAAAGGAGGGTCACATAGGCTTCCTCCAACTCCGGCGACCCGCCCTGGTCGTTCAGTCCCCCGATGAAAAGATCGGCCCGGGCGTAGGGGTCCACGTCCGCCTGAACACCGAACTCCACTTCGCGCACATGGAACCCGTCCTCCTTCTGGTTTTCCGTTCCGGATCGACCCACGAAGTCTCCGATGACGCTGATTTTCGGGTTCATGGCGGCGGCGCTGGTGCCCGCGGCGAAGAGAGAAGCGGTGAAAAGAAAACCGCAGAAAGAAATGATAATGCGTTTGATAAATAACATGAGGGTCCTCCGTTATCAAGAAAAAGTCGCTACCCTCGAGAGGGGAGCGGCGCCAACCGTTTAACGAACGAAGGAAAAGGGTGGAGCTCGACCGAAGGGATGGAGGAGGGGATTCGAGGGAAGAGGAGCGGGATTGTGTTTCCAAAAAAGCTCAGCGGTACAACGGGGAGCGGAGGCCACCGGACTGGGAACCAACGCCCCCCCCGCGGCCGCCCCGGAACGTAGACAAACAGAACAATCTTCGTGGGGGGCGAACAGCCCCCCGTCATGGGCGCTGTGGCGGTGGAAGACCTGGAGCCCCATGGCTCCCAGCAGGCCCCCGGCCAGCCACAGCGCCCGCGCGGTTCTCATCATGAAACGTTTTCCAGTGGACTCCTTACTTCACCCGGACGATGGTCACTTTCTTCATGGACAGGGTCTGGGTGGGGCGGTCACCTCCATCGCGCGGCGCGGTGGAGATCGCGTCCGCCACCGATTGGCCTTCCACCACTTCGCCGAAGATCGAGTGGTGATCGTTCAACCAGGGCGTGGGCGCCACGGTGATGAAAAACTGGGACCCGTTGGTGGCCGGACCGGAGTTCGCCATGGCCAAGATCCCTTTTTTGCTGAACCGCAGGGACGGGTCAAACTCGTCGTCGAATTGGTATCCCGGACCGCCGATGCCTTTGCCCAGGGGATCGCCCGTCTGAATCATGAAATCCGGGATCACGCGGTGAAAAATAATCCCGTCGTAGAAAGGGCGTTTGGTTTTGGCGCCCGTTTTTGGGTCCGAAAACTCCTTGGTTCCTTCCGCCAACCCGACGAAGTTCGCCACCGTCTTCGGCGCCTTGTCCGGAAACAACTTGCAAACGATGGTGCCCAATTCCGTATCGATCACGGCGTACGTCCCTGCTTGTTTCTTCCAACCGTCAGCGGCCATAAGCGCTCCTGTCATCAGAATCATCGCCGCGGCGGCGATGGGGATTATTCGTTTCATGGGGATTTCCTCTTTTTGGCATCTTTTTGTGAATGAATGTAACGAACCAACGATTTAATCTGTGACGAACTCAAAGGGCCGCCGTGGGCATGGCCAAAAGCCGGCATGGACGTTCCGGCCACCCCGTCGGTGATGGACGTTCGCAGAGCGGCCGTCGGCCGGCCCGACAAATCATCCGCGGCGGAGGCAATGAGGCGGCCCCCCCGCCGATGATTTTCGTGGCACATGGCGCAACTGGCCATGTAAAGATTTTCCCCTTTCTTTCCCTCCGAGGAGCGGGCGTGACAAGTGCTGCAACTTCCTTCAAAAAGATTCTGGGGTCCCGTCACTTCGGGATGGCCGGACGGCGTCACCCGTCCGGAGATGGTTAAGAAGTTCATGGGATGGTCCGGATCGTTGGTCCGGACGCGAACCTGTTTCAGCGTATCGCCCATCTTGCCGCGGGAATCAAAGGTGACTTGGATCTGGGCGGTGCGTCCCGGCTCCACGAGGGAATTGTCCGAGACGGCCGCCGTGCATCCGCAGGTGGTTTGCACGGACTCGATTTTGAGCGGTTCGTTGCCCACATTTTTAAAAGGATACGAATAAGACACCGTGGACCCCTGGGGAAGGACCCCGAAATCAAAGGAAGTTTTCTCAAACTCCGCTTTCGGGCGAGCCCAGAGGGACACCGGCAAAATGAAAAGAAGAAGAAATGCGCGTTTCATAACCTTGTAAGTTTACCAAATCATAAAATCAATTAACTTCAAATTGGTGGCGTGGCGCGCCTTTGAAGGTTCAGCCAGGAGCCGCTAGGGGGTCCGGATTCGGTTCGCCAAAGAGGGAGCGATTCGTCGAAATTGACCTATATTCCAGGTGAGAATGGATTTGGCCTTGGTTTGTTCAGCCGCTTTCAAGATGAGAGCATCGTAAATCATCCCCCCCGTCCAATGGGTGCCTACAGCGCGGTGAAGCGTGTCGGTATACGCCCTTTCGTCCAGAACGATCACGGTCAACCGTTTTTTAATTTCTTCAATAAAAAGGAATGCATCAGCGGGGGTCACCACGGGGCGCACAGGAAGGCGTGTCAAGACGGCGTAAACTTCGGCCAGGGAATGAGCGGCGCAGGCGCCTGTTGATTTTGAAACCGAGACAAAGGCCTTAAGACTGGCCTCATGGTGGGGATGATCCCCCCAAAAGGTCGCCACCAGGACGGAGGTATCAAAAAAACGATTCAAGATTCGGCAGTTCCCAACCGTTCGTTACGGACCCCATCCACAAGATCAGGAATCGACTCATTGGTTTTTTTTCCGGACCGATAGACCCAAACCCCCTGTTCTTTGCATAAAGGGGTCGAAGCAGGGGGGAAACGAAGGGTGATACAATCTCCGGAGCTTTCTAATTCCAAACGATCTCCGGCGTGCAAACGGAGTTTGTCTCGAATAGGCTTCGGCAAGACGATGCGTCCCGCTCGGTCCATGGGGATCGTTTTTGTCATGAACCCATTTTACAATGGTATTTACCATTTGTCAATACCATTTATGGCTCACTTAGAAATTTAGACAAGACCGCCCTCAGGCCATCGGCCAGCCGGGTCCAGTCGCGGCGAGGGATGGAGAGGGGCGGCAGGATCACCAAGACGTCCCCCAAGGGGCGGAGCCACACCCCTTTTTTCAAGAGGGCCCGGCACATTCGGGCGCCCCTCCTTTCCAGGACCGGGTGGGGTTGGCCCGTCCGTTTATTCTTCACTAACTCGATCCCGGCCATGAATCCGGCCTGACGGACATGGCCCACGCCGGGCAAGACCGCGACCTCTTTTAAGAATTCCGTCAGCCAGCGCCGCTTTTCTTTTAATCGTTCAAGAGTTCTTTCCCGTTTAAAGACGGCCAGGTTTTCCAAGGCCACGGCGCAGGCCAGGGGGTTAGCGGTGTAGCTGTGGCCATGAAAAAATGTTTTGAACTCGTCGTATCGGCCCAGAAAGGCCCGGTAGATCTTTTGCGTCGTGAGGGTGGCGGCCAGGGGAAGATACCCTCCCGTGAGCGCCTTGGCCACACAGAGAAAGTCCGGACGAACGTCCTCCTGTTCCACGGCGAACATACGGCCGGTTCGGCCGAACCCCGTGGCCACTTCGTCGGCCACCCAGAGAACATTGTATTTCCGGCAAAGCCGCTCGAACCCCTTCAAATACCCCCTGGGCATGACCCGCATCCCCGAGGCCCCTTGAACGATGGGTTCCACGATGGCCGCGGCCAGCCGGTGGCCCCGGGCCTTCAATATTTTCTCCGCCCCGGCCAAACATTCCCACCGGCACCCCGTTTCCCCCCGGGCCTCCCCCGGCCGCGGAGCGCGGACGGCAGGGGACTCTTCCCCCGTCCGCAGTTCGGGTTGCGCCGGGGATTTTCGAAACGGGCAACGGAAACAGTGGGGAGCCGGAGCGAAGTACGATTTAAACAACAGGGGTCTGAAGGTTTTATGAAAGGCGGCAATGCCGCCCACGGAAACGGCGCCCAGCGTGTCCCCGTGGTAGGACCCTTCCAGGGCCAGATACTCGGGCCGATGCTCGCCTCGATGGACCCCATACTGAAACGCCATTTTAAGCGCCACTTCCACCGAGGTGGCGCCGTTGTCCGAATAGAAAACCCGCGCGAGGCCCGGAGGGGCGATGCCCGCCAAGGCCTGGCCGAGCCGCGCGGCCGGCTCATGGGTGAGCCCTAAGAACGTGGTGTGGGCCATGCGGGATAACTGCCGTCGAATCGCCCGGTCCAAGGCCGGGTGCCGATGGCCGTGGGCCGTGACCCAGAGGGAAGAAACCCCATCGATGTAGGTGCGGCCGCGCGTGTCGGTGAACGTGGACCCCCGCGCCAACCGAACCACGATCGGATCCGACTTTTCCCACTCCAACTGCTGGGTGAAGGGGTGCCAAAGGTATTTCTTGTCCAGCGCGGCGACGCTATTTTTTTTCATAGCCAAATGGAAAATCGGTTTTAAAGGCCGCCCAGAGCTTTCGTTTGGCTTTATCCAAAGGGGCTCGTTCGTTGGATCGCGGAATTTCGGTGAGGGGAATTCCCGTCAAACCCTCCAGGATCCGGGCATTGGTCTTCTCGGATAAATCGTGGCCGGTATGGCCGCTCAGGATGATTCGGCGGGGCGTGAGCCCCCGGTGTCGGAGCGCTTCCACCGTCAACAAAACATGGTTCAGAGTGCCCAACCCGGCCCGACCAACGATCCAAACAGGAAGTCTGAGCCGCGCGATGAGGTCCGCCACAACGTAGGGACCCCCCAAGGGAGCCAAAACACCGCCCAAACCCTCCACCAACACGCTGTCGAATTGTTTTTGCAACTCCTTCACGGCAGACAGGGTTTTGGCGAAAGTTTTTTCAACAACGGTCCGACCCCCGCGACCCAGCCCCACCTGGGCGGCGGGCGCCAAGGGGAGTCGGCTATACAACAGGGTCACGCGGTCCACGGGACCCGGGCGACCCGCTGAGCGATGAAGCGCGGCGGCGTCATCGAGGTCTCCGGCGGAAAAGGGTTTCAAAACGCCCACGGTCTTTCCAGCTCCCCGAATCGATTCCGCCAACAGGCAACCGATAAAGGTTTTGCCCACTCCGGTGTCCGTGCCGGTGATGAAAAGAGACGGGGTCAAAGAACGCCCTCCCCCTCGCCCGCGTCAGCGCCGCTGGCGCCCCAGGTGCCCATCGCTCTGCGATGGGCCGCCAGCGGGAGAGGGAAAGCGCTTTCCTTAAGGAGGAGAGAATTTGTTCTTTCTTTCCAACGGGCGACACAGTGAAGCACGCCATCCATGTCCTCCGGCGTGTGGGCGGCGGTGACCGAGAAACGGACCCGCGCCTCTCCTTTCGGAACGGTTGGGGTGCGCACGGCGGGAGCGAACACCCCTTCCTCCCACAGCGCGGCGGAGAGGGACAACGCGCTGGAATCTTCCCCCACGATCAAGGGCACGATGGGGCCTTTTCCTTCCAGGCCCAGACCGGTCCAAAGCCGGTCGGAAAGGTCGAACATCCGCCGGCGCCGTGGCGGCTCTTCTTGCACGATTCGAAGCGCCGCCAAGGCGGCCGCCGCGGCGGCCGGGGCGAGGGCCGTCGAGTAAATAAACGCCCGGGCCCGATTGAGCGCCCATTGAATGAGAGGGCGGGACCCGCAGACGAAACCGCCCTGGGCCCCGAGCGCCTTGGAGAGCGTGCCCATGCACACGTCCACCCGGCCCGACAATCCGAGCTCGTTCACCCAGCCCCTCCCCTCGGGACCCCATACCCCGGTGCCGTGGGCTTCGTCCACATAGAGCCGCGCCCCCCGCCGGTCGCAAACCCCAACGATCTCCTGGAGCGGGGCCCGGTCCCCGTCCATGGAAAAAACGCTTTCCGTCACCACCCACCGTTCCCCGGGACCGGAAACCCGAGACAAGGCCCGGTCCAAATCCTCCGGATCGTTGTGACGGAACACCCGCACCCGAGCCCGGGAAAGCCGCGCCCCGTCCACTAAGGAGGCGTGGGCCAAGCGATCGAGGAAAACGGTGTCGTCCGGCCCCAGCAACGCAGGAAGCATGCCTGTGTTCGCGTGGTACCCGGAAGGAAAAACCAAAGCGGCCGCGCACTCTTTAAATACCGCCAAGGCCTCTTCCAATTCGCGATGAAGGGCCAGCGTCCCCCCCATCAACCGGGATCCCGTGGCCCCCGCGCCCCATCGGTCCGCGGCCTCGGCGGCGGCCCGGCGAACGCGGTGGTCCTCGGCCAGCCCAAGATAATTGTTGGAAGCGAAATTGACAACGTCCCGGCCCCCCACCCGGCAGTGCGCGGCCGGAGCGCCTTCCACGGTGCGGGGGAGCCTGAGCCGATTTTCCGTTTCCAGGATCCCCAGGGATTCCGTCAAACGGTGATCGAGAGGAAAAAGCGTCACGCGGGGAGCCCTAAAACGACGGCGGCCAAGGTCCCGCCGAAACCGAACGACAGAGACGCCACTCGCCGTAGGTCCGCCGGGCGGGAACGGTTCGGAACAAAATCCAAACGATCGGTTTCCGGGTCTTCCAGATTCAGAGTCGGCGGCAAACATTGGTCCCGCAAGGCCAACACGCTGAAAGCGATCTCGACGGCCCCGGTGGCGCCCAAAAGATGGCCCGTGGCCCCCTTGGTGGAGGAAATCGGCGGGGCGTGGTCCGGGAAAAGGGAAAGGAGCGCTTGGGTTTCCAGGGTGTCGTTCAGGGCCGTGGCGGTGCCGTGGGCGTTCACGTAATCCAACGCCCGTCGGCCCAGCTTCGCGCGGGCGAGGGCCCGTTCGAGACAACCGGCCATGCGGAGACCATTGGAATTAAACCGCGTGGCGTGGTGGGCGTCCGATGAAAAATCGCCGCCCAAAATTTCCGCGTAGATCCGCGCTCCCCGGGTTCGGGCCCGGTCTCGGGATTCGACCACGAACACCGCCGCCCCCTCGCCCACCAAAAAACCGTCCCGGCCCCGATCGAAGGGCCTCACGACGCCCCGGTTCGACAAAACGCCCATGTTCCGAAACCCGCCGAGATAAAGGGGATGGAGAGCGCTCTCGGCGGCGCCGGCCAACACGACGTCGGCCCGCCCCTCCTCAATCCAACCGGCGGCCGTCAACAGGGATTGAGCCCCCGTGGCACAGGCGGAGGCGATGTTCAAAACAAGGCCCTCCGCTCCTATGGCGCGCGCCACCGCCTGGGGAACGGCCTCCGGCGGCTCGCAGATCCAATCGGCCCCCGACCCCAGGAGAGGTTTGCTGGAACTGACCACGCAGGACAACCGCTCGGGATCCACCGCCTTCAACTGGGCGTCCCCCCAAGCCTCCTCAGCCGCGCGCAGGGCCAGGGCCACCGCCCGAAGGCCCTTCCCTTCCGCCAAGGGCGCCCGCGCCCCGTCCGCTCCCGCAGCCGAACGTCCGCCGACGATGGCGCGCCAACTGGTTTCGCGATCCGCGCCCAAGGGAGTGACGAGGCCGATCCCCGTCACCACCGCCCGGGTCCCAGCGGACCTCATAACCCGCGGGAATCCACGTTAAAAACCTGGCCTGAAACCGTCGTCGTCTCCGCGAGATTCAGGACGAACCGCGTGAGTTCATCCAAATCGGTGGAACGCCCCAAGGCGTGTTGGGCCATGACCCGGTCTTTCTGCGCCGGTGGAATTTTATCGGACATTTCCGTCGGGTGGAAACCGGGAAGAATCGCGTTCACCCGGATGTTGAAACGGCCCAGTTCCAGCGCCGCCGCTTTGGTGAGCCCCAAGAGCCCCGCCTTGGCCGCCGCGTAGTTCGCGCACCCGACCGCCCCCCGGACGCCCAGGATCGAGAAATGTTCAGGATGAAACCGTTTTTCTCCCGGCTCATGTGCCGGGCCGCCGCCTGGAGACAGAAGAAGGGTCCCGAGAGGTTCGTATCGATCACCTCGCGCCATTCCCCGAGGGAAAGGTTCACGAGGGCCCGGTCCCGGGTGACGCCGGCGTTGTTGATGAGTCCGTCCAAGCGGCCCCACTTTTGAACCGCGCCGTCCACAGGGCCTGGGCTTGCAGAGGATCGGAGACGTCCGCTTGAAAAAGTTCCGCTCGGGCACCCATCCCTTGCAGTTCGGCCAACACCGACTCCGCGTCGGCGTGGCGCGCCTTGTAGTTCACCCCAACGGAATGCCCCGCCCGCCCGAAGCCCAGGGCCAGGGCGCGGCCGATGCCGCGGGAGGCCCCCGTGATCAAGACGTTCATTGGCGGGTTTGGCGCGTGACGATATGAACCTGATCCGACAAGGACGGAAGAGTTTTGTCCGCTTTTTCCCCCAGGATTTCAAACCCCGCGTCCCGGATCATCTCGCGGTCCGCCTGGGCCGCCTGGCCTTGGGTGGTGAGATAGTCCCCGATGAAAATCGAATTGGCCACGAACAGGCCCAGGGGTTGAAGGCTCCGCAAATGGAGTTCCCGGCCCCCGGCAATACGAATCTCCATGGCGGGGTTCAAAAACCGAAAGAGGCAGAGGATCTTGAGGCATTCCGTGGGCGTCAACTCGTTCCGCTGGGACAAGGCGGTCCCGGGAACCGGGATTAAGAAATTAATGGGAATCGAATCCACGCCGGTTTCCCGAAGTCGATAGGCCACATCCAAAATGTCGTCTTGGCTTTCCCCCATCCCAAAGATGGCCCCGCTACAGGGAGAAAGCCCGCCGCCTTGGCTTTCTCCACCGTTTCCACCCGATCGGCGTGGGTGTGGGTGCGGCAAATCTCCTCGTAGCGGCGCTCGCTCGTGTTGAGGTTGTGGTTATAGGCATCCACGCCCGAACTTTTTAATCGATCCGCCTGGCCGTCCTTCAAGAGCCCCAGGGAGGCGCATACCTCAAGACCGGGGTGCTTTTCTTTGACCCGCCGCACCGTCTCGTCCAAAGACGCCATCTCCCGCTCCCCCGGGCCCCGCATGGACGCCACCAAACAAAGGCGCGCCGCCCCCGCCGCCACCGCCCGGTCCGCTTGGATCAACACCTCGTCGGTGTTCAACAAACGGTATTTTTCAATGGGGGCTTTGGAATTTTTCGATTGACTGCAATAGGAACAATCCTCGGCGCACAAACCCGACTGAAGGTTGACCAAGAAATTCATCTTCACCTTCCGCCCGAAATAGGCCCGACGAACGCGATGCGCCGCGGCCACGAGATCGAGCAGATCTTCTTCCGGCCAATCCAGGACCACCCGGGATTCTTCCCGCGAGAGCGGTTCGCCGGCCAGACTTTTTTCTGCGAAAACAAAAGCGTTTTGGGTTTCGAGCCAGGGGGGCATGGGGTTCCTCCGACGATATTTTCACCCATTTAACCAAAGGCCGGGATCTATGTCAACCGCCGCCGCCTTCGGCACGGTTGACATTCAGAGAAGGGAGGGAACGGGAGAAAAGGCGCTTAGACCAGCCGTTCGACGGGCGGGGGGTTGGCCTTCACGACATCGGGCTCCCGTGGGTCCCTCATGGCCCGAGGATTTCCTTTAGGACGGCCGCGTTCAGGTATTCGGTTTTGGCCCGGGTTTTCTGATAGACGACGATGAACTCCAACCCGATCAGAAAATGGTGCGCGGTTTCAGTGGATTGAGCCCAAACGACCCGCCCCACGGCGGAAATGGTTCCCCGATCCGTCAAATGGATGGAAAGGGCCAACACGGTTCCCCGCGGCAACCTCTCCGCCAAAACCAGACAGGCTCCCGACGGGCTGATGTTGTCGGTCTTGGTGGGGAGATGGGGAACGGCCGCTACGGAGGCGACCGTCGGCTCTTCCGTGAGGATCTTGTAAAGGATAGGAAGCTTGAGGTCGATGCGGGGGAACCGGCGATTCTCCGACCCCGGCGGTTCGGGATCCGACGAAGAGAGAGGAGAGATGGCCGGTTTGGGCCGGACGGGGCCCGCCTCGCGCCGGATCCCCTCAGTGGTCCAATGGAACTCGGAATCCTCTGAACCGGAAAACGCCTTTTCCTGCATCGCTCTCTCCCTCTTGAGAAATGCCCCCGCCCCAAAGTCCCTCGGCGGCTGGACTCCGGGACGGGCGGGGACGATGTCACTCGTCCCTCCAAACCTAACCCTGATTCAGCGGAATTGCAAGGGGTTTTTTAAGGAAGGAACAACTACATTTCTGTCGGCGCGTTGACGCCGAGGAGGGAGAGACCGTTGTGGATGAGGGTGCGGACGCCGTCGACCAAAGCCAAGCGCAGCGAACGTCGGTCGTCGGGAGCGTTCAAGACGGGGCAGTTTTCGTAGAAACGGTGAAAATCCCCGGCGAGTTTTAAAAGATAATCCGTCAAGTGGTGCGGGGTTAGGTCTTTGGCGCATTGGTCCAGGACATCGGGAAAAGACGCCAACCGAAGGAGCAGGGCCCTTTCCGCGGGGTCCAGCGCCGAAGGAGCGCGGAAATCGACCGCCGCCCCGGTGGACGGCCCAAAGCCGCGTTTCTCCGCCTCACGGAAAAGAGAACAGCACCGGGCGTGCACATACTTCACATAAAACACGGGATTTTCCGACGCTTGCCTTTTCGCCAGGTCCAAATCGAATTCCAATTGGCTGTTGGGGCTCCGGAGGGCGAAGAAAAACCGCGCCGCATCTTTGCCCACCTCCTCCACCACTTCGGTAAGCCTCACGAACTCGCCGGTCCGGGTCGACATCGCCACGGGTTTCCCCCCCCGAACCAAACTCACCAGTTGGTAGAGGAGGATGGTCAGTTGGTCCGGATTGTGGCCCAGGGCTTGAGTGGCGGCTTTCACCCGGGGCACGTAGCCGTGGTGATCGGTTCCCCAGATATCGATCAACCGGGTGAACCCCCGCCCGAATTTTTCGTGGTGATAGGCAATGTCCGAAGCGAAATAGGTGAGGCGCTCGTCCTGGCGTTTCAACACGCGGTCCTTGTCGTCCCCGTATTTCGTCGACAGAAACCAAAGGGCTCCCTCCTCTTCCTTTAAATCCCCCCGCCGTTTTAATTCCGCCAGGGCGGCGTCGACACGGCCTTCATCAAATAGGCGCGACTCGGGATACCAGGTATCGTGGCCCACGCCGAAGGCCGCCAGGTCGCCCTTAATCCCGTTCAACACCAGGGCCAAACTCTCGTCTCGGAAAAACGAAATCCCATGGGGACGCTCCTGCCCCTTCGGAAAACGGCGCAGGATGTCCCGGGCGGTGTCCACCAAATACTCGCCCTTATAAAGGTCTTCGGTTTTCTTCGCCTTATAGGCGGACCGTTCTTCATCGCTCAGGTAAGTCGGATCGAGAGCGTCCGCCCGCCACATGACAGAGGCCCCCAAATTCTCCATTTGGTTGCCCACGTTGTTGATGTAATACTCCGTGGTGACATCGTAGCCCAGATGGCGGAAAATCCGCGCCAGGGAATCCCCCAACGCGGCGCCCCGGCCGTGGCCCACGTGAAGAGGTCCGTTCGGATTGGCGGAAACGAACTCGATCAAAATCCGTTCTCCCGCGAGACCTTCCCGACGGGCGTAGTCGCCCCGGCGGCGCAGAAGAACTCGAAGTTCTTCCAACAACCAAGCGCCGCTCATGGTGAAATTCAAAAACCCGGGCCCGGCCACTTCGGCTTTTTCCAAAACAGCGCCGGCTTCCACTTGAGCTAAAATTTCCTGGGCCACCAGGCGGGGCGCTTTTCGGGCCGCCTTCGACAGAGAGAGCGGCCAGTTGGAGGCGAAGTCTCCTGGCACATTGGCGGGGGGAACTTCGACCAGGGCCTCTCCCAAGGGGACGGATGGCGATTGGGTGGCCGCCCATCGTTCGGCGGCCGAGGCCAGCAGACCGCGGACGATGTCTTTCACGGCCGTGGTTTCCGGGAACGGGACACCCGCAGCGTCGTTGCGACCGCCCAAGGGATGGGCCGGGCCAACTCCCACAACCGTTCCAAACCGTAGAAGGCCCGAACGGGCTCGGTCATCAGATGGACCACCAATCCTCCAAAATCCAAAACTCGCCAAGCCGCCCGGTCGCCGCCGTCGGAGCGCAGGGCGCGCCCTCCGGACAGAGCCTTCACTTGGAGCTCGATTTCCTTCGCGACAGCCGAGGACTGGGGCCGGAATCCACCGTCGCCAAAACAAAATAATCGGCCAAGGTGGAGGAACGGCGCACGTCGAAAAGTTTGACGTCGCGGGCTTTTTTATCGTCCGCGGCCCGCGCGGCGGCGCGGGCCACCATGGCGAAAGAGGGTGTTTTCACCGGATATTAAAAATCAACGGCGCTTTGCCGCGCCCGGGCCAACCGCTCCCGGGAACGTTTTTCGACCCGCAGGTGGGCGCTGTCGAAGGCCGGGGAAACCACGTTCACAACCCCCGCCAAGATCCGCCGGTGCGTGGGGGTGAAATAGTCCGCCTCCCTTTCGAAGCCGAAAACCACGTGCCCCACCGCCAGCCGATCGCCCAGGACGGGCGCGGCGAGGAGGGACTTAAACGGAGGCCACAGTCCCCGGGCGGCGTCATTAAACCGATCGTCGGCCGGCCAGTTCGCGACCAGGGCGCATTCCCCCTTTTCCTCCATCCACTGAAAGAGAGGGTCGGCGGGAGGCCGGGGGCCCTTGAACTTATCCGCCCAGGACCCCGCGCTCGCCACCATATCGTATTCTCCGGCGAACTCGTTCCACAAAAAGAAACCCGCGCTGACCGGCTCATCGAAACCCCTCGCGAGAACGTCCGTCAATCGCCCCGCCAAAACGGAGGATTCCAGGTTGAGAGACAACACGCTCCCCACATCGAAAAACAAAATCATTTCACGGGACGTCTGGCGGAGCCGCGCGTTCAGCGATTCCACGAACGGGAGAACCAGACGCAAAGGCACGGGCGCGTCCGCCGACAGCCAGGCCCCGAGTTCCTTCGCCGAGAGCGAGAGGAGAACCGTGGGCGCCAGCGTGACGGCGGAGGCCCATCGCGGTGTTTTCTCCAACAGCGACATCTCCCCGAAAAAATCGCCGGGGCCCATGACCGAGAGTGTCTTAAAAAGCCCCTGTTCCCGATTGAGAACCTTCTGAATCGCCACCCGCCCCTCCGCCAGGAAATAAAGGGCGTCGCCCGCGTCCCCCTCAGAAAACACCGTCTGCCCAGCCGCGAAGGACTCCTCCCTCAACCTTTTGGCCAATTTCCGACGAAGATCCACCGGAAGGGACTGAAACGACGGAAGGGCCGCCAGGCGTTCCAAGGAAATCATGGACGTCCTCCCGCCCCCCGCAGGCCCGGGGGAGTCGGTCCGGCAGAAGACGTCCCCACGATCCCCTCCGTCTGAAGCCGGATCCTCAAATCGTTCGGGTTCGGGGAATAGGACAGGGCCTCTTCGACCGTCACGGCGTTCCGGGCGATCAGACCCAGGAGGGCCTGATTGAAGGACTGCATCTTGTAATACTCCGCCGAATCCTCGATGGCTTTTCCAATGGCGCCGATTTTGTTGTCTTCGATCAGTTTTTGCACCGTCGAGGTGTTGATCATGATTTCCTGGAGCGCCAGCCGTCCTTCGCCGCCGACCCGCCGAATGAGCCGTTGGGCCACGACCCCCAGGAGACACTTGGCCAATTGCATGCGGATTTGGTTCTGCTGCTCTGGTGGGAACGTATCGATGATGCGATCGATGGATTGTTTGGCATCGTTGGTGTGGAGAGTGCCGAAAACCAGATGGCCGGTTTCAGCGGCGTTCATGGCGGTGGTCATGGTCTCCGGATCCCGCAGTTCCCCGATCAAGATGACGTCCGGGTCCTGGCGCAGGGCCCGCCGAAGGCCCTGGGCGAAATCGTGGGTGTCGGTGCCGATTTCCCGTTGATTGATGACGGACAATTTGTCTTCAAAAACGTACTCGATGGGGTCTTCCAAGGTCATAATGTGGACCCGCTGGGTGCTGTTAATGTGGTTGATGAGGGCGGCCAGGGTGGTGGTCTTGCCGGAACCCGTGGGACCCGTGACCAGGAAGAACCCTTGCCGGCGGGTGACGAGTTCTTTTAAAATCGGGGCCAATCCCAGGCTGTCGATCGAAGGAATCTCGGCGGGAATCAACCGGAAAACGGCCCCCACCGCCCCCTTTTGGAAAAAAGCGTTGCCGCGGAAGCGCGCCACGCCCCGGAGATAAAAAGAGAAATCCAATTCGCGGTCCCTTTCCAGTGTGCTTCGTTGCTGGGAATTGATGACCGCGTAAACGTAGGAGGTCAGGTCGTCGATTTCAAGCGGTTTTTCGCCTTCCACGGGAAGGATCTCCCCATGCAATCGGATCATGGGCGGGCGGCCGGCCTTCAGGTGAAGGTCGCTGCCGCCGCGATCATGGACGGCTTTCAGAAGTTCCTGGATGGTCAAGTTGGGCGCCATCTCAGTAGACCGGGGTGCGGGAGGAACCGCGACCGCCCGTCGCACGACCGGTCAATTCCCTGATTTTCTCGGGGTCGGAGGACTTGGCCAGCGCATCGTCGAACGAAACGGCGCCGGTGTTCACCAGATCCGCCATGGCCCGGTCCAGCGGGACCATGCCGAACTTGGAACCGGTCTCGATGGCGTTGTAGACCATGTGGGTTTTTCCCTCGCGGATCAAATTGGCGATGGCCGGCGTGACCACCATGATCTCCCGGGCGGCCACGCGTCCGGTGCCGTCCGCGGTGGGGAGGAGGGTCTGGCAAACCACACCCTTCAACACCGTCGACAGTTGAACCCGGACCTGTTGTTGCTGGTGGGGCGGAAACACGTCGATGATACGGTCCACGGTTTGGGCGGCGTCGGTGGTGTGCAGGGTGGCGAAGCAGAGATGGCCGGTTTCCGCGGCGGTCAGGGCCAGGGAAATGGTTTCCATGTCCCGCATTTCCCCGATCAAAAGGACGTCGGGATCTTGCCGAAGGGCGTGCTTCAACGCTTCTTGAAAACTCCGGGTGGAGGCCCCGACCTCCCTTTGGCGGATGATGCACCGTTTGGGTTCGTAGACAAATTCGATGGGGTCTTCGATCGTCAAAACATGCTGGCGGCGGGCCTGGTTGATAAGTTCGATCAGGCAGGCGAGGGTCGTGGACTTGCCGGCCCCGGTGGCGCCGGTCACCAGGACCAGGCCTCTCGGGAGGTTGGCGAACTCCAAGACGGCGTCGGTCAGTTTAATGTCGTCCGGCGTCGGGATCTTTGAGGAGATCACCCGGATCACGCATTCGATGCCGTTCATTTGAAGGAGAACGTTCACGCGGAAGCGGGCGAGGCCGGAAATGGCGAAGGAACAATCCAGTTCCAGCTCCTCCTCGAACCGTTGTTTCTGTTCCTCGTAAAGAATGGAATAGACGATCCGCTTGGACTCTTCCGCTGAGAGCGGCGGGAACTCCGCCAATTCTTGAACCTCCCCGTTCAGCCGGGTCATGGGCGGGCGGCCGATCAGCAAATGAACATCGGAGGCGCCTTGTTTCACCGCGGCGCGTAAAATGTCGATCAT
This sequence comes from Elusimicrobiota bacterium, assembly GCA_016721625.1. NCBI lineage: Bacteria > Pseudomonadati > Elusimicrobiota > Elusimicrobiota bacterium. The sequence goes on from JADKHR010000001.1 coordinate 811,707, forward strand.
TTCCATGGCGTCACTCCTTAGCGAACGTCCGTTGATCTAAAATCCTCACCCAGCAAGACTTCCACATCCGTGCGCAAGGCCGGATCCGCATCCGAATAAAGCGAGACCAACCCCAGAGCCTCGGCCACCCGGCGCGCCTGTTCGAAGCGCCCCGAACGGTCGATCACGCGGCTTTTCTTTTGGTGCCCATTATAATTACCCCACTCCACGACGTCAAACCCCGCTCCGCGCAGGCGCCGCGTCACCGCGATGGCCAAACCCAGCCGCCCGGATGCGTTCCACACTTTCACCGTCACCGGCCCGGCGGATACCTCCGGGGAAGACGGCCCCCCCGCGTCCTCCTCTTCGCCGCCCGCCTCCATCACGGGACCTGGATCCGGCGGCGCGATCTCCGTGGGCCCTCCCCGGGCGATGCCCAAACGGGACAGGACAAAGGAAGCCCGCTCCACGTCCATCTCCCAGGTGGCGCCCCGGGGCCGCCCCGGAAGAAGCACCGTGTTGACCCGCTGGGACGTCATCCGCCGGGCTTCCACCGAGAGAAAGACCAAGTCCCAAAACGGCAGGTTGGTCCGCACCGCCCGCCACGCCTCCACCGTCGCCCGAGGCCCTCGCCAGAGGATCCCGGGAGAAGCCAGCCGTTTCGAAAGGGCCCGGACAAATTCCATCTGCCGCAAAATCCGTCCCCGGTCGCCGCTCCGACCGCGGAACCGCACGAAACCCAAGGCGTCCTGGCCTTTCAGCGTGGCGACGCCGGTGGCCAGGTGCACGTGAAAATTTCCCGCGGCGTCGTCGTAATCCATGGGCTCGTCCACCGAGACCACGACCCCGCCCAACCGATCGATCACCCGGCGGAACCCGTCAAAGTCGACCTGCACGTAATAGCTGGGTTCCAACGCCGCCCCGGCCCGGGCCAGAAGTTGCCCCACTGCCCGACACACCTGGAGGGACGCCGCGTCCGGATCCCGCCCCTGGGCGTAATGGTAAGCGAACACCTCATTTATACGTCGAAAACGGTATCCTGGCAAGTCCACCCGCGTGTCCCGGGGGATAGAAAGAACGTCCAACTGTCCTTCCGACGGACGATAGAGCCAAACCATCAGCGTGTCGGAGTGCGGCGCGTGTTCCGCCAGATCGGTCCCGATCACCGCGCCGGAGATCGGCTCTCCCCGCCGAATGGCCCGGGCCACGGGCGAGCGGGTGGCCACCAGGCACAGGAGCAAAACCACCGCCACGCCGGCCCCCGCCAGGCCGCGAAGCCAAGCCACGCCGGGGGAAACCGTCACGCTCGGCTCTTCGCCAACGCGTTCCACATCGCCACCGTGGCCGGATGGAGGAACCCACCGCGCCGCACCACCCATTGAATTTTGTACCCCGCCGCCGCGCGCAGGGCTCCCTCGAGGTCCCGCCTCGCCAACCGACGAACACGGACGGATTCGGGGGTTCGGCGGTCCGGGGAAGAAAAATCGGCGACGTAAAGGATCTTGTCCAGGAGAGTCATCCGCCCGTGTCCCAGGGTGTGCCGCGCCATGGCGGCCCGCGTCGCGGGCGCCCCGGCCCAGCCCCGCCGGCCCGCCCGATGGGCCGACACATACCCGTGCAGGAGCCCTTCCCGTCGGTGTTCTAAAATGAGATTCAACCCGGGAACGGAAACCCCGTGTTTCCGGACGTAGCCCCGCAATCGCGCGGGAGACCACTCCTTCGCCCAATCGTGTAGAAGTCCCGCCCGGACGGCCTGATCCGGATCCGCCCCATGGAGACGGGCCAACTCGCCGGCCCAGCGCGCCACCGATAAAGAATGCCGCAGGCGGGGAGCGGACAACGAAGCCGCCAGAGTTTCCAGGACCCGCGTTTTTTCCTCACGGCCGCGAAAACGGATTTTCTTTTTGCGATTTCAACGGTAAAGGCCTTTCCTTTTGATGTATTCCAACACGGGCCCGGGCACCCCGCGAACGGCGGAACGACCGGCGCCAAGGGAGTGACGGACGTCCGTGGAGGAAACCGCTGGAAGCCGCGCCCGGAGGAAAAAGGCCCCCGCCGGTCCCCGGGTCGGCCCCGGACCGGCCCGCTTTCCGACAATCAAGGGATAGCGGCCGGCGATTTCCCGCCAGCGCCGCCACCGGCGAAAATTCCGCCAGGAATCCTCGCCTAAAATCAGTTCCCACCGCCGCCCGGGAAACACCCGCCGGAGGCGCCGCAATGTTTGGAACGTGTAGGACGGTCCCGGACGGTTCAACTCCCAAGATCCCAGCGCCAGCCCGCGCCGACCCCGAATCCCCGCGCGAACCATGGCCGCGCGATCCTGGGCCGAGGCGCGGGTTCCCCCCTTTTTCAGGGGCGACCGCGCGGCCGGGACCAAATACACCCGGCCCAGCCGCCGCTCCCGAAGCGCGGCCAACGCCAAGGCGATATGCCCCTTCTGCAGAGGATCGAAAGACCCGCCGAAAAACCCAAAAGCGGGAAGAACGCCCCGACGTTTCACCTTTCGCTCAGGCAAAAAGGGCTTCGCCGTTATTCCCGAATTTGTCCTGAACCGCGGACCAAATACTTAGTGGTGGTGAGTTCCCGCAAGCCCATGCTCCCGCGGGCATGTAGCTTTTGGGTGGAGATCCCCATTTCGGACCCCAACCCCAAAGCGCCGCCGTCGTGCAAGCGCGTGGAGGCGTTGTGAAATACAGCGGCCGAGTCCACCTCCGACATAAACCGCCGGGCCGTTTCTTCGTTTTGGGTCACGATGGCGTCGGAATGATGACTGCCGTGCGTGTTGATGTGGGCCACGGCCTCCTCGACGGAATCAACGACCCTCATCGCCAGTTCCAGATCCAAAAATTCCATGTCAAAATCATCCGCCTTGGCCGGGACCACCGCCGCGCCGCCCCAGAGTTGGACGGCGGCGTCGCCGCGGACCGTCACCCGGTTTTCAGCGAAGCGCCGAACCATTCCCGGAATGAACGTTCCGGCGAGGTCGCGGTGGACCAACAGGGTTTCCATGGCGTTGCAGACGCCGGGGCGTTGAACCTTGGCGTTGAACGCGATCCGTTCCGCCATTCCGAGATCGGCGTCTTTGTCCACGTACACCGAACAGAGCCCCTTCCCGTGGGAAAGCACGGGAACCGTCGCCATTTCCCGGATGGCGTTCACCATCTCTTCCCCCCCGCGCGGGATGACCAAATCGATGAACCGATCCATGCGCACCAGGTCCCGAATCACCGAGCGGTCCGTGGTCCCGACGAACTGCACGGCCGACGCGGGCAAACCCACCCCCGCGAGCGCGTCCTTAAGAACGCGGACCAAAACCGTGTTGGAGTCCACGGCCTCTTTTCCACCCCGGAGAACCACCGCGTTTCCGGCCTTCAGACAGAGCCCCGTGGCGTCCACCGTCACGTTCGGCCGGGCTTCATAGATCATGGCGATCACCCCCAGGGGAACCCGGATCTTTTGGACCTTGAGCCCGCTGGGACGGTCCCATTGGTCGGTGATTTCCGCCAGGGGATCCGGTAATTCCGCCACCTCCCGGAGGCCCTGGGCCATATCCGTCACCCGCCGGGCCGTGAGCGCCAAGCGGTCCAACAACGCCGGGGAAAGCCCCGACCGCCGCCCCGCCTCGATGTCGATCTCGTTGCGGAAAAGGATGTCCACCTTGTTTTTTTCCAGGGCCTCGGCCATGGCCAAAAGCGCCCGGTTCCGCTGGTCCACAGAGGTTCCCGCCAAAACCCGGCTCGCCTCTTTGGCTTGGACACACAGTCGAAGCAGTTCGGGGGTATAATCGGACGGCGCCACGGTGGACACCCGCGGGGATTTTTTTCCCTTGGAAGCAACCTTTTTTTTACGAACAGACACAGCGGACTTTTTTTTACGATTCATATGGACCTCTTTCACCATCCCGTTCAATCGAACTCCTTTATTTTACCAGAAAGAAAGCCCTCTCCCCCACCCTCCCCATGGGATCGGGTTCCACGTCTTGGTTTCACCCCCCTCCCCAACCCCGCATCAGCGGCTCTGCCGCCCCAGGTGCCGCGAGCTCTGCGAACGGCCGCATCAGCGGCTCTGCCGCCCCAGGTGCCGCGAGCTCTGCGAACGGCCGCATCAGCGGCTCTGCCGCCCCAGGTGCCGCGAGCTCTGCGAACGGCCGCATCAGCGGCTCTGCCGCCCCAGGTGCCGCGAGCTCTGCGAACGGCCGCATCAGCGGCTCTGGCGCCCCAGGTGTCCGGAGCTCTGCGACGGGCGCCCCTTGGCCAGGGGAGGGTGACACAGGCCCCCGTTTTTTTGCCTCTTCATATTTCCCCTCCTTCCCTAAGGAGGGGATTAAGGGGAGGTCAATGCCTTTATTTTCGTTCGAGACTTCCCGTCCTTCGAAAACCGTTTCCCTTGTGAACTCGGCGGGCCGGGGGTATAATGGGCCCATGGATTTTGTGGGCACACTGACCCTCTTGCGTGAAGCGTTTGAGCGACTGGAAGTGAAGGCCGCTTTCATCGGGGGGTTCGCTCTTCAAGCGGCCGGGATCACCCGGAGCACCACCGATGTTGATTTTTTGATTTTAGCCCGAGACGCCGACCGGATCAAGCCGGTCATGGCGGAGGCGGGGTTTGCGCTGATGCACGAAAGCGAGGACGTCCTTAACTTCTTCGGAAAAACGCCGGCCCTGGGACGGGTGGATTTTCTGCTCGCGCACCGGCCCTACGCCTTGGCTATGCTGAATCGCGCCCGCACCATCGATGGACTGGGCGCGGTCCGAGGGTTCAAGACCATCCTCCCGGAAGACCTGATCGGTCTTAAAGTCCAATCGGCCGTCAACGACCCCCATCGCGAAAACCAAGATATGTCCGACATCCGTTCTCTGCTTCGAAGGCACCGAAATGCCATGGACCTGGGTTTGGTACGGGATTATTTCCGCGTGTTCGATCGGGAACCAGATTTGGACCGCTTGCTTCGGGAGGAAGGCCTTGCGCCTTACCCCTGAGGAAGCCAGCGGGTTTAAGGAAGACGGGCTCAATTTTAGGCGGGCGGCACAATTCCGTTCGGCCCCGCCCGCTCCTTCTCCGACGTTGGAAGAATTCCTAAAATTCCTCAACGATCTCCAAACGTTGTTCGGACCCTTCCTCGTTTCCCGCCAACGGACCCCCACGCACCGGAACCTCCTTTAAAAATACAGCGGCCCCCCCGCAAAAACCGGCGGGAGGGCCGCTTTCAAACCGATGGACGCTCCGGCGTTAGGCGTTCTTCAGGGCCGCCAGGATGCTCCGGACGCCGTTTTCAATGCCTTCGGTCACCGGCACGGCGGTTCCCGCCATGATCCAGATGAGGAGCTCCGCCGTTGTCTGGTCGAAACCTTGCTCTTTCAACAGCGAGGCGGTCGGAGCGTCTGTGATCATCTTTACCGTCAACCCCATCGTCCGGGCGGCCCGATGAATGCCGTCCAAACTCCGCGTCACCTGTTGGGCAAGGTCCGATTCGTCCGCCGTGGCGGACCACTCGATGATTTTAATGCTGGGCCCTTTCAAGGCGGTCAGCCGGGCCAGAAGTTCCGGGGAGAACCGCTCCCGGGCTTCCGGCTTAACGAGGATCACCCGTACCGGGGCCTCTCTTGGAGCCACCTGCCCCTCCCGAATGGCGTCGGCAAGCCGTTCGGTCTCATCCAGGACATTTTCCAACATGTCGGGGACCGTGTGTTCGGTGATGAGGTATTCCTCGAGAACCCCGCTCTTCGCCTCTCCGATGGCCACGAACCCAACGGGATCGGACCATTTGGTGAGCGCGAAGAGAGGGCCCGCGTATCGGGTCAATTCATTTCCCACCGTCTCCCCAAAAATCGTTTTGGCGAATTTCCCCAGGGTCGTTTTCACTTGGCCCGCGAAGGAAGAAACGGTGGTCGGGTTGGCATTCTGGGCCAGGGAGGCGGTCAACAAGGCCTGAACCGCCGTCCCTTCAAAGGCCGCTTTGGAAACGAGGGGGACCGCCAATTCCCCAAGACCGTCCAACTCCCGAACGGTTTGGTTCATCAGATCCATCGCGGTCACTTGAAGGTCTCCCAGCTGGGGTTGGACCCGCGGGATCAGCTGGTCCCATAGCGGACGCCCCCCGGCCCGCTCATAAAGCGAGCGCCTATCCGCGGAGGGCTTCGGGGTCAGAAACTTCTCTAAAAGCCTCTTCAGGCCATCGATGAAAACTCCGATGTTTAAAAAACCACCCTGTTTTCCGGACCCGGGCGTAGCGTTGGGAGCCCAATAAAATTTCGGGTTCTGGGGTGCCCCGGGGTGTAGGAAAACGACGACCCGCCCCGTCTGGAGAGCCTGTCGAAAGGTCCCACTATCGTCGAACTCCTGCGATTCTTGTCCCGGGGTCACGGATCGCACATAGGCCATCCCGTCCGCAAGATAAGAAAGAACGGAAGCGGCCGCCTTTTCCCTCGGAACAATTTCGAACCCTTTCCTTTTAAGATCTCGCTGAACAGCCTCCAACCATTCCTTCGGGAGTTCCTGCGTAACCTTTGGAGTGGTCCCGCGGGAGACGGAATCCTGAACCAAAACCTGGCCCAGACCCGGCGCGACCGATCCGACCGCGAGCACCGCCAAATCCCCCGCCGAAAAATGAAACCCCGTCCACGAACCGGCCAGGTCCAAGAGTCCCTTCATCCCCTCCCACAACCCGACGGGGTCCGCCCACCCCCCTGCCATCACCGCCATCGCCAGCGCCGCCAGGATCCCCAAGGGAAGGAAAGAACCATAACCCAAAATGAAACCAGCCTCTTTCCGCCTGGGAAGGGTCCGCTGGGCTTCCTCGAGAACTTTATTTGAAAATAGACCGTCCTTCGCCGCCCGGACGATAATTTGTTGGACGGATTCAAGAATGGCGTACAAACCCGGCGCCGATTTGACCTCGGCGAAAGAAGGGACTGGGCCAGTGTATTTTTTCGTCCCCTTGGAAAGGATCTCAACCTCGTTCAAGCTGATGTCGACATAAACCAAATTCATATTCGCAGGGACGGGAACCGTTTTGTCCCGGGTTGGATCTTCCATCATTCGAGCCTTGACGGCTTCCGGCAAAACCCCGTGCCACATGCCGCTGATTTGCTCTGGTTGCCAGAAGGTAGCGTCCCCATCCTTCTTTTCGACATATTCTGAAGGCAATAAATTTATGAAGCGATCGGTTATCTGCAACACCTGATCCGGGGTGAGCTTCGCCAGGCGGATTGAAAGGTTGTAGAGAGCCCTCTGATTTAAAGCGGAAACAGCCACATAGTCGGTCCAGGTCATCAAAGGACGGTTTTCGATGTTAATCCCTCCGCTGACCGCGTAGAGGAAGGACGCATAGTTGATCGCGTTTTCGAAGGTTGAAAACATCGTGATGTCTTTGTTGGGGACGAAACCATTCCGGTTGGGGGTGTTGGGGATCAACGTATCGTAAAGGGAGGGCGTTCCTTCGACAGCGACCGCTCCCCCGCCAAGTTGTCCGACGGTCCGCCAATTGGCAATCGCCACATGCGCCAGAGGCGCGCCCTTTTCCGCCTCGACCACCATTCGATCGCGAACTTCCTCCATTTGGGACAACCCGATTTGGGCGAGAGGCCCGTCGCCCGCCCGCCAAAGTCCGTAGGGCGTTCCCTCCGCAAGCGATTTAAGCATCGACGCGGCCGCTCCCCGAACATTTCCATGCCCTAACACTTTTCCATCGACGCGCTGAATCTTCCCCTGCTCGTCAAACAGGAAATGTCCAGTGGAATCCAGTTTCAGTGCCTCCCCCGGATTTTGAAGGATGGTGTGGACTGAAACAAGCTTTCCTTCGTTCCCAGCGGCGCTACGCCCGCGGTAAATTTCCTTCATGATATCGATCCAGGTGAACGGGCTCACAACCGTTGAAAGCCGCCCCCCCCCCTTCGTGGCCAAACTATCCAGGAGCAATCCAATGCCGCTGAATCCCGGCAACCAGTGAACAGCGACTTGCCGAGGGCCCTCCGGAACGGTTCTCAGCAGGCCTTCTTTAACCAAACCACGTAGAGAATCGTTCCAACGGGACGCCATTCCTCCCGCCAAAGCGACCAACTCCATGGCCTTTTTCAGAACTCGTTGGGTCACCCGGGGTTTAAAGTTGGCGGCCAAAGGCATTCGTCCACGAGCCGCCAACGAAAGAACCTCCCAGGCTTGATGCAAAGCCACCACCCGCATCGTCAAGGTTTCATCATCCAAACCGTTCTCCGCAAGTTCCTGCGGGAGGAAGGCGCCTTTGACGTCTTTAACGGCTTGCAAGGCGACCGGATCCAAATGACCCCGCTTGTCGGCCCAGAGTTCCCTGATTTTCAGAAAATTCATCGCTCGGCGAAAAGAAGCGCAAAAATCCAGGTATTTTTTCATGGCTACTTCGCGTTCCTCATCGCTAAGAGTTTCGCCTCTGCCCAGGAACGAGGCGACGGGGTCGCCGATGGCCTTGGCCACGACCAACGTCTGTTCTGGAGATTTGAAGGCCTCCCCTTCATATTTCGCGTAGGCCTGGAGCCGCTGATCGGCGGTCCACCCCTGCGAACCTTCCTGGCGAGCGACGGCCTCAACGACAAAATCGACTATGTCTTTGTCCACATCGGCGGGGAGCATCACATTTTTTGCTTCATCAAGCTTCAATCCGGATTTGATGATTAAGGCACGGACCATCGCAACGGTCATGTAGGGGGCCCAAATTTGTCCGCGGGATTCGTAAGGCGAGAAATCGTCGGGGTAGAGGGTCTCGATTTTCGCCCCACCGCCCGAATGAGTGATGTGGGAGCGGCCCATCATCGCCCGCACCCCTTCTTTATTTTGCTGAGCGGCAAGAGCTTTATCGGCGAGGAACAAATCCTCAATGGCGTCCACCCGGGATCTCTCTATGGAAGTCCCCACCCGAATGGCCAGGCCGGAGAGCCGGCCCTGCAAACCATCGACGGACTTTTTCATTTCCGATGGGATGGCGTAACTCATCTGGGGTAATTCCATAACCGCCGACACGCCCTTAAGAATTTCCTGCTGAGCCACTTCTTTTATCCCGGCCTGGGCGGGGTCAGCGTTTAACTTTTTTTCAAAGGCTTCGGCCTGCTCGATGAAAGCGAGGACACGAATGTAAACAAAGGGGGCATCCTCCAGCCATCCTTCAAGAGTGTTCGTGCGTTGGGATTTCTCGTAATCCGTCATCAAACCTTTGACGGACCGCTGAAGGCTGTTCAAATCAACCTTCCCCTCTGGGTGGGAGGTCACCAAATTAACCATCCCCCCCTGACGGGACGCCATTCCCGCCGGCGGTGAACCGACCCGTATACGGGAGAACCTTTCCCCCGCCGACACCACCGATGCGAACACGGACCGCCCCGCCCCTCGCGCGACATCCATAAACCGGGAGAGGAACCGCCGAAACGCCGCCAAGGAAGAATCAACGACGCCCTGGGGTTTCGACGTGATCACGGCGACGGGCACCCCGCCGTTCCCCGCGTTCAATATTTTCCCCTCGTATCCTTTCCCTCTCGCGAGGGCGGCGATCGCCTCGATGGTGGGGCCGGCGACGACGGTCACTTCCGCTGTTCCCCGGTCAGCGGTGGCCTCAACGATGCCGTTCGGGTGACTGACGATACCCACGCGGTCCGCCAACCCCGATTCGGCGGTCTGCCGGGCCGCCTCTCCCCCAAGGACCGCCTCCACGGCGGCGGCGAGGGCTCCCACCGCCTCCGGGCCCCGATTTAAACCCTCTCCCGGAACCTGGATCGGCTCGCTGATCCCGTGATAGGGCGCTACGTAGAGACGTTCGCCAACGAGCATTTTTTCCAGAGGGACGTGTTTGGCCACGAAGAAATCCAGGTAGCGGGCGTCTTTGGGGAGGTCACCCACCTGGGGCGTCACGGTGACCACCGAGGCGCCGGCGGTTTCAAGGGCTTTCTCCAAGGCCGGGGTGTGGAACCCCCCGGCGATCATGACCAGGACGCGGGACTTGGATTCCCGCGCTTTGGCTAGGAGGTTCTCGGAAAGGGATTGATTGCGTTTATCGGCGGCTTGATAGAACCGCTCAAACACCGCCAGGGTTTCGGGCGCGGGAACCCGAACGGTTTTTCCTCCCAGGGCCTGGAAAAGACGTTCGTTTAAGCGGGAGAGATCGGGTCGGCGGGCCTGATAGCTGTGCCATTCGGCCGGACCGAACTCGTTTCGAACCAACCGGTCCAGGAGCCGCAGGTCTTCGGCCAAAGACATCAGCGCGCGCTCTTGGTCCGTCTTGGCGGCGGTTGCTTGCGCTTTGGCTTTTAAGGCGTCCACCTGGTCGAAGAGAGCGAACTTGTCGATACTCTCTGAAAGAAGAACGTATTCCACGTAACGATCGAAGGCAGGGAAATCTTTCCACGAAAGACCTTTCCGGGCGGTCAGAGACTTCAGTCCCTTGAAATAGTCGCTGTAGGTCAGGTTCCCGGCCCGGTAGGCCAGGGACGAGGCCAGGAGGTTCTGGAGCGAGGCGGGGTCCAGTTTTTGCGCCAGGGCCTGGATCAGGTCCGTCCGTTCGCGCTCGACCCGGGCAAAATCCATACGGCTCTCCATGTCCAAAGCCCGCAGGAGTTTGGAAACTTCCGCCCCCTGGGTTTCCACCGGGATTCGTCCCGCCAACGCACGAATATAGTCCGAAAAGGGGACAGTCCCTTTCGCGTATCCCGACAAGGTGGCTTCCAAGGTTTTCAAATCCGGGGAGAAAATAGCCGAGGACCGGTGGGCCAGCGCTTGCCCCGCCTCGGACAGACCCCGTTCCACCGCGGGAACAAGGGGGTGGCCAGCGCGGTAGGCCGAAACGTTTTCGATGTAGTCCGCCGGGGTTTCGATTCCCCACAGGAAAGGCTCGTTTTCGGATTGGAAAGCGAAAAATTCCGGGGCGGCGATCAAGTGGTTGTTCAGCAAGATCTCGCAGGTGAGGGGGTGTCCCTTGAAAATCCGCTGGGCTCGGTAAGGCGCGAGATCGAATTTTCCAACGGCGCCCTCCACCCCGACCATCACTTTTTCACCCCCGGCCGCGGCGTCGATGTGGGAGAGGATTTGGGCGATGTTTTTCTGGGCGGAGACGACATCGTGGACGTCTTGAATCAAAACCACCGCGAGGGATTTACCGGGATTTTTCGTCAGCCGGACGCGGCGGATTTCACCCGCGGAGGAAGGCAGGCGGCGGAGCCATGCGGGAAGGTCGGAGGCGCGCACGCTGGAGGCCACGCGGGCGCGGATCTCCCCCGTCGAAGCCGAGCTCAGGGCTCCGGCCAGCGAAGGAGTGACGGACGGGAGCGCGAGGTCCAGTTCCATGGCGCCGGGGAGACGGGCGTAAAGAGGGGAGGTCTTTTCCTCGGGCCGGTTGGACCGATCGGCGGCCTGACGGCGTTCCTGCCAGAAATTAGCCTCGGCCACGGGAGCCGCCACCGTGGAAAACAGGAACCCGAACGACGTCAGCGCCGCGACGGCCGTTTTAATTTTTACGACAAAGCGTTGAGTGAATACCATGAGGTTCCTCCGAACGAAAAGGTACGATCCATGGGATGATTATTGAATTTGACTGGCAAAGACCGCCTTAACAACTTGTAAATTTTTTGTAACAAGTTTTTTCCCGGACAAATGGTTCCATGGATGATTTTTTGTAGAATGCCGTCGCGTCCTTTCTTTCCTTTTGGAGAATACGGCCATGGCTCATAAACCGTTAAATAGTTTTGGCACGAATACCGCCCTGAGAAATTCGGTGTCCTTCTTTTCACTCCCCGCCCTGGGTTCCCGGCTGGGAGTGAACATGGAAAAACTCCCTTATTCCATCCGCGTTTTGTTGGAAGATTTACTGCGCACGGAAGACGGGCGGTTGGTGACGAAGGAAGATGTCGAGAACCTGGCCCGCTGGACCCCAACAAACCTGCCGGAAAAAGAAATCCCCTTCATCGCCTCCCGGGTCCTGCTTCAGGATTTCACGGGGGTGCCCGTGGTGGTGGACCTGGCCGCCATGCGGGACGCCGCGGCCTCCTTTGGGGTGGACCCGAAACGGATCAACCCGCTTTTCCCCGTGGACCTCGTGATCGACCATTCCGTGCAGGTGGACCTTTTCGGTTCCCCCGACGCCTTTCGGAAAAACGCGGAGATGGAATACGCCCGGAACCGCGAACGATACGCCTTCCTTAAGTGGGGCCAGAAAGCCCTGCGCAATTTCCGCACCATCCCCCCCGACACGGGGATCGTTCACCAAGTGAACCTGGAATATCTGGCCCCCGTGGTGGCGGTGGACCGTTCCGGGACGGACGCCGTGGCTCATTTCGACACGGTGATCGGGACGGATTCCCACACCACCATGATCAACGGGCTGGGGGTTTTGGGGTGGGGCGTGGGAGGGATCGAGGCCGAGGCGGCCCTCCTCGGCCAACCCATGGCCCTCTTGATCCCCGAGGTTTTGGGCGTGCGGATTTCCGGGCGGCTTCCGGTTGGGGCCACGGCCACGGACGCGGTCCTGACCGTCACTCAGCTTTTGCGGAAGAAAAATGTGGTGGGCAAATTCGTTGAATTTTTCGGGCCGGGACTTTCGGGCCTTTCCCTGCCGGACCGGGCCACCATCGCCAACATGGCTCCCGAGTACGGGGCCACCGCCGGATTTTTTCCCGTGGACCAGGAAACTTTGGCCTATTTGCGTCTCACCGGCCGGACGGAGGAACAGGTTCAGTTGGTGGAGCTCTATTGCAAAACCCAGGGGCTTTTCCGGACGGATCAAACCCCCGAACCGTCCTACTCCGACGTTTTGGAACTGGACCTGGGATCCATCGTCCCGTCCATCGCCGGGCCCAAGCGGCCCCAGGACCGGGTGTCGCTCAAAGACGCAAAGACATCCTTTTTAAAGGCCCTGGCGGCCCCAGTCAAAGAACGCGGGTTTGAACTCCCCGCCGCCGCCCTCGGGCACAAATCCACCGTCGATGTCGGAGGAAACCGGGCGGAGATCGCCCACGGGAGCGTGGTGCTGGCGGCCATCACGAGTTGCACCAACACGTCCAACCCGTCCGTCATGATCGGCGCCGGGCTCCTGGCCAAAAAGGCGGTGGAAAAAGGATTGCGCGTGGCCCCTCATATCAAGACCAGCCTGGCCCCGGGGTCCCGCGTGGTGACCGATTACTTGGACGCGGCCGGGCTCACGGGCTATTTGGAAAAACTGAATTTTCATCTCGTCGGCTACGGTTGCACCACCTGCATCGGGAACAGCGGCCCTTTGCCGGACTCCGTTTCCAAGGCCATCAAAGATGGAAACCTGGTGGCCACGGCCGTGCTTTCCGGAAACCGCAACTTCGAAGGCCGGATCAACCCCCACGTCAAAGCCAACTACCTGGCTTCCCCCCCGCTGGTGGTGGCCTACGCCTTGGCCGGACGGATGGACGTGGATTTGACCACGGAACCCTTGGGGCATGGCCCGAAGGGGCCCGTTTATTTAAAGGACATCTGGCCCACGGAAAAAGAGGTTTTGGATGCCGTGCGGAACGCCGTGCGGTCCGACATGTTCAAAACCCGGTACGCGGTCGCCGCCCGGGGGGACGACCAATGGAACGCGCTGGCCGCCCCTGAGGGAGATCGCTACGGGTGGGACGCCGGGTCCACCTACATCAAGAAGCCCCCCTACTTTGAGGGCATGGGCCTGGAATCGGGCGTTCTGGCGGACATCCGGGGCGCCCGGGCCCTGGCCGTTTTAGGGGACTCCGTCACCACGGACCACATTTCTCCCGCCGGATCCATCGCGGAAGACAGTCCCGCCGGTCGGTATTTGGTCTCCCTCGGGGTCGCCAAGAAAGATTTCAATTCCTACGGCGCCCGGCGTGGAAACCACGAGGTGATGATCCGCGGCACTTTCGCCAACATTCGATTGAAGAACCTTCTGGTCCCGGGCGTGGAAGGGGGCGTAACCGAGCATCAACCCTCCGGCGACCGCCTGGCCATTTACGACGCCTCGATCCGCTACCAAAAAGACGGGGTGCCGCTAGTGGTGCTCGCGGGGAAGGAATACGGTTCCGGCTCCTCCCGCGATTGGGCGGCCAAGGGGACCCGCCTTTTGGGGGTCCGCGCCGTGATCGCCGAGAGTTACGAACGGATTCACCGCTCGAATCTGGTGGGTATGGGCGTTCTTCCCCTGCAGTTTCTGCCCGGCGAAACCCGCGACACCCTGGGCTTGACCGGGAAAGAACTCTTCGATGTGACGGGGATCGCCGATGCCTTGACCCCGCGAAAAATTCTCGCCGTGGCGGCCCGTCGGGCGGACGGATCTTCGGTCTCCTTCCGCGCCTTGGCCCGAGTCGACGCTCCCGTGGAAATCGACTACCTGGCCCACGGCGGAATCCTCCCCGCCGTCCTCCGCCAGATCATCAAGGCGGGGTGAACAGGGTTCCCTTCGCCGCCGGGGCTTCGACGATCAACGGATCGGGTATAAATGGACCCCGTGGGATTTCAGCCGAAGATTCTTGTAGACGAACTTTCCAGAAAAAAACCTCCGGCCGGCCAGCCATTTCATGAAAAGGCGGTCTCCTTCCCACAGCGGGAGATGCGGGAGTTGTCGGTCCGGAACCCAGGCGAGATCGCCTTCGGAACAGGGCCGGAGTTTCCCGGAAAAACGCCGGGCCACAAAGACGAAGACATACCAATCGTCCTCCCCGTCGAACCCTGGAAACGTCAAGAAGCCTTTCCATTCCGGGCGCGTCAGGCGGAGACCGCTTTCCTCGCGGACTTCGCGGATCACGCATTCCTCGGGCGTTTCCCCGGGAAAAAATTTACCGCCCAGCCCGTTCCATTTCCGGAAATGGATGTCCTTGGGGTTTTTGACGCGGTGCATCATGAGCGTTTTTCCGCCGCGTTTCAGGTAACAGAGCGTCGCCAGTTTTGTCATGGTTGCAATTTCCTCACTAAAATATTAAATTATTACCACTTTATAATATATTAGGAGACCCTATGGCCCTGACTGACTTCTTTAGCAACTTCAACCTCTTCATGCGTTGGATTCACGTTTTCGCCGGCATCGTTTGGATCGGCCATCTGTACTTCTTCAACTTCGTCAACCTTCAACTCCAGGCCACGCTGGACGACGCCACCAAGAAAATCGTCAACCCGCAGTTGATCCCCCGGGCCCTCTGGTGGTTCCGCTGGGGAGCCATGGTGACGTTCCTTTCCGGCTGGACGCTCTTCACCATCGTCTACATGTATCAGCCCGGCATCTGGGGGCCCACGGACCTCTTTACGAACTTGGAGGGGGTCACCGGCCGAGCCTGGTGGATCTTGATCGGGATGCTCTTGGCGTCCATCATGTGGTTCAACGTTTGGTTCGTGATCTGGCCCGCCCAGAAAAAGCTTTTCGGCCTGGGCGTGCCCAAAGCCGCGCCGGAATTCCTTCCCGCCATCCGCGCTCGGGCGGCCCTCTTTTCCCGGGTCAACACGTTCCTTTCGGGCCCCATGCTCTTCGGCATGCTGGCCGCCACCCACTACGGCGCCATCAATCTGCCCACGCTCCTCGTCTTCAGCGCCATCGCCGTCACCGTCCTCTGGGCGTCCTACCGGCTCTCGGTGCGCGTGGCCCGGGTGTCGTAAAGACTCGTTCGTTTTTTCAACTGAAAAGGCCCGGGGATGTTCCGTTCCCGGGCCTTTTTTTAGAGAATGGCGGGAGTATCGGGGAGTTCGTTGGGATGGGCGCCCTGGGGTGGGAAATGCCGGGCGAGGAGTTGGGTGGCCCCGTCGATTCCGGCCAGGGATCCGTTTTCGAAATCCCCTTTTCGAAAATGAGCTTCCATGGACCGGCACACCGACTCCCATTCCGCCGGAGAGATTCTTTTGTTCAGGCCTCGATCGGCCAATATTTCCACGTCCCGGTCGGCCAAGAGCACATAAATCAAAACCCCGTTGTTGTGCTCGGTGTCCCAGACCCGAAGGCGGGAGAATAAATCCACCGCCCGCTCCCGGGGAGACTGACCGGCGGCCAACGGACGAAATGGAAGGGTCGCCTCGACCACAAACCGAATCTCCCCCGCGTGTTTTTTTTCCGAGCTCCGAATGGCCTCCCCCAAGACCTTCAACACCCCCTTGGAAAAACGATGCCGGAGGGCCCAGGGCGGATGGAAAAAGTGTTTAACCCAACGCCGGATGTTCACCATCGCCCCGAAGCGCCTCCCCCGCCGAACCCGCCGCCTCCGCCGCCAAATCCCCCCCCACCGCCCAGGCCGCCCCCGGACCCGCCGCCGGACGTCCAACCGCCCCGCCCCGACCCGATAAAAGGTCCCCCAAATAATCTCGGCAACAAAACAACCACTCCGAACAAAACGAAAATCCCGAACCCATCCAAAAGGTGAAAACCGCCGGAATCGGCCGCCGGGGGCGGAGGCAACGGCTCGCCTTGGACGATCCCCAAAATTTTCGCCACGCCAGCCTGAATGCCTCCGGCGAAGTCCCCTCCTTTAAATAAGGGGACCATGAATTCCTCGATGATGCGTTTGCAGATGGCGTCGGGGAGAACGCCCTCGAGCCCGTAGCCGACTTCGATGCGGAGGGCGCGATCCTCCTTGGCCACCAGAAGAAGGGCGCCGTCATCGACGCCTTTGCGGCCGAGTTTCCATTGACTGGCGACCCGGATGGAGTATTGTTCGATGGTTTCAGGCTGGGTGGTGGGAACGATGAGAACTGCCACCTGGGAACCCTTCTTCCGCTCGAAGTCCGCCAGAGTGTTTTCGAGATCGTCCTGTTGAACAGAGGAAAGGGTCCCGGTCAGATCCGTGACGCGTCGGTGGAGGATCGGGATCGGCATTTCGGCCGCCAGCCATGGGCCGACGGATACGAGACCGAGGAGGAAGAGGACGACCCGGGAAACGGTTCTCATGGAGGTTCCCCCACCGGAACGAGAAGGCGAGGGAGGGATTATCGGTCGGACGGCCCGCCGAAGTCAACGACGGGAGGAGTGGAAATGGCTTTTTCGTTTTCCACGGTAAAGTTCGGTTTCACCTTGTAGCCGAACATTTTCGCCGTCAGGTTGGTGGGAAATCGACGAACGGTGAGGTTATATTCCTGAACCGCGGCGATGTAACGGCCCCGAGCCACGGTGATCCTGTTTTCCGTGCCCTCCAGTTGGGCTTGGAGATCCTGGAAATTCCGATCGGATTTGAGCTGGGGATAGTTCTCGGTCACGACCAAGAGGCGCTGAAGCGCCCCTGAAAGTTCCCCTTGAGTCGATTGAAATTTGGCGAAAGCCTGGGGATCGTTCAGCGTTTCCGGGGTCACTTGAAGGCCGCCCACGCGGGACCGGGCTTCCGTGACGCCCAACAAAACGTCTTTCTCCTGTTTGGCGAACCCCTTGACCGTGCTGACTAAATTAGGGATCAAGTCCGTCCGCCGCTGATATTGGTTGACGACCTCCGCCCAAGACGATTGGATGGTTTCATCCGTCGTTTGGAACGTGTTATACCCGCACCCCGATAAAAAGGCGAGCGACGCCAGGAAAAGGAATGTTTGTTTTTTCATGAGCGGCCCCCTTAATGACCCCGGCGTTTTTTGATTTCGGCGGTGATGGCGGGGATGATCTCAAAGAGGTCTCCCTCGATGGAGAGGGTGGCCATTTTGTTCATGGAAGATTCGCCGTCTTTGTTGATGGAAATAATGACCTCGCTGGAACTCATGCCGGCCAAGTGCTGGATCTGGCCGGAGATACCGGCGGCCACGTAAAGTTTTGGACGGACCGTGCGGCCCGTCAGACCGACTTGGTGCCGGTAAGGGATCCAACCCGCGTCCACCGCGGCCCGGCTGGCGCCCACGGCCCCTTTCAATTCGTTGGCGAGGGCTTCCAGGGGCTTAAATCCTTCCTCGCTCCCAACGCCGCGGCCCCCGGCCACGATCACTTCCGCGGCCGTGATGTCTTGGGCCTCTCCCTTTTCGGCTTCGAAGCGCACAAAGCGGGTGCGTTGTTTCCACTTCGACGGGTCCACCGGCACCGTCACCACGCTCCCCGTGCGTCCCGGTTCTCGGGGCGAGCGGGGGAACGCCATGGGTCGTACCGTCGCCATCTCGGGCCGGTGCTTCTCGCACAAAATCGTCGCCATCAGGTTGCCGCCGAAAGACGGCCGCGTCGCGTGGAGCATGCGCGTGGCGGGGTCGATGGCCAATTCGGTGGCGTCCGCCGTGATGCCGGTGTTGGCCGTAATGGCCACCCGGGAACCGAAAGAACGACCGATGGTGGAGGCCGGAAGCAATAGCTTGTTTGGCTTCTCCTTCAAAATCAGGTCCGTGAGGGCCTGGGTGTAAAGTTCATCGACGAAATTGGCAAGGGAAGGGTGGTCCACCACATAGACGATGTCGGCCCCGTGCTCGATCAGTTCCTGGGCCTGGGAGCCCACATTTTGACCGATCAACACGGCGGCCACCTTTTCGCCCAAGGTCCCCGCGAGGGTCCTCGCCAGGCCCAGCAGTTCAAAGGCCGTGGGAACTAGCTTACCGTGCCGCATTTCCGCGTAAATCCAGACGTTTTTATACAACGCGGCGTCCACCGTGGTTTTGCCCTCCACTTTTTCCTTCATCATCGTAATGGCGTGGAAGACGTTCTTGTTTTTTGATTTCTCGCCCAGCTTGTCGCAGGCTTCGACGCAGGCGTTGCAGAAGATGCACTTGGCCTCGTCGATGACGGCGAGCTTCCGCCAAGGGACTCCCGCCTCCTTGACGCGATCCACCATGTCGATGCAGGACACGGGACAAACCTTTGCGCAGGAGGTGCACCGGTGCAACGGTCTTTCGTGACGAAAATAGTATTGGGCATGGTTAAATGAGTTTCATCTCTTGGAGTTTGTCGACCAAGGCCTTGGCCTTGTCCTGGGGCGTGGCCCCGGCGATGGAGACCCCGCCTTTCCGCGGGGGCGGGTTGAACGATTTGGCGACGACGGTGGGGGAGCCCCCGAGACCGATGCATTTCTTGTCGGCCTCGATGTCGTCCTCGTTCCATTTGGGGATCACGGCTTTCTTGGCGGCCATCTTGCCCCGAAGCGACGACACCCGGGGCTCGTTGATCTCTTTGACCACGGCGATCACCGCGGGGAGATCCATTTCCAAAACATCCACCCCGTCCTCCATCAGGCGGTGGACCACGATCTTTTTATCGTCGATGGACTCCACCTTTTTGACATAGGCGACGTTGGGCCAATCCAACCAGGCGCCGATGCCGGGTCCCACGTGCCCGGTGTCGCCGTCGTTGGTCTGCTTGCCGCAGATCACTAAATGGACGGGTCCCTTCTCCTTCATGATCTTTTCGATGCCTTTGAACAGGGTGTAGGAGGTGGCCCAGGTGTCGGCCCCGGCGAAAGCCCGGCTGGTGAGATGGAAGGCTTGGTCCGCTCCCCGGGCGATGGCCTCGCGGAGAGATTCCTCCGCCTGGGGCGGCCCCATGGTCAGAACGGACACGGTGGTTCCCGGCACGCGTTCTTTGATCCGAACGGCCTCCTCAATACCATATTCGTCGAACGGGTTGATGGCGGCGGCCATGCCTTCCCGCTTCAACGTGCCCGTGACCGGATCGATTTGAATGTTCGAAGTGGCGGGTGTCTGCTTGATGCAAACGACGATGTGGAGGCCCATGGGTTCTCTTTCCAGACGGTTAAGTGGAGGTGCGCTCTATTTTACAATCCGCGGTCGGCCGATGCAACCCGTTAGGCGGGTTTGGCCGCAAGTTCTTTGGTGATCATCATGCCGATCTCGTTGCGCTGAATTTGGTTCGTGCCCTCGTAGATTTGGGTGATCTTCGCGTCCCGCAGGAACTTCTCAACGGGGAAGTCCCGCATGTACCCGATGCCGCCGCACAACTGGATGGCGCTGTCCGCCACCCAAAACGACGTGTCCGAGCAAAATAGTTTCACCATGCCGGAATATTTCGTCCAGCGGGAGGAGGATACCTTTTTCATTTCCTCGTAGACCGTCTTGCCGGACTTCTCGGAAGCCTCGACGGCGGCCTTCATGTCCACGTCCATGGCGCGCGTCACGGAGTAAAGAAGCGCCCGGGCGGCTTCCAGGTTCGTGGCCATGTCGGCCACCATGTGTTGGGACGTGGGGAAGGAAAGGACGGACTGGCCGAATTGCCGGCGAACCTTGGCATAGGCCAGGGCTTCGTTCATGGCCCCGGTCCCGATGCCCAAGGCCTGGGCGGCCACGCCGGGCCGGGAAATGTCGAAGGTGGCCTGGGCCACGAACAACCCGAACCCTTCCTTGCCCAGCATTTGGGAGGCCGGCACCCGGCAGTTGTCGAAAACGAGCTCGTAGGTGTAGCTGGCGCGGATGCCCATCTTGGTTTCTTTCTTACCGAAGGTGAACCCTTTCATGCCTTTTTCCACGACGAAGGCGGAGATGCCGCGGGCGCCGCGAGAAGGGTCCGTGGTGGCGAAAACCGAGTAGATCTCGGCGGCCTCGCCGTTGGAGCAGAAGTTCTTGACCCCGTTTAAAACATAGAAGTCCCCGTCTTTTTTCGCCGTGCACTTGGTCGCCGTGGCGTCGGAACCCGCCTCGGGTTCGGTGATCGCGAAGGCGCCCAAACGTTTACCGCTGGCCAAATCGGGAAGCCATCGTTTTTTCTGTTCCGGAGTTCCGAACAGGATAATAGGAAACGCACCGAGCGCCGTCGCCGCGAGAGCCAACGCGATGCCCCCGCAGGCTTTGGAAAGTTCCTCCACCACCAGGACCAGCTCAAAACCCGCCCCGCCCAGACCTCCGTAATTGGGGTGGAAATAGACGCCGAACAAGTCCGCCTTCCGCAGTTCCTCCACGATTTCCCAGGGGAAGCTCTCCTCCGCATCGTGTTTTTCACGGACGGGTTTGATCTTTTTTTCAGCGATCTCCCGGGCGGTTTGGACGATGGCGTCCTGGTCTTCGGTCAGAAAGTAGTTCATAAGATCTCCTCTACGGGTGGTCCTGAAGTGTGGGCGACAGGGCGTTACTATACAAAATCTTCACGCGCTCAGCGCGACGCGCGGCGGGGCGACGGATTGGCCACCGTGTTGTCGTCGGCCATGTGGTGGGGATCGATCCGCGGGGCCAGGCGATGGGCCCGGATCTTTTTGAGCCCCTGCCAGGCCGCCGCTTGTTCCGCCTCTTTTTTGGAATGCCCTTCGCCGACGCCCAGGAGCCGCCGGCGCACGTGCACGCGCATGAAAAAGGTTTTGTTGTGGTCGGGACCCTTCTGTTCTTCCAGCGTGTAGGAAGGCGGCATTTTATACCGCTTTTGAATGATTTCTTGAAGTTTGCTTTTGTAATCGGTCTCGATGATGCGCTTTTTCTTGGAAAGAAACCGGACGATGAAACGCTGGGCCACGGAGAATCCGCCGTCCAGGAAAAGCGCCCCGAGGAGCGCTTCGAAGGCGTTGGCCAACAAGCTCTCGCGGTCGCGGCCGCCCGTGGCTTCTTCCCCGTCCGACATCCACAGGTAATGGCCTAGGCGGATCTCCCGGGCCCAGGCCACCAAGGCCGGGCGGGAAACCAGTTGGGATTTCAACTTGGAAAGTTTTCCCTCGTCCTCGTCCGGATACCGTTTGAAGAGGTAGTGGGCCACGATGGCGGCCAGGATGCTGTCCCCCAAAAACTCCAAGCGTTCATTAAAAGCCCGGCTCCCCTTCTCGATGGCGAACGATTTGTGGGTGAGGGCCTCTTCCAACAGTTTCGGGGTCTTGAACACATGCCGGGCGGCCCGTTCCAGCGGCGCGGAATCTTCGCGAGGCATGGCGGAAAGTTAGGCGTCGAACCGCTTGGCCACCACCACGGCATTGTGCCCCCCGAACCCCAGGGAGTTGGAAAGCGCGCATTGAATCTGGGCGGTACGGGCCACGTTCGGCACGTAGTCCAAATCGCATTCGGGGTCCGGCGTCTCATAATTAACCGTGGGATGGATGAACCCATTTTCCATGCACAAAAGCGTGGCGATTAGCTCCACCGCGCCGGCGGCGCCGAGAAGGTGGCCGGTCATGGACTTCGTCGATGAAACGGCGAGCTTTTTGGCGTGGGCCCCGAACACTTTTTTCAAGGCCAGGGTCTCGGTTTTGTCGTTCAATTCCGTGGAGGTCCCGTGGGCGTTGATATAGTCCACCTCTTCGGGACGAACCCCCGCGTCCTCCATGGCCAACTGCATGGCCCGACTGGCCGCCTTCCCTTCCGGCGACGGGGCGGTGATGTGATAGGCGTCGTCGGTGGCGCCGAACCCGGCCAACTCGCCGTAGATATGGGCGCCCCGGGCTTGGGCGTGTTCCAGGGTTTCCAGAACCAAAACCCCCGCTCCCTCCCCCATAATGAATCCCGACCGGTTCTTGTCGAAAGGCCGGCAGGCCTTTTCGGGCCGGTCGTTAAAATCCGTCGTGAGGGCCCGGGCCTGGCAGAACCCCGCATAACCGAGGGCCGTGATGGCCGCCTCGGCTCCCCCCGCCAGGAGAACGTCCGCGTCGCCGTAACGAAGATGCCGGAGCGCGGCGCCCAAGGCATGGTTGGCCGTGGCGCAGGCCGAACTCACCGAATAGTTGGGACCCGTCAGCCCGAACTCGATGGCGATCTCGCCGGAGGCAATGTTGGAGATCAGCATCGGGATCAGGAAAGGGGATACCCGCCGCATCCCCTTGGCGAGGATGACGCTGTGTTCGGTTTCGATGGTCTGGAGGCCCCCGATGCCGGACCCCACGATGACCCCGCACCGTTCAACGTTCTCTTTCGTGAAATCAATCGCGGCATCCTCCACCGCCAGCCGGGCCGCGGCCAAGGCGAACTGGGCGAAGGGATCCATGCGTTTGATCTTTTTTTTGTCCATGAAACGCTCGGCGTCGAACCCCTTCACCTCGGCGTCGATCTGGCAGGGATAGGTGGACACGTCGAAATAGCTGACCCGTCCCACACCCGAACGACCGTTTTTGATGGACTCCAGAAACGCCGCTTTACCGATTCCAATGGGGCTCACGACCCCGAGACCGGTCACGACGATGCGCTTTTTATTCATGGACATAAACGATTCTCCAAAACGTCGGCCCCGAGCGGCTCCAACATCGGCCGCTCGGGGCCGGAGGTTGATCTATTTTTTGTGGCCTTTAATGTAGTTGACGGCTTGGGTGACGGTTTGGATCTTCTCCGCCTCTTCGTCGGGAATCTCCATGTCGAAGGCTTCTTCCAGCGCCATCACCAACTCCACGGTGTCGAGGGAATCGGCCCCGAGGTCGTTCACAAAGGACGCCTCCGGCTTCACCTGCGCCGCGTCGACGCCCAACTGCTCCACGATGATGTCCCTTACTTTTGTGTCGATGTCATCTGCCACGTGTGCCTCCTGACGGAATGTGGGCCGGGAGGCTCAACGTGCGTGGGTTCGCCCCGCGCGCGTTGGGCTTCCGTCGCCCTCCTGCAAAACGATTCAACCACGCCTCTCACGCCCCCCGCCGGGGAGCGGAGGCCTCACATGTACATCCCGCCGTTAACGGAAAGGACCTGGCCGGAGATGTAGGAGCTTTCCTCGGAGGCGAGAAAGAGCGCGGCGTTGGCCACGTCCTGGGCTTCCCCGAGGCGCGTCAACGGAATGATGTCGGTGAGCTTCTTTTTTTGTTCGTCGCTGAGTTTGTCCGTCATCGCGGTGCGGATGAAACCGGGAGCGATGGCGTTCACGAGCACCTGCCGGCTCGCGAATTCCCGAGCACAGGTCTTGGTAAAGGCCACGAGCCCCCCCTTGGAAGCGGAGTAGTTGGCCTGCCCCGCGTTCCCCATCAGCCCCACGATGGAGGCAATGTTGATGATCCGGCCCTTCTGGGCCTTGAACATGGGGCGGACGACGGCCTTCGTGCAGTTGAAGGGCCCTTTCAGGTTGACGGCCAAAACGGCGTCCCACTCGGCGTCCGACATGCGCATGAGGAGATTGTCTTTGGTGATCCCGGCGTTGTTGACCAGAACGTCCACCCGGCCCAGGGCCGCGACGACGGCTTGAACCCACTTTTCGCATTCTTCAAAAATCGTCACGTTCACTTTCGCGGCGTGGGTTTTGACCCCGTATTTCTTGGCGATTTCCTCCGCCGTGGCCTGGCACACTTGCTCGTTCACATCGCACAGGGCGAGGTTGGCTCCCTCCTTGGCGAAGGTCTCGGCGATGGCCCGGCCGATGCCTTGGGCGCCGCCGGTAATGAGGGCTGTTTGGTCTTTGAGTCTCATGGGATCATCCTTTCAAGAAGAAACGGAAGGCGCGGAAAGGAGCGCCTCCGCCGATTTCTTGTCCTCTATATTAGAAAATTTTCGCGTCTTATCGGTCCTCCGCAGAAGGCCCGAGAGGACGCGGCCGGGGCCCACCTCAATGAACGTTTCGACCCCCGCGCCGATCATGAATCGGAGGGTGTCCTCCCAGAGGACCGCGTGGTCGATCTGTTGCACCAGCTTTTTTCGGATCTCGTCGGGATCCGTGGTCAGCCCGGCGTCCACGTTGGCCACGATGGGAACGGCGGGACGAACGATCCGAGCCCCCGCCAGCACCGCGGCCATCCGTTCCGCCGCGGGATGCATGAGCGAAGAATGAAAGGCCCCGGATACATTCAGGCGAAGCGATTTGGGGGAACCCGCCGCCTGGGCGAGCCGAACCGCTTCTTCCACGGCCTCCACCGATCCCGCAATCACAATTTGTCCCGGGCAATTGAAATTGACCGCCTGGCAAACGCCCCGTTCCGAGGCTCGTCGGCAAAGGTCTTCCACCACGGCGCGTTCCAAACCGATGATCGCCGCCATGGTCCCGGAGGCCTGTTCCCCCGCTTCACCCAAAAATTCGCCCCGGGCTTTCACCAGGTCCAGCCCGGTTTCGAAATCGAAAGCGCCCGCCGCGCAGAGCGCCGAATATTCCCCCAGACTGTGCCCCGCCATGACGTCCGGGCGGGGTCCGCCGTTCTTCAGCACCTCGTACGCCGCCAAAGAGACGATGAAAAGAGACACCTGGGTGAAACGGGTTTGCCGCAGTTTTTCCTCGGGCCCGTTCAAAAAAACGTCGAGATAGTCCCGCCCCAGTTTCGCCTCCGCGCGCTCAAAGATCGCTCGGGCCGCCGGGAAATGGTCGTGGAGGTCCTTTCCCATTCCCACCGATTGAGACCCCTGCCCGGGGAAAACGAAGGCGGTTTTCATCCCCATCGCAGTACCGCCGCGCCCCAGGTCAATCCCGCGCCGAAAGCGATCAATTCCACCAGGTCCCCCCGTTTCACCTGCCCGGCGGAAATGGCTTCGTCCAAGGCGACGATCGTTGTCGCGGCGGACATGTTGCCGTATTTGTTGACGTTCCGAAAAATCCGGTCGTTCGGGATGTTCACGCGCTTAGCCACCGCGTCGATGATTCGGAGATTGGCCTGATGGGGGATCATGAGCGTCAAATCCGCGGGAGTGAGACCGGCTTTTTTTAAAGCCGCGAAGGCGGCTTCCACCATGCGAGTCACCGCGTGTTTGAACACTTCTTTGCCTTCCATCCGAAGGTAGGGAGGAAACGCCTTGGCCGCGCCGGGGGCCCCCAAGGGATGGCGGGAGCCGCCGCCGGGAACGGACAAAATATCTCCGACCGCCCCGTCGGCCGAGAGATGAAGCGAGAGAAGGTCCGAGGGACCCTCTTGGGCCTGGACAATCACGGCCCCCGCCCCGTCGCCGAACAACACGCAGGTTCCCCGGTCCGTCCAATCCGTGATTCGGGAGAGGGTGTCGGCCCCGATCAGGAGCGCGGTTTTTACGACGCCGGTGGCGATCAGCCCCTGCACCACCGCCAAGCCGTAAATGAAGCCCGAACAGGCCGCCGACACATCGAAAGCGATGCAGGGCGGAGCGCCCAGGGCTTTTTGCACCAGACAGGCCGTGGACGGCACCAGATGGTCCGGCGTGCAGGTGGCGACAATGATCGCGTCCAACTGGTCGGGCCGGAGCTTGGCCCGTTCCAACGCTTGGCGGGCGGCCCGCGCCGCCAGATCCGAGGTCGCTTCGTCGGCCGCGGCGATCCGGCGTTCTTTGATCCCGGTGCGTTCCGTGATCCACTCGTCGGAGGTGTCCACGATCTTGCAGAGATCCGCGTTGGTCAGGATGCGGTCGGGCATTCCCGCTCCCGTGGAAAGAAATTTAAGGCCGAACATATTAAACGGGCACCCGAACCGCAGCGGCTGGAGGAGCCTGGTCGTGAAGCTGGTCCGAAATTTGGCGGTTGATGCCGCTTTCGACGAAGGCCGCGGCGGTCCGCACCGCGTTCTTAATCGACACCGCGTCGGCCCCTCCGTGGGAAATCAACGCCACCCCGTTCACCCCCAAAAGCGGCGCCCCGCCGTGTTCCGCGGGATCCGTCTTCTTGATCAGTTCCTTGAAGGCTCCCTTCAATAGATACTTTCCAAAAACAGCCAAGGGATGTTTACGAACCTCGTTTTTGATGAGTTTCAAAACAGCGGCGGCCAAGCCCTCCCCGAACTTCAACAGGACATTGCCCACGAACCCGTCGCAGACAAAGACGTCCGCCACGCCCGCCGGGATGTCGCGCCCTTCCACATGCCCCAAATAGTTCAAACCGCTGGCCCGGAGCAAGGGGTGGGTTTCCAGGGTTAACTCGTTGCCTTTTCCTTCTTCTTCCCCGATGGTCAAGAGACCGACGCGGGGGTTCGGAATGCCGAACACCGCGCGGGAATAAATCGACCCCATGACGGCGAATTGAACGAGGTTTTTGGGCTTGCAGTCCACATTGGCGCCCACGTCCAGGATCACGGCGTGCCCCACCAGGGTCGGAAAAATGGCGGCGATGGCCGGGCGGGAAACCCCGGGCAATCGCCGGAGGTGCCACAGGCTGGCCGCCATGGTCGCGCCGGAATTGCCCGCGGAAATCAGCGCCTCGGCCTTGCCCTGGGACACCAACTCGGCGCACTGCATGATGGTGGAGTCTTTTTTCGCACGGCAGGCCTCCGCCGGCTTTTCGTGCATGCCGATCACCGTCGGAGCGTGTTGGATCAAAAACTGGCCCACGGCGCCGTGATGGGCGAGTTCCTGCTCGATCATGCCCCGGTCGCCCACGAGAATGATCTCGTGCTCCAGCTCTTTCTTCGCCAGGAGCGCGCCTTCGATGTTGATGGGAAGCCCCCGGTCGCCTCCCATGGCGTCCAGGGCGATGCGGATGGTCATGGGAAAGGGAAACGAAACAAAACTTATTTTCCCTCGTCCTTTTTCTTGGGGGCCTTGGGGGCCAGAACAAGTTCCTTGCCGTAGAACCCGCAGGCGGCGCAGACGCGGTGAGGCGGGCGCGCGGCCCCGCAATTGGAACAGCGGGAGAGCGAACCGAACTCCAGCTTGAAGTTAGAGGCCCGCCGGCTGTCGCGCCGGGCGGGGGAATGTTTTTCTTTGGGTTGGCCATAGGGGCTGGGTGTCCTTAGTTAAGTTTCAAATTTTCAACGCCTGAAAACCCGGGTGAGAATCCTGGGGCGGGCACCCGCAGGGTCCCGCGTTTAAATTTTTACCGCACCCGGAACAGAGTCCCTTGCATTCCGGCCGACACAGAGGCTGGGGCGGGAGGGACAGCAAAAGCTGTTGCCGAACATCATCGTCCACATCCAGATACTCCTGGTCGGTGGGCGCTTCCACATCGAAGGCGGGCTCCACCTCCAAGACGTACCGTTCCAGGCATCGGGCGCAGGCGATGGAGACCCGAGCGCGGGCCACCACCCAGGCCCACGCGGCGCCGTCCTGTATCTCGGCCCGCATTCGGGCCTGGACGGGCCCCATCAGTTCGGGCCGGTCCGGCGTTTCCAGGGGCAGGCGGGCGGAGGGAATGGCCTCTTCCAAATCGATGGGCCCATCACGCACGATGTCCCGGATGCGCAGTTTCATCGTCCGCCCCCCCCAAAGATCCATCTCACCCGAAATTTGCGGGTGAGATCCATAAAATCTTGAGAATTGTAGGGGATTGGGAAGCGGGTGTCAACCGCCGCCGGACGTTTGGGGCGGCCAGCCGGCCGCGGGAGACAACCGGGCGTAGAGTTTTTCCTGTTCCCGAACCATGACGTTGATATCGAATTCCGAGCCGATGGACGCCCGCGCGCGGGCGCCCATGCGGCGGGCCATGGCCTCGTCCTCCAGCAAACGGAGCAGGCGGTCGGCGGTGGCCTGGGGGTGGCCCGGGTTGATCAGAAAACCGTTCCTCCCGTCCTGGATCACGTCCTTGCAACCGTCCACCGCGTTGACGACACAGGGAATTCCGGAGGCCATGGCCTCCACCAGAGAGCGCGGCAACCCCTCCCACAGGGAGGTCATGCAAAAAAGATCCGTGCGGGCCAGGATGGGGGCGATGTCCCTTCGCCAACCGGCCAGGACCACCCGGGCCCCAGGTTTCGCGAGCGGATCTCCCGCTCGATCTCCGCCCGACCGCGCCCGTCCCCCACGATCAGGAAACGGACGTCGTCCCGGCGCGCCGCCACGATCTGGGCGGCGCGAATGAAATCGAAGAGGTTTTTCTGGGGTTTGAACGGCCCGATCGTCGTCACCACTTTTTCGCTGGGAAGGAAGGGCAAATCCACGGGAGTGTCTCCCCGGTGGACGAGGGTCCGGTAATCGTCCAGCGGCACCCCGCTCCGGATCAACCGGTACTGGCTGGGACGGCCGATGCCGCGGGAGAGGGCCTCCTCCCGGTTCGCGCTGGAAACGGCGATTAAAACGGTGGTCCACGGCGCCAAGATCCGCTCCAGGAGGACGAACGTCCCCCGAACGATGGCGTTCTGCCCCGGAGTGAAACCAAACCCATGAAAAGTGTGGACGATGACCGGGACTTCCGCCAGCACGGCCGCGATCCGGCCGAGAACCCCGGCTTTGGAGGAATGCGTATGGACGATGTCGGGTTTTTCCTTCCGCAAACCCCGATAAAGATCCACCAACGCCACCAGGTCCCGCCAGGGCGAAACGGGGCGGACGAGGCCCCGAATGAAGCGCACCGGGAAATTGCCGTTCCGGGCGGCCGGGTCCAGGACGGCGCCCTGCCCGCAGAAAAGCACGGGGGCGTACCGCGTCCGGTCCAACCCCGTGACGGTGGCCAGAGTGTTCTGTTGGGCGCCCCCCAATTCAAGCTGGGTGACGATGTGGACGACTTTAATTTTTCGGAACATCGTTCAAGCGTTTTGCCTTCTCTTCCACCCGCCGGGCGGCCGCCGCCCGTCGGGTCGGATCGCCGGCCAGAACGCGCGGATCGCTCAAGGCGCGGAGCGCGCCGGCGTAAGACCGACGCGCTTCTTCCTTTTGGCCCCGCCCCGCCAGGAGATCCCCCCGCCGTTCCCAAGAGGAAGCCTTCAGCGGCAGGAGCCGCGTGGCCGTCTCATACTCCCGCAAAGCCCGATCCGCGTCTCCGCCCTCCAGGGCCAATTCCGCCGATTCCACGCGCAAACCGGCGCTGGCCGAAGCCAACGCCACCGCTCGCGCCAGGTCGGCGGAGGCGCCCTCCCAGTCTTGGGATTTCAGTCGAAGGGCCGCGCGGAGTTCGAACAGTTCCGGGTTCCAACGGTTCCAACGCAAACCCCGATCCACCCACTCCCGCGCGGGTCCCCATTGCTCTTCTTGAACGGCCGCCCGGGCGAAACCCAAGAACTGCTCCGACCGAAAAAGCGCGGCGGAGGAGCCCGCCAAGAGGATCCCGAGGGCCGCCGCTGAAAGGGCCAGGGCCCGCCGCCGGGTTCCCGAAAGAGAAACCGCGGGAAGGTCTTCTTCCGGCCCCGCGAGTCCCGCCGCCAAAAAAAACAGCCAGAGAAGAGCCGGGAAAGAGAACCCGATGTGAAAAAGATTATAAACACAAAACCCGGTCAGCCCAAGAAAAAGTCCCGCCCCTCCCGAAACCGTACGCCGGGCACGAACCAAGAAAGTCCCCATCAATAGAAAAAGCGCGCCCGCCCCCAAGAGGCCCCGCTCGGCCAAAAATTCCAGGACGAAGTTGTGGGCATAAAGGCTATTCAAACCCCAGGGAGCGGCGCGAAAAGCGGGATAGGCCTCGGCGAAAGCCCCTGGCCCCACCCCCAGCCAAGGATGGGAGGAAAAAGCCCGGAGCGCCGTCCACCACCAGGTCCATCGATCGGCATCGCCGTGGAAAAGTTTCGGCCAATCGGCCCGGGCGAAAAAAAGCCCCGCCAGCGCGACCAGCAGGCCCGCCGCGGCGAGGGGCCAGAAAATTCTTCGAAAGGCTTTCCCCCCCCGCCCCCGGAAAAGACCCAGGGCCAGCGCCGCCTGAAGGAACGCCGTTCCATACCCCACCAAGGACCGGCTTAACAGGAGACCCGTCAAGAGCGCGCCAAAACCCATGGCCCAGAGCCAACGCGCCCGCCCCCCCTCTTCGGACCGTAGCCACCATTGGACGGCCAGGGGTCCCGTGAGGAGAGTCAGAGCGGCCAAAATATTGGTATTCAAAAGCAGGCCCGCCCAGGGGACCACCGCGCCGACGCCGCCCAAAAGCGCGCTGAGGACGGCTAAGATTCCCGCTCCGGCCAGAGCCCTCGCGTAAAGCCCCCGACGATGGGAGGAGGACCCAATTCCCACCGCCCAGAAGGCGAAGAGCGGCGCATCGTTCAAAACGGACGGAAGAGCGCTATGGGGGAACCCGCTCCGGAGAGCGGAGAGGAGGCCCGCCCCCAGAAAGACCGCCCAGAGCGGACCCCATTTTTGAAACGCCGAATCGACCCGCTGGAAATCGCCGGAGCGCCCAAGGAGAATCAGGAGCGATCCCAAAAGGATCAGGAACGACCAAACCAGGTGGACGGAGGTTTGCGCCCACTGGTCCCAGGCCGCCCGCATCAAAGGCAAGACCAGCACCAGGGAAAGCAGTACCCCGTGGGCCAGGGAAGCGTATCGCGTCATGGAGCGGGGCGAACGAACCGTCATGCCCCGCCCCCCTCCCGAGAGCCAAGCCCCCGATCGGTTTCCTCGGCCGCACGTCGGCCGTCCAAAATGGCCTCTTCCATGAACGAATATTTCCATCCGCCGTAACGGCCGATGGACACCGCGCCCGCGTTCCGTTCCAACCAAGTAAAAATCTCGCCCAACGCCGCGGAACGATGCTCGTCATAGATCACGTAAGCGTAGCGGAGAGGCGCAAAATGGACCACGGGAAACGTATCGGAGTGCCGAAGGAGGCCGGCCTGGATAAGGCCCCGGCGGATGTCGCCGAACAACCGTTCGCGTCCCCCGTCATCCGCGGGCTCCGTCCCGGGGCGATAGGAGACCTCCACGTACATGGACGAACACCCGCGGGGAACCACGTGGGGGGTGAAATTCATAGGGAAACCGGCGCGGTAGAAGGGGTATTTCTTTTCCGGAAAATAGATCCACGAAGCTTTCGAAATGTTCGGCCGGGCGACCCCGACGTTCACGCACATCACCGTGCTCCAGCGGAGGCGTTTCACCGCGCCCCGCAGTTCCTCCGGAAAGGGTTCCAGCCGTTTCAGGAGTTCCGGGAGAGGAAGCGTGGAGACGAGGCGCCGATAGGGCACGGTCTCCCCGCTGGAAAGCGCGACCCGGCGGTTCCGCCACTCCACCGCCTCCAGGGAAACGCCCAGTTTCAGTTCCGGGATTTTTCGCGCGAACGCCTCGGCCAAGGCTTGGATGCCGCCGCGGCGAGGATAGAGGAAGGTGGTGTTATAACCGAACCGTTTCCGGTGGACCCGCCGCGCGCCGGACTCGACCTCGGCCAGGGTTGGAACGGGGACG
Source organism: Elusimicrobiota bacterium (assembly GCA_016721625.1). NCBI lineage: Bacteria > Pseudomonadati > Elusimicrobiota > Elusimicrobiota bacterium. The sequence goes on from JADKHR010000001.1 coordinate 843,366, forward strand.
AAGCGGCCGCACCAGTCCGGCGTCATTCGATCGGCGGACACGCCCCAGAGTTTTTCGTTGTAGGGAATCATGAAATGGCGGGAAATGCCGGCTCCGAAGAGCCGGAGGCACCACTCGCGGAAAGAAATCGCCCCCGCGCCTTCCAGCGGTTTTTCTCCATAATCCCGACGGGCCTCGCGCACGCCTTCCACGCACTCCCCCACCACGCGGGCGGGCAGACCGTGGAGGTTGGCTTGGAAAGGGTAGGGGGTCTCCACCCCGTGGGAATGGATCCAGGCCTTCCGTTCGCACTCCACCCAGTTTCCGCGAAGGAGTCGTCGGACCAAAGAACGCGTGGCGGGATCGTGAAGATGGAGGAGGTGCCCCGTGAAGTCGAAGGTGAAACCGCCCACCGAAACCGAACGGGCGGTGCCACCGGGCCGCCGCTCCCGGTCAAAAATAATCTTGGGCCCCCGGAGATGATAGGCGCAGGAAAGGCCGGCCAACCCCGCCCCGGCCACAACGACGGGCGTTTCCCCCTCCATCAGATCCGTCCCGAGGGTTGGAAAATATTTTCCACCGTCAGCTGGGCGAACGTTCCCCCGTCCGGGCCCATGTCGTCAGTGAACCACGACGTCGTGGAGTTTGACCATGACGAAAAGACCCACCAGCAAAACACCCGAGACCACCACGAGAGAAATGAAGAAAGGCGTCAGGGTCAGGAGGTAGGCCCCCGCGGAAAGGGCGGCGGCGGCCGCCGCGAAGACCAGAACCACCCGATCGGTGCTCAGGCCGGTGGCCCGGAGTTTAAGGGCCAAATGGTCTTTGGATCCCAAAAAAGGCGATTTGCCCTGTTTGATCCGCAAAGCGGAAACAAAAAATGTGTCGTATACCGGAAGACCGAGGATCAGAATCGGGGCGAACACGCCGACCTCGCTCACGCGGGTGTAGCTGGTCCCCAGGGAGAGCCCGGCCAGGAGGAACCCCAGCACCAGGCTTCCCATATCCCCCATGAAAATTTTCCTTTTGTTGGACATATTGTGCGGGATGAACGCCAAACAGGCCCCGGCGATGGCGGCCGCGGCGGCGTTCACATAGACCTGTTCCGTCGGGATCGAGATCAGGAGAAAGCCCAAGGCGGCCACGAAGGTTTGGGACGCCGCCAGGCCGTCCATAATGTCGATCAAATTGATGGCGTTGGAAATACCCGTCACCCAGACCACCGTGAGGAGGATGGCCAACCAGTCAGGATGGATGAACCGGATGCGGATGTCGAAGAAGATCAAAATCCCCGCCGCCAGGAATTGGAAGAAGAACTTGGCCTGGAAGGACAGGCCGTTGGGTTTAACGAGGTCGTCGGCCAGACCCACGCCCGACAAAAAGGCTCCGCCGATGAGAAGGCCCCAGAGGGACCGCAATGTGCCCGTCGGAAAATGGGTCGCAAAACGGAGAAGAACCAGGGCCCCGGCGAACCCCGCGAAAAGAGCCAGCCCCCCCAGGTAAGGCACCGGGGACTTGTGGGTTTTGACCGCCGTGTGGGGGTGGTCCAATATCCCCCAGCGCAGGGCCAGGGCCCGAACGAGCGGGGTTGAAAGAAAGGTGATCAAGAACGCGGTCAGGCCGGCGGCGGTGTAGAGAAGGATCATAAGGGAAGGGCGTAAAGAGCGGCGCCCTCGCTGGCGTAAAGGGGGACCAGGGAACGAAGCAAGGACTCGAACACCGCGCGGCCGTGCTCCGTCAAATCCAGCACGCGATAGCTTTCCAAACGTTTGGCCTCGCGGCGGTTGAAGAAAAGGTGGGTGAACCCCAGGGCCCTGAGTTTCCGTCCAAAAGCCGGCCCATCCGCGGATTCCTCCGTCCAATCCCGCAAGGGCGTCGGCAGGAGCGCCATGGGCGCCAGGTGGCGGCGGGGGCAGTAATAGGAGCGTTGGTCGCCGACGAAAAGAACGTTGGCGTCGGGGGGCAGTTCTTTTTCCATAAAAGACATGGCCGGATAATAGTCCAGCTTGCGGGATAAATACTCGTCCCGGGAAACCAAGCCCAGGGCCACCGGGAGCGGGCCCCGAACGTCCTCCACAATATAAAAAAGGATTCCGTTGGAAATCAAAAACAGCCCCCCCACCAGGGCCGCCGTGCGCCGGGCCCAAGCCGGGATTTCTTTCCAAGCGAGCCCCACGCCTTCCCCGGCCAATAGACAAACCAGCGGAAAAATCGGGAACAGAAAGCGCAACACGGGGCGGAGCGACGCCCAAATCACGATGTGCGCGGCCGCGTAAGCCAACAGGAACCCGCGCTCCTTCCGGACCGCCAGGAGGGACAGCGGCAAGAGAAGGATCGGCAGAGCCCAGCCCAGGTCCCCCGTCACGTCGAACCCTCCGCCGAAGGATTGAGCGTCCGTGGCCAGGCGGAAAGGCATTTTGAGAAGATCGATCAAAAGGGAGCTGGTGCCGGAGTATTCCGCCAACACCGAGAAATAGGCGCGGGAAGATTCCGCGAACATATAGACGTTTCGGGCCGGGAAGATGGACGGGAGAAAGGGGAACACGGGGTTCCCTCCCGTGAACACATAATTTTTGACCATCCAGGGAACGAAAAGGGCAAAGGCCGCCCCGCCCAGACAGACGCCATCCAGGAGCCGGTCCCGAACCGAACGCCGGCCCGGCCAGAGGGCGACCAACGCCGTCAAAACAGCGGGGGTCAGCACGCCCGTGTATTTGATCCCGGCAGAAAATCCCCCGGCCAGCCCCGCCAAGACGAACCACGCCCGGTTCCGATCGCGCAGGCCCCGGTCCGCGCCCCACACGGCCAGGGTGGTGAAGAAGGCCATGGGCATTTCCACGTAGGACTCGGTGGAGAGCAGGAGAACGCAGGGCGCCGTCACGTACAACAACAGGTCCCATCGTCGGCCCTCGTTTCGGCGGCCCATGGCCCAAACCATCCCGCCGGTGAGCGCCGCCAGGAGGAGGTTAAAGAGGTGGGTTGAAACGTCGCTCCCCGCCGCCAAGAACCATCCGAAAATCAACTCCATATTTTGTGGGAAATGGGCATACTGGTTGTAAGGGACAAACCCGATCCGCCCTTCCTGCAGATAGCGGAGCGGGAGGGCCAAGTGATAGACCAGGCTGTCGTAATAGGTGGGCGGGGCCAAAGCCGCCAAAAAACCCGCCAAGAGAGCCCCCGCCGCCAGGGCCCGAATCCCCCAGCCGAGACCCAGACCTTCCGAAAGGGGCCGAGTTGAAAAATGCCGAGGGTTCAGCCATCCCCGCCATTCCTTCGATCCGACTCCGGCCCAAACCACGGTCCAGAAAATGATCCCCGACCCGTTAAAAAACCCAAGGGTTCCCACGAGCAAGAGACCCAAAGTCAACGGGACCAACCCGATCCCCGCGGACCAGAAAAAAAGTTCCAGGGTTCGCCCCTCTTCCCCGAGGCCCGTGCGCCGATCCGTTCCGGTCCATCGCAACAGCGCGCGTCCCGTGCCGGCGGACAGGAAGAGCAGAAGGCCCGCCAGTAAAAGTTCCCACGCTCTCCCGAACAGGCCCGGGATCGGATAATGGAGGAAATAAGAGGCCGCCATGGCGCCCGCCACCGCGGCGTAGACCGCTAGGAGGATCGGGCTTCGAAGAGCGCGCATCGGACCATCCTTCCACGGTGCAGAACCCACCGCGCCAAAGTCCAGAGCGTGGACAACCCGTAGACCACGCTCCGGCGAAAATTAATGGACGAGGACAAACGTTCATAGCGCGTCGGAACCGGAATGTCCCCCAAACGGAACCCGAAGTGAACCGCCTGCACGATGAACTGTTGATCGAAAACGAAATCGTCGGAGTTCCTCTCCCAGGGAACGGTTTCCAGGACATGCCGCCCATAGGCCCGGAACCCGCTGTGGGTCTCCCCCAGGTTTTGGCCCAGGACCAGGTTTTCGATGACGGTCAACATCCGGTTGAAGAAATATTTATATCCCGGCATCCCCCCCGACAGAGCCTCCCGGCGGGTGCGGATCCGGCTTCCGAACATGACGTCGCAGATATCCTGGGCGATGAGACCGGTCAAGAAAGGCGTGAGCCGCGCGTCGTATTGGTAATCGGGATGAATCATGACCACGATGTCGGCGCCGCGCCTGAGGGCTTCCGCGTAACAGGTTTTCTGGTTGCCGCCGTAGCCCTTATTTTTTTCATGGCGGATCACCGCGAGCCCCAGTTTCTCGGCCAAAGCCGCGGTGCCGTCCCCGGACGCGTCGTCGACGAGAACGATCTCGTCCACCGACCCCGGGGGAATGTCCCGCAAGGTTTTCTCCAGCGTTTTCACGGCGTTGTAGGCCGGAAGGACCGCGATGACTTTGGGCTTCATCGGACGCGCCCCGGGCCCGCGAACAGGGTCACTTGGGGATGGTGGGGAAAACGGGGCGGAAAACCCGATTCGCGGTGGACCACCACCAGGTTCTTGTTCAAAACGCCTAAAACCGGATCGTTCTCCGGATCGAAAGAACTGTAGAGGATCCCGTCAAAGGAGAGAATGTCGTCACGGGTTTTTTCCCAGTTCGTGGAGGCGTTCGCGAGCCGCCGGTTGGTGAAATCCACGGAGACGGAAAAGGGATCCCCGGCGTTGAACTCGGGCGTATGGGCGAAGCGGAGAATCTTGGAGCCTGGCGGCACGTTCTCCCGGACCCACTTCCCGGCCAGGAGCCGAGTGTCGGTGGCTCGCGCGATACGAACTTCCCGAAGGGAGGAGGGCACGGAGAGCGCCAGGAGGATCGCCGCGAACAAAGGCATCACCGCCGGCCCTCGCCGGGGAATCCGCTCCGCGGCTCGGAACGCGAAAAGGAAAAGAGGAGGATAGAGCGCCAAACTGTAATGGGGGGCCTGGCCTCTCCAGAGCCCGAGGAACGCGAACAGGGTCAGCCAGAGAACCGACAAAAGCCGCCAAACTCCTTTTTCCGCCAGGGCGTATCCGATTCCAAGCACACCGGCCCCCAGGGCGGCCGGCCCCGCGTTTCGCCATAGGTTCGCGAGCGTTGGAAGAATAACCGCCGAAGAGTTTGGAACGCCGACAATCTTGGGCGCCAGATGGGCGAACCGCGCCGCGAATTCGCCCCCCGCCAAAAGGGTGAACGGCGACCCGCAAAAAAAACCCGCGGCGGTCAGGAGGGACACCACGGCCGACGCGTAAACGGGCCGCTCGTGCCGGGCCCACCAAGGCAGGAGGACCAAAGGCGCGAAAAGGATTCCCGGATAATATTTGGTCGCCGCGGCCAGACCAACCAAGAAAGCCGCCTCACCGCCGTCCCGTACCCGCCGAGACAACCCGAAATCCAAAATCCGGTCCATGGCCCATAAAGTGAAAAAAGCCGCCGCCACGTCCACCGTCCCGTAATGGCTTTCCCGCACGTGAAGCGCGTTGACGGCCAGCAGGCTCGCCGCGCCGAACCCCACCCACGCTCCGCCGCGCCGCCTTCCCATGCTAAAGGTGAGCCCGATCGTGAGGAGGGCGAACCCCACCGTTAGCGCCCGGGCGGCCAGCGTGAAGAAATCCGCGCTCCCGGCATAGTAGAGGCCTGCCAATTCGTCCATTCCGGCGCCCCCCAAGACCCCGTGAAGGGTCCCCAAAATCCGGAAGAGTCCAGCGAGAAGATAGAGGAAAAAACCGGGGTAATCGTAAAACCCAGGGTTGAGCGCGCCGGCCACGATCCGCATGGAATAGTGGATCACCACGGCTTCGTCAATGTGGGCGAATTTCAGGGGAAGCCCCCAGCGGAGACCGGGCCATCGGAACAGGAGCCCGAGACCCAGGGCCCCCAACAAGGACAGCCGTGTGATCCAAGGGGAGACGGAAATAGGGAGACGGGAAGCGGTCATGGAGATAAGATTTTACAAATCTTCGAGCGCCGTGATTTTTTTTCCCGTTCGCGCCACCGCCACCAAGCTCGGGAGGCCCCACAACGCTGTCCCGGCCATTTGCGCCAGATGGAGCGCCGCGATGAATGGAAAAGCCACGGCTTTTTCGTGGCCGAGAAGAGCCAACGTCCCCACGCCCGCGGCCTCATAGGTGCCGACAAAGCCCGGGGCAGACGGCAACGCGACGCCGAGAGCGATGCCGGCCAGAAGAAACGAACCGTCCGTCCAGCCGAGGTGGATGCCAAAGAGTCTTCCCGCCCCCATAAAAACCGCGGCATTGAGGGACCAAATCGCCAAGGAAAGAACCAAAATCAAAGCGAGCGTCCTAAAGGAGCCAAGAGGCGCGGCTCCGGCCATGAAAGCCCGCAGGAATTTCTGAACCGGCCCCGGCAGTCGGGAAGAGTCCAGCCAACGCCCCACCCGTTCGGACCGACGCGCCAGAAGAACGAAAAATAAAAAACCCAAAATCCCCACGGCCAGAAGACCCCAGGCCGCCCCCCGCGGAACCGCCGTTCTCCCCGCCGCCAGGGCGGCGAGGAAGAGCGATACCAGCGCCAGGCTGTCCATCAAACGGTCCACCGCCAAGGCGGCCACGGCGCCGACCAAAGGCCGTCCGGTGCGCCGATGGGTCCAATACACTCGGGCCGCCTCGCCGGCGCGGAAAGGAAGCACGTTGTTCAGAAAAAAAGCGCCCGCCACGATCGGAAAAAGGGCCGGACGAAGCGCGCGGGGCTCCCCCAGGACCAGGCGCCACCGTTCCGTTCGGATCGCATACTCCAAACCGCCGGCGAGCGGAATGAAAAGGAGAAACCAAGGATGGCGAACCCGTTCCAAAGAGGCCCGCACGGCATTCCCGTCCACCCCGCGGAGAGCCAACCAGATCCCCGCCGCGCTCACCGCCATGGCCACCCCCCAGCGCCATCCTTTCATGGGCGAAGCAGGTGGCGGAGACGAGAGATGACGGCGAGGTTCCGAAAAATGGTTTGCCCCACCCGCATTTTGCTGGCCCCGGGTTTTCGGTCGTAGCGGAGGTTGAGCGGAATTTCTGAAACCCGGGGCTTGAGCGCGCCGAGTTTCACGATGATTTCCGCGGCGGCGGCGAACCCATTTTCCGTGGCCAGGCGCCCCCACCGGCCTTGGGCGGTTATGAGCAAAGCCCCCCGATAAGCGCGAAAACCGCAGGTGTAGTCCCGGAGACCGGGAATGGGAAGGAGCGATCGAAAGAGGAGGGAGGCGACCCCGCTTAAAACCCGGCGAAAAGCGGGCACGCCGACGATTCGGGCCCCCGGCACGAAACGGGAAGCCACCACGAGGTCCGCCCGGCCGTCCTCGATGGGTTGAACCAAGGCGGGGATTTGATCCGGGGGATGGGTGTTGTCGGCGTCCAGCGTAACCACCACGTCCTCGGGCGCGAGCGCGGGGATCAGCGCGGAAAAACCCGTGTGAAGCGCGGCCCCCAACCCCTGGTTTTTTTCATGCCGGATCAGCACCAGCGGGATCGATGCCCGCCAGCGTTCCGCCACGAGGACGGTGCCGTCCGAGGAACCGTCGTCCACGACCCAGACTTTGAAGGCCTCACCCGCCAAGGTCCGCGCCATTCCGCTCAACAAGTCCCCGAGGGCTTTTTCCTCATCGTAGGCGGCGAGGAGGATATGAATCAAGGACGGGCCCCAGACTTTCCCCGCAGACGTTTCAAAAGAATCTCCCAGCGCGGGTCTTTGGGATGAAGGCGACGGCCGGAAAAAAGTTTTTCCTCCGCCGCTTTTGAACGGCCCTGCAGAAAGAGACACCCGGCCTCCAAAGAAAGGCGGTCCGGCGATGAGGGGTCCAGTCGGGACAGGGTTTTAAGAGCGTCCGAATAACGTTTCAGATCCATTTGGCAGAGCGCCACCGCTCCGTCCAAGGAGGAAGCCTCCCGGTGGAGCACCGTTCGACGATAACCGGAATCGTCGGGACCCGCCCGGGGCCAGAGGGCCGACCTCCGGGCAAGAGTCTCCAGCCAACGTAACGCCTCCGCGGGACGCCCTTCCGCTCGAAGTAGGTTTCCGTAAGCCACCGCCGCGTCAAAATAGCGCGGCTCCGCCCGCAGGGCTTCCCGCAAGGACCGCCGCGCGGCAAGCCCGTCGCCGCGGCGCTCCATGGCCTGGGCCAGTTCCACCCACCAGGGGGCGTGATGGGGGTTCAAGGTGAGAGCCTGACGGTAGGCCGTGACCGCGGCGTCGCTTTCAGGGGGAAGGCGATGGTCCATCTCCAGGTGCGCCAGGTCACGCCAGAGTTCGGCGCGATGGGGGCTCCAACGGAGGAGCCCCCTTAATTCGCCTTCGACCCGGCCTTGCTCTTCCGTGGTCCCGGAATGGAGCCAGCGATCGGCCCGTTCCCGGCGAACCTCCACCCGGCGAGAATCCGTGGAATCGAGCCACGCGGACCCATGGGAACCCAAAAGTTCATTGGTGGCCAATAGGGTTTCTCCCACCCCAAAAACAGCGACCAAAGACAAGGCGACCATAACGGCCCACCTTCGCCCCGCCATCGGCAGGAGCGGCCGATCCGCCCACCGGCCGGGCGGGGCGAGAGCCGCCAGGACGCCGGCCAGAACACCGCAGGCGGGCAGGGCCATGGGCAAATTGACGGCGGCAAAAACAGCCATCGCCGCCCAAGCCGCCCGGAGCCCGGGCCCCCGAGGCCCGCGGGGAGAGGAAATGAACAGCCCCGCCAGGGCCAGAAGAGCGAAGAGCCCTCCGGGAAATCCCGTCTCGGCAAAAACCTGGAGGAATTCATTGTGCGCGAAAGCCGTCGAAAGTTCATACCGGACGGGCTCGGTTTCCTGGGGCCGGCCATGCCGCCAATAGAGATTTTCAAATTGGCCGGGGCCCCAGCCGAACAGGGGGCGTTCCAGAATCCCCGAAAGGGCGGACGCCCATATCTCGGTCCGTTTAAATCCGCGCGGATCCGCGAATTTCAGGCGACGGCCCACATAGGACGCCGGGAAGAGGGAGAAACCGAGGATCAAAACGAAGCCCGCGGCCAAGAGCCCTCGCCGGCCAAAACGCCCGTATCCGAAAACCAGCAAACCGACGAGAACCCCGAGTAAACCCGCCCGCACATTTTGAAGCCAGACCCCGGCGATGGAAAATAGACCGACCCCCGCCCAAATCCAGCGAGAGCGGGATCCGACAGATTTGATCGATGGTTTCGACTTCTCCGCCCCAGGGGAAAGAGCGTGGCCCAAGGCTAAAAAAAAGACGGCACAAGACCAAAAAGAAGCGTATTGGGGATTTCCTGGAAAAAGGAGGAAGGGTTCCCTGCCGGCCCAACGACCGAAAAGGAGGAGCGCGGACTGGGAGCAAACCACCAGGGCCAAAAACCGTTCCAGGAAGCGCCGGTGCGGCTCCCGCCAGACCGCCAGCCCCACCGCCGCCAAGGAGATCGTGATCAAAAGCCCCGCCACCGCCGACCACGCGGCCATGGGGGCCGGGGAAAAGAGTCCCGCCGCCGCAAACCAAACCGCCAGCCCGACGGCTCCCGGACTCGCCGGATGGCGTAACAAATCAACGGAAGATCTCCCGCGGAGAGCGAGAAAAAAAGCCCCGAAAAGGATAGCCTTGGCGCCGTGATCGGCCAACCCCCACTTTCCGCCCCGACCGAGCACAAGAAAAAGGACGCCCAGAAGGGACGCCCAGACCGCGAAATCAATTTTCTGATTAGATTCGGTGGAGGAAACTCCCCCCTCGTTAGGCTTCACCCATTCCATGGAAACGAGGGGACCTACTTGGAGGTCCGAAGATAACGGATGACGAGGTAGGTCAGGGATCCGACAAAACGAAGCTGCCCGTTCTTCCCAAAAGGTGCTCCACGGCGATGAGTTTCGGACTAGCCAATTCCGGGTGGGGACCTATTTTAAATCGAACCACGACCCAACCCACCAAGCAGAGAAGCGCAACGATCGGAGCGACTCGTCCCAGGATGAGAGGCACGAACCGGCCGCCCGGCGCGGCGTCGGTCTTTGTTTCCACCCTCATCAGATAGAGGGCTTGGATTTTCTTGAAGGCGGCCCGGTAAAAATCAACGTCGGGGCTCCGAGCGATGCGCGCCCGGTATTCTTCCAACACTTCGCCCAATTGGTCGGCTTTCACGGCGGCCGTCAGCAGACCTTCGTGGGAGAGTTCGTCGCTCGGATCGGAGGTGACCAACCGCCAATACTCCTCCATGGCCCGTTGGTACATGGGCTTAAAACCCATGCGGTCGGCTTTCGCCACATAGGCGGCGGCCAGGCCGCGACGCAACGCTCGTTCTTCCGGAAGCTGTTTTAAAGCGACCTGGAAAATTTTGACAACATCGTCCCAGGCTTGCCGTTGGCGGGCGATGTCGGCTTGCTTTAAAAACGCCTCGATGGTCGAGGTTTCATGATCATTCCCGGCGTTTTGGTTCACGAAAAAAGAGGCAATATCCGCGCTTAGTCCGGAACCACGCGAGCGGTGACGAAGATAAGAATTTCCTTGCGCCGCTTAGAATTGGTTGTGCTCCGGAAAAAGACCCCCAGGACGGGCAAATCGCCCAACAAGGGGACTTTCGAAGCCGTTTCAATCATCTTCTCGCTCACCAAGCCGCCGATGACCAAGGTCTCTCCGTCTTTAATCATGACCTCCGTTTCGGCTACGGTGGTGTCAATGGTCGGAGGGTCCACTGTCGCGTCCGCCACTTCGCTGACCTCGGGTTTCACTTTCAGCGCGATGCGATTGTCCACGTTGATCGTGGGCGTCACGTTGATGATGAACCCCACGTCGACGAACGTGATGGACTCCGTCGCGACCCCGGTGCCCGTCACCGTCGTGGTTTTGAAAGGGACCTTAGACCCGATCTGGATTCGCGCGTTTTGGTTGTTGGTGGTGATGATTTTCGGGTTGGTGAGCGTCTTGGTTTGCCCGTCTTGCTCCAGGGCGTTCAGCGTCATCGTCAGGATATCGGAGTTGTTGATGAACCCGAACGTAATTCCAGCCGCCTGGGGCCCGGGCAAGGTGACGCCGGTTCCGCGCGCCGCCGATTTGGCCGCCTGAATCACGACCTCCTCCAGGACCCCCGAGGTCGGATTGACCCGTGTGGTTTTGAATCCAGGTCCTCCCTTATCGTCTGGATCTGTGCCGACCGTGGTATTCCGGAGACCGACCGTGCGGGCCGTCGACCCGCTCTGGGCCGTGTTCGCGAATTCCCATTGAACGCCGAGCTGAAGGGCCTTGCCCACATCGATCTGAACAATCTTGGTCTCGATGAGAACCTGGGGGGGCTTGCGGTCCAACTCGGCGATCAGCCGTTCCGCCGCGGCGATTCCTTCCTGGGTGTCGGTCACGATCAGCGCGTTGTTCCTCTCGTCGACGGAAACCTTGGCGGTGGGCGAGATTTTAACGGCGGCAAGATGGCTCTGAATTTCGGAAGCCTTCCCATAATTCAGAATGAACGTTTTATAGGTGGTGACGGAACGGGCGCGGTCCGTATTGAGCGCCTCGGGGGTCAGAATGCGGAGGATATTGCTCCCAATTTGTTGGGCCACAAGCCCCTGTGTCGTCAAAATGGTGCTCAAGACCTCGTTAAAAGGCACACGGTCCAGATGAATGGTCACGAACCCCCTCAAATCGGCCGCGTAAATCATATTGATTCCGCTCATTTCCGCCAAAACCCGGATCACATCCCGGACTTCCGCCTCATCGAAATCGATGGTGATGGGGTTGGTCGGAAGGGACGCCATCAAATCTTTAACGCGCCCCCCGTCCCGCCCGCCCGGCCGCTCGATAGCGGTGGCGGCGATCTCCGCCTGGTCCACCCCACGCACGATGGGTTCCTCAAGCCCGGAGGGAACCGACTGGGCTTCGACGCCCGCGGACGGGCCTTCAAACCGCAAAACAATCTCGCCGGCTTCCCGGGTTGTCCGGTAGGGCATCATTTTATCGACGTCCAGGACAATTCGGGTGACCATGTCCGGGGACGTCTTGAATTGGGCGCTCCGGATCCGGTGCAGGACTCCGCCTGTCACCGAGGCTTCGTAAGGCCGGGGCCCGTGAATGGTATGAGAGAGTTCGACGACCACGCGCGCGGGCCGGCTCAACGTGAAAACCCTGTAGGGGACCGAACGGTCCAATCGGATATGAAGAGCGTTTTCGTCATAGGAAATGCTTTTTAAATTCGCCTGCTCCCCCGTCGAGATGAAAGGCCCGCTGGCGCCATCGCTGTGGGCGGCATCCATGACCGCCAGGGCGAACACCGATGGAGAGGGAAACAGCAGAGACAACAACAGCGTTCCCCGCAAGGATCTCCCCCATGAGGAATGGGTCAGCGCCTTCAAAAGACGGGATTCAAATGTTTTTGTCATCGGATTCAGGCCTCCTCGTTCGCCACAAAAAGTCGGTGCTTTCTCCCGCCCAACCGGCTCCCCCCCAGCGCAAGGAACGTCCGGGAAAGCCCATGGGGATCAAAAAACATCCGGGGCCTCCTCATCGTTTCGCCTTCGCCGCGTCCTCGTCTTTTTTCAAACGCAACTCCACTTCCTGGTTCTTGGGTCCTAAAATAATGAGCGTCCGCTCTTTAACGATCCCTTGAAACCCTTCGACCACTTTGCGCTTAGGATCGAAAACTTTTCCGTTCTGGACCATGTAAACAGCCCCCTCGGACGTGCGCAGAACCGCCCACCGCCCCGTCGGTGTTTTCAGTATCCCCTTCAGTTCCGCGCCTTGGGGATTAAAGGCGGACAGAGGGAGGGAGGGGGACGGGGCGGCTCCCACCGAGGCGGGCGCTCCCACCAAGGGGACGAACGGATCCCGGATCCGGTCCCCGCGAAATACAAACACGGGCTGCGCCGGGGCTGTTGACTCCGCAACGGTGGCGACCGGAGAAAGCGAGCCCAAAGGGAACGCGGCATTTTCCGCCGAGCCTCGAGTGGAAAGGGTGAGGACCCCGACCACCAGCGATGCGTTTAAAATCCACGTTTGGAGAGCGCCCATATTAACTCCTCATCCGATGTAAACGAACGAGATCAACGTAAAATTACCCGAAACGGTCTCGTTCCGTTTTTCGTCAGGGGTAAAGTTCAGCGAGAGGTTTCTCGCGCTGAAAATCCGCTCCTGCTGTCCGATGATGGAGAGAAACCGACCGATAGAACTCACCGAACCGTTGATATTCATGGCGAACGAGACTTCTTTAAAAAGACCCGTCACCTGCTCCCCCATGGGAGAAAAAGAGGAAAACCTCACCCCGTTTTTGGCGGCGAGATCGCTGACGATCCGAATAATGTCTTGGAGGTTCGTTTCTTTCGGAAGGCGTTTCTCCACCTTGGCGACCTGGCCTTTCAAGTCCTCCACCCGTTTCAAAAGTTGGTCCCGTTGGTTGGCCGTCACCCGCAAACTGTCGATGCGTCCTTGGATGCCACCTAAATCAATTTCTTTCTTTTTGATATCGGCCTGAACCGGCGCCAGCATCCGCGCAAAGAAGACATACCCGAAAACCGCCGCCGCCACAAGCGCCATGGCGAGCTGTTTTTGTTGGTTTTGTGTCAATTTCATATCAACCGTCCGTCCGCCGAAAGGTGAAATTCATGGTAAAGGAGTAAAGCGGCGAGCGGCCATCGCCCTGCTCCGCGACGGTGATGGCTCCCATCTTCACGTTGGAACACATCGGCGATTGTTGAAGGTTCGTCAACCAATCGGCGATGGCGAAGCTCGTCAGGGATTGGGCATTCACGGTAACGGCCAAACCGTAAGAGGGATCCGTTGTCGTCGCCAGGGAATTGATCCAGACATCGGCGGGCAAGAGCGAAATGAAATCCTCAAAAAACTTGGGGTAGGTGAGGGTCCCCTTGAGCAATTGGCCAATGACCGATAACCGGGAATTAAGTTGAGATTCCTGTTGTTGGAACGACTTGACCTCAGCGTCGAGAGCCTCATATTTCTGAAGTTCGATACGGGCCGCCGCCAAATCCTTGTCCAGATCCCTGGACCGTTTGAATTGGGTCGCGTAATAACCGAGCAACAAGACCGCCACCACGGCCCCCATGGCGATGCCCAGGACTTTGATCTGCTGCTGGGCCTTGGCGGCGTAAATTTCCGGGGGAAGGAGATTGATCTTGATCATGGCGCGAGCAGGCCGCTAGGCCGCGTCCCCCTCACGCCGGAGCGCGAGCCCCACCGCCACGGAGAACAAAGGACGGACGTCCGGCGCGATGGATTGGGCTCCCTCAATCCGCTGAAAAGGATCCAGGACCTCGACCGGGAGGCGAAGCTCCTGGGCCAGGTAGTTCGCTAAGTTGCCCAACCGTGAAGCGCCCCCGGAGAGCAACACCCGCCCCACCTGCCGGTCGGACCCCTGGGAAAGAAAAAAGTCCAGGGACCGCTGAACTTCCGCCAGCAAATCTTTCATGACCGGCAAGATCACGGTCGACATTTGAAGCGTCTCTTTGTTCGCATCGGCCATGGCCCGCTCGCGGTCCTCGGGAGTCACCAAAATTTGCGCCCGGACCTTCATGGCCTCCGCCTGTTTTCCATCGCATTGAAAATTACGTTGCAGGGCTTTGGTGACGGTGTTCCCGGCGATGAAGACGTCGCGAACCACCTTGGGAACGCCGTTCTCCATAATCACCATGGTCGTCACGAAAGCCCCCATATGAACGATCAGCGCGGTTTCACGAGCCGCCGCCCCCACGCACACATCATACACGTTCTCCAGAGCGAAGGCGTCCACGTCGATCAGGACCGGCGAAAAACCGCCTTGTTGAACAACGTCCAACCGGGCGTTGATGATTTCCTTTTTGGCGGCGACCAGGATCGTCTCCATCTTTTTTTGGCCTTCCTCGACCACGTCGCCCAAAATATGAAAATCGAGGTTGACCTCGGGAATGGAGAAAGGGATGTAGGGCTCGGCCTCGATTTTGATCATTTTCGAAAGGTCGTCCCGGGACATTTTAGGGAATTTGACGAACCGAACGATCACGGAGTTTCCCGAAACAGAAACGGCGGCGTCCTTGGAAATCGCGCCCTTTTGCTTTCGGAGGTATTCTTTCAAGAGGCCCACGGCCTGGGCCCTCCGCTCCGGAATTCCAACGTCCGGCCCCGCGTTCGGCAGGGGTAAGTGCGCGCACCGGTGCAATTTCCACCGCCCGCCCCCCCCCTTCAACTGCACAATTTTTATCGAGGTGGACCCAAGGTCCACCCCCACCGCGTCCTTGGACTTGAACCGAAGTTTGTCCAGTCGAAAATTCTTGATGGTATCCGCCAGTGTCATTGCGATGCCTTTTGTCGTTTCCGTCTCCGAACCACCGCCACGATTTTCCCGGAAGGAAGGGTCACTCGGCGTTGGACGGTCTAACTCTTCTCACGGCCCTATTTATATAGGTTCCCAATGAAATTTGTCAAGGGTTTTTTATCGCTGAGCAAAAAAAATATTCCCGTTTCCGTCTCAAACACCGTTCCAAAAAAAGAGGGGTCCCGGCCGATGGGGAGGCCTCCAAAAGGCCCGCCCCCCGATTCGGCAAGAAAGCTTGACCCCATCCGCCCCCAAGACTTGAAAACGCGATCGCTCCCATGGGACCTCTCAACTCCGCAGAAAAGGGAGAGGGGTCTTCAGACCCCTCTCCCTTTGGATCGAAACCTTTTCTTGTTCGGACGGTTACCAGAACGTCCATTTCGACGTTTTCGAATCCGCGTGGGTACAGTTAACGTAAACCTGCCCCAGGTTGGAACCCGTATACCACCAACCGCCCGCGTCGCCGATGGCTGTCACCACCGCGGAGTTGTTTTGGTGTAGCCCCGGCTTTGGGATGGCGATGTTCGGAATGGTATCCAGATACTTGCTCCCCGGGGTCAACGCCCCCGCCAAGTCAGTGGCCGCCGCCGAAGCCGGGAAGATTCCTTCGTTGTCAGAGTAATAGATGCTGACCGCCGAACGAACCGACCCCAAGCTTCCTTTCGCCGCGCTTTCTTTCGACTTCGTGATGAGGTCCGCGAACTTCGGGATGGCAATGGCTGCCAGAATACCTATGATGGCGACAACGATCATCAGTTCGATGAGGGTGAACCCCGCTTTCGCGACTCGTTTCGTTAGCTGACTCATTTTAGTTTACCCCCTGCCTTATTTTGAATGGAAAAAATCCGGAACCCTCCTTGATCCGGCGGCGCGTTCCAACCGAAGGAACAAAACCCCGCCGACTTCGTAAGTATAGAACCAAAACAGATTTATTTCAATGACTTATTTATTTGGGGGGCGAACCCCGCGAATTCAGTAACCTTCCCTTTCACATCCCCCACCAAAAAGAAAACAGGGCCGGCCAGGCCCAGTGCGCCCAGGCGCCTGCCGCGAGGAAAGGGCCGAAGGGAAGATAGGCGCCCCAGTTCATCTTCCGGCGAGCTCTAAGGCCCAGGAAAACAAGGCTACCGAAGATGGAAGCCAAAAACCAGGTTGTCAAAACGCCGCGCCAGCCCAACAAGGCGCCGATTCCCGCCAATAGTTTTACGTCCCCCCCGCCCAGGGCTTCTCGTCGAAAAACGCGTCGGCCCACTTCCGCCATGACCCAGGCGCTCAGGAACCCGGCGGTCGCGCCGAGACCAGAGGACAGGGCGCGCTCGACACCCGTCCATCCGAGCCGCTCGTTAAGTGGGGAGGCCGAAAGGGATGTCCAGAGAAGACCCAGAGAAAAAATATCGGGGATGATCCGCCAGTCCAAATCAATGACGGAAATGACCACGAGAACAAACGTCAGAGCCACACCGAAGACTAAGCCCGGGCCCGCCGGGGCTTGCACGAACACAAAGCCCACGAGCGCCGCCGTCAGGAACTCCACCAGTGGATACCGGAAAGAGATGGGCTTACGACATCGGGCGCATTTTCCGCGGAGCGCCAGAAAGCTCGCCACCGGGATGTTCTCATACCACCGGATCAACGCGTGGCACCGGGGGCACCGGGACCGGGGCCTGACGATGGATTTCCCCGGGGATCCGGTGGATGCAGACGTTCGCGAAACTCCCCAACCCCGCTCCGACCAGGAGTCCATAGACGATCCAGACCCAGGAATCAAAAATGCCTTGACTCACCCCTTACCCCCCTCCCGTAGAAAAAAAGGGAGAGGGGTCTCGCGACCCCCCTCCCTTTGGATCGAAACCTTGCTTGTTCGGACAGTTACCAGAACGTCCAGGTCGACGTTTTTGTGTCCACGTGCGTGCAGTTAATATACACCTGGCCCAACGCAGAGCCCGTGTAATACCAACCGGACGCATCTCCAAGAGCCGTCACCACCGTGGTGTTGCTCTGGTGAAGACCCGGCTTTGGGATGGCGATGGCTGGAATGCTGTCCAGATACTTGTTGCCCGGCGTCAACGCTCCCGCCAAGTCAGTGGCCGCCGCCGAAGCTGGGAAGATTCCTTCGTTGTCAGAGTAATAGATGCTGACCGCCGAACGAAGCGACCCCAAGCTTCCTTTCGCCGCACTTTCTTTCGACTTCGTGATGAGGTCCGCGAATTTCGGGATGGCAATGGCTGCCAGAATACCTATGATGGCGACAACGATCATCAGTTCGATGAGCGTGAACCCTTCTTTCGCGACTCGTTTCATTAGTTTACTCATGTTCACACACCTCCCTCTCAGCGTTAACGTCCGCCGAGAAATCCGTTAACAACGCCTTTTCCTACCATACAAAGTTTCCTTTGTCAACTACCCGGCCGGTTCCCTTCCGCCCTTTGAGTATAGACCCTGTTCGCTTTTTTTTCAAGGGATTTTTTACCCTTGCTTGCTGGCCAGGTTTCCGAGCTCGAACATGGGGATGAACATGGCGATGACGATGCCGCCGATCAGGATGCCCATGAACACGATCACGATGGGCTCGATCATCGAGGTGAGGCCTTTAATGGCCTGCTCCACTTCCTGGTCGTAGAAATCCGCGATCTTGTGCAACATGACGTCCATGTTTCCGGTTTCCTCTCCGACGGAAATCATCTGGATCACCATGGACGGAAAAACGCCGGACCGCTTTAAAGGGTCGGCGATGCGCTCGCCTTCGCGGATGGACTCCCGGGCATCCATGATGGCGGCTTCGATCACCTTGTTGCCCGCCGTTTGAGCCACGGTTTCCATGGCCTGCAAAATCGGAACGCCCGACTTGACCAGGGTTCCCAAGGTGCGGGTAAATTTGGCCACCGCCACTTTCCGGAGGAGAGGGCCGAACAACGGGAGCTGGAGGGTTTTTGTGTCAAAGATTTTCTTTCCGTTCTCGGTTTTCAACCAGCGCTTGAAAAGAAAGAAAGCCCCGGTGGGGACCCCCAAGAAAATATACCACTGATGCTGGAGAGCATCCGACAACCCGACAACGATGCGGGTGGGAAGCGGAAGCTCGGCGCCGAAACTGGAGAAGATCTCTTTGAAGGTGGGAATGACCCCGACCAGCAGGAATACGGTGACCAACCCGGCGATCGAACTAACCACCATCGGATACATCATCGCCCCTTTCACTTTCAGCCGAAGGGCCTCCGCGGCCTCCAGGTAGTTCGACAATCGTTCCAAAATAATGTCCAGAATACCGCCGACCTCGCCCGCGCGGATCATGGCGACGTAGAGGTTCGTGAAGGCGTCGGGATGCTTCTTCAAAGCGTCCGCGATGGGAAGCCCGGCTTCGATGTCCTCTTTGACCTTCAGAACGATGGTTTTAAACCCTTTGTGAATGATCTGCTCCGCCAAAATATTTAACCCCGAGACCAACGCCACACCCGCGGAAACCAGGGTCGAGAGCTGACGCGAGAAGAGCACGATTTCTTTCGCGGGGATGGAGGCCTTGAAGAGATTAAGTTTTTTGAGGCCGTCGATAAAATTGGGCTGTCGCTCGTTGATTTCAAGAACCACCATCCGCTGGGACCGGAGCTGGTCGATGGCCGACCGTTGGTCGGCGGCCTCGAGGACGCCGGCGGAAGTGGTTCCGCCGGCCGCGCGCGCTTTGTAGGCGAATTGTGGCATGGGATGGCTCTCCTCTTTATATAACCCGCATTATGACTTTTGTCCAGGGGGTCACTCTGTTTTTTTCTCCAGCGCGCGCACCAGACGATCCGCCACCTCGGCGCTGAGCGCGGCGGAGGGGGCTTCCCATAGTGGGAAGACTTTTTCAAAAGCCGTTCGACCCGATGCGGGATGGTCGCGTCGGGGCAGGATCCAAAAGGTGAGCGAGATGTTCATCTCCCGCGCTATTTTTTCGGCTTCCTGAAAAAGGGGGTCATCCGTTTTTGGGACGGGATCGCCGGGTCCCCGAATTTTTCGGTGAACCAGCAATTGAATGAATCGGCTTCTCCCCAACAGCTCGTTAACGAGCCAGCGATGATCCCCCAACCAGAGAAGGCCTTCGGTGGACGGCATTCCCGGGGCCCGGTTCTCGCACAACCACAGGATCGTTTGGGGTTTAAAATTTAACCCCTGGCCCTTTACGTAGGCCCATTGCTCCAAGGGCGAAAGCCCCCACAACCCGGCGTTGATGACCTGGAAAGCGCCCGGCCGCCCCCGGTTCAACAGGGCCTCCATGCGTTGAGATACCGTTTCGTCCTCCGCCTGGCCCGGTCCGAAGCAGAAGGTCCCCCAAGAGGAGAATCCTGGTCACTCCATCGGGAGCCACCAGCGGGAAGTCCGGCCCGCGAAGCCCCCACCGGTTTAACTGATAAACCACCCGGCCGTCGTCCCAGAAAATCGGGTTCGCGTTCGTTGGGTTCCATTGATAGGGCAAAAAGGAATTGACCCGGCTCGCCGGATAAATTGGCGGAACGAAGAACTTGGCCCCCAGGGCCTCTTCAGCGCACCGAGAGGTCCACTCGCCAACGGCGAAAAAAGCGCTCCCCAGGATCAGGAGCCCCCCGACGAACCTCGCGGCCTTTCCAAGCACGCGGCGCAAAATGGATCGCGGGGCTCCGCCCGGGAGATCATTGTCGGGCACGGAAGCGGGCGCGGGCCGTTCCGTTCCCCGGGAACCCGAGGACTGGTCCACAGCGCGCCGCGCCATCACCACCTCGGCAGGCGGCGGGGCCGCGGGGACCGCTCCGCCCAACGTGACCTCCAGGGGCCCCCCAGGAATGCGAGCGGGAGGAGCGGGGGCTTCCTTCGTTTCAGCCGGGAGGGTGGAAGACTCGGGGGCGAACGTCCGGGAACCGGCCAGCACCAGACCGATCATCTTGATCAGCTCGCTGGGTTTAAAGGGTTTATTGATGAAACCGAAGACGTTGCGTTCCGCCTTGATCATCCGGATGGTGGAGTCATCGTAATTCTTGGCCGTCATCACGATGAGGGGAATGTCCTGCGTCTGTGGCGTGCTCTGCAGAAGCCGGACCACCTCGTAGCCTCCCATATCGGGCATGACCACATCCAACAGGATCACCGCCGGACGGTGCCAGATCGCTTTCTGCATTGCCGTTTTTCCGTTCAAAGCGATGGTCACGTCAAAAGAATCCGAGCCAATCCTCAATCAGGGTCGCGATATCCTGCTCGTCGTCGGCCACAAGGACCTTGTACCGCGGTGGAACTTTGAGATCAATGACGGGGACGGGTTCTGGCATGGGTTCGTGGCCTTACATCTGCTCGGTGTACCCTTTGGGGAGAAGTCGACGGAGTTCCTCCGGGTCGGAGGAGGTCCCCAGGGCCTCCTCAGTGGTAATTTGGCCCTTCAGCCCCAGGTTGTACAGGCATTGGTTCATGGTCTGCATCCCGCTTTTGGACCCCGTCTGCATGGACAGATAGATCTGTTCCACTTTCTGTTCCCGAATCAAGTTGCGAACCGCCGGGGTCACCATCAGAAATTCGCACGCCAAAACACGTCCGACGCCGGAGGAGTGGAGAAGGAGAGTCTGACTAATGATCGCCTGAAGCGTCATCGACAGCTGAGTCCGCGCCTGTTCTTGACGCTCGGTGGGAAAGGCGTCCAGGATGCGGTTGACCGTCGAGGCGGCGTCGTTGGTGTGGAGAGTGGAGAACACGAGGTGGCCCGTTTCCGCGATGGTGATGGCGGCGTTGATGGTTTCGATGTCCCGCATTTCCCCCACCAGGATGACGTCCGGGTCCTGCCGGAGAACGTATTTCAAGGCTTGGGTAAAACTCGACGTATCGCTCCCCAGTTCCCGTTGGTTGACGACGGATTGTTTGTGGAAATGGATATACTCGATGGGATCCTCCACCGTCACGATATGGCACTGTCGGTTTTCGTTGATGAAGTCGATGATGCTGGCCAGCGTGGTCGACTTGCCGGACCCCGTGGGCCCCGTCACCAAAACCAGACCGCGAGGCAAATTGACCACATCCCCGACCCCGGGGGGCAGGCCGATCTCCTCAAAACTCATGAACCGGGACGGCACGGACCGGAGCGCCGCGCCCACCGAACCGCGTTGCCGGTACACGTTCATCCGAACCCGGCCCAATCCCTTGATCCCGAAGGAAATGTCCAATTCGTTTTCCGACTCAAACTTCTGCTTCTGGGCGTCGGAAAGAAGGGAATAAACCAAACGTTGAGAGCCATCCCCTGTCAGTTTCTCCAAATTGGTTTGAACCAAGGTCCCATCGATCCGGAGACAGGGGGGCACGCCCACGGTCAAGTGCAGATCCGACGCTTTTTTTTGAACCATCAAAAGGAGCAGGTCGTTCATGTTCAGCACAGTTCACCTCGTTGTCCCGGAACCTTCGCGCGTGGGACGACGCTCGGACTCGTTTTTGCCTCGGGCCTCCGGCCTATCGGAGGCGCCCAAAAAATGTCTCAGCCAACCCGCAAGGCTTCCTCCACCGTCGTCTCGCCCGCCAATACCTTTTTGACGGCCGCCTCGCGGAGCGTGACGCGCTCCGACGTCTCCCGGGCCAGGAGGGCGGGGCTCGCCCGTTCAGCGATCAACCGTCGAATATTGTCGTTCACAAAACAGACCTCAAAGACAGCCACCGCGCCGATGTACCCGGTGGCCAGACACTGGCCGCAACCGCGCCCCCGGTGGACCGTAAAAGACTCGGCTCTTTTGGCCCCGCGGATCTCCTTTTCGCCGACCCCGGCCGCCATCAATTCCCGGAGGGACAAGGTATAGGCCTCCCGGCAGTTCGGACAGATCGTGCGCACCAGCCGTTGGGCGAGGACCCCGACCAGCCGCCCCGCCAAGAGAGACGGCGGGACCCCCATCTCCACCAACTTCTGAATGGCGCCCAACGCATCGGGAGCGACGACGGAGGACAGAACGAGGCAACCCGACGCGGCGTCCACCGCGACCTCGGCCGTGTCCAGGTCGGATATCTCGGTCACCATCAAAACGTCAGGGTCTTGCCGCCGGAGAATATGCAATCCCGAGGCCAGGGTCACGCGCACATCCGCCCGCACCTGC
Source organism: Elusimicrobiota bacterium (assembly GCA_016721625.1). Taxonomy (NCBI): domain Bacteria; kingdom Pseudomonadati; phylum Elusimicrobiota; species Elusimicrobiota bacterium. Next base: position 865,585 of record JADKHR010000001.1, read on the forward strand.
ATTTGCGTCACCCCGTCTACGAAACGCTCCACGGGATCTTCAATGGTCAATAAATGGCGGTCCGAGCGGTTCAGGGCGTTCAAGGTCGCGTAGAGCGTCGCCGTTTTCCCGGCTCCCGATGGGCCCGCCACCACGAGGAGGCCTTCCTTGGCCTCGATCAGCTTCTGGTAGTGTTCAAGCACCCCCGGCTCCAATCCTAATTTCGCAAGGTCCAGTGGCATGGCCCGCGCGGAATCCAAAAGAGACAACACCACTTTCTCCCCCGCCACGGTCGGAAGCGTGGAGACTTTGACATCCAACGCATGGCCCTCCCATTGGCCTCGAAGCCGCCCGTCCTGGGGCAACCAGCGCTCCGCCACGTTCAAGCGAGCCAGATTTTTTATATGCGCCACGAGCGGCGCTTGATGATGAAGAGGGAGATCTGGTTTTTTCTCCAGCGTCCCCTTCACCCGGTAGCGAACGTGAACAGAGGCGGGCCCGGGCTCTAAAAAAATATGATCAGCGCCCAGTTTGGCCCCGTTATCAATGAGGGCGTTCAGGATGGTGGTCATTTGGGGATCCACAGCCACATCGCTCTGGGAAACGGCCGACCCGGAAAGCGCCGCGTTCGTCGTCCTCAAAACCGCGTAGTCGCGTTCCACGGCTTTTTGGATTTCTTTCTCCGAAGCGAGAACCATTTTGATTTCAAAACCGGTCTGAATTTTAAGGTCGTCCACCGCGTTCAACTCCACGAACGGATCGGAGAGAGCCACCGTCAGAGTGTTCCCCTCCCGGGCCAACGGGAACACGCTTTGCTGTCGGGCGATGTCGGCCGGGACCAAGGCCAAGATCTCGGCAGGAACCTTTCCGTAAACGGAGAGGGAGGAGACGAAAGGGATCCCAGCCCGTTTGGCCAGGACCGAGAGAACGAGGTCTTCCGTGGCAAAGTTGAGTTCCACCAAGATATCGCCCAGCCGCCCGCCTTTGACGCGCTGGACCTCCACCGCTTGGTCCAGTTGTTTCTGAGTGATCAGATTTTCCTGGACGAGCAAATCTCCCAAGCGCTTTTTCTTGTTCTCTCTGCTTGTCATGGTGTCGTTCTCCGTCAAAGAAGCGCGGTCAAAACCGCCGCATCCACAATGTCCTCATCGGTGCATCCGCGCGAGAGGTCCGACATCGGCCTGGCCAGCCCGGCCAGAAGCGGGCCCACCGCGCGCGCACCGCCCAAATATTGGACCAACTTGTAGCCAATGTTTCCCGCATTCAAATCCGGAAAAATCAAAACGTTGGCGCGCCCCGCCACGCTTAAGTCCGACACCCCTTTCTGTCGGGCGATGTGATCCACCAAGGCCGCATCGCCCTGAAGTTCCCCGTCCACCGCCAGGCCGGGCGCTTTTTTGCGGCACAGCTCCACCGCGCGGCGAACCGCGGTCACGCTCTCGTCCTCGGCGCTCCCCGCCGTCGAAAAGCTCAGGAAGGCGACCCGCGCCGTACCGCCCGTAAACTTGGTAAACAGCTCCGCCGAGGCGATTCCCACCGCCGCCAGCGCTCGGGGCGAGGGATGGGGCGAAACCCCCGCGTCCGCGAAGAGAAGCGTCCGCGCTCCCCCCGCCGCATGGGGACAATCCATCAAAAAGGTTCCGAACACGATCTCCGCCCCGGGGGCCATCCCCAGTCCCGCGAAACCGGCTCGCACGGTGTCCCCGGTGGTCCGCACCGCCCCGCCCACCAGCCCGTCGGCCAGACCCGCGCCGAGGGCCATCACCCCGAAGTAGAGCGGGTCCCGCGCCAGTTCCCGCGCCTGGGCCTCGGTCATCCCTTTGGTTTTGCGGCGTTCAAAGAACGCCCGCCAAAACTCTTCCAGCCTCCCGTGCGTCGCGGGGTCTATGCATTCCAGGCCCGCAAGATCGATGCCCGCCGCCCGGGCGGCCTCTTCGATCCCGGGGAGGCTCCCCACCAGAAGAGGGCGCGCGATTTCCTTGTCGCGAAGGTACGCCGCCGCCGACAACACCCGCGGATCTTCCGCTTCCACGAACAAAAGACGCGCCGACCGTGCGGCTGCCCTCCGTCGAAGCCCTTCCCAAAGGGGCGAAGGGCCCAACGCTTTCGGATCGTCTTTTCGAAGAATAACCCGGGGATGGCCTGTTGTCAAGGGAATTTGATCGACGCGGAATAAGGTTGGCCCCTGCGCGCCGTCCGGATCAAAGGCTCCCTCACTGGCCTTTCTTCCAACGAAGTTTCTTTTTGAGCCGGTCCACGAGCGCGGGCGGCACGAAACGCCAGGCGTCTCCCCCAAGACGCACAACGTCTTTAAGCAAAGAGGAGGAAAGGTAGGTGTATTTTTCGTCGGCCATGAGGAACACGGTCTCAAGTTCTGGAGCCAGGTGCCGATTCATGAGCGCCATTTGGAACTCGTATTCGAAATCCGACAAAGCCCGGAGGCCGCGAGCCACCGCCTGGGCCCCCTGCTTCCGGCAGTAGTCGGCCAGCAGTCCGTCGAAAGAGTCCACGCGAACTTTGCCGCTTTTAATCACCGACGCTAACACCGTGTTCAACATGTCCAGCCGTTCTCCGACGGTGAAGAGGTGGGATTTGGCACTGTTTCGCGTGACCGCCACGATGACATGGTCAAAAATCTTGCACGCTCGGCAAACAATGTCCAGGTGCCCGTTAGTCACGGGATCGAAACTGCCGGGATAGACGATGGTGCGGGTGCGGGTCACAACGCCATTCTAAATCGTGAACTCGCCTCTGTCAACGAGCTCTTGTCCATTTATCGCAGGCAACACCACCATTGGGGTCCTCGTTTTATCTTAGTAGAATGACATGGCATGAAACCCGCCCCCCAGGGACCAACGCTTCCGAAAGACTTCCCCATTCATTGGTATACATTGAGCCACGGATCCCACTTTTGGGTGGAATGGAGGTTTCGGGTGTTGTCGCGATTAGTGAAAACCCACGGGCCTTCCCTGACCACGACCCTTCAGGCCTTGGACGTGGGATGCGGCGCGGGGGTCTTTCGCTCCCAGTGGGAAAAATTTTGCGCGTGGACAGTCGACGGCGTCGAACAGAATGAGTGGGCCATTCACAACGGAGCATCCGCCAAAGGCCTCCTTTATAATTTCGACATCACCCGACCTCCTGCGGAAGTTCTGGGTCGCTATGATTGTATTTTTCTACTCGATGTGTTGGAACACATTGAAAAGACCAGGGCTTTTTTGGAGGGGATTTTTTCTTGTCTAAAACCGGAAGGGTTTCTCGTGATCAATGTCCCCGCCTTCCAGTCTTTGTTTTCAAAATACGATTCGGAAGCGGGCCATCACCGGCGCTACAATGAGAAAAGCCTCCGCCATGAATTGTTGTCTTTCCCTGTGACGATCCACCGGGTGGCCTATTGGGGATTCACCCTGATTCCATTTCTTTTGGCGCGAAAAATCTTGTCGCCAAGTTGGAAAACCTCTCCCGACATCATCAGGAAAGGTTTCCAGCCCCCCGGACCGGTCTCGAACCTTTTCTTTAAATTTCTCATGCGTCTTGAAAATAAGATGGGAGGGCTCATGCCCCGAGGCAGTTCTTTAACGCTGATCGCCCAAAGAAAAAGATGAGAACCCATCTCCAAGTCATCGTGCCATTGTTTAACGAGTCGGACGTCTTGCCCGAATTGATCTCGCGCCTGACGGCGGTTTTAGCCCTTCTTTCCTTGAACAACATGGAAAGCACCGTCCTCTTCGTCAACGACGGAAGCGACGACGCCTCTCCTGTCTTTTTGGAGAAACAAGCCGGCGACGATCTTCGGTTTGGCTACCTCTTTCTCAGTCGTAATTTCGGACATCAGGCGGCCCTATCGGCCGGCCTCGATCACGCGGACGCCGATCTAATTGTCATTTTAGATGCGGACCTCCAAGACCCCCCTGAACTGATTCCCGAAATGGTCCGGCTGTGGCGGACGGAAAAAGCCGACGTGGTCTATGGCGTCCGAAAAAATCGAAAAGAAAACCTCTTTAAGCGATTGTGCTATGCAGGGTTCTATCGGTTCTTCGGATGGCTGACGGGATTAGCCCTTCCTCTGGACTCCGGCGACTTTTCCCTCATGACTCGGCGGGCCTACACGACCTTGCGCGAGATGCCCGAGCGCGTTCGTTTCATGAGAGGTCTGCGCCACTGGATGGGATTCAAGCAATGCCCTTTGCCTTACGATCGGCCCAAACGATTTGCGGGCGACACTAAATATAGTTTCTATGCCCTTACAAATTGGCCACAGATGGTCTGGCCAGTTTTTCCATCGCTCCCCTTCGCGCGGCCCAGTTTTTTGCCTTCCTTTTTGGTCTTTTAACAATGGTGGTCTTTCTGTTCTTGGTTCTCCGACCAGATTTGGCCGCCCCGAGGCTTTTGGCCTTAATCAGTTTAATTGTTTGTTTCTCTTTTTCCATGCTTTTCCTTTGCGTATACATTCTCGGGGCGTATATCTCCCGCATTTATCAGGAAGTCAAAAAAAGACCTCTCTACATCGTCGCCGAGTCCAAATTACCCAGACCCTCCGCCTCTTCGTGAACAAACGCATCCCTTGGGCGTGGCTATTCATTTCCCTCAGCTCCGCTCTGTCGCTCTGGAGCTTTCCGAGATACACCATCGGACTTTTCGAGGACGACGCCGCCTATCTCCTCGGGGCCTTTTCTCTGGCGAAGGGACAGTATCTCGATCTTTCCTTCAGTCGGCCGGTCCCTATTTCAACGTCGTTCCCGGGCGTTTCTCTGTTCCTAACCCCTTTTGTATGGATTTTTTCTTCCCATCTTGGTTTTTACAAGCTCGTCCCTTGGATCGCCTCCTTTTGTTCCGCCCTGTTTTTTTCGAAAATCACCGCGAAGGTCTTAACATCCTGGCGCATTCCTCTTTGCATCGCCCTTTTCATCTTAAACCCGATGTATGTTCAGTCCAGTTCATTTTTGATGACCGAACCTTTCAACATCGCCCTGATGTTGGGAGCGCTCTGGGGGGGCGGGCGCGACGAGGAAAAAGGGTGGGGATTTTTTCTCGCGCTTGTCGCTGTGGTTTTGTTGGCTCTCACACGTCCCGAGGGGATTCTTGTCGGTCTGGTCTTATCCATGGCGTGGGCTTACGACCGCCGGTGGAAAAGATCCCTGGCGTTTTTCGTTGGCGGGCTTCTTCCTTTTCTTTTGGCCCACGGCCGTTCTTGGATTTTTGAAAGCGCCCCTGGGATGTATGAAAACCACTTTCGAGCCCATCTGTCCTGGGAAGGTCAACACATGAGTTTATTCGGAATCCATATTTTTGAATTAACTCTGAGCATCATCAAGAACACCGTCGCGGCTTATTCACGTGTTTTTGACCCGCTTTCAATGGGGCTGGCATTGGCCTTGGCGGTGGCGGCCCTGATTTTTTTCGGAATTCGTCACTTAGGGGGTTCGGAAAAACGTCCAACTCCGTTTCTCATGGCTCTGGTTTCCCTCCCCTTCAGCCAATGGGTCGTGCGCTTGTGGTGGTTTCAATACACCGCTCGTTACACCCTGATTTTTACGCCATTTCTCCTTATTTTCCTTTTCGCAGGGATCGAAAACCTTTTTGAAGAATCCAGAAGAACCAAGACCCAAAAACGATGGATCCCTGTTGTTGTCTTCGCCTTTTTTCTTATCGGGCTCGCCAACGCGTGGAAAAAAAGACCCGCTTACCCCCCCCTTCCCGAGAAAACTTTGGCGTGGGCGAAGACACATTTGCCGAAGGAGGCCAATGTTTTATCTGGACGGAAATATCTTGTTCGGCTTTATGCGGGAAAACCGGGCTTCTATTTCGAACAACACGAAAGTTGGGATTTGTTCCAAGCGGATTTATTGGAGAAAAGAATTTCCCATCTATTTTTCGCTCCTACGGAATACCTCACCGCCAAACGAAATATCCCCTCGGTCCATGACCCCAGCGCCAGTGAAATCCAAACGAAGCATTTCTTAAAAGATCACCCTCACCGGTTCAAAAAGATTTTTGATCAAGAGGACGAGAAGACGGTCGTCTACGAGTGGGTTCCGGAGAACGGTTTTTCAAAAGCCTGGAAGGATTACCAAAACGCCCTGACACTTTATCAGAAAGGGAAACCCATGGAAGCCCTGCGTTGCGTGGAAAAAACCAACGCGGCGCCAGGGACGTTGGCCTCCGCTTTAAATTTGGAGGCCCTTTTGATTCAGGATCTTCCTCAAAGAGCCTCCGAGGCACAGGGCCTTTTTGAGCGTGCCATAGAGAAAGACCCCACCAGCAAAATTTATCGCGCCAACGCCGCCCGGCTTTATTTTAAGCGCGGAAAGGAATCGGATGGAAAAAGGGAGCTAGACAAATTGATGGAGCTAACCGAAAAGATGTCCACCTAGTGGACAGCCAACCGAATTATCCATGCCCCGAGGCCGGAGGATACCCTTCTCCTCCGTTGAGAACAAATCTTCCTCCTGTGATCCAGCGTAAAACGTCCAACCCTCAACAAATGTTCGTGGCCCTCCGGATTTCCAGGTTTAAGCGGAGGATCCACACGGCTGGCTCTGGAGGGTTTTCGGTCGGGCGCGGTAGGACCCCTTCCCAGAGGGACCTGACTCTACGCGACGCGGCCGAACCGGAGGCGGTGGGCGAAGCGGCGGCGTAGATCTTCCGCTAGGGGGCGGTGCTCCGGCAGGGAAAGGTCCGGGTCGCGGGCCACCAGGGAAAACGCCGCCTCCCTCGCCTCCCCAATCAAGGCCCCGTCGCTGGCCAGGTTTCCGACGCGAAATTCCGGCAGGCCGTGCTGGGCCTCGCCTAAAAACTCGCCGGGACCCCGGCGCCGAAGATCTTCCTCGGCCAATTTAAACCCGTCGGAGGTTCGACAGAGAAGACGTAACCGTTCCGCGGCCTCGACGGAGGGAGCGCCGGACACGAGGTGGCACTCCGAAGCGTGCCGCCCGCGGCCCACCCGGCCCCGCAATTGATGAAGCTGGGCCAAGCCGAAACGCTCCGCATTCATAACAACGAGGACCGTGGCGTTCGCCACGTCGATCCCGACCTCGATCACCGGGGTGGCGGCCAAAATTTTGACCTCCCCCCGGGCGAAGGCCGACATCGCCACTTCTTTCTCCGCGGATTTCAGTCGGCCGTGCAAAAGGCCCACCTCGATGCCGGGGAACAGGGACTTCAAGTGTTCCCACCCTTTCAGAACGGCTCTCAGGTCCAACCGTTCGGACTCTTCCACCAAAGGGAACACCACATAGGCTTGGCGCCCTTCCCCCACGGCGCGGCGGACGGCGGACAGGGCGTCCCCTTCCGGCGACCAGCGGGTGGCGATTCCGGGACGGCCGGGCGGCAATTGATCGATCACGGACACCGAGAGGTCGCCATAGACCGTCAAAGCCAAGGTCCGAGGAATGGGGGTGGCGGTCATGAGGAGAACGTGGGGCGAAACCCCTTTGGCGCCCAGCGTCGCCCGCTGGTCGACGCCGAAACGATGTTGTTCGTCGATCACGGCCAGGCCCAGGGACTGGAAAGCCACTTCGTCTTCCAGGAGCGCGTGGGTCCCCACGGCGATTTGGATCTCGCCCGAGGCCAGGGCGTCCCGGTCCCGGCGTTTCTGGGACGCCGTCCGTCCCCCCGTGACCAGAGCCCAGCGGATCGGCAGACCGCGAAGCAAACGGGCCAAACCGTGCGCATGTTGTTCCGCCAAAATTTCCGTCGGGGCCATGAGCGCGGACTGGAACCCGGCCTCCGCCGCCAAGAGAAGCGCGGAAACGGCCACCACGGTTTTCCCCGACCCCACCTCGCCCATCAAAAGCCGATTCATGGGCCGGGAGCCTGCCATGTCATCAAAGATTTCGTTAATGACGCGCCGTTGCGCCGATGTGAAATCGAACCCCAACGCTTGTCGAAAGGGAGTCAGGAGTTCCCGTGTGGGCGGACAGCGGGGAGCCGGGGGCCCCTCTTCTCTTCCTCGGCGAAGACGGGCCAAGGCCATTTCCAGAAAAAAGAACTCATCAAACGCCAGCCGACGACGGGCCTGCTCGCGGGACTCGGGGCTGGAGGGGAAATGGAATTCCCCCAGCGCTTCCCCCAACCCCGGAAGGTGGTGTTCGGCGCGAAGGGTCTCCGGGAGCGCGTCCGCCGCCCTCGCGGCGGCGTCCCGAACCGCCCAGGCCAATCCCCGAAGCCAACGCCCATCCACGCCCTCCGTCAAATCATAAACGGGAGCCAACCGATCCATGTGGGGAGAGGGCGCGTCGGTGGGGAAGTCGTGGTCCTCCACGCGAATTTCGGGGCCCCGGGGTCCGGCCTGCCAGGGTCCGTAGACGCCCAAACGAGCCCCCGGGGAGAGCCTCTTTTTCAAACCGTCAAAGGGATCGAATCGGAAGGATCGACGGCGAAACCAAAGGGCCTCGAAGAACCGTCCGTCTCCCGCCAGAGAAGCGCGCCCGATCAGAAGATCCTTCCCCGCTGATGACACCTGGAAATCCCGCACCGTTCCCTGGGCCGCCACCGCCGTCCCGGGCAAGCCCCAGGCGCTCGGAGGAACCAGGCGGCGGTCTTCGTGGACCCGCGGGAAATGGCGAAGAAGATCGCCCACGGTCGAAAGACCGAGTTTGGCCAGGGCCTTGGCCCGGCCGGGACCTACGCCGGGAAGGTATTGGAGGAGCGGTCGAATCCGACGCCCTCCGGACCGCCGGCGCTGGGAGCGGTTTGCCGTTTTTCGAGGAAAGTGGTATGATTTTTCAAAATTTATGGTTCGGTGGCGTCCCCGCGTGGCGCCCAAGGAGATCGGTATGGCCTATCGTTGCACCATCTGTGACAAAGGCGTGAGCGCCGGAAAATCCGTCAGCCACTCCCACCGCAAAACCAACCGTCGCTTTGCGCCCAACCTTCAACGGGTCAAAGTCCGCACGTCCTCCGGCCCCCGTCGCCAATACGTTTGCACCACCTGCCTGCGATCCGGAAAAGCTCAAAAAGCCGCCTAGACTCTCCTCTCCCTCTCCTCCGGAACCTTCCAGCTTAACCGTTCGACTTTCCTCCCAGAGAAAGGATGACGGAGAGATCGAACTGGTTGACCCGTTCGCCTTCGAATTTTCGGGATTTCACGGAGGCGTCCATTTTGTAGTGTTGCGGGTTTCCGAAGGAGAAGCCCCAGGAAAACGACGTCTTGGCTTGGTTGTTGAAATCCTCGCTCACGGCACCGGTTCGCAGAATCAGCCACGACAGGGGCGCGAACTCGATTCCGAAATGCCAGTAGTCCGTGTCCGGGGTGTTCCCCGTAAAAAATCGTTTTTCGTAATCCGAATAAAACCCGAACACTGGAACCGGCTGGAACCCCAAGCCCGCCCTCAGAATCACGGGAAGTTGATCTGTTTTATATTTGTCCCAGTAAATCACGCCCGGTAAATTGAGAACGGAAAGCCCGTAGGCCACGTCGCCCTTCCTGTCGCGAAAACCCAGATCCACCGCAAAACCATTTCCGTCCGCCATCTCCAACACGGGGGCTGTCCCGTGACGGCCTCCGCAAACCCGCGATGGGCGCTGATATAAGAAAGACCCATGCCAACGGAATAGCCTTTTTCGGTCTCCTGGGACCCGCTGATGCCGATTTGGTTGATCTGGAGGGATTCTTCCAGGAAATTGTTGTCGGGGTCGGCCGTGTTCGTCACCACGGTTTCGTCGAAGTCGGCCAGGGGGCGGTAAAAAAACGCCCGGTTCGGCCCCGCAAAACCCAAGTAGGTCAGCTTTTTGCCCCGGAGCGAGGAGGATTTTAAAAGGATTTCTTCCGGCAGATTGCTTTGGTTGGCCAGCTGAAAATCGGCGGCGAAGGAAGACCCCGGGACTTCGCCCAAAGAAGCGGGATTGTAGACCGGAGATTGGGGCGACCCCCCGAGCGCGGCCCCCACTTCCCCCATCCCGATGAAACGAGCGCCCACGGGTTTGCCAAGATAAGCGATGGGCGGAATGCCCGAGCGAGGTTTGGCCGCCAGCGGGACGGCGATGAAAAGCGCCGCCGCCGCGAGGAAAGGTTTAGGAGCCACCACGAACCGAAGTCGCCGGAGCCGGCACACCCATGGAGGGAGACGAGGCGGCCGCGTAGTCGCGCCGGGGCATGCGGCCCGCCAGAAACGCGCGCCGCCCGGCGTCCACGCCGAGCTTCATGGCTTCGGCCATGAGCGTCGGGTTTTTGGCTTCCGCGATGGCCGTGTTCATTAAGATGCCGTCCACGCCCAGTTCCATGGCGGCGGCCGCGTCGGAAGCCGTCCCGACGCCGGCGTCCACGATCACGGGAACCGTCGTCACCGCCTCGCGGATGAAAAGAATGTTCAAGGGGTTTTGGATCCCGCGCCCGGACCCGATGGGCGCCGCCAGGGGCATCACGGCGGCCGCCCCCGCCTCTTCCAACCGTTTGGCCACAATCGGATCGTCGTTGGTGTAGGCCAACACCTTGAATCCCTCGTTGACCAACGTCTTCGTGGCCTCTAAAAGAGCCAGAACGTCCGGCAGGAGGGTTTTGGGATCGCCCAACACTTCCAGCTTAATGAGCGGGGTGTCCAGCGCTTCGCGGGCGAGCCGCGCCACCCGGACCGCGTCTACGGCGTTGTAGCAACCGGCGGTGTTCGGCAGGATCACCATCCCCTTGGGAATGTGCGTCCAAAAATCGTCGGCGGACCGATCGTTCAAATTCACCCGGCGAATGGCCACCGTCACCATGTCGGCCCCCGAGGCGACCAAGGCCTCCTCCATGGCCTCCATGGAGGAATATTTTCCCGTGCCCACGATCAGGCGAGAGACATAGGTTCGGCCCGCAATCACCAGCGCATTGTCCATAACGTTCTCCATTTTAACAGATTCCAAGAGATTCAACCCCCGCCGATCATGCGGACGATCTCCACCGCATCCCCTGGGGAAAGACGGGCGGCGCCGTAGTCGGCGCGTCGGACGATCTTCCCGTTAATTTCGCAGGCGAGCCCTCCCGAAGAAAGTTTGAGCTCCGCCACCAGTTGGGCCAGGGTCAGGCCCTCGGCCACCGTTCGGGGTTCGCCGTTCACCGTCAGGTTCATGGGTGGGGGAGGAGGGCGCTGACCGCCACGCCGGCCACGATGAGAACCCAGCACCACAGGTCTCGGCTCTTGTGAATACGGGGCAGGATGTCCGCCATGCTGATGTAGAGGAACCCCCCCGCCGCGGACCCCAAAAGCACCGCCAAAACGGGCCCGCTGGCCCAGTTCCCCGGGAAAACACCGATCGCCACGCCCAGCGGCGTCGCCAGGGCGAGCGCGGCCACCAGCCCCGCGGTCTTCCGGCGGGAATAGCCGGAGTCCAGGAAGAGAGTCGACAGCGTCATGCTGTCGGAAAATTTATGGGCGATCACGGCGCTCGCCACCGCGAACCCGAGAGCCTGGGAGGAAACGAACGAAAAAGCGATGGCCAGGCCGTCCGCCAACCCGTGGAGAAAAAGCGCCGCCCAGGCGCCGTATCCCACGCGGTGGACCGCGCAATGTTCTCCCACTTCCCCGCAGGCGTGAACCACGGTGAATTGCTCCGCCGCGAACAGCGTCACGAGCGCCGCCACCACTGCGATGCCAGTCCCCCGGGAACTGAGGGCCCAGGCCTCCGGAAGAAGGTGCATAAAGGTCATGGCCAGGAGGATCCCGCTTCCGAACGCCAACACCCGCCACAAATTGCGTTCCGCCCAGGCTTTTCGGCGAAGGATCACAAACCCGCCGGCCGCTGTCGCCAGCACCGCGAGAAATGAAAATGAAATCGGTCCCATCAGCGTTCCAGCATTTGAAGCTCGTAGAGGTGGCGATAAATCCCGTCCGTGGCCAACAGTTCCGCGTGGGTGCCGGTCTCGGCCACTTTCCCGTGTTCCATCACCACGATGCGGTGGGCGTTTTTGACCGTGGCCAACCGGTGAGCGATCACGAGAGTCGTGCGGTTTTTCATCAAGCGTTCCACCGCCTCCTGCACCAACCGTTCGGATTGGGCGTCCAGGGCGCTGGTGGCCTCGTCCAACACGAGGATGGGAGGGTTCTTTAAAATGGCCCGGGCGATGGCCAACCGTTGCTTCTGACCACCCGATAATAAAATGCCCCGCTCGCCGATCATCGTGTCCAAACCCAGGGGTTTGTCCTGGATGAATTCCCAGGCGTTGGCGGCCTGGGCGGCGGCCATGATCTCCGCTTCCGTGGCCCCCGCCCGGGCGTAGGCGATGTTGGCGCGGATCGTATCGTTAAAGAGGAGCGTCTCCTGGGTCACGAGCCCGATTTGTTTCCGCAGGCTTTGGAACGTCACCTCCCGAATGTCCCGGCCGTCGATCCGGACAGCGCCCGAAGCGGGGTCATAGAAACGCAGGAGCAGGGCGGAGAGCGTGGTTTTGCCCGATCCGGAGGGGCCCACCAACGCCACCACTTCCCCCCGCCGGACCGTCAGGTGAACCCCGTCCAGAACCGTGCGCTCGGGTTGGTAGGAAAAACCCACATCGTCAAATTCGATGGCCTTTGTGAAGGCGGGCAAGTCCACGGCGCCGGTCCGTTCCACCACGGTCGGACGTTCGTCCATCAATTGGAACATTCGTTCCGCGCCGGAGAAGGCCAACTGGAGCGTGGCATTGGACCGGGAAAAGTTTTTGACGGGCTGGTACATTTGGAGGGCGCTCCCGATAAAAGCGAAAAAGGCGCCGGTGGTCCAGACGTGGTGAACCACGTCTTTACCGCCGAACCAGAGAATAACCCCCATGCCGAGCGCCCCCAACATTTCCATCACCGGACTGGAGAGAGATTCCACCCGGGCGTTTTTCATGTATATTTCGAAATAGGCTTGGTTTTCTCGACGGAAACGTTCCCGTTCGTAATCCTCCCGTTGAAACGCCTTCACGACCGGCGCGCCCACAATGGTTTCTTGGATCAAGGTGTAGAGGTCCGACATTTTGGACTGGCCCTGCCGGGAGGTTTTTCGAAGACTTTTCCCAAACCGGGCGATGAGGATCCCCGAGAGAGGCAGGAGCGTGAACGCGATCAAAGCGAACTTCCAATGGAGATAGAAAAGGAATAACGTCAGGCCCACCACAGTCAGGCCATCGCGAACAATCATCACCGGAATCTTCGTCAGCGCGTTTTGAACCAACTGCCCGTCGTTGGTCAACCGTGCGATCACCCGGGCGGAATCCGTCCGGGTGAAAAAGTCCATGGACAGGGAATGGATATTGCTGTAAGCCTCATCCCTCAAGCGCCGGACGATGGCGTTGCCGATGTAAGCCGTCACAAAATCGTGCACGTAAGAAAGAACGGCCTTCATGAAATACAGGGCGATCAAAAGGAAAACAATCTGGCTTAACATTTGCATGTCGGCGCTCAGGAGAGCCCGGTCGATCACTTGTTTCAGGATCCACATGGATCCCGCCGTGATGACCGCCACCAGCGCCATGGCGATGAGCGCCAGCACCATCCGGACCCGATGGGGACGGAAATAGGGAAGAAGCCGTTTCGCCACGGCCGAGGAGGAGACCCCGCGTTGAGCGCCTTCCTGAACCATCCCCTGTCGAAGGGGCATCTGAGTGATGCCGCTCACGCCGCCTCCTTCAAAATGGCCTCGGCCGCGCGAACCGCCGCGCCGGGTCCGCCAAGTTTCTCTCGAAGCGCCAAGAGCTGTTTTCGCACCGCCCGACGCTCCGGGGGGTTCGACAAAAGGGCCCGAAGGGCCCCCGCCAGTTTTTCCGGCGTCGCTTGGGATTGAATGAATTCGGGCATGAGCGTTTTCCCGGCCAAAATGTTCGGCATGGCGATGTTCTTGACCCGGACCAGGAGCCGAGCTAACGCGTAGGTTAGCCCGCTGGTTTTATAGGCCACCACGGTGGGAAGGCCCAATAGCGCGTTCTCTAGGGTGGCCGTGCCGGAACAAGCCAGCGCCACATCCACCCCCCGCCGCCAACCGTAGTTTTCGTCCCGAACCATTTCCAAAAGAAAAGGGCGCCGCCGGGGAACATTGAGGAACCCATCGTAGAACCCGTTCGCCAGGGTCGGTGCGGCGAAAAGAACAAAGCGCGAAGACGAAGGAAGGAGTTCCGCCGCCTTTAAAAAAACCGGAAGAAGCCGCCGAACCTCGCCGGGACGGCTCCCCGGCAGGAGACCCACCACGGGTTCGACCCGCATCGGAGCCTCCCCCTCCGCCGCCGGCAAAACGTCCAGCAGGGGATGCCCCACGAAGGTCACCGGAACGCCCGCCTCGCGGTACAGGGGTTCCTCGAAAGGGAAGATCACCAGCATGCGGTCCACGCATTGTTTCAAGGCCTGTATCCGCCCTGGACGGCTGGCCCAGACCTGGGGGCTCACGAAATAACAGACCCGGCTCCCCGCCGCTTTGGCCGCGCGGGCCACATGCCGGTTGAACCCATAGAAGTCCGTCGGGACGACGACGTCGGGTTTGAATTCCGCCAGAGCGGGGCGGAGGACCCGGTTCAAAAAATTCAGAAAAAACGGGACCTTTTTGATCGGCTCCAAAAAGCCCATGACGCTTTGGGACACCAGGTCCCCCAGCCAACGGTCGGCGATTTTTTGGAGGGCCGGTCCGCCGGCGGCGAGAATTTCCGCTCCGCGGGATTTGGCTTCCGCCGCCACCCGAGCCGCGTGCTGATCTCCCGAGGGGTCTCCCGCGACGAACAGGATTCGCGGCATCAGAGGGAATGAAGACTCATGGATTTTCGGATCTCCAACGCCAGCTCCAGGGCGTCCCGCCCATGGGTCCCCCCCACCAGCGGCGGCTTCCCGTCCCGAACGCATTGGAGGAAATGACGAAGCTCGGTTTCGAGTGGATCCTTTTTTTCCAGCCGCGGCCGCTGTATCGCCACGTCCAACAAACTCCGAATCGGGTCGTGCTTTTTCCGGTAAATTTTCAAACTCCGTTCCGAGTAATCCAGGGACATGTAGGCGTCTTTTTGAAAAACGCGGATCTTCCGGAACTTTTTCAAACTGACCCGGCTGGCCGAAATATCCGCCCGGCAACCCCTCGAAAAGAACAGCGTGGCCTTCACGATGTCTTCCTGGTTGGACAGAACCCGCCCGCCCACCGCGTCCAAGCGGACCACCTTGTCCTGGGCCAGCGCCAAAACGATGTCCAGGTCGTGGATCATGAGGTCCAACACAACGCTCACGTTGGCCACCCGCGGATCGTAGGGCCCGAGCCGCGAGGCTTCGATGAAAAGGGGATCCTTGGCCTGCCTCGCCATTTCCACCACGGCGGGGTTGAACCGTTCGATGTGGCCCACCTGAAGGACCAAATTTTTCTCTCGTGCGAGGGATATAATGTCTTCGGCCTCTTCCACCCGCTCGGTGAGCGGCTTTTCCACAAAACAGTGCCAGCCCCGCTCCAAAAAAGACCGGGCCAAGGCGTGGTGCGCGGGGGTAGGCGCGGCGATCACCACCGCCCGGGTCTCCGGTGGAAATTCGTCGGCGGTGCGGAAAGCCGGGGCCCCGTGGGCTTTCCCCAGTTCGCGGGCTTTCTCTAAATTCAAATCGGCGATTCCCACCAGGCGAGCGGGCCCGAGAGTGGACAAAATGCGCGCGTGGTGGCGGCCCATCTGCCCCACGCCGACAACACCTATGGGCACCCGTTCCGATTCAGGGACGGACGGTTCTTGAACCACCGGGGCCTTGCCGAAAAGCCTCACTTTTTTTCCTTTATTCCCATCACCACCAGTCCGGCCTCC
Source organism: Elusimicrobiota bacterium (assembly GCA_016721625.1). NCBI lineage: Bacteria > Pseudomonadati > Elusimicrobiota > Elusimicrobiota bacterium. The sequence continues at coordinate 881,255 of JADKHR010000001.1, forward strand.
TGGGCGCCCTTTAAAAACGCCTCTCGATCGAACAACAGGGTTTTCCCCGCCTCCACCACCAGCACGGCCGCCCGGGCCGCGATGAGGGATTCCAACGTGCCCTGCCCGATGACGGGGACATCGAAGCGGATGTCCTGACGGGGTTTGGCCACCTTGGCCGCGGTGAACCCCGGGGCGAAGGCCCCCGCCCGTCGGATACAGGCGTCCGTCCCCTCCATGGCTTCCACGGCCAAGACGGCCCGGTCCTTCACGCACACGGTCTGCCCCAGGTCCAAACCCGCGATGGCCTTGGCGGTGGCAAACCCGAACTCCATGTCGCGTTTTTGTTCCCCGGTGGGCCGAACCGAGGTCATGGGCCCCTCGGGGGCCAGCCGGTCGGCGAGATAAGTCGTGGAGGGCAAAAAGCGGATGCCGTGTTTGGCGAACTCTTCCGCCACGGCGCCTAAAATCGTATCGGTCTTTTTATTGGGAAGCAGGGCCAAAATCTTAACCGCCGTGGCGTCCAAATGCCGGAGGTCGAAGATGCTCACGTGCTTCACCTGTCCGGCCATGACGGCTTCCTCGGCCCCGGCCTCTTTCAAAATCTCGATGGTGCGTTTAATCTGCCCCAACTTCATCCAATGAAGAGAGTCCACGAGACCCGCCAACGCCGGGTCGGTTTCCCCCTCGATGGCCGCCGCCACCACGGACCGGCCCTGCCGACGGGCTTCCTGGGCCAACAACAGCGGGAATTGCCCGTTGCCGGCCACGAGCCCAAGGGGTTTCATGCGAAGGGGTGGGAAACGATTAAGCGGGACTCTCGTCCGACTCGCCGGCGGATTTCGCCGCCGGGCGGCAGAGCCCCCGGGCCCCGGTGTTCCGGAGGAATGCCACGAAGGTGTCCACCTCTGGAAAACGCGGCCCCTGGTCGATCTTCGCCACGGCCTCCGCCAGGGAGAGCCCCGAGGCGAAGAGCGTCCGGTACGCCGCTTTGAGGGCGCTTAGAGTTTCGCGGGAAAGACCCCGACGGCGAAGGCCCACCAGGTTCAACCCCACGATCTTCGCGCGGTTCCCGTGGGTGGTGCAGAAGGGGGCCACGTCATTGACCACCATGGAAGCCCCGCCGATCATGGCGCCGGCGCCGATCCGAACAAACTGGTGGACCGCCGATAGGCCGCCAAAAAAAGCGCCCGGCCCGACCTCCACATGCCCGGCCAGGGTCGCCAGGTTGGCCATGATGATCCCGTCCGATAAAACGCAGTCATGTGCCACATGGCAATAGGCCATGATCAAGCAATTCGAACCCACCTTGGTGATCCCCGTGGCCGAGGTGCCCCGATGAATGGTGACGCATTCCCGGACCGTGGTCCGGGCGCCGATCTCCACCCGGGTTTTTTCCCCCTTAAATTTCAGGTCCTGGGGTTCGGTGCCAACAAAAGCGTGAGGATGGAACCGGCAAGCCTCCCCCACCGTGGCGTATTCCACGACGCCATGGGGCCCGACCCAACAACGGTCCCCCAACTCCACCTCGGGCCCGATCACGGCGAAGGGCCCGATCTCGACCCCCGCGCCGAGTTTGGCCGTCGGGTGGACGATGGCCGTGGGATGGACCCGCGTTTCCGCCGAAGACATCAGGGTTTCGCCTCTTTGTCCACGATGGCGAACATGAATTCCGCCTCCGTCACCAGTTCGCCCGCGACGAACGCCTCCCCCTTGGCTTTCCCAACCCGCCCCGGCCGGAGGATCTCCACCTTCAGTTCCAACTGGTCCCCTGGAACAACGGGTTTTCGGAACTTCACTTTGTCGATTCCCATGAAGAAGGCCAGCTTGGATTTGTTCTCCGGCTTCTCCAAGAAAAGAACGCAGGCGGTCTGGGCCATGGCTTCGACGATCAAAACGCCGGGCATGATGGGCCGCCCCGGGAAATGGCCCTGAAAAAACGGCTCGTTGCCGGAGACGGACTTAAACCCCGTGATCTTTTTGTCCGCCTCCACAATGACGGCCTTGTCCACCATCAAGATCGGGTAACGGTGGGGGATGGCGTTCAGTATGTCGACGGTGTTTAACGTGCGGGGCGTGGCGCTGTCCATGGGGAGAGACCTCCGGGTTAGTAAGTCGAAGCGATGGGTTCCGAAACGGGGGCGGCTTCGCCGGCCATTTGGGCGGCGAGCTGTTTGACCAAATTCACGTTGTGCCCGTGCCCCACGCGGGACGCTTTGATGCGCGCCTTGAGCGGGAGGCCCAATAGAAATAAATCGCCGATGAGGTCCAGGGTCTTGTGGCGGACGAACTCGTCGGGATAGCGGAGCGACTTCTCTTTGTTATGGATACGGTCCATCCCCACCACCACGGCGTTGCTCAAGGATCCGCCCTTGGCCAACCCCTGGCGTTTGAGCGCCTCCACTTCGTAGTCGAAACAAAACGTTCGGGCCCGGGCGATTTCGTTGAGATAATTCTCCCGCGTGAGCGTGAATTCCCGCCTCTGTTCGCCGATCAAAGGATGTTTGAAATCGATGATGGTTTCCAAAATCAGCTCCTCCGCCGGCTGGACTTCGTAAAACGTTTCCCCCGCCCGATAGACCAAAGGGTCCGGTTGAAAAAACCGCCGGGGTTCCGCCAATTCCGAGAGGCCCGCCTTGAGCAAAACCTCCCAAAAAGGAAGCGCGCTCCCGTCGGCCACCGGGGGCTCGTTGGCGTTCACTTCCACCACCAGGTTGTCGATGCCCAAGCCGTAGAGCGCGGACAGCACGTGCTCCACCGTGTGAACCCGGGCCTCGTGATTTTTTTCGCCATCGAGGCTCAGCGTGGTGCCTCGGATGACGCTGGAGACGATTCGGTGGTGGGCCGGCAAACTCGGCCGGCCGGGGAGGTCCGTCCGCACGAACACCACGCCGTGATTGGCCGGGGCGGGTTTAAAAATGAGATGGCATTTGTTTCCGGTGTGAAGCCCGATGCCTTTATAGACGGCCTCCTGGGCGATGGTGCGCTGGGGCTCTCCGGTCGAAAATATTTTCATAAGAATTTCTTCCTCAGGTTCTTGATTTCCTCAAAAAGTTTGGGCAGTCGCCGAATGGACGCCAACATTTTCATCTCATCTTGAATGGGTTGGGCCGGGGTTCCCCAAATCACCTGGTTGGGTTTCACGTCGTGGGAAATGCCGCTCCGCGCCGCGGCCACCACGTTGTCTCCAATGGAAATGTGCCCCACCACTCCCACCTGGGCGGCTAAAACCACATTTTTTCCTATTTTCGTCGATCCGGCCACGCCCGTCAAGGCGGCCACCAAGCCGTTCTCGCCGATTTCAACGCCGTGGGCCAGCTGGACAAGGTTGTCGATCTTGGTCCCCCGCCCGATCCGCGTCACCCCCACCCCTCCGCGATCGATGGTCGCGTTGGCCTGGACCTCCACATCGTCTTCGATAACCACCGTCCCGATCTGTGGGATTTTCAATTGCCGCCCCCCGGCCGGGGTGAACCCAAAACCATCTCCGCCGATCACAACGCCGGGTTGAAAAACACAACGGTTACCCACTGTGACCCGTTCCCGGAACGTGACGTGGGGGTACACCAGACAGTCCGCCCCGATGGCCGTGTCAAAGCCCACATAAACTTGGGCGTATAAAATCGTGTTGTCGCCCACCGAAGCGCCCTCTTCGATGACCGTGTGGGCGCCCACTGTGACGTTATTTCCGATCTTTGCCGTGGGCGCAATCACGGCCGTGGGGTGGATGCCCCCGGGCCGCCGCGTTCGTTCCCGGTCCAAAATATCGAGAACCGCCGCCCACCCCTGGGAAGGATTCTTCAGCGCGATGGCCGCCCGTCCCTCGGTTTCCACGTCGGGAGAAACGATCACCGCTCCCGCCTTCGTGGTGGCGAGCTGGGACCGGTACTTTGGGTTCGCCAGAAAGGTGATATCCTCCGGCCCCGCCTCTCCCAACCCCGCCGCCCCGCGGATCACCACGGAGCCGTCCCCGCGAAGGATCCCCCCCACTTTTTCCGAAATTTCGGCCAGCGTCAGTTTCATAAAGGTTTTACTTCTCCTCGTCCGGAAGACCGCGGACCCGGCGGCTCAGGGCCTCGGTCAGGTCCACGGTGTTGGTGCCGTAGAGAATGGCGGACTTGTCCACCACCAGGCTGATGCCCCTCTCGTCCGCCAGCTGAACCAGGGCTTTATACAAACGGCCCAAAATCTGTTTCGATTGCCGCGCCTCAAAATTTCGCAAGGCGAGCGTCGCCTCCGCCCGGGCCTTTTCGATCTCCTCCTGGCGTTTAACCAGTTGGTCTTGGCGTTTCGCCAAGCCTTCCGCTTCAGACACGGAAGCCACCGGGGTCGGAGGCGCCAGGCTCACGGGCGTCGTGCTCACGGCCGGCGGCTCACCCGTTACAGTTCCGGACGAAAGGAGTGTGTTTGTCGACGAAATGGGGGGGGCCTTTAACGCCTCAATTTCGCCCTTCAGATCCTCCAGGGCCCGCTCTTTTTCAGCCAGTTCCCCTTTGTAACGGGTCACCTCTTTCCGGTATTCCTCCCGAGCCTTTTTCGTCTCCGGGTATTCCCGAAAAATGAGATCCATGTCCACGTAGCCCACCGGCGAGCCCGACGCCCCTCCCCGCCGCACAGGGATCTCCATCCCCCGCACGACTCCCGCCGCCACGAGAAGTCCAACCCCTAAAGAAATTCGCCGAAAAAACAAACCATCCCCCCAGCCGCCAGGGCCGAACTGAAACACCCCGCCGCCGAAACCGATCAAGAACGTCTATTTTACCAGAACGCCGGGGGAGTGTCTACGACAGAGGAAAAAAATTGCCGCCTATTCGGAGGAGACATGCGGTCTTTGCCTTTTCTCCCCCTCCTTCGCAAGGAGGGGCAAGGGGAGGTATCAGGATTCTGGTTTTCGGTTTCTAACGCTTCACCCCGGCCCCACGAAGCGCCCCAGGAAAAGAATCGTTCCCGAAGAGCGGTGGCGGATAAAATAAAGGAATGGACGGTCAGCTCGAAGAGAAGAGAGGAAGGGGCCGCGGCTCCCACCCCCATCACGACCGCCGTGGCCGCCGTGGCCTCTGTTCCCTCCTCGTCCACCTGAAGGAAGGCCTCGTGAAAGACATGGCTGATGAAAATAGGTTCATCGGGGCGAAGGGGTCGAACGCCGGAAAAATCGGCTCGATCGGGGTCAAAGGCCCGCCGAATTCCAAGGGACTTAAGGTCGGGGGGAAGGTTCCGTCGAAAACGGCTGGTAAATTTCGGAAAAAACACCTCGACTTCGTGGTTTTGAAGACCCGCCACCCACGTTTCCAGTTGGCCGGGGTTCAGTCGTTTCTCCACGTCCCCTAACGTCTTGCCTTCTTTCGGGAGGAGGACCACCAACGAAAGATCGCCCCCTCGATAGGGCATCTCCAGCGCTTGAACCCACTCGTCTTCCGCGTAGGGGAACCGCGAGGTTTGACGCATCAAATCAACCGGAAACGTCGTTCCATCCGATCCATGAAATGGCGTTGGTTGGGTGTCGGTCTTTTCAAACGCCTTTTCCCAGGTTCCTTTGAAATAGACAGCGTTGGTAAGGACAGTCTGTGTGATCGAATCGATGGTCCCTTCAGGCAAAAGTTCGGGAATCTTGGTTTTTGTCCGGTCGGACACCCAGTGATTGATCGTCAACCTGGAAGGTTCCGGCGCCTGGCCAAAATCAAGAAGTTCCGCCCCCGCCCCGTAATCGTCGGCGAGGGTTTTAAGGAATTCCGGTTGAAAAGCCGCGCCTTTCCGCAACCAGATCCGGTTGGCAATGTTTAGTTCGTAGGGTCGGTCCGTTCCACCCAAGGCGCCGTCCAGCCGATGGAAGCCCGCGTGGGGCCCGACGGGGGGGAAATGAAAGACGGTGTTGATTTCCGTCAACGTTTCGCCACGCGCCCCTGCGGAGGTCATGGCCAAGGCGGCGGAAAGACTGTAGGGCGAAAAGAAAACGTTTCCCGCCCCGACGCCCAATTTTGCGTAGAGGTCCAGCGCGAATTGGGTGTTCCCTTTCACCAGATCTTGAGGAAGAGGATCCGCTCCCAAGACCGTACCTGCATAAAGGACCAGGAGACCTGCCGGAATCTTTTTTCGCATGGGATTATTTTGTCAGTTTTGGTCGTTTATTGGGGGTCCCGGCTTTGCCCGGATTTTTTGGTTTGAACCCCGCCGGGCGCGGAGCCGGCGACCGCAAAATTTCTCCCCAGCTCCAGGCCAGGGCCAAGGAATGGTCCGATCCCCATTCCGGAGCGCTTTGTTGAAAGGCGTAGTCGAGGCGAAGGTTTTCTCCCAGCTTGAGCCCGAACCCGGTGGTGAAGTGGTCCAAGAGCCCGTCGGCGGTGGACTGAGCGTCCAGCGCCAAATTGTCCGCGCCGCCCAGAGACGTGCGTAGGCCCGCTCGAAGAGAGAGGGATCGCCACCGATACTCGAACCCCAAGGCCGCCTCGGAACCCGCCCCCGCCAAGGACCGGTGATAGCCCGCCAAAAAGGTCACGGCCCCGGGTTCCCAGGACGTTTCCAAGCGAAGAACGCTGGGCAGGGGATCGCTTTGGTGGATGTATTGGATTCCAGGCCCCAGTTGGTTGACGGCGGCGCTCAACAACACATCTTTCACCACGTAGGAAACCCCGGCGTCCACGGACCACCCCACGCCGGAACTCTCGCCGGCCAAGGTGGATTCAAAAAACCGCCCGGCCGCGCCCACCCGCAACCCCCGCGCCAGTTTCCGCGAGAGAGCCCCGGCCACCGTCGTGTGGCGTGCCGAGGTGTCGGCCCCGGTCGGCTGGCCCGAGGCATCCCTCCCCCCGGCGGGGTCCGACGCCATAAAGCGGGCTGAAAGAGCCATGGCCGTTTTGGGATCCAACCCGGTGGCGAAAGCCACATGTCCATCCGTGGTGTCGCCCCACAACTGGGAAAAGGTGGCGTAGAACTCCGATCGGCCGTGGGTGGGGGTAACCAGGGCGGGATTGGCCCCCAAGGCTTCGGCGCCAAAAGCCGCCGCGGAAATCCCGCCCAAAGATTCCGCCCTCACCGAGGGGTCCACGGCCAGGAACGCGGCCCCCGGGGTTTTGGCCCCGAGACCCAGCGGGCTTAAAAAAAGCACCGCCGCGATAAACCGTTTTTTCACCGCACCACCGTGACCCGCGTTTTAGCGATAACGTTTTCGCTTCCGGCCCGGCCGTGGATCACGGCGTAATAGACCCCGCTGGCAATTTCTCCCGGCCAGGTGTAATCAAAAGCCGCCTTCCCGTTCACCACCGCGGTCGGCCCGTCCAGCCGCGCGCTGTGGACAGGGTGGCCCCGGGCATCGTACAGGGTGATCTCCACATTGTCCACATCGCCCAGCACGGCCCGAATGACGGGCGCCGCCCCGCCCATCGCCGGGTCGGGGTAACTGTAAGCTTCCGAGAGCCCCGCGGGGGTGACCTGGCTCGACACCGTCACGTTCAGAGTGCCCGAGAGACCCGACTGATTGCCCGCGTTATCATAAGCCAAGACCGCATAGGAATGGACGGATCCCAAAACCAACCCGGTGTCGGTGAAATTAGCCGCGGTGGGCGAGGCGGCCGCCAACCCGTCCCGGAAGAGACGATAGCCCGCCATCCCCGAACCCCCGGTGTCCGTGGAAGGGGACCAACTCAAGAGCAGTCGCCCGGCCCCGATGCCGACGGCCGCCAACCCCGTGGGGACCGAGGGGGCAATGAGATCCGAAGCCGCGTCCACGGTGAGCGTCACCGGAACCAACACGTCGCCGTTCCCCCGGGGGGCCCCCGGCGAGGCCGAGGAGACCGTGACGGTCCCCACATAAACCCCCGCCGCCAGCCCCACGGGGTTCGCCCCGATGGAAACGATCCCCTCCCCGATGCCGGAAAGGGCGGAGGCGGAAAGCCACGGCGTGTTGAGCGCGACCGCCCACCGGAGCGCCGCCCCCCCCAAAGAATCGGAGATGGTGATCGGGCTCACCGGCGGCAGGCCGCCACCGGCGACCGCGTGAAAAGAGAGGGCCGTCGGGGTCACCACCAAATCCGCCCGGGCCGTGTTGTTCACCGTCACGCTGACGCTCCCGGACAAGGCGTTGTTGCCCGCGTCGTCGAAGGCCCGGGCGGTGAGGACGTGAACTCCGTTCGTTTCACGGGTGCTGTCCCATTGATAGGAATAACCCGCGCCGGTCGCTGTGGACGTGGCCACGCCGTCGACAAAGAAAACCACCCGCGCCACCCCGACGTTGTCCGACGCCGCGGCAGACACGAACACCGAATAACTCACCGTGGCCCCCGCGAGGGGCTGGGAAATGACCACCGTGGGCGGCGTCGTGTCGATCACCAACGAAACCGACGCCGGGGGGCTGGTTACCGAGCCGTCGGAAACCGTAAAGGGGAACCCATCCAACCCCGCGTATCCCGTGTTCGGGGTGTAGGTAAGGTTGGGGGCCGTTCCCGTTAATGCCCCGTGCGCTGGCGACCCGAGCGTGTAGGTCAAAAGATCTCCGTCATCGTCCGTGGCCTGCAAAACGATGGCTTTGGGGGTATTGAAAAGCACCCCCGCCGTCTGAGCCAGCGCCACGGGGGCGTCGTTGACGGGCGAGACGGTCAGAGTGAAGGAGGTTTGGGCCGTGAGCCCTCCCCCATCCGTTACCGTCAACGTGAGTGTGGCCGACCCGTTGCGGTTGGCCGCCGGCGTCACGACCACCGTCCGTGAGGCGCCGGTGCCGCCAAAAACAATGTTGGAACTTGGAACCAAGTTGACGTTGCTGGACGCTCCGGACATCATCAGAGCCCCGGCCGCGGTTTGGGTATCGCCAACGGTAAATGAGAGGGACCCCGTGGGATTGTCTTCGTTCACCCCCTGGTTGGGGACGGTGGAAATGGTCGGGGGAGTGTTGCCGGCGCCGTTGGTCATGGTGGCGTCCACATAGTAGGTGCCGAGCGTGTTGTCGATGGTGACGGGAAGGCCGGCCTTGGCCACCTCGGCACTATCGGAAACGTTGATCCACTTGAAGGCCTTGACCGTCGTTGGATTCCCGCTGGCGGTGTCCTGAACGCGCAAATACCACCGTTTGGGGGTCCCGTAGGCCGGGGCGATATCCGAATAATCCAGAACGAATTCTCCGTCCACCGCCGCCCCCCCGCCGTTAAAAGCGTAGGCCCCTCCCGCCTGTTGAAGAACGTAACTGGGAGACCAACTCGTGGCCGGAATCGTTTGGGGGGTGTCGGAAAGCCCCAAAGAAACCCTCAATTGGTTTCGTGTCAAATGGGATAGGGTGAATTGGGCCAGGGCCTTGGGGGTGTAGGCGGGTTTCGCCGTGACCCACATGGCGTAGGAACCCCACCAGGCCGGTCCGCGCCCCGACGAGGGGCCCCCGGCCACGCCGCTGACGGATTTGAGCGCGTCGTAAGCCAGCCAGGTGAATCCCCCGTCCTGCCACCCCGATCCCCAGGAATTGGCGATCCGGAGAGCTCCCTTTTCGCCCGCGTCCACGGTTCCGTTCCCGTTGATGTCGACCCAAATAGCGTCGTTGTACCCGACCACCGTCATGGCATGGCCGCCGCTCGTCCCGCTGATCCAAAAGCCGGCGTTTTTCCCGACGAAGGCATCGTCCGCCGACGTCCCCGGATCATTGGAAATGGTTTTATACTGCCAAGAATTGATGTAGGTGGCGTAGGTCAAAACGTACCCGTTTACCAAGAGAGTTTTGAGCTGGTCCAAACCCGTGGGCGTGTCGCAATTGTAGACATAGCCGGTGGCTTGGACTCGGACGTTCAAGGCGTTCCGCCAAACAGTGGCGGTCAAAGGCCAACCGCGAAAATCGCTATTGTAGGGCCAATCGGCCCAGGTCGCGGCGCCATGTTTGGCCGCGATGGACCACCCGTCCGATTGCCAGGATCCTGCGTCCACCCCGCCATTCACCAGGTTGTAGGTGAATTTTGGAGAAAACCGGTAGGCGTCCCCGCCATTTTTCGCGTCCAGGTCCCGGGCCAGGGCGTTCATATGGGTGAAACAATAGTACATGCCCGCCCACTGGGCGCAGGACCCGATGGACCCTTGGCTTCGAATCGGCGGGAAATATTTCAGCGTGCTGTTGTCGATGGAGGGAGGAAGAGCGGTGGGCGCCCCCTGGGGCGCCAGGGCGGGCGCGCCCGGAACGGACGTCTGATCTTCGGTCAAGCCTTCCACTTCCAAGCCCACCGCGGAAACCTCCACGGCGCTCGGGGGCAATCCGCCCTGCCCCTTTTGGATTCGATCGGAATTGACCCGGGAGAGCCCCAGGGCGTTCAGTTTCACCCGCCGGGGAACGATCATGTGGGCCCGTTCCCAAACCTTCTGTTCCGCCGACGGCGGCCGCAGGCCGGTGGCGTGGGGATCGCTGTCCGCGCGCGCCGAAACCGAGAACCCCAGGAACAACCCCGCCATCAGAAGAACAAAACCGGAAGGCCGAAACGTCGGAACAAAATGAGATTTCCTCAAATCATCCATGAAACCCACCCCTTTGGACTTTTCTTATCCTCAGGCGTTGCTCTGACCTTCATGACGTCATTCACGGTTTCAGTAAAGCGCGTCGAAGCGCATTTTGTAGTTGCCCGATTCATCGGGCGATCCTCCGTCAAGAACCCATCATGGAACCAGGACGCCCCATAAATGGGCCAAAAACAAAATCCACGTTCAGTCGAACGGGAGAGCGGAGGAACCGGCCTCTCCGCTTCGCCGGCGAAAATCGGCGGAACGGAATTGGGTGGACAACGGATCGTGGTGGGGAGAACAGCTCACACCCCCTTTTCAATGAACCCAGGGGGAATCCCCGCTCCCTAGAAGCCTAACCCCGGGATCCCCCCCTGTCAAGGGAAGGAAATGGGATAAAACAGGGACCTACGTTAAAACCGGTACCGAACCCCGCCGTGAAGCCGGTGGAAGGTATTGCCGCCGAAATCGCCGTCGTAGGCCAGGAGCAAGGAAATATTTTCGCTGAAACTCGCGGACAAATCGCCGCCCAACGCGATCGTGTCCCCTTCCGGCGCCGACCCGGCCACGGACAGGGTCCCGCCCGATCCGGCGAAAGAGGCATTGATGTTGGTTTCACCCTTAAATTCATGCCGCCAGGCGGTTCGAACCTCAAAGCGGTCCCGCTTGTCCGTGGTGAACTGGCGTTGGACCCGGACCCCCAGGTGCGTGGCCAAGGATTCCCGCGTTTCGCCCGCCACCGACAAAGAGAGGGGCCCCGCTCCGGTTTCCTGGAACGCCCCCACGGTTTCCTGGGCCCATTGGAGCCCCGCCACGGGAACAAAATCCCACAGATCTTTCCGGAACGGCCTGCCCGCTTCGACGCCTGCGGCGTAGGCGTGGCCGCTCGGAGACGCGTCGGCCTGCAGGTTTTGAGTCCCATAAACAATTTTTCGCGTGGACACGTAGTCGTTGGTCTGGGTGGCCAGGAGAGCATCAAGATAATAGCTCGGAGCGTTGTAGCTTCCATAAAACCCGGGGGTGAGGCTTTTCCCGTCGACGTTAAATTCGTCCGATCCCATCTCCCCGCTGGACTGAGCGAACCCGATGCCGAACCCCAGGGTCCAACGGGGAGAAAAGCGATAATCCACCCCCGCCGTAACCCCGCCGGACGCCAGGGTACCGTCCGCCACGTCGGCGTCCCCCGGCAAGGGAGCGTATAGCCCATCGGCCGTGAGGAAGGCGCCCCATTTTTTTTCAAATTCGAAAAAGGAGTCCGGCTCCGCCCCGTCGTCCCGAACCCCCGCTTCGGCCGTCAGAGATCCCCACCGAACATTCGACCGGCTCTGTTCGGAACCGAACGTTTGTATTCCCCACTCGCCCAACCGGGCGCGGGCGAGCTGGCTGTGAACCCGTTGGGAAAACCCCGAAAGAGACGCGAACCCCACGGTCGTGAGCGTCTGGTAAGGTTGTGGGGAGATGGATTTCAACGCCTGGCCCAGTTCCTGTTCCGGCAAAGCGTTCAGCTCGCCCATGACCAGCGCCAAGTCACCCGTGGCCGACGGATAAACGCTGTCCATATAATTTCCCACCGCTTGCTCATTGCCCGTCCGCGCGTAGGAAACGTAGGGGGTTTTGATGGACGTCAAGACGACGTTGTACGAACTGTAAGCCACCTCGAACTGAAGGGCCGCACCCGTCGGATGGAAATCAAAGGTTCCGCCCAGGGACGAGGCATTCAGGATGGAATAGGTGGAGGTTCCCACCGGCAGAAACCCCGGGTTCACCCCGATGGACAAAGTTCCCCCCACCGCGGCATTGTTGGCGACGCTTAACCGATCGAATTGACCCGCGCCGGCCCCGTAAAGGGTCAAGGCGAGGGTTCCCCCGCTCTGGGTATAATTCGCCCTGGCCGTGATCGTTCGGGGACTCCCATCCCCCTTCAAGGTCCCGTCGGCCACCGTCACGTCCCCAAACCCCAGGGCGGAGGTCGTCGCCACCGCCAGCGTTCCCGCCTCGAGGCTGAGGCCGCCCGAAAAGGTGTTGTTCCCCGAAAGCGTCAGGATGCCCGTCCCGGTTTTCCGCACCGTCCCAACGCCCGACAGGTTGCCCGCGTAGGTCCCCGTCCCCGTTTGATCAAAAACCACCGCCGCGTTGTTGAGGATGTTCCCCTGGAGGCCCCGCCCGTCCCCCTTCAAAGTGCCCGCCGTGACCGTGGTCCCGCCCGAATAAGAGTTGGCCCCGGTGAGCGTCAAGACCCCGGCGCCGTCCTTGGTGAGGGATCCCCCCCCCACGATGGCGCCGCCGAAACTGCTCGACGTGGCGGAACTGACCGTCAATATTCCAGAGGGAAGGAGAACGGTCCCCCCGGTGTTGCCTCCCCCGTTCAATTGCCCGATGGAGAAACTGAAATGATTCAGATCTAGCGTGGCCCCGGCGGTGTCGGCCAGGGTGAAAGAGGTGCCCGACCGAAAGGCCGTGGCCGTCCCCGCTCGCAGGGTTCCCGCCTCGATGGTGGTCCCGCCGCTCCAGCCGAGCAAGGTGTTGTCCCCGGAAACCGTCAAAACCCCCTGGCCGAGTTTCCTCAACCGCGCGGGTTTCAAATCAATGCCCCCGTCCCGGAGCCCGCCCGTGAGCGTCATGAAAAAGCCGTTCGTGTCGATGGCGGGAGCCGGTGTGAATTGGGAGATCGGCTCCTCCAGATAGATGGGCCCGGATAAAGTGACGTCAGAAGCCATTTTCAAAGTCCCATTTTCGCCGATGTTCGCCCCCGGCAATTGGGTCGCCGAATTAATGACGACCGTGGCCTGGTAAAGAGCGACCGTTGTGGAGACCCTGTTGTTGAATTGAACCTCATTGACCGACGTCACATACAACCCGTCCAAACCAAGCAGTGGCTGGTTGAAAACGACTTTCCCGGCGCCCCCGGAAACAGAAAGCCCCGCTCCCGAGTTGCTCACCGTCGAATTGATCACCAGAGTTCCCGCCAGGGCCGAAATGTATTCCAGATCCAAGAGAGGCCCCGAAAAACCGATGGTTTGGGTCAACGCCGCCCTGTTGGTTATCGTGGATAGCCCCGAAAAGGTCACGGTATTCCCCTGCAAAGAAAACGAGTTGGCGTTGGAGTCGAAAACGATTTGAGACAGATCGCAGTTGAGGAGATTGTTGTTGCTCGAGGTGAACGTGCCGCCGAAATGAAGCGAGTCCGAGCTGGTCGGCGTCCCCAGATCCTCCCAATTCCCCGCCGTGGACCAAAGCGAGTTTCCCCCTCCCCCGACCCACACTCGATTGTCCGAACGGCCCACCCCGGAAAGAAAAAAGACCGCCGCAACCCCCGCCATGAGGGGCCGAAGAATGATTTTGCTGTTTTTCGTCAACAAGGTTCGCCTCCCTGAGCAAATATCCACCGGATTTAACCAACATCCACCATTCGCCACAACCTACCCCTTTCCCAACAAATTCGCAACGCCCCAGGTCCCTACCCAGATGCAACAGAAAGACCATAGAGGATCCATTCCTGATTTTGGGTCCTCCGGGTTTCGTATACAGGTTTGTTTGTTTATTTTTTTTGACTCGCGCCCCCCCTTGAGGCGTTATGAGCACGCCGTTTTGACGGTTGCGGTGCGGCCCGTTGTGCCGGCGATAGGCCGTTGAGCCGAGCCGGTCTCGATTCGGCGGCGAAGCCGACAGAGACCGGGCCCGGCGTTTCTGCCGGGCCACATGAGCAACTGTCTTGAAAGTCAAGGGTGAACATGGTTAGGAGCCAGCCGCCAAGGGGTATTGGTTTTAAGGATGGCGTTGAGGATAGCCAAGAGTTTCCTCATGCACGCGACGAGCGCGACCTTGGCTCGTTTGCCTGCGTCACGAAGGCGTCGGTAGAATTCACTTATCACCGGGTTATGGCGCGTGGCGGTGAGCGCGGCCATGTAGAGGGCTGACCGGATGGAGGCGCGTCCACCCCAGATCGTTCTCCGTCCGCGCATTGTGCCGCTGTCACGGTTGAAGGGGGCAACGCCGATGAGAGCGGCGGCCTGGCGGCGATCCAGGCTCCCCAGTTCCGGCATTCCGGTTAAGAGGGCGGCGGACAACTGGGGGCCAACGCCGGGAACGCTTTGAAGGAGGCTGTCCTTTTCGCACCAAAGCGGGTTTTGATGGATTTCTTCGCGGAGGTCTTTGTCGAGGTCGCGAAGCCGCTTTTGTAGCCAGCGGATGTGGGCTTCAATGTCCCGGCGAAGGGCGGCGGGGGCCGAGGGAAGGCGGTTCCCTTCTGCGACGATCATACCGATGATCTGTCGTCGACGGGTGACAAGGGCGTCCAGCCGGCGGGTATCCTCGTCGGGCAAGGTCCGGATCGGAGGCCGCACTCTCTCGCCGAAGAGAGCCAGGACGTCGGCGTCGATGGAATCGGTCTTGGCGAGACGTCCGGTGGCGCGGGCAAAGTCGCGGACTTGGCGGGGGTTGACAACAACGACGGGTAGCCGGGCGGCTCCAGCGGCGGATACGAATGGGATTTCATAACCGCCGGTGGCTTCCAATACCACGAGGGAGGGGCGAAGCTTTTGCAGATGTTTGATGAGGTCGTCGATGGACGATCCATCGTTGTCAACAGTAAACCGTTCGCCCGAAGGTCGGACGGCGATGTCGAGGTGGGACAGGGACACGTCGACGCCGATGAAAACGTCGGACGGAATGAAGGATTCATTGGATGGATTCATCACTACCTCCTGAGAAGCCCTTCCTTGCGGGATACGGGCTCAAATGGCCCTCGCAACTGTTCGGGCTTTCTTTGGAATCGGGCGCGGCGACCCTCGCTCACGTGCGGTGTGGGACACCCAGGGACGATCGGAGATATACTCAAAAGTTGTGGGTGAGGGGTTGAGGGGATAAAAAAGAAAAGCGTATCCTGTCTGGTGAAAGGAAACAAAAACCCGGTGGTTGACGCCACCGAACCCAGGAGGATACGCTTATGAAAGATGTTAAAACAATTCGGGCAGAAAAACCAGAAGGGCAAGGGGTGGTGGGTACGCTGGAAGAGATCGTGCGCCGCGGGGCGCACTGGCAGCTGTGGAAGTGGCGCTGAACGAAGAGGTGGATATTTTTTGTCAACGCCATGCGGCCCAGGTGGACGAACACGGGCATCGGTTGATTGTCCGCAACGGAAAACAAAACCGGCGGGTCTTGGTGACGGGAGCCGGCCCCCTTGGACATTGAGCCTCCTCGTGTGGACGACCGGGTTCTGAAAGGGACGGGGAGCCACGATTTCAGTCGATCCTGATCCCGCCGTATTTGAGGAAGACCAAGAACCTGGAGGAGCTGGTGCCGTTCCTGTATTTGAAAGGGATCTCCACGGGGGATTTCACGGAAGTCCTGGAGAAGCTGGTCGGGGAAAAGGTGCTGGGATTTTCAGCGGAAAGCGTGGTGCGGATGAAGCGGATCTGGGAACAGGATTACCAAGAATGGATCGGACGGGACATATCGAAGAGCGAATATGTTTACTGGTGGGTGGACGGAATCTATTTCAACGTCCGGCTGGACGATGATCGGCAGTGTATTCTGGTGATTATTGGGGCGAAGGAAGACGGAACCAAAGAACTGGTGGCGGTGGAGGACGGGTTTCGGGAGTCGAAGGGAAGCTGGCAGTCCGTTTTACGGACATTAAAACGGCGTGGATTGGCGAAGGGGCCAAAGTTGGCGATTGGTGACGGCGCGTTGGGGTTCTGGGCGGCGCTGTCGGAGGAATTCCCCGGCACGAAGACCCAGCTTTGTTGGGTTCATAAAACAGTCAACGCGCTGGACAAGCTTCCGAAGAGTCTTCAAGGGAAAGGGAAGCAAATGATCCACGACATTTACCTGGCGCCGACGAAAGAGGAAGGACACGCCGCCTTTGACGCTTTCGTCAAAGAGTTCGAATTGAAATATCCGAAGGCGGTGGAAACGATCAACAGGAACCGGGAGAGTTTGCTCGTTCTACGATTTCCCGGCGGAACATTGGTTGTCGATTCGAAGCACGAACGTGATTGAGTCGACATTTGCAACGGTGCGTCTACGGACAAAAGAACGAAGGGATGCGGTTCACGGATCGCGACGTTGACGATGGTTTATAAGTTGGCGGAATCGGCGCAGAAGCGGTGGCGGAATTACGGGGATACACAAAGTTGGCGGCGGTGTGGAAAGGGATCAAATTCAAAGACGGGGTTGAACTGGAAATGGCCGCCTAATTTACGACCGGATGGGATACGCTCCTCAAATCCCACCCACAACATTTGACAATATCTCGGACGATCGGTCTGCCGCGCCGAACTTCGGTGACAGTAAACATGTCACCAAGAGCTTTGACAAGATACAAGGGACGCCCGTCAAAACGGCGCGCGGAAGCCGACGGGGCACGTTTTCTTTCCCCCCTTTCTTTTGCGTGTCCAAAAGAAAGGGGGCCCGGGTCCAGGGCGGAGCGCCTGGGGGGGGGCCAGGGGGTGGAACCCCCTGGAACAATGCCGAGGTGTCTAGGATAGGTTTTCAAGGACGCTTTACCGATGATACACATACTGGTTTTAAATACACAAAACCCAGAAGAACCCCTATTTTGTTCATTGAGCGGGTTACCCTTTTCCATCGGCGGCCCGTAGCATAGCTCTGGGCACCTGAGGCGCCAGGGGCGCTGATGCGGGAGAGGGGATTTTTTTGACTGAAAAAATCCGGACCCTTACGAAGCGACCGGTTTCTGGGAAACGGCCGACGGAGAACCCGCCAAATAAACCGTTTGGGTCGGGAAAGCGAATTCGATTCCCCGCGCCTCAAAGTCCGATTTAATGGCGAGGTTGATGGTCTGTTGCACGTTCATGAAATCGTTGTAGTCCGGAGAGAGAACGAAGAAGACGATCTCAAAATCCAAACTGGAGGGCCCGAAAGCGGCGAAATGGGCCCGATCAAAACGGGCCTGGGGAACCGACGCCACGATGGCCTTGATCCGGCCGGGAAGCTCTTCCAGCAAAGCCGAGGAGGTGTTGTAGGTGACTCCCACGCGGCACAACACCCGCCGTTCTTGCATCCGCTTCAGGTTCCGCACGCGGGACCCCGTCAGGTCGGTGTTGGAAAAGACGAGCTGTTCTCCCCCCAAACTGCGCAGTCGCGTGGTTTTGATGCCGATGGCCTCCACAGTTCCCGCCATGTCCCCCACGATGATCATGTCCCCGTGCTCAAAAGGCTTGTCGAATAGAATGGCGAAATAACTAAAGAGGTCCCCCAACACCGCCTGGGAAGCCAGGGCCACCGCCACCCCCCCGATGCCCAAGCCGGCCAGGACCGCCGACAGCTTGAACCCCAGGTTGTCCAAAAGGACCAAAATCCCCACGGACCAGAGAACTACGTTCAAGAAAGGCGTGAGGGAATGGATTTTTCTTTTAAGGTCGTGGTCTCCTTCCACGGGGAGCCAGAGGCGAAAAATAATAAACCGAAGAATCCCATCCGCCAACCGAACCGCCGCCCACACCAACCAAAAAGCGCTGACGAACCGGAACACCCGGGCCCCCAAGGGGGGCCAAGAGAGGGGCCCCAGCGCCAACACGAACGCGCCGAAATAAAGGAACGGAGGAAGATGGTTGGCGATCCCCTCCACCAGGAGATCGTCCAAATTCGTTTTGGAAAACCGCGCCAACCATTTCAAATGCGGCAATACCAACCGCTTAATCCCCCAAGCCAAAAGGAAAAAACAACCCAAAGGACCCCCGCCTTCGCATAGGCCACCCACCCATGCCCCGATTCCATTTTCCCGACGAACTCAATAAGCTCCTGAACATTCATGGTCATAAATTCACCCGTACCTTTTAACCCCTGAATTTGTTTCCCCGCGCTTCCGACATGCGCCCCTTGAAGCGCCTTCCCTCTCCTGCTGGCGGGAGAGGGGGAGGGACCTCCCCACCCGATTATTTTTTTGGGCTTTCCCCTTGGAGAGATCCGACCTCTTCATACAAGTCCCGGTATTGGCGATAGATCGCCTCCCAGGAAAATCCCTCGGCCGCTTTTCGATTTTCTTCCCCCATTCGCCGACGCAGGGATTCATTGGAGAGCATGATGTCGATCAACTGCGCCAGCTGGTCCGCGTTCCCTGGATCATTCAGAACCCCCGTCGCTTTGTTGTCCACGGAAATGATTTCACTGGTTCCAACGGTGCGTGAAACCACCAGAGGAAGCCCGGAAGCCATGGCTTCCAGACAAGCCAACGGAGATTCATCATACCACGCCGGATAAACCATCAAGTCACACCCCGGCAGAACTGTGCCGATATCGTCCAATCGGCCAAGAAAGTAACTTCGATCTTCCAGCTCCCTGGGCCACGGAAATTGATCTTTGCGCGCGCCCACAAACAACATCCGCCAGTCGTCACGGTGCTGAAGTTTCAGCAAAGCCTGGCCCATGGTTTTCATGTTCCGCTTTTCAAAATCGCCCCCGGCCGCGAAAACAAGCCAACGGGCGCCCGTCGGAATCCCCAACTGACGGTTCAGCCGACTTCGAATTTCTTCCCGCGAATGCTTGCGGAACCGTTGGGGGTCCACCCCCGGATAGATGATTCGGAACTTGGAGGAGTCGAAGTTCGGGAGCAAATCCAATATATCCTGACGCATTTGTTTGGAGACCAGCACGAGCATTCGAAGACCGGGATCCAAAAAAGCCCGCTTCTTAACGTAAACGGCGGTCCCATCGGGCTGGCGCCCCGGAAGGTGTTTCGAGTAATTCCAATCCACGTTTCCCAGGGTGAAGATGTGTTGCCGGTAACTATCCCCGAACCCATGAATCACTCCGCCGCCCCGGGCCAACTTTTCCGCCCGCCGGGAGGCCAAGTCGGCAAAAAACCGAAACCGAGTCCATTCCCCCACAAAAGGAGGCAATTGAAATACGCGCTGTTTCTGGATCCCAGAATTCTCCATCCCCGCCGGAAATCGTCGAGCCACCAAGTGAACGTCGTGCCCTTCCGCCAAAGCCCTCTGCCCCAATTCCCAAGCAATTCGCGACTGCCCGCCCAACAGCGTGCAGTTTCGGCAAACATAGATCAGTCGCATCGATTTAAGGTCCATGGATTTCCTGGAAAGAGTCGCGTAATCACTTTGGCTCATTTTTGTTTAGAAGTTAAGTCAGTATTTAATGATGTAGTTAAGAGCCAAGGAGGGCGGCATGTTGTTGTGGGGCTGGTCTTGGCCCTCCGGCCCGATCGGCCTGGAAGTCGATATATCAGGTTCTGTCCCCGCCCCATCAACATTATCGATAGATGCTGTCGTATTTAGACCTGTATGGCGTAGAAGCTGGAAAAATCCTCCCCCAGGATTGTGGTCGTGACTCGGCATTTCGCCCTTGGTCAATATGTGGGTTTCTTCCCCAAGCGTTTGAGCGAGTGTCCGATTGGTCAGGCCAGCGCCCAACCCTGTTCCGATGGCGGTCCTCCCGCGCATATCGGGAACCTTAAAGGTGCTTACGCCATCGCCCCCATACGTCGAGCCCAAGGCCTGGCGCAATTCATTCAAATCCGGCCGTGACGCTATCGCGTAGAGCGTCCCGTCACACGCCAGCCACCCCTGGGGGGTCACGATCCCAGCAAAGGGAACGACGGTCCCCACCGGGACCAAAAACCCGGAAACGTCTTTTATTCGAGAGTTCACGGTCAACGGCCCCTTGGCGGAGATGGCTCCGTCCCCGCGAACCGTAACAGAGGTGGAAAGCGCCGTGTCATAGACTTCTAAAACGTTGATCGACCCGGCGGGCACCGAGGGGTTCGGTTTGATGGCCAAGGGAACAACATCGGCCGTGGCCTGAATGGTCTGGGCGGTGGATGTGGATCGAACCACCGCCGTCCCCACAACCTGCGTGGGTTGCAGGCCGCCGATGGGATCGGATCCGCCCGCCAGGTGGGACCCCTGGTGTGCCACCGGAGCCGAAAGGATGGTCCCGTAGACCTTGGCCGAATCGATCTTGTCCAGGTGTCCCGCCACCGTGCTCTGCCACACCGTCATGGGGCTGGCCGTTCCCGGGAGCATGATCTTCGCCGCTGAAATTGTCGATACATTCACGTCCGTCACCGCTCCGCTCTGGATCGCCGCCGCGTTCACCCCCCCCGTCGCCACTTTCTTGGCCAGAAAGGCATAGGGGCTCACGTTAATTTTTTCCCGGGGCGTCAACACCTCGCCCCCCACCTGCACCTCCAGCTCCGGCGCCGCCCGTTCCCAATCGTAACTGGGCGGCATATTTAACAGTACCGAAAACTCCCCCGTGGCCGCCAGCGTCACCAAACTTGAAAAAACGATCTGAGGGGATTCCACCCCATTGGCGTCGATGAGGGTAACCGTGATGTTTTGCGACGAGCTCACCGCCGCCCCCGACCGCGACAACCGCCCCTGATACACCACCTTATCAGGCACCCCCGCGTAAATCCCCACCCCTGAGAAAAGCGCCACCAGAACCACCACCCAAAACCGTTTTCCACCCATCGATCCTCCTCTTCGCCGTTGACCCCCGTCGCTTTTGAAATGAATCAGAACGCTCTAACCGCCCTTGCTAAGGAACCCGATCCGCACAATGGGGACAATCGGCCTCATCGGTTTCCCATTATACCCCATCTTCCGAAGCGTCTGAATTTCATTTAAGGGTCCCTAAATTCCACAACATTTCTTCTGTTTCCGCCCGGACCCGCAAAGGCAAGGGTCGTTCCTGTTCAATTGCCCGCCAACGGCCTTCATCTGCTGGAAAATTTTCTCTTGGCGCTCCAACCAGGAGAGGGCGCCATTAATTCTCTGCCAGACGGGTAGGAATTTCTCGGCGTAGGACTGGGCCTCGGATTCTCCTCCCATGGAGATGTGTTCTGGAATTTCCTCCGGCAGAGCGGACCTGCCGAGGAGGTAGTCGGTCACATAAGGGTTGTATTCCATCGCCTTACGCAACGGCTCCTTGGCGGCGAGGCTGTCTCCGACCTTTTGAAAAGTCAGCAAGGGGGCGGTGAAGGCCCACTCCGCTGAACAATCGTAGGGGTATTTCTTCAGGAGGGTCGCCATGGCGTCGTATTCCATTCGTTCTCCATGGCGGGCCAGTAAAACGCACCGGATTCCCTGGTTGTCCCCGGGATTTAAATCCAGCATTTCATAATAAAGGGCGAACCCCTTGGTTGGCTCCCCGGTTTCGAAACACATCTCCGCTTGTCCAGCCATTGAGCGCATGAACGGGCGCGTTTGATGCATGCCCCAAAAATGACCTTTGTTTTCTTTAAAAAGTTTTCCCCCAAGGCCCGTCTTCCCGCTTCGACACCTTGCGAATAAAATTGGAGGGCTTCGGCCGGCGACTGGGCGGATTCTTCCGCCAAGAGGTTGTAGGCATCCGCGCAATCAGCCGACATTTTGAGCGCCTTCCGGGCCAGGGCGATGCGCTTCTTCGCCGTCGGCTCCTCCCAAGCCTCATAAATCAGAAACTGCGCCCGATCCAAGGGAGTCTTCCCCTCTTCCACCTCGAGGTCATCCAAACTTCGCCCTGTAATCGAATCGATGTATTTTTTCATCTCAAGCTCAGAAGAGAATTCCCTCTGAGCCAGATGATGAAACAACTTTTCCGTTGGACCTTTCCCGGCATTTCGAATGATTTTCATTTTATAATCCTATTTAAGTTCTCTGGCGATGATCCCCCCATGCCGATTTCAAATCCGTTTCGACGTCTTAAGCCAATCAACGAAAGATCTCCGCGTTCGGTATAAGAGTTTAGGTAACTCTTCCAACACCTGCTTTTTCCATTTCGCGATCTGCATCGGGTTAATCCCACGGGTATAGGGGACGTCTTTAACCAATTAACTAAAGTTTTCCTTTCAGCCTGCTGGTTTCCCAAAACTCCGCTCCGCGGGTCAGAGCTTTGCTCGCCCCGGGGTCCGACATGCGCGTCAGTTTCGCCATTTCACGAACGGCTTTCCCTAAATGCTCCACCCCCAGATAGATCAACAGGGCTTTTCCACGCGACACCGATTCCCGCCGCCCTCGCTCAAAAAGACTTTTCACAGGGATCCCCGCCTCCTTCGCGATCTCCTCCGCCATCGTTTCAATCCTCACGCCCCGTTGCCGATACCCCGCCAGTCGTTTGTCCCCACCTTCCACATCTTTCAGAACGGTTTCCACAAAACCTCCACCACCCAAAACCCGCTCGTCATAGGCTTCCCTCTCCGACAGAGACCGCCCTCGGGCCGCCCACAACCCTCCGGCACTCCGAATCAGCCCTCCCCCCATTAAATCCGGCCGCCTTCCAGCCTTTATCCCTTCCCCCACAAATCGCTCATACAGTCGACGCGCCGTTGCCTCTTTCTTTGAAAATCGCCCCAGAACCTCCTCCGTTGCCTGCCACGGGCGTTTCCGAGTTCCCATCACCACAGAATGGCCGCTATACGGATACGATTTAAGAGCCCCGAGGTCCTTCACAACCTTCCCCCTCAGCGGGTTTAAATGGATATACCTTACCAGCTCGAGCAAATACGGTTCTTCTTCACACACAATGGATTTATATCGGTTTTGAAATAGGTGCCCTGCCCGCCGATGCCGTCGGTTGAAGGACACAGCGTATCCCGTCATCACCCTCTGCATCAAAGAACTGATCCCTTTCCCACCCGCCCTCACCAACAGGTGAAAGTGGTTTGGCATCAGAGCCCACCCCAACACCTGCCCGGGACACCGTTCCAATCCCTTCGCCAGCCGCTCCAAAAAGTCCTCGTAGTCTCCCGCTCCAACAAAAATTGCCCGCCGCTCAATTCCTCGAGCCATGATGTGATACAGAAAACCTGGAACATTGACTCGCGCTTGGCGGGGCATACAATAACGATACAACTCCCCCACCCGATCGTCAATAGTTACTTAGTTAAAGACGTCCCCTATGATGACTTATTTCCCCTTTCACCGGTTCGACATATTTTGGGTTAAACTTTGGCACATTCGGATAAAAGGTCATTTCCGCCAACCACGTTACCTCCATTTCCTTCCCTTGGAACGGGCCGTCACTCGTAATCACTGCCATGTAATCAATCCCCGAATCTTCGAACGTTTTCCAACGTGTCACCTTCACAATCCGGAAAGTGCTCCCTTGCGGAAGAACCCCAAGAATTTGTCGATCATAATATTCAAAAGGTAATCTGGGTGGAAGATCCTTTTGATTTGGCAAACCTGTGGTCCCAAAAACATCCAAATGAATATGCCCTTTCGATTCTGAAAAAGAGAAGGCAACTGTATCTGTTTTCGTAATAAACTCATTTCCAACCATTCCCTTGTAAATCGGGTCTGTGGAAACGTCAGTTGTCTTGGACATGCAACCGATCGACAAAGCAAAGAAGCCTAAGATAGTGATCAATCTTGGAATCCTCATTTCAAACCTCGTTCCTTCGCCCAAACATCCACTTCCTGCCGATAGAATTCTTTGAAGCTGTGCCTATTCCCATCAGCGTTCTGATTGATTCGTGTCCATGCTATATCAATTTTTCGCGACCATTCCGAAAAAACCAGCCAATTGGAGACCCGAATATTATTCCCAAAAATAAAGACAGGGTCTCCCTCGTTTCGAACGTTCTTGGCATCAGCCAGCCCCATTGTATTCGCGCTAACGTAAGTCTCCGAACCCAAACCCAGATAATGAACATTGCTTCGCTCCTCTTTTGTTAGCAACTCAAGGGCCACATTGCTGATCGCCGTTCCTTGGCTGTGGGCAATAAGATAAACCTCGCCCTTTTCCTGAATCCCTCGTCGGAGCGCTGTAGCCGTTTGCACGGCTGGGGTATCAATAACCCCCAGAAACTCGTGAGCCGCCACCTGTAGAATATCCCCTACGTAGGGACCATGCGAATTATTAACAATTGCCACAGACGTTTGGATTCCTAACGAAGTGTTGATTGCCCTATTCATTTTTCTTCCACCAACTTCGGAAGTAAACACGCCGTTAACCGTTACAACCGCTGGGCCCTTCGTGTCAAATTGAAATGCCGCCTGGTTATCAAAGGCGTCGCCACTGAATACGCTGGCCACAATGCCAATGGCGAGCTTGTTCGCGGTCACGGGATGGGCGCGGGTTATCTCTTGGAAAGACACTGATACGTTCTTCGCGTAGGGTTTCGCAATGGCACCTGCTCTCTCTTGCGCCATGGTCCAACCGGCTTGCGCCTTGTCAACGGAATATTCCTTGGCGTTTTTTACCAATTCCACCGTGGCCGAGCCGATTGTTCGCACATCGTCCCGGTAGGAAATGGCGGTCTCGTGAACCTTCGATGCCGCGCTTCGCGTCACATCCTCGGTCCAATTCACCGCTGTGTTGGCTCCATTTATTGCGGCGTCCTTACCGACCGTGAAAGCTTGAGCGGTTTGCGTTACCCATAGATGTGTGGTGGTCTTGGCTCGGTCCGCGGTCTGCACGACCAGGCTTTTCGTTTCATTCCAAATGGTCTCTACCCTGGACCTCACGGCAGTGTAGGATCCTTTTACCCTCGCACCCGTTCGCGTCCAGAATCCTAATTGTGAATCAACGTCGTGGTCCTCATCTGCCAATGGGGAAATGTCGATCTGTGTCGATTGAACCGGCACGGGTGGAACAACGACAGGGCCCTCTCCGGACTGGACGTTGCCGTCGCCCAGCATCGTGGCCATGGCAACCACCATACCCCCAACGACCACGGACCCTTTGGACGGCCCAGTGGGGTTCCCTTTTCCACTACTGGAATCCTTGGGAGCATGTGAATCTCTGGCGCCGAAATCTAAAATGGGCGGGGTGCCGGGTTTTTCTAAGGCCCTACGGCCATCCGCCATGGCCTCCAATGACGGGGCGCGGGCGGGGAGGGGTTTCTCCTCCGCCTTCGCTCCTACGGTTCGGGAGTGGGGGACGACATCCTTATCCCTCCCGTCAGGACGGACGATCCGGTATCGGCTTGTCCGGGAATCCCCCAAGTCCTCTGCAGACGCCGCCCCAAAGCTTTTCGCACCGGGCCGCTCCGGCGCCAGGGAAATGTCAACATTTCCACGCCGCTCAGAGCCACGCTCCCACGCCGCGTTCACGATGAGTTTGGCTTCTTTTAACAAATTGGTCGCTCGTATACCCCCTCGATGCTCGGATGCGCCCGCCGGAAGCAACAATCGGCTATATAGTGGATCCCACCCTTCGGGGGTATCAGCGCTATCAAAGGCCTCCGCCATCCTTTCTAGGCGGAGCGCTTCTGCATAAGCTGCTCCAGCTTCGTTACGATATCGTTGTACTCTTTCATTCCGTCTACGTAATTCTGTTCCAGTGTCCCGTACTTCTGTTCCAGTGTCCCGTACTTCTGTTCCAGCTCTTTCAAATCCTGCCCCGCCTGCCCGAGCGCGTTGTAGAAGTACTCCAAGATCTTCGACTTGGGCCAGCTGACTATTTCGTCCGGCGTTGGCATTCAATCCTCCCTTTGACAACAGATTTTCAAGCAGGCGGGGGTTGGTCGGTTGTTTTCCGTCACCAATCGCTTTGTACAAACTCCCATTATGCTCAAGCATTCCCGCTGGCGTCTTCGTTTCAAGTTTTGTGTAGAGCCGCCCATTGTATTCCGTCTTCCCCTTGGGTATTTTGCCACCCGCTGACATCACCGATTCAATCCTCTTTTCCAGATTAAGCCGCATTTCATTCCTTTGTCCCCGCGCGGACATCTCTTCGTTAATCGCCAGCTTCAATTTTTCTTCCGCCTGACCCTTTAGCCGACTCGCCTGCCTTTGAAGAACTCGGGCGACGAAATTCCCGGCGATCATGAACCCCACTTCTTTCCCATCATCAATTTGCAAACGGGTCCAGCCCAATGCCTTACCGCCCAATTCTACACCACCCTCGACAGCAACAACAATTCCCGTTGTAATGCCTAAGGCTTGCGCAAACTCTTTTCCACTCCCCAAAGTAAACGAACGAGCCGACTCACCCACCGCACCCCTTACGCTCGGGTTCACAAAGGCGCCCGCCTTCGTTGTCGCCGATGCCGCTCCCGCAAACAGGAGAATCCCAGACCCCAGACCAACCCAACTTCCCCATTTTTGCGCTTCTTCCTTCTCCATCCCGAAATTTTCGGCCATGTTGGTTGTGTGATGCTCAACCACGACCGCTGTCACGGCTCCTAACCGAACAACAGGCACTATCCAATTTAATACTTCCAAGACCCCGCGTCCCACCAGCCCAGGCCCAACACTAAGCACCCGCACCCATGTCGGTCGGTCGTAAAGTTCCGCTGTTTTGTCATACCCCCATTTCGCAATGCGGAACACGTTGAAGGCTTGGGTAAGTTTGGCGTCCATATCCCCATTCGCTGTCAGCGTGTCAAGATCCTCAGTTAAATCCACCCCCTTCGCTAACATCTTTTCCATCACAAACCCCGGCCATTTCATCAGGCGTAATCCCAATTTCTGATCGGAAGGGGCCGCAATGGCGTTTCGAGCTTCTCGTTCCGCCAACGCAAAGTCAACGCCACGTTCAACAACGCTTTTTGCCCATTCTGCTTTTGAACTCAGAACGGCGTGGGGTTCGCTAAAACCGCTCTTCACGATGTCCCGGATCCCCACACGGAACAGACCTACCCCTTTACTCGCAACAACTTGCAACTCCATACGAATCTTTCCACTTTCCGTGAGCGCCCCTTCAACCTGCTTCAGAAATGTTTCAGCTTTTGCCAACCGTTCCACTCCGCGTTCCAGACGCTCAACACGCGACGTCCAACCTCCAAAATCCATTCGCACACTCTCCAGCAGCGACGCCATTTCCCATTGCCCCCCCTCCGCTAAATCCACCCAACTTTCAGCATTAGCAAGGTTTCTTTCCGCTTCAAGTTGACTCGCTTTCATCGCTCGCGTCGCGTTTTCATTCGAATTAACAACTCCTATTCTTTCAAATGCCGTGGCGGTCCGGGCCTCCAACGCTTTCACCGCGCCAACGTCAGACAAAGCGCCATTCGCATTCTCTCGTATTCGGCCAGCGATTGATGTTGCGCTCTCGATCTTCTCCCCATTCGCAACAAATAGATCACCACCCCGCTCCAACAAAACCGCGGCCGACACCCCCCCAACGCTCAATGCGCGAACAAAGGAGTATTCCAATCCTTCCTCCGTTGTCCAGGTTCCTGATCCGCCGACGTAAGCCATCCTCATCCCGATGCTATGGGTATTCACGCTCTGCGCCGATAACGTGACCACGCCACCATTTAACCCCATCGATTTGCCAGGCAAATCAAGCCACCCATTTCCATCCCCGCTAAGTCGATATACCCCGCCGGGAACTTCCATCGCCCCCACTTTCTCAAGGGGCAGACGCATTGATTCGACTTTCCCAACACCACCCCTCAGCGTGATGATTCCGCTCAGAACAGTTACGCCCCTAACTGTTAATCCCTCGCTAAGAACAATCTTTCCGTGCTCAAGTCTCCCGATTATCCCATCTTTGCCT
The DNA here is from genome assembly GCA_016721625.1 of Elusimicrobiota bacterium. Lineage (NCBI taxonomy): Bacteria > Pseudomonadati > Elusimicrobiota > Elusimicrobiota bacterium. The sequence goes on from JADKHR010000001.1 coordinate 909,098, forward strand.
GGGATCACCTCGATCTCTTCGCCATTCGCGGTTTGAAGTGATACGGCCTTCACCCCCGCGCGTGAATACAATTCCCCATGCTTCAGCGTATACCCCTGGGCACTACGGCCGCTCACGAAATCGGCGACCTTTTCATATACGCTCGCAATGAAGCTCTTGATTGCCCCACCCAGCCCACCGACAGCGCTGGCGATAGATTGGATTAAGCCAGAGTTCGGTTCTTCCAACTGAACCACTCCGATATCTTTTGCAACACGATCAGAAGGACTCACCACTTCGCCGTCCCACATTCCCAGCGCGTCGCTCGCGCTCGCGTAGAGCGCACCGACAAGGTAACCCTGAACCTTCAGCGGGTGCAGGCCCATCGGTAAAGGCAACACCCCAGGGCTTTTCCGAAAAAGCGGCTCTAAGGAGTCATAGAGCGATTGCCGTTTCTTCTCTTTTACCGTTTGAGCCCCCGGCACCAGCTTTTCACCTTTCTGTCGCGTTAGATTCGAAATCGGCGCATCGCCCAGCCTCCGGACACCCGGGCTCAGGATCGAAATTTTTGGATCATTTTCTCCCTCTCCCACCAGAACAGGATGTAACGACCTCTCCAGCACTGACTGAGGATTCCCTGTGAGGAAAGGGCTTCCGAAAGTTTCCGAAAGGTCAAAGGGAAACAGACTCCCAAGCGAAGGGAACAGACTTAAGGACGGGGGTAGCGACCTTATCCCCCGGTTCTCGCCCGTTCCCGAAATATCGTTTAACCCCATCCCCAACCCCGCGATGGCTCTCACAGGTGAGGCTAACCCATCCAGCAATCCTCTCATGAAGGCTCTCACCGTCATTTTCGGAGCCGGGAGAGATGCCATGGCCTGGCGATATTCCTGTAAAGTTATGTTTATCCCTTGAGCCCGTAGTTTTTGGACAGCGCGAATTTCTTGAACCTCACGGAATTTTTTCTCACCCAGCGCCATGACGCCACCCGCAAACTCGGCAACAGCTTGGTTAATCAGCCCTCGGTTAAGTCGATTTTCATCCAAACCCCCGCTACCGTCATTGCTCTTCGAATACATCTGAACGCCGTAAGTTTTCAGAGCCGAAGAGGCCGCCCCTTGGCCTCCGCTACCCGCCCCCGTCAAAAAGCTACCAAGGGTCAACCACGTGGTCCCCTGTTTCTGATCCCCGTAAGTCAAACCAAGGGTACTAACGAGAGACCCCGCGATCGTTAGCGCTCCTTGCGTGTAAGTCGGTATTTCACCCGTATCCGAAAACCCCACGCCACGGTTCAGGAGGCCCGTCGTGACCGCCAGCGCGCCCACGGTCCATAACGTCTTCCCGTTCGCGCCACCCGCGCTCGCCGCCGCCATCTGGCCGCCCACCTGAATAGACAATAAAGTGTACCGCGCGACGTCGGAAAGGACTTTTATCTGCTCTCCCGTTTTTGCCACCACTGCCATCGTCGTCCAGGTTCCCCCCACGGCAGTGCTATTCATCCACGCCCCCGCGCCCGCTACCGCCACGCTCGCCACGCTGCTATAGAACCCCATCGCGTTTTGCTTGGCTTCCGCACGATCGTGGTTTTCACCGAACATCCCAAGGTCGTGCGTGCTGATCCCTCGCCGCGCCGTCGCATACAGAGCCGTCGCCGCGGCGATGCACGCCGCCGCCAACGCCTGCGTGCCGGGAATAATCGCTAATACCACCCCCAACACCACCGCGCCCACTGCCATCACAATATCTTGGGCTTGCATCAGCTTATCCCCGTAGTTCTTGCCCTGCTGGTAGCTCTCTTCCGCCAACGTCGTCGTGTGAGCTTTCGTCGCCTCTTCATCCAGCGTGCCGTCGGCTTTGTATTGGTTTTGCGTCACCGTGTGGCTTGTGGAATGGATCACCTGCCCCCCCAACGACCCGGATGCCACATACGCCGCCAGCGGCGGACATACCAGAAAAACTAAGTTTAAGAGCGGGAACGATTGGAACGCCTTCGACAATGATTTGGCGAGCCCATGTCCGCCTTTTTCCACTGTCGCCTTGCTCTGGGTGTATCGTTCCACGTCCAGCGCGCGGCCGGCGCTGTCGAAACTCTTTACCCGCGCGTCCGTCTGTGTCCACACCTTGTTTCGGTCGTTCCGTTGGCTGGTGGTGATCGTGTGCACCTGCCGGCCGAAACCATCGTATTCCAGCACCTGGACGTCGCTTTCCGTCGTCACCGACTCCGTGGCGCTTTTCTTCGCGTTCTTTCGCTTCAGGCCTTTTTGGACTTGCTTAACGTAATCGTATTTCTCCACCTGGGTCACGCTTTGGTGGTAGCTGGTGACTCTCCCAAGGCTGTCGTATCGGATGTCGTTCCGCAGGGGGGTATTCCACAGGGCAAAAGGCAATGGAGAAAAAGGGGCCGCGTGGACGGCGGAGAGGGGAGACAGGAGGATGAAAAAGAAGTAATTTACCGTCAGAAATAAGGCAAAGGACCGGCTAGGGAGGGAGCTTCGTTGGGGGCGGTCTCTCACGAGCAGATTTTACCAAAAGAGCCGATTTTGGTGGGGATTCTTACGACAAACTTTTACGACAGAATCGTCGCATGATGCCATACGGTTTGAGGCGACAATCTGGACTGAAATCTTTTAACTTGACGAATGACGTCTAGACGTCATAGAATTACCAGTATGTCAACCATAGTTCAGCCTCGATTTAAACGCCGGCCAGGGGAGGTCCGAGATATCGTCATTGACGTTTTGGCTTCAAAACCACGAGGAGCTCGGCTCTTCGAAATTGAAAGTGGCGTGGCCGAAGTCCTTCCAGGTATCGGATCATCGAGCGTTCGATCCTACTTAAGGCTAAACACACCAAATCTTTTCGTCAGGGACGCACGCGGTCACTACCGTCTGCGGGAAACAGCGTCATTACTTTATCTCACTTCAACAGAAACCAAGCCCGCCTGGCCACAATACTCAACGGGCAAGGCGACAATGTATCATGCCGAATGCATGGAATGGCTACGAATTCAACCAGCCGATTCCATCCATGCCGTTGTCACTGACCCACCATACAGTCTGTTTGAATACTCATCAGAACAACAAGAAAAACTCAGAAACGGGAAGGGCGGAGTTTGGCGAATTCCCCCTTCGTTTGACGGGGCAAAAAGATCACCCCTTCCAAGGTTTACGATCTTATCCAATCAAGACCTTTCAACTCTGGGGAATTTTTTCTATGAATGGGGGCGACTTCTTCTGAGAATTATTGTCCCGGGCGCTAATGTGGTAGTGGCCAACAATCCGCTTCTCTCATACATAGTTTCCTCTGCTCTCGCAAAATCAGGATTGGAGCGACGAGGCGAAATTGTTCGCCTTGTTATGACTATGCGAGGCGGGGATCGCCCAAAAGATGCTCACGAAGAGTTTCCAGATATCAGCGTCATGCCTCGATCAATGTGGGAACCTTGGCTCCTTTTCCGAAAGCCACTGGAAGGTCGCGTGCAGGATAATTTGCGGAAATGGAAGACAGGCGGATTTAGGAGACCTTCAAACGAAAAACCGTTCGGGGATGTGATTGTGTCGTCCCCGACCCACAAATCAGAACGCGACATTGCTCCTCACCCAAGCCTTAAACCCCAAAACTTTCTCAGAAAACTAGTCCGTGGTGTTCTTCCGCTCGGGCAAGGAATTATTCTGGACCCCTTTGCGGGTTCGGGATCAACACTAGCCGCCGCCAACGCCAATGGCTACGAGAGCGTCGGAATTGAAAAAGATGAGCACTACTTTGAAATTGCAAAACTTGCTATCAAAAAGCTTTCACAAATTAATACCAAAGGGGCTCAGCCCGACAATTTATAAACCCAGTTTTTCCGAAGCTTCTCAATCCCCTCCCTGTGTAGAGTTGCAGTCCGGGTTCCAAGTTCTCCCCGAGAGTTCTTTCTAAAATCCTCCGTTGTTACGTGTCCCAAGTAAACTTCGGTAAAAGTCATCGGAGCTCTTTCACGAGCAGGTTCAGTCTCAACGTCGACATCATAAACGAACACACACATCCATTGGTTCCGAGCCCCATGTGTGTCCACAGCTCCACCGGCTTTTCTTGTCGTCTTGATTTCAACCCCATCCGTTCCGGCTTTCGCCATATTTTTTGGATATACACCCTTGACCACAAGGTCAGGGTGGCCATTGAAGTAAACGTTCACCGTCAATGTTCTGGAATGTTTGGCCATGCTAGAGGTAAGCATATCCGACAAAACTCCAGACATTATCGCGGGTCGAAGTATGTCATCCAACCGTTCCAAACCGCGAACCGTTAAGCCTTGGTTGACGTCGTGAAAAAAATCATAGACATCCTGCATTGCCAATTCGAAGTCCTTCAGCCGCAACTCAAACGGCAAACGGACTTTTTTGTTGAATGAGTTTGCATCAACCAGGTTCCTTTTGACTACGGCCATCTCCTACCCCCTTTCACCGTGACCTTTCGATCTTCCCAGCCTATTTCGTTGCGTTTATGATTGTATCGTTTAAGAAAGAGGGCCGCGCGGATAATTTTGATATTTGATTGCGAAATAGCAGGACATCTGTGGGGCATCTTTCAATAGGGATATCCCCACTCAAAAGTCCACAAAAGGGAGGCTTGCATCGAACTTCGACTCAAACAACTTTCAAATGCCCCTGCAACGGTAAGGGCAAATTTTCCGGCAGGTCGAAGTTGCCCTGTAGGATTTCTCCGCCTTGGGCCATGTCTTTGTTCTGGGGGGCGACGTAGATTTGGGTGGTTTCAAGGCTTCGGTGGCCGAGCCATTTGGATACCGTGGCAAGATCGACCCCCTGCATGAGCATCGTCCGGGCTCCTGTCCGCCGGAGATCGTGGAAACGGAAATCCTTCAACTCGCAGACCTTCACCAGCTCGGGGAAGCGGGAGTTGAAGTTCGTGAAGTCGAAGATTTTTTCCCCGGGCGCGGTGTCGATCAAGTAACGGGTGACCTTGTTGATCGGGAGCCGGTAGGCCTTCTGGGTCTTTTGTTGGATTCCATAGAGCATCCCGGTCGTCTCGTCAACGTTGGATTTGCCGAGCCGCTTCAAGTCAATCTTTCTCAGCGTGGTGTTCAAGGCCCCCAGGATAATCCTCTGAAGGGCGGGATTCGCCTTTTCCATCAGGAGCCGGAACTCCTCTTGGTTGAGGACCCTGGTGCGGTTTAAATGCCGGTCGTCCTCCTTTTTCACCATGGACCCCGGGTTGGCGTCGGGCAGGATCACGGGCCGGATCACGTTCTTCGCCTTCCATTTCTTGAGGCAGTGAAAGATTTGGGTGAGGAGCGAATGCTCGTGGTTGACCGTCCGCAAGGAAAGAACCTTCTTTCGCGCGGCGCGGTAGTTTTCCACGTCCAGGTAGTTGATCTCATGAACGTATTTCTGGCCGAAGAAGGCCCGGAGTTGGTCCAGGGAATACTTGATGGTCCGGGCGGACCGAAGCCTCGTGGCGTGGTGGTCCCAAAACAGGTCCACGGCCTCGTCAAAGAGGATCACGCGCTCCTTGGGCGCGTTCTTAGCTCCCAAGACCCCATCGCGTATTTCACGTTTAAGGCGGGTCAAGAGCTCCACCGCCCGGTCCAACACCCCCGGCCCCTCCCGGAGATGCCCCACGCACTTGCAGACCTGTTTCCCTTTGGGCCATAGGCGGACGAAGATATACCCCCGGTCCTCCACGACTCCGCGCGGGACCTTTCGCCCCAGGATTTTCTTTTTCTCCGCTTGGATGGTCACAGACCGACGACGATAACGTCGCGGGGACTCCCCCGTCAAGTCGGATTTCAGGCCCCCGGTGACGTTCCGCAGGACTTCCCGCGTGATTTCAGCGACAAACTCCTTGGTTTCCGGGGTGATGGCGGCGGTCATGCTCCGCCCAAGGACCGTTGGGATGCGGGAGTTTCCAGGGATGGGGCCTTGGACTCCACCCCAGGGTTGCCGCCCTCGGGGTAAATTTCCCTTGCCAAGGCCGCGAGCCGCTTCAGGTATGAAAACCGGAAATCCTTGACCCCGGCCTTCTGTAACGCCACGGGCCATTGGACCCGGAACACCCCGTAACCCATCCACAATGCCCCCAGGAGGTCATGCAGTCTCCTCCCTGTCCTGATCCCCGCAAGGATGACCTCCCGCAGTTCGGGCGAAGCGGATTCCAGAATCGTTTTCAGCTGTTCTCGGGTCAACCGGCGGCCCTTGTCGGCCTCCTTGAGCCAAGGGATGGTCACCACCTGGGCCGGATTCCTTGCCGGGAGCGCGAGTGGCGCGATTTGCCCAGCCAAAATCCACTTCATGAGCGCTTCATACATGCGGCGGATGAAAATGTGCTCACTGTTCACCGTGCTCTGGGACATGACCGCCTCCCGTGCTTGGCGGTAATTCAGGATATCTTCGGGTGTAAGGGTGTCCAGGAACCGCTGGCCGAAATGCCGTTCCACCGGGGCGAGGTAGGCGGCGATCTTCTTCCGGTAGGGGTGCACGGTGGGCGCGGCGGTATACCGGTCGAAAAAAAGGCGAACACCTTCGGACACGGTGGCTCTCCGAGCGGGTTTTGCCAGCAATTTTTGGGCTCTCAGGTCTTGGCGCAACTGTTTCAGGGCTCTCACGGCCGCACGGAAAGAGTTTCCATACTCCGCCCGCCCGAAACACTTCTGGATTTGTTTTCCCCGGAAATAGACCCGGTAGTAGACCAGCCCCCGGTCCACCAAAATTCCCCGCATCCTGGGTGCTTCTTTGAATTTCCACATGGCGCGACGACGATAGCGTCGAATTCTCCCCCCGTCAAGAATCCGGCCGGGACCCGGCGGATGGGTCCAGACCCTCCGAAAGACCTTTCGGTCTCTCTTTCAACGGGAGGACCCCCTGGGCCAATCGGCCCATGGCCAACCCGCAAAACCCCTCGTCAATCTCAATCCCGATCGCCCTTCGGCCCAGGTCCATGGCCGCCCGTAGAGTCGTCCCCGACCCCGCGAAGGGGTCCAAAATCACGCCCCCGCCCGGGCACCGGCTGGCCAGGTCGGAGACCACCGCCAAGGGTTTGACCGTCGGATGGCCCTCCACCCCCTCTTTCCCCACACGGTTCACCACGTAACAATCGTGTTGGAAGGGTCTCCGTTCCGCTAGGACAGGACGATCTCCCTTTACAAACCACAGGATAACCTCAGACTTGGAAATCCACCCGTGGTGAGGGTAAGCCATGTCGCCGGGTTTACATCCAGAATAGCCGCCGAACCGGCAATCCCACCTTGGCCGCCACTTTGACGGCCTCCCAAGGGGATGTGAATACGAACATCGAGCCGCCCTCTTTCAACACCTCCCAGGCCTGCCGCAACGCCGGAGCCACAGCGTGGAGGTAATCCTTGCCGTCCGTGGCGAACCGCTTCATTCCGTAGGGCGGGTCCGTCAACACCATGTCCACGCTCTCCCGAGCTAGCGCCGGGAGGATGTCCCGGCAATCACCCAGATAAAGGGTAATCCCCTCCCTGGAATAGAGCGGCGCGATGGCGGACGGCCTTTCGCCCATGGGTCAGGCCCGCTTCCCTTTCTTCTCTGAAACCCGAATAATTTCACGGATCGACACCCGTCTCCAGCCCCGGCCGAACCGGGTAAACTTGATTTCCCGAGCTGATATCTTCCCCCTCTTTATCCATTGGCGGATAGTTTCGTAATGGACCCCAATCAACCGAGCGGCTCTCCCCAGGGGATAAACCGGCAATTCCAAGAGATGCTCCCGAAGCGCATACAGCCGCCCGGTCCGTCTGCCCCGCACCAACGGCAAATACCTGGCCCGCCCAAACCGCCACAGAGTCTTTTTTGACACACCCAACATTTGGGCCCCCTTTCTTAAACTGAACCAATCCCTCCTTGGAGTCTGCCCCGCTTTTCTGGTGATGTTCCTTTGGAAGTTGGTCATGGTTATTCTTCCTTACCCCGCCGATTCACAGCACCCCCCAACAGCATAAAAACCTCCTTATCCATTATTTGACCACCTCATCAACTCAAAACCCTATGGAACGGCGAATTTGAGCTGGTGGCGGGGGGTGGGTTTCGCGCCTAAAATGCCGCCATCGGTTCACCACCTCAGCAAGCGAAAACCTAGACCCCTTGATCTGATGAGGTGGTGGCCGGGAAGTAGCAGGTCACCAGATTTCCCCGATCCCCCATCTTTCGTTTCTCCGATCGGATTTTCTTTCCGTCCTCCAACAACTTCGCGTAAGCCCGGATGGTGTTCTCTGAAAGGCCGGTGGCTTCTTTGAGCCCCTTCGTGGTATGTCTTTCCAAGTCCCCCCCTTGCGCGGCGTCCTCCACCGCACGAAGAATCTTGCTCAGCCGTTCCGCCTGGCTAAATTCTCCAGCGTCCCCGGCGAACACGACCCGGACCCCAACCTTATCCTCCCCATCCGTCACGTCCTCCAACAGGTAGAGGAAGGGGTCCTGGGGCGCGTTTTTGGATTCATGCTCCACTTTGATATGTTTCCCGGCCTTGCCGGTCAGATAGAGAGAGTTTTCCGACCACCCGCTTAGGACAGAGGACCCCCGCATCCGCTGGTTTGCCCGGCTGGATTTTCCCTCCCCCCCGGACTTTCGGAAGTGGTGAACGATCAGCACACTGCATCGGCACGCCCGGCGGAACCCTTCCACCGCGTTCATGACTTCCGTCATCTGTTGCTGTGAGTTTTCTTCCTTGGTGTGGAGCTTGTTAAAAACGTCCATGATCACGATGTCCGGCCCAAAGGTCGCCAGTTCATGGTGGAGTGCGGCCTGCCACTCCGGGACGTCGATCTTAAATCCCACGCGAATAGAACAACGGCAAAGAACGTCGTCAATCTCCGCCACGCCCCGGCCCGCCATCAGGTGTTTGATCCTTTTTCGGACCATGGCCGCGCCGTCCTCCTCTTGGATGTAGAGAACCTTCCGCTTCTGCGCGACCTCAAAATGACCCATGAACGGTGTCCCGCTCGCCAAAGCCACAAGCAAATCCAGACCAAGCCAAGATTTGGATAGTTTGGGCTCCCCCGCGATGAATCCGATCATCCCCTTTTCCAACAGGTCCTTCACCAGCCAATCCGTTTCTGGCTCCGGGCCATTCAGTAGCTCGCCGATGGGTTTGGTAAATATTTTTGGGGCTGGCGTGACCGCCGGGGGATGGTTCACGGCCTCCCGGTGGGCAATGGAGTTCACCACACGGACCAATTCGTCATGCGCGAGCGGGGGATCATTCTTTTCGTTCCAAACGGAAAGCAGGGCAATCACTTCCGCTCGCGCGTGGCCTTTCGCCAGGAGCCGACCCGCCAACCGCGCGGCCGTGGCGTTCCGTCTCCCCTGTTCTACGCCGTTCAACAAGTCCACATATTCTGTCGCCCTGAGCGGCAGGAGGGCAGGATGGGGAGCGAGTCCGTTGCTCATAACAGGCATGGCGGTGGGCACAACCATATCCCTCAACCAATTCGGCATATCCGCCAGAGGCGTGTCTTCGGGAGAGAGAGGGAACGGCCACTCGTAGATCGTGCCGTTTTCATGGATGGACGGAGGGGCAACGACATAGGCACCGTCGCCTCGAATGTCCAGGCCGGGGAGTATCCCAGGCGGGCTACCCACCACACCCCCGGGGTGGCGGTAGTAGTAATGAAATCCTTTCCCCGTTTTGACGGAAACCGTAATTGGGAGCTCTTTTCCAACAATGGAGGCCCGCCCCACAGGGCCGTCCACGTCCAAGACCACCAACCCAGAAACCCCGCCGGTCACCACCGCCACGTTGGCGTCGGGCCACGTTTCCCACCAACAATGAATCTCCTCCGCCGTCGCCCGTCGCGTTTGGAACTCTTTCCATGAAGGGATCAACGGCCGTTTTCCTCCCGGCAGAACTGGGATTACACCCCACCCAAGAAGGTCATACCGCAACGCGGCCAGGAGGCCCTTGTTTTCCGTCATCTCATTTCCCAAGTAATCGGCGGCGGTTGCCCACCGCGAGAGGAGGTCAAGCCTCCTCGTCCTCTTTTTCGTTCACCGGGTCCAGTTCAGCCAACAACTCGCCGATCTCGTCCCGCTCATCCAACCCCAGGGATGAGCACGCCTTGCGAATGGCCTTCGCCAACTCCCTGGGTTTTACTTCGACTCTCATGGGAGCCTCCTTGAAGAATGTGCGCCGTTCAACTGGCGTCGTCACATTTCAGCAGAGGTAGCGGGGTCTGGGGAGGTATGAAAAATGGGAAGATAATTGCCGCCAACAAACTTCGAACCCTGGAGTTTTCAGGGCTCAGCGGAAAAACTTATGGGAGTAGTGGGAGAGCCTTTGGGCTCAGAATTCGCCAATCGTAGGAAATCGGTGGGATAAGACTTCGATACCGCTCTTTCTTTATGAATTCCTTCGCCTTCTTAATCGCATAGCGGACCCGTTGCCCGGCCGCAGAAGGGGTGCCTTCCCAGCGAGCCTTGCGAAATTTCTTAGCCTCGTATTTTCCAAAGAACTTCGCTACGACTTCGGCCATCGACATCCCTTTGATGTGGCGGGCCTCAAAATATCGGAACCCCTCGTTTAAAACGTTGAAAGTTTTACCCGGAAAGGAATCGAAACTAGTCCCAAAAATCTTTCTCAGTTTGCGTTCAATTCGGATCCGTGTCGCCTGAGGATGAAGGCTCAAAACAACGAGGTCCTCGGCCAAACGGTGCCTGACGATTTCCCTCCTGGGCGAGTCCCCTTTTTGTGGACCGGCTTTCAGAAAGTTCGCCACGTTCAAGAGCGCCTCCGTTGGAGTCATCATGCGATGCAACCAAAGGACATTTCGTCCCTCTTTGCGTTCCCGTTGATCAAACCGCCGCGCCACGGCCAGTGGATCATCTCCTCGAATTGTCCGGGACAAAATTGGGTCATAAGGACAGTGGTGGTAGACAAATCCTGCCCTCTCAGGATTGAATGATATTGACGTGGCCGCGAGATGGCCAACAAGAGCCTCTTTGCATCGGGAGGGCGAGCGGGAGAGGGACTTACAGAAAGACCCGCACTTTATAAAACAAGGTTTCAAAGAATCGCCATTTGGCAATGGCCTGGTTGAATTGGGGTCCGGAAGAACGTTCGCGTCCATCCCCCATTTCGCGGCAATTTTCGAGAGCCACTGCTGGGAAGGATTATTCGCGTCCTTTGGGTGGTCCTGACAATAGCGACGGTGGGGGAGGCTTTCCTGCCAATCTTTTCTATAAGCCGCGTTCAACCGGAGCCCATTCCACGCCGTCGAAACACGGACATACCCGAACCGGAAACAATCAAATCTCGTCATTCTCGCCAAAACAACCCCCTGGGCGCGTTATTGGAGAGGACGGCAGACCGAAAAAACAACATCGTTCCACCATTGTTTTTCCCGAATGGTTGCATTTCAAAAATCTTTTCCCGTCGATATCCCATCGACACAATTTGTTTACCGACAGTTTTTCCCGCCGTCCACTCTTACGACAGTTTCTTACGACAATTCCTTTAAAAACAGGGGGCCCGCTGGAACCAAATAACGGGGCAATGGGTTTAAAACCGCGCCAAAAGGCCGACGTCGAATTTTTATAGCGTGGGGGCATCCTAACTTCAAAGAAGGCGAAAAAGGGCAACGTCGGCCTTTGTTGTGCGTTTGGCGGGGTGTTAATCAATAACCACGGCCCCTACATTATCGGGGCCCGGAATTGTATAGCCCAGCCTGGGATGTTTTTGCGTGACTTGTAGGGGCTCGAACCCAGCAACACATCTTTTCTTCGCCCAGGCCCGCGAAAGCAAGGGGCGTTCCGTTTTTCTAAACTGGTCTTGCGTGGTCTCCCCCAGTTCCACGGCTTTCATGATTTCCTGAAGAAAATCCCCCGATCCCACGATCGCGTCAACTAAGTTATTAGATTATCAACGTTCCCAAAAGTTTCCCACAGTTTTGTATCAAAAAAAATCGCGCCATAAACGGACTTCCACCAAGCCGCGAATATCTGCCCAGCCTATGACTTGATCTTTTTTCTGATCAACGAATACGAATAAGGCCTCAACACTGATGGGGTTGGCGAATGCCCGGTCTTCCTCGATCAGGTAAGAATAGACCTTTACACTGCCGTCGATGGGGAGCCTCTCATCAATCAGGTCTTTCGGGTATATAGATTCGTAAAGGTTATCGTTATGGATTGTGGCGCGTGTCTCAGGCTCACTCTGGCCGGGCCAAAGTTGAACAATTTGTTCTTTCAAAAACTTTTCACCTCTCATCACGTGATCAAGCTCTGCCTTACTCATTCCAATTCTCAGTTTGGACGTTACCTTTGCAACGTCCATGCGTTGGCAACCAACGGTTACCAACGCAGCCAGACAAGCCAGAACTCCCGTGGAGAAGAGTCTCATGGTTTTCGCCCTAAGCGCAACTGGCGGCGGAGCATATCAACGGTCTTGTCTTCGTAGATATCGCCGTGGTTATTGATCCCTATCCCGTAGGGGTTGCGCCAGGCATCGGTGGCATCGATGGCCTTGAAATCCGGATGGCGAACTACGCCAGAGGGACCCGTGTAGCCAAGCGCATAATCAAATTGGGTGGCGAAGTACGAAAGGCCGAAGACCACTTCCTGCCGTCTAGAATAGACGACCGTGAGGTGCTCTATATTCCGGATCGCTTTCTCGTACTTGCCGCCAGGGGTGATGTCGTGGTCATTGATTGCGGGAACAAAGAGAACCACGCTGTTGAATTTCATCCCTTTTGCGGCTTGATCCAAGATCACTCGAGCCCCCAAGCTATGTGTCGTCGCGTTAATTTGGATGTCATGGTTATATGTCCTCGCAAGGCCCATCAACTGCCAAAGGCCGTCCGAAGACATATCGGCGGATGCCTTGGCGCGTGCAAAAAAAGCGACGCTGGACAGTGGATTGTTACCAAGGTCACCAGACCAAGAAACTCCCACATTCATTCGGCGGTGCCCAATTGCTTTTAATCCCTTGACGAATTGAGATCTCATGTCCAACGATTTTTTGCTTCCTACATTGTAGCCGTGAATGTAGAGGTCTAAAGCGTTCGATTTCTTTAGGGCGCTTTCAAACTCCGCGGGTTCTCCATTGAACATTAAGACGACCTGGGAGGCGCTTTCACCTTTCTCCATTCTAATTGAGGGAGCAGAGGGCGTAATTCCGAAGCCTGGGATTACGCGAAAGCTATGGCGCATTTCAAAGATAGCCGACGGGGGATTTTCCGGCCTGTCAGGCACTCTTGCAGAATAGAATTCCATCCCGTCACGCGCAGAAAGCGCTTTTTTACTCAGAGGATCGACGATTCGGTCGAATCCTGGAATTGGTTCCTCATTCACCCGCCCGCCAAAGGTCATGATTACCGCATCGTATACGGCGGAAGCGCTCTCACCCATAAAATCCCCCACGACCCGCGCATCGTTAGGATAGTCCACCACATAGGCTTTGGCGTTTAGCGCTGCGCTTTGCGTGATATTGGTTGCCCAGGAAACCGCGCCATTTGCCGCATCAATGATATCGTTTTTCAAGGCGATCTCAGCTTTCACGGTGCGCGCCGCCGCGTGCCGCGCGGTGGCCATGGCTCGGTCCGCCGTCTGCCCGGCCAGGGCTTTCGTTTCATTCCAAATGGTCCCTACCCTGGACGTCACGGCAGTGAAGGATCCTTTTACCCTCGCGCCCGTTCGCATCCAGATTCCTCGTTGCGAATCAACGTCGTGATCCTCATCTGCCACTGGGGAAATGTTGATCTGTGTCGTTTGAACCGGCACGGGTGGAACAACGACAGGGCCCTCTCCGGACTGAACGTTGCCGTCGCCCATCAATGTGGCCATGGCAATCACCATACCACCAACGACCACGGACCCTTTGGACGGCCCAGTGGGGTTCTCTTTTCCACTGCTAGAATCCTTGGGAGCACGTGAATCTCTGGCGCCGAAATCGAGAATGGGCGGGGTGTCAGGGACATCTACGGCCCTACGGTCATCCGGGAGGACCTCCCCGACACGGAAGGTAATCTCCGAAGGTCCGGCGCGAGTGGGATCGAAAGCTTTGTCGATGCGGCCTACGAATTCTTGGAATTGGCCTGTTTTGGAGAAGAGCATGCCAGTTTGAATGTCTTCGGCCCAGAATTCGACCATCGTGTTGCCATTGCCGTCTTTCACGAAAGAGTTGACCCTCTCGGCGGAATTCATGATCTCCTGGGCCACTCTTCGGCCTTCGGCGTTGAGGACAGCGGGGGACATGCTGGCGTCGTTGGGTTTCGCCAGGTTGTTGGCCAGTTTATAGCGGGCTATGCCTTCGCCGGCGGCAATCAATCCGTTTTGTCCGACAGGGGATTCAAGGCTCACTTTGACGATGGAGTCGCCGCCGTGTTGGCCTTTGCTGAAAACTTGGGTGTTGGCGCCTTGGTAATACCTGGAGATAAAGGCGGGAGGAGTTCCCGGGGCTTCGGGAGAAATCTTGCCGGTGGGAGTCACTCCGTTCGGGGCGAAAGTTCGGCCAAGGGGTGGTCCGTCCGTCGGGGCGGCGGGTGGGACGGTGTCTTTTTTTCCGAAGAATGACTCTTTGAAGTTTCGGAGCGCCTGTTTGAAAGAAACCCCCTCCGTTAAAATAGCCCCTCGTTGATTGCTGAGAACGCCCTCCCTTTTGCCCTGAGTTTTGAAAAGGAATCCCGATTTTTGAGGGTCATCGTCTCCCACTAACCATTGTCGAATGGAATTCTTGAGGTCTCGTTTTATCGTTGATTTGATTTCAGCCGCAATGTAGCCTTGGACTTCAACGGACAGCGAGGGGGCAACGTCCCGGATTTTCTCAAAGAAGGATGTCCGGCTCAACACGGGCTTGCCGTTGATGGCGGCATGGGAAGACAACAAACGGACAGCATCACGGTAGTCGTTGAATTGGACCCCACCGGCAGACACTTCTTTGCCGCCCATGGCAACTTGGCGAAGTGTCATGATAGGTCGGCCCTCGGCATGGGTGGCTACATCAAAGAGCGTAATTTCCGGTTTGGCGCCGACTTTATTCGACAAACGAATGGCGACAACATAGTCGGACTGCAGAGCCTTGCCCAACCGGGAGAAGGCGGAGAGAGGTGTTTTTTCAGCGGCAACGACAAAAAGCGTCGCTGGGCTGTCAGCGGTGGCGGGGAGCAATTCGTAATTGCCCGTTTTTCGTAGTGTCGCCTTGTCCCAAAGAATGCCGGCTCTTGCCAAAAGCCCCGTCGGCTCGTAAACCGGGCGGTCTGGAATTGCCCGTGCGGTCATCTCGACCGCAGACTTTTTGGAAGGGGAACGCTTCGTTACAGCCGAATCAAGTGCAAGGCGATTCTCCCGAAGCGCGACACGCTTCTTTTCGACATCTACACTTGCGCGCCTAAAGTCCTCGCTTCGCGCTTTAAATCCTCCAGCTTTTTCGAGTAGTCCGGATCGGATTGACTCAAAGCGAGAAATTTGTTTTTTAATTCCAACAATCTCGATACCTCGGAGTCTAACCTCTTCCCCTCGGAGTCTAACCTCTTCCCTAAGTGACTGTTTTCCGCCAACAACTCGTCCGATTTCTTCAATAAACGCTGGAAGTCCGGCCCCATTTCCTTGAGCCGTCGTTCCGTCTCCGCGAAGGAGTCCCTCGCCTGGGCGAAGCCCTTTTGCTGGGCCTGCAATTTCTTGATTTCCTCGTCGTCCCGTCCCACTCCCTCCCGCAATTCCTTCTGGAATTCCTGCATTTCTTCCGGGGTTAGCGGACGGGACTCGACCGAAGAACCGGCCGATTCTTTCTCCGAGGGAGGTAAACCACCCTCCTTTTTGCCGAACAGTCGTTTGAAGAACCCCACCAGACTCACCTCCTCGAGTTTGCTCAATTAGAACAAGATCCTGCTTTAACTTTGCCAATTCTAATTCTTTCACAGCAAGGACGTTTTCTTTCTGCGCCTTCACGTTGCCCACAGCTTCGGCCGCCTTTTCATAACGGGCGGAAATCGCCTTTTTCGTCCCAACAAGAAGATCCAACTCGATCCTGTCGTTTAGCAAGATTTTTTCACGCGCAGCAAATTCAGCTTTTACATTTGACGCCTCGGTCTTGTTCAACCATTTTCCATATTTAGCCACATCGGCAGGCTTCATTGCCGCCAATAGCTCGGGATCGACATTGGGCTTAAACTCGACACGGTTCTTGATCCAGGTTTTTTCGTATTTGCCCGCCGCTTTTTTGAAGAGAGCCAAGGCTTCAGCACTGTGGATGTTAACGGAATAAGTCTTTCCGGCCTCAAACTTGCCTTTAACGAAATCTTGGGCCAGCTCCATGTCCCGGCCTCGATACCGGCTCACCATTCCCATACTCACGCCGCCCACAAAGCTTCCCGCGCTCCTTCCCAGGGATTCCGCTGTCATACTGTTCAGGCCCACCGCTTTGGCACCTTTTTCAACCGCCCAGGCAGTTGTGTGGTCTGCACCCATTCCCATCAGCATGCCTTCAGTCAAAGACAAAGTTGCGGCCCCTTGTTGGGTTGCGGTTATCCTGGCTTTCTCCGCAAAGGTAAGCCCTCGTTTGGCGTCTACAGCAACTTTTTCAACTTTTGCCGCGTAGTTGGCTGCGCCCCGCTCCGCCCGATAGGTGAGTGTTTTCGGCAACTTGCCCGCTGTCATGACCGCCGCGGCCTCAGCCAGCGGCGTCCATTTCACAAAACCCAGTCCGCCCTTTGCGCCTTGGACAAAAACGGACCCTGCCTTGCTCCATCCGATCCAACCGCGCTCCTTGGTTGTGACGGTGCGCCCCAACATATCAACGCCCTTAAATATTTCTTGCCCGGACACCGCGGCCTTGAACTGTTCTATTCCAACGCTCAGAAGACCGCCGAATCCGCCCAGGTTCCTCGCTGTTTTGAGGAATACCTGCCTGTTCCCGAGGGCGCTTAACGCCTCCAGAGATTTAGATAGCCCTTTCGCCATAATCCCGGTTTTTGACGCGATGTTCGCCGCCGCCGTCGCCACCTTGGCGGACCGCAACATGACCGAGCCAACGCCCCAGGTCAGCGCCAACTCCGCCGTCAAGCCCATGACTTCTCCCACCATTTGTTCGGTCTTAAGGCGACCATCCAGAAAATCAATATGACCAGACACCCATTCCTTGCCGAATTTACCACCCAACAGAGTGTCTTTGACTACTTGAGCCGCTTTTGGTAAATCGCCCATCCCAAGCCCAGCCATTCTTGCCCAGAAACCATCGAGATGTTTTGACACTCCTCCAATAAGGAGAGCGGTCGACACTTTAACATCGCTGATTCGTTCGCCAAGGTCAAAGGCCTTCTGCATTCCACCGACTTGATCGAACAGATCACTGGCCCGCGCCATGAGGGATTCGACCTTGCCCCACGCTTCTGTGGTGGCGAGGTTGCCAGCCGCAAGGAGTTCAGACGCTGCCTTTTTTATCCCCAGCGCACCATAAGGGCCCGATTGCAGGGACGAAATTCCATTCCGGATTATCTGTTTTTCAGAATCGGTGAAGCGCAGTCCTTCCAACCGTTGTTCGAAATCCACCGACCCATTGATGATCCGAACGCGGAGAAGGTCCATCTGTCCATGGATCTGATTCACCCGGATAGCCCCTACAAGGGCGTTGAATCGGTTTTGCAATTTCTCCGTCCAGGCGCCCTGGGTGAAGAGAGTCTTCAATTCGCCGAACGCCGCTTCCGCCGCTTTGAAGCTTACTTCGGCCGCTTTCACGGCCTTGCCCTCTCTTTCCAACGCGGCTTTCTCTTTGCCGATCCGCCCGTTAAAGGACGTCATGAGGTCTTTCAGCACATAAAGAGTCGCCAGCTGCCCGGCACGGTCCATTTCTGTTCCCGCTGGTCCAAGGAGCAATTCCAGCGCTTTCAGTGGCGCCTTGGCCACTGTCCCAACGTCCAAGTTCGCAATCCGACCGCTGATCAGGCTTTTCAGATCCTCAACCCCAGGGATGGAGTTCAACATCTCACTGACATTCCCGTCTTTTATGGCGTTCACAAGACCGGTTTTATTCATCTCAGTCAGCCGTTGATCAATCTCTGACATGGCCATGTCGTGGAACGCCTGCTTGTCGATTAACGCGGTCCCGGTATCCGCTTGCTTCTTTAAGGTGAGCTCAAGGCCCTGTTTTTGGGAATCGAACTCTGTCGCCAAGATGTCGAACTGTTTCTGGCTGGCGTCAAGCGAGACCACCGACTGAAATGCCTCGGGGGTTCCAACCCGGGAAGGCCCCAACAGTCGAGTTCCTGACAACGCACCCACTCCTGGAATGTAATCTAAATCAATCGGGCTAAGGAAATCCGCCAGCCCTGTCGAATAAAGTGAAGATTCAAAACCACCAATGTCCGTTCCGAATGACCTCATTCCAGGAAACGCAGATTCGGTGTCGTAGTCCACAAAGATATCGGATAAATCGTCGTCAGCGGAAATGCCGATGGCGTCCACCTGCGAGATCCGGCCCGCACGGCTATCCGCCAACGTGACGGGATCTCGCAGGTTCATTCCTAACCCAGCCAATGCTCTGATGGGAGAAGCCAAACCTTCTAACAACCCCTTCATGAATGTCTTTACCGTCATTTTCGGGGTCGGCAACGCTTTGCGGTATTCCTCGACGCTCAAGCCCAGTGCCCAAGCGGCGCGGGCTTCCTGCACCGCGCGGTATTTGTTCTCTCCCAGAGCGACGGCTCCTCCCGCGAGTTCAGCCACAGCCTGGGTTACAAGCCCGCGGTTTAGGCGGTCTTGGTCCATACCGCCACTGCCGTCGTTGCTCTTGGAATACATTTGAACACCGTATGTCTTAAGGGCCGAAGCGGCCGCGCCTTGGCCTCCGTTACCCGCCCCCGTCAAAACGCTACCAAGGGTCAACCAGGTAGTCCCCTGTTTCTGATCCCCATAAGTCAGGCCAAGGGTGCTGACCAGGGAACCCGCGATCGTCAGCGCGCCTTGGGTGGCCGTCATCGTCCCACCGGAATCCGCCAGGCCGACTCCTCCGCTCATTAATCCTGTAATCGTGGACAAGGCTCCCACTGTCCAGAGGGTTTTCCCATCAGCCCCTCCAGCACTCGCCGCCGCCATCTGTCCACCCACCTGCATTCCCATCAACAGGAATCGTCCTCCCCCTGTCAACGTCGTCACTCCGTTCACCGTCGTCGACAAGGTTCCCGTCCCCGCCATCCATGCTCCAGCCCCTGCCACGACAGCACCGGCCGTCGCGCTATAAAAACTCATGGCGTTCTGCCGCGCTTCGCCCCGGTCTTTGTTCTGCCCAAACATTCCCAAATCATGCGTGCTAATTCCCCGCCGCAGGGTTTGATAGGTCCCTACCGCCACGGCGATGCACGCCGCCGCTAAGGCTTGGGTGCCGGGGATGATGGCTAGGACTACCGCTCCGACCACAGCCAAAACCGCTACAGAAACATCCACAGCTTGCATCACCTTATCACCGTAATTGAGCCCTTGTTGATAGCTCCGTTCCTCCAGAGTGGTGGTTTTGGCCTTCGTTGCTTCTTCGTCTAAAGTCCCATTCGCCGTATACTGGTTCTGGCTTACGGTGTGGCTGTAAGAGTGAATCGCCTGACCACCCAGCGAGCCCGATGCCACAAAAGCGGCCATGACCGGCATTACCACCAGGACCACATTTAACAACGGAATGGAATTGAAGGCTTTCGCCAACGATTTGGCTAAACCATGGCCTCCCTTTTCCACCGTGGCTTTGCTCTGGGTTTTGCGTTCCACGTCCAGGGCTCGGCCCTGGTCGTCGAAGCTCTTAACCCGGGTATCCGTCTGGGTCCAGACCTTGTTTCGGTCGTTCCTCTGGCTCGTGGTGATGGTGTGAACCTGCCGGCCAAAGCCGTCGTATTCCAACACCTGCACATCGGTTTCAGTCGTCACCGATTCCGTCGCCGATTTCTTGGAGTTTTTGCGCTTTAGGCCCTTCTGGGTCTGCTTCACATACTCGTAGTGCTCCACCTGGGTCACGGACTGGTGGTAGCCGGTGACCCGGCCTACGCTGTCGTATCGGATGGCGGATTGGTGGTACGTCAGGTGGATGCCCATGGCCTGCACTTCGCCGTTCGCGTGAACGCCGGTGCCGTCCGCGGTCACTTTCATGGAGGACAGTAATCCGGACCCGGCATCGTAGCCGTAGGTCGTCGTCATCTGCGCTTGGCCGCTCGTCCAATCTTCAGACAGGCCCTGCACGCCGCCGCCGTCATAGGTTTGCTCATATTTCTGCCCACCGGCCAGCGCCGCCAGGGCGGCTCCCCAATAGCGGGTGGAATCCGTCCGCGTCATCCGGCCGTTCAGGTCGTAAGTCGTCCCCACGTTCCGGTCCGTATAGAGCAATGTCCGCGCTGCGGTTGCGTTTTCGTCCTCCACTTCCCGGAAGGTCTCCTTGCCGTCCGCCCACACCACGTTCCCGGCGTTGTCGTATTTCGCCCCCGTTGTCTTCTCCACGCTCTTTTCAACCGACGTGTTGTCCCAGCTCTTGGTTTCAAAGTCTTCCGCCTGGCCCTGGTCGTTGAACTTCGTCGCGGTCCATTGGGTGTAGGAATTCTTCAACGGCGCGCTCGTGTCCTGGTAGGTCCGCGTGGTCTGGCCGACCGCGCGACCCTGGGCGTCGTATGTATATGAGACTTCCTGCGAATAGGCGCGGTTAATGGCGCCGGTCTCCGTCACGCGGTTTGTTTGCGTGGCCACACGGCCGTCCGCGCCGTAGGCGATGAGGGATGTGGTTTCCCTATTCACCTGCCCTTCGGTCGTTGTTCGGGTTTGGAGTATGGGGCGATTCAAGCCGTCAAATTGGAGGTTCGTTGTCGTCGCCGGGTTGGCTTCGTTCTTAATGAGCGTGCCCTCTTTGTCCCAAGCCAAGTTAACGACGATCCCGGGCGTGGACTCCGATCGGCCATTGATGTCGTAGGTCGCCCCTTTGATCCCGGTGATATCCGCACGTGTCAACCCATAGGACCCAAGCCTTTCCACCAGATTTTCCCCGTTCGCCGCCAAATAGTTCTTGAACAATTCCGGTCGAAACACCGGCGACCACCCCTTGTTCCATCCGCCATTCCGCACCAGCCCCATCCACTGGCTCCCATGCTTGGCCAGGATTCCGGCGCGTAGGCCACCACCAGTTTTCCCAAAACCGGCCCAGCTTGATCGATGAACCGCCCCAGCCTCGTGGGGTCTTCGATCAAGGACTCCAACGTCGGAAGCGCCTGCGTCACCTGGCTCAACATTTTATTCACCGCCAGCGCCGCCTCAAGCGCGCCCAACGGCAGGAGCTCCAAGGCGCCCTTTGTCAGCGAATGACCCAAGAACCTTTTCTTTGACCCCCCACCGGTCAGCGCCGCGAGCGCGGCCAGGCCCGAAGGGTCCTGCATCAGCTGGTCCAGGCTCGGCAGGGCCTCCGCCATGAGCGCCAGGCACTTCTCCAACCGTGGCGACGTGGGAACCGAAACCACGGCGGGAGCGGTTTTCCGCCCCTTCAATTTTTCCACGCTGGGCGCGGTGACAGCCTTTACGCTTGGCTCCATGCCCAGCGCTTTTTGTACCGCTTCATAGGCCTGGGTAAACCCCGCGACCACGTTCTTCTGGATTTCCGCCACCAATGCGCTCACCAGCGCGTATTGGCTGTCGATCACCGCCCCTTCCTTCGAATTCAGACGGCCGGTGCTGAACAAGCGTCGCAGTTCGGCGATCGCTTCCGCGCTCGGGGGCTCCCCGTTTTGCGTCCCCAGGTTCACGGTAACGTTGTTTATGGCTTGACCTAAATCGTTGACGAGATTGCCGAACGTCAGTTCATAGGCGACGGGACCCTGTGGGGGAGTGATCTTCACCATCGATTCCAACAATCGGCCCGACTCGTCATATATCAGGCTCCCCGCCACGGGGGTATAGGTCGTCGTGCCCGCGGCATCCGTAATGCTCTTGGTGTAATCCACCAAGTTCCCCTGGGCGTCGTAGACCATGCCGGTTTGACGAATGACCTGGTGAACATCGAGCGCCACCCCGCCCGCCAGCGACGTTTCGTAAGAATCGGTGACCTGACGGAGCACTCGTCCGTCCGCGTTGTAGACAATGTCGTGCACGTCATGGGTGGTAAGTTTTAGCCCGTCTTGAACCGTTTGGACGTATCTTTTGGATCGACCCCAGGAATCGACCTCATCCACCCGCATTGTTTCGACGGTGATCCGATCGAGTTTGTCCCCCGTTTCGCGCACGAGGTCCCGGGATTCGACCACGCGCCCGTTTTCATAGCGAATATCGTCCAGGGAAAGTCGTTGGCCAGCGGTGTCCACGGTCACCGTTTCAGATTCGTAAGACCGGAGGCGGCCGAACCGGTCATAGGTATGCTCGCTCTCCCTCTTTCGGGAGGTTTTAAACTCTTTGTGATCCGCGTCCCATTCCGTCAGCTCGGTTTGTTCCCATGTCGTTCGGCCCAGGGCATCGTAGCGGACATCGCCAGTCGTGCGCTCCTCTGTTTTTACGCCTTGAGCGTCAACCGACCACCGTTCAAAACGTTGCGCTCGGCCCAGATCGTCAAAAGAATAGGGATCGGCCTTATAATAGTTTTGGTGTGTGTCTCACCCAGCGCATTGGCGGTCGCCGTCAGGGTTTCCAGGAGTCGCCCGTTCGCATCGTAGACCCGGTCTTGAAGATCGCGGGTCACAGTCTTCTCGCCATCTTCCCAACGGGTCGTCGTCTGACGCAACGCGCGGCCCTTCCCGTCCGCCCTGTCTCTCGCGGTTTCTTCGCGGTAGGATCTGTAAACACCGGTCTTGGAGACCAGGTCCCAACCCACCTCGAGCGCGTGGGTGCCCGTATTGGCCACCGCCGTTCCGCTGAAGGCATTCTTTGTCTTTTCGAAGACCAGGTGGTACCCCGGCAGGCCCACTCCCTTCTGGGTCAATCGGAACCCGTCGGTGGTTTCACCGGCGGCATTGTGGGCTAGGTTCCATTCCGCCAGGCGGGATCGTTCCCCCGAAGATTTCGCAAAGTCCTCCCCATATTTCGTCCACGCATCAACCGTTGTGGTGAGGGTGTCCGTGAGTGAAAAAGTCAGGAGCCCCCAGGGGTCGGCGCGGGCGGGGCCGACATCGCGGGAGATATCCACCTTTCCGCCCGCGAAGCGGGCCCGCGTGGCGTTAATGGCCCGGCCCTGGGCATCGTAGCCGTCGTTGGTGGCAACCAACCGGTATTTGCCGCTGGCATCCTCCACCTGCGTTTCACTTCGGCGAGACCGCCCTTCCGCATCGAAATCGGCAACCTCCAACACTTCCCTCACAGGGTCTTTCCCGTCTTGAACCGTCGTACGATCAAAACCCACCAGGTTTCCGCGTGAATCGTAAACCATTTTCTCGCTTGTTTGGACCGTGCGGGAGGTCGTGGTTTCCCCTCCTTTGCGGGAGAGGGTGATGGTTTCATTGACGTGCGATAGAGTCCGCCCGGCGACGTCCTGGGTCTGCTCGATGGACCGGGAAATGGTGAGTTTCCCATCGCCGTTAAAGGAAAGTCCGGGAAGCACGGGAGTGCCCTCGGGAAACTTGGCCCCGGTTTTTTCCCGCCATTTTCAAGACCGTTCGAACCGCCTCCCCCATCTTTCAGCGTTACCGGGCGGCCGTGCAACCGCAAGGACCCACCCCAAGAAAGGTTCACCGCCTCGTCCGGGCGATTCAACCCGAAACCGGCGAGGGATTCCGATTTCTTGAGCGTCTGCTTGACCATCGCAACCTTTCCGAGTTCCTTCAACCCATAATCCCTTTCGCCTAAACGGACGGTCCCTCCGTTCAAGAGTCCTTCCAATTGTTTCGCATCCAACCGATAGTCACTCCGGCCTATTTGGAGGGCTTGCTCCGCCAACTTCGTGGTGAAGTCGGCCACCATCCCCGCTAGAGTCGATAACGCCTCTTTCTTTTTGTCGGCCGTGGACGTCGGCAGGGACGATTCCATCTCCTTAAATCTGGCTTCGGCGCCGTCAAACGCCTCCCGGGCCGTTTTAAAGAAATTTTCCGCAAGGGCGCATGTTCCTTCTTTCTCCTTCACTGTTTCTATTAGTCCCTTTTCCCCCTTTTGAGTCAGGGGGTCATAGTCTCCGTCCAATAGTCTATTGGCATCATCGAAGTTCGCATTGGCTTTAGTTAACTTATCTTCCAGGTCAATCCGCTGATTCAGTAAACCAATAAACCTTTCCCCCTCCGCCGTAAGCCTCCCCTGCCCGGCGATGGCGCCAACCACGTCTTGGCCGGAATCGTTGTTTAAGATGCCAATCGAAAAGTAATTAATGATTCTTCCTCCACGTTCTTTCTTGAAAATAATCGTCCCCGCGCCATCAAACCATACCGTTCGATATTCAGTTAACCCACTTTGTTTCTGGCTGTCATCATTTACAAGGATTTTTCCCACATACCCTTGGATTTCCTTAGTGAGTTCTTCTATTTCTTTGGGAAGGGTTTCAATGTCTTTGTTTGCTGAATCGAGATTGTTCTTCGCATCCTCTTGTTCCTTATTTGCTTTCTCAAACTCACCCTGCGCGGTCTCCAGGTTGGTGGTCGCGGCGGCAAGGTTCATACCTGCAAGATCCTTCTCCGCCTGGATCAGAGCCATCTCTCGCGCCGCTTCCGTGTCGATCGAGGCCAGAAGATCGGCCTTCATTTCGTCCAGGGGTCGGTCGAAGAGAGTCGCTTCCTCAAATCGGTTAAGGGCGACCCCTCGCACTTCATATCTGCCGATGCGGTTCTCCATGATCCCGTTCGCGTCAAAGTCGGCTCCATCTAAAATTGTGAAATCGACTTGTCCCAACACTTCGACCTTTTCAGCCAACACATTATCCATGAGTTGGGTGCGTTGGTCTGCCGTCAATTGTGCCCAGCCGGCGGAAACCGTTGGGGCCGTCAAGTCCGCTCCATCCCCCGCACGCTGGGAAGGCGCTCCGTTGTCACCCTCATTTAGGATGGAGATGTCCTCCCCATTAAACGTCACTTCGCGGTAAGTCGAGCGGCCGAAATCGTCGTAGGCGAAGTTGTCTCGATACAGGTTCGTCACTTTGCCGCCGTCCGCCGTCCTCGCCGCGTAACTCGCCAACCGGGTCGAAGTTCCCTCGAAACTCACCGTCACCAAGGATTCCACTTCCTTCTCCGGCGCCGCCGCGGAGCGGGATATTTCCACCCAGGACACCGCCCGGCCTTGGGCGTCGAAGGCTTTGTCCTTTGATTTCGTCACGCTCAACCCCTGGTCAAACACCCCCACCGCCACGGCCGCTGACTGCAGGTTTAGCGGGATGTCCCCCATCTGGGCGCCCCCCGCTTTCTCCTCAATCGCTCGCACTAAATTCGCCAGCGTCCGCGCGTCCAGTTGCGGCACGATTTGTGCGTCGGATCCCACCAGGCTTTCAAGCCAGCCGGTCATGTTCTCCACAAATCCTTTGGCCGGGTCCGCCACGTTCTCCTTTATCCACGTCCCCACCGCCGCCCCCAACCCCGCCGTGTTCGTCACCAGCTGGACCAACCCCTCCCACAGGTTCCGCCCCGCCCCCGCTATATTGCCACCGCTCAAAATGTCAGAGATTCTTCTCAGCGTGTCCTTCACCCGGTTCGTCTCCCCCGCGGTCGTCTCCCCCTCCACAAACCGACCCGCTTTGTCATACCTCATGTTCCGCACCGCCACCTTCTTCCCCTTCTCTCCCGTGGCGCTCTCCAGGCTCGTTTCGTCATACCCCGCCATCAGGCCCTTTTGGTGGCCCTCTCCGTCCCCGTCGTAATAGCTGATCCCCTCCCGGCGCCGACTGACCTTGCTGGTTTTGGTTTCCCCATCCTTCACGTAAGTCGTCGTGTCGTCCGCCTGGAATCCCGACAGGCGGCCCCGTTCGTCATACTCCCCGTTCTTCCAATTCGATGTCGTGGTTTCCGTGGCCCCCGTGGCGTACGTTTTCGTCGTCGTCTGCCGGTACTCCGTCTCTTGCCCGTTTTCGTTCTGCGCCAGCGCGTCGTGCGTCGTTTTGAAATCGTTCACGAACTTTCCGCCCTCAAACACCTGCCCCTCTTCCTCAAAACCCAGGGAGCGGCCTCGGCTGTCCGTCCCCTTCGTCATCCACCGCGACGTCGTCTTCTTCTCCGCCGTCGCCTTCGTCCGGTCAAAAGATTCCAGCTCACCCGTCAGCCCGTAGGTCAATTTCGTGTCCGTCGTTTCGAATTCCCCTTCCGACGCGTTCCACCCTTTGGTCGTTCGCCCCACCGCCTGGCCCAGCGAATTGTAACCCGCCGTCTCCGTCCGCTCCTTAAACGTACCCTGATCGTTGTAACCCTCCCGCGTCGTTTCTTTCTCCCGCCCCTGGGCGTCATACCCCACCTTCACCTCCGCGTTCGTATACGACCCGTTGTTATACCCTTCCTCGTGGCGCTTAAACGCCCGGCCCATTTCGTCGTAGCCCACCTTCGTTATGTTTAAATCGCTGATCCCCGCCGTCCCCTCCGACCGGCTCCGGTACGCCGTCGCTCGGCCGGCCGCGTCAAAGTCGCTGTTCTCCGTCACCAACGAATAGCTCCCTCCGTTCCGTACCCCCTCAGACGCTGTCCGGGCCGTTCGACCCGCGCCGTCGTAGCTCGTTGTTCGGTCCCCCTCCTCTTCGCTGTAGAGGCCAGGACCCATGGTCGTTATTTGCTCGTGGTGCCCCGCGGCGCGGCCCAATTCGTCATACCTCATCCCGCTCTTCTTCGTCACCTCCGTTACCATCGTCAGCCCAGGGCGCGTCATCGTCTCTTCACTCCCCACCAACTGACCCGCCGCGTTGTAATTCATTCCGCTCGTTTCCACGTGCGTCCGCACCCCCTGGGCGTCCGTCACGTCCTCCGTTGTACCCGCCAGTTCCCCGTTCCCCTGATACCGGTTTTGCCGCTCCGTCACCGTTTTGGCCCCCGGCGTCGCCGCGTCCACCGTCGTTTCACGGTAAGCGATCCCGCGGCCGCTCACGTCCACCACCACGTTCGCCCGCTCCGTCTTCGTTTCACCGGCCTTCACCAGCGTTCCGACCGCATCATACCCCTCCGACCGCCGCGTTTCCGTGCGTTCGCCGTTCTGACGGCTCGTCACATCCACTGTCTCTTTCGTATGAACCGCGAGCCCGCCCAGGGTCCCCATCGTTTCCCCTGTCGTCCGTATTTTCGTGGCTCGGCCCGATTCTTCCGCCACCGCCTCCGTTCCTTCCACCACCGTCAAATCCACATCACCCGCCCCGGTTCGCCCCATGATCCGCGTCGTCGCTGTTCCCCCCGTCGCTTGGTTTTGCATGTCATAGGTCCGGCCCGCCAGCGTCGTCACGCTCTTCATTTCTGGCCGGTCAGACCTCGCCACCGTTTCCACCGA
Organism: Elusimicrobiota bacterium; assembly: GCA_016721625.1. Taxonomy (NCBI): domain Bacteria; kingdom Pseudomonadati; phylum Elusimicrobiota; species Elusimicrobiota bacterium. The sequence continues at coordinate 936,394 of JADKHR010000001.1, forward strand.
ATCCGTCACCCGCCCGCGCTCGTCATACCGTGCTCCCGCCAAATCCGTTCTCACCACGAGCCCTGTTCCGTCCCGCGTCTCTTCGCTGGATTCCACCGCCAAACCCCGTCCGTCCAGCTGGCCGCTCCACCGGCGTTCCCGCCACGCCCCACCTCCTGTAGTGGTCTCTTTATACGCGCTCGCCCGGTCCCAACTGTCAAACCCCTCCGCTTTCCACTCTACCTTCTGCACGGTCCCCAACGCGTCCGTATACATGTCCGTCGTCTCCGCCACCCGCCCTCGGTGGTCATAACCCGTTTCGTGTCGTTGGGTCGACTTCTCCCCCAATACGTTCGTCGTCGTTAGTTCATAGCCCTTCAAATCGCCCTTGCCGTCATACCCCAGCGCCGTCCACTCCTGCCGACCCGTCGCCCGGGGCGACCCGCCCCCCTCCGCCGCTAATTCCTCTTCGTAATGCGTCATCCGCCCGGACCCGTCATAGCTTACGTTCCCGCGCCGCGTCGTCCGCGTTCGGCCGTCTTCCGTCGTCTCGCTTTCCACCGTCACCAAAGCTCGGTCTTTCCCGTCAAATCCTCCGCTCTCCATGTCGTGTTCACCGTTCGCCCAAAGGCGTCCCTCGTGGCCCCTTTATATCCCACCAGCCGGCCCAGCTCGTCATACCTCATCTCTTCTTCACTCTTCAGCGTCCCGTTCCCCAGAGCGTCTACCCCTTCTTCCGAATATCCCTTCAGCCGCCCCCCCTCGTCATACACCCCCACCCAATGTTTCGTCGTTTTACGGCCCTGGTCGTCCGTCGTCGTTTCACGCGTCCCCGTGACGCGGCCTTTTTCATACCCCTCCGCCTTCCAATCCCGCCCCGTCACCAGGCCACGCGCGTCCGTCACGTCCTCGTGGTAGCTCAATAGCTCGTTTTTCGCGTTATAATCGCCCCCGCTCCACCGCCGATAGCTCGACGGCCCGTCTTTCTCCCCGTTCAGCTCCTCATACGACGTCAACCGCCCGTGCTCGTCGTACTTCCCGTTTCGGAACACCCGGAGCGTCTCTTGTCCCGTGGAACTTTTCACCGTCTCCCGGTAACTCGTCACGTTCCTTGATCGTCAAACGCCGCGTCCCCCCAGCTCCGGTCCGTCGTCTCTCCCGCGGGGTCCGTCCGTTTCTCCCGGTAACCCACCAGCGCGCCGCGCTCGTCGTATTTTGTTCCGCCCCACTCCCGCGTGGACTCCCGGCCCGCCGCGTCCCTCGTCGTCTCCTTGTATCCCGTTAGCCGCCAGTCGTCTTTTTTGTCCTTCTTGAAATTCTCATAGGTCGCGCCGCTCCACGTTCGGAACTGTTTCACCCCGCCTTCGGTGGACTCTTCCTTAAACGACGTCAAATTCCCCGCCTCGTCGTGCGTCGAATCCCACACCCGCCGCGTTGTCTCCCGCCCGTTCGCATCCGTGGATTTCTCTTCATACCCCACCAGGTTCTTTCCGTCACCGCTCCACGTCAAATTCGTCCGTTCCAGCCGGCTTTCGTTTCCCAGTGCGTCCCAGCTCGTTTCCGTAAACGACTCCAGCCGGTCTCTCCCGGGCACGACCGCATACGTCCCGCTCCACCGCTTGATGTCCGCGTGCCCAGCGGCGTCCCGCGTTTCCGTCTTCGACTTCAATAAGTTCCCGTGTTTGTCATACTCCATTTCTGTCGTGTCCTGCACATGCACGCCGCCGTAGCTGTCTTTGATCTTTTCGTTCTCGATCCGGTGCACGCGGCCGTTCTTAAACCACATCCGCTTGCCGTCCGCGAACGTTCGATACTGAAATCCCCCCGCCGCCGCCATCCGCGCCGAGAACCGCGCCCGTTTCATCTCTACGTCCGCGTTCATCGACGCCGCTGTTTGGAACTTCTCCAGCGCCATCTGGAACACCCGAGGGCCTAAATCAGCCACCCCGCCCACCGCACGGCCCTGCAGGCGCGCGAACCGCGCGTTTTGGCCCGCCACCAGCGCGTCCACCGCTTCGATCCGCGCACGCAGTCGCTCCGGGCTGAAATAGGCCCCGTCTTCGCTGGAGGTGGAGAACTCGTCATACTGCTTCTGCCCCAGCATTTGCGACGCCCGGCTTTGCGCCCACGCCGACGCCGGGCCGAATAACGTCGTCAATAAAAATGCCCCCGCTAACGCCGGGCGAAACACCCACACCCCGGCGCGGGGGACCTTAATGATCAGGAAATGGTGGAGAGGCCGCACAAAGAACAAAACCCGCGCCAGGGCGCGGGTCGTTCTTTGACGGAAAAGTTCAATCGGAAATGGGGGGAAGGTCCGCTTGCCCATGTCGTGCTCCACGGGAATTCTATTTAATATCTATAGGTCTAGTGCAGAGCAAGTTGCAAGTAGTTGTTTATAACATTAAATAACTGTTTCGTCAACTGAAGAATATGCCTTGGATGGTTCTTCTGGGTTTTGTGTACGTAAAACCAGTACGTGTATCATCGGTAAAGCGTTCTTGAAAACCTGTCCTGGCCACCTCGCCATCGTTCCAGGGGATTCCACCCCCTGGACCCCGGCCAGGCGCGCCGCCCTGGACCCGGCCCCCTTTCTTTTGGACACGCAAAAGAAAGGGGGGAAAGAAAACGTGCCCCGTCGGCTTCCGCGCGCCGTTTTGACGGGCGGCCCTCACGTGGCACGGCAGAATCGCCGTGCCCGGTCTCTGTCGGCTTCGCCGCCAAAACGAGACCGGCTCGGCTCAACAGCCAATCGCCGGCACAACGGGCCGCGCCGCAACCGTCAAAACGTCGTGCTCAAATCGCCTCAAGGGGGGGGCGAGAGTCAAAAACAATCAAATATACCTGTACACGAAACCCGGAAGACCCCCTTGGATCAAACAGGGGGCTTTTCGAAAAAGGCGCGGGCTTCCAGGTAGAGGGCGGGGAGGACCACCAGGGTGAGGGCGGTGGAAACGAAGAGGCCGAAAATCACGACGATGGCCATGGGGGCTTGAAGTTTGGCTCCTCTCCCGATGCCGAGTGCCAGCGGCAAAAGCCCGGCGATGTTGCCCGTTACCGTCATGAGGATGGGGCGCAGGCGGGTATGGCTGGCTTCCAGGGCGGCCTGGGAAGGGGTGCGACCGGCTTCCCGGCGTTGTTGAATGAATTCCAAAAGCATGAGGGAGTTGTTCACCACGATGCCGGCCAGCATGAGGAGGCCCTGTCCAGACATTAAATTCAACGTGTTTCCCGTCAGGAAAAGCGCGGGGGTGACGCCGTTGACGGCCAACGGCACCGCCACCAAGGCTAAAAGGGGAACCCACAACACGTTGAATTGGGCCACGAGCACGATGTAGACCAGAGCGACGGCCCAGAGGAACCCCACGAACAGGCTGTTGAGCGAAGCCTGAACCTCCTCCATTTCCCCCCCCATGGCGACCGTGGAATCCCGACGGTTTTGGAACCCCGCCAAAACGTTCTTCACGGCGGGCAACACGTCGCCCAGCTTTCGGCCGGAGAGGAAAACCGAGACCAGCACCGTGCGCTGTTGGTCCCGGCGGCGGATTTCCGACGGACCGGGCGCCATGGACAGCCGGCCGTATTCCTCCAAGGGATGGCCGCCCCCCCGCTCCAGGGGGCTGGGCACCACGAGCCGAGCCAGAGCGGAGGCGTCTTTCCGGTCCTCTTCCCGCAGGCGCACCCGGACGGGGATTTCCTTCCCCTGCTCGCGGAACGCCGTGGGGGATTGGCCGTGAACGCCGCCCAACACCGCGTCGGCCGCGTCGCCCACGGTCAAGCCGTCCCGGGCCAGCCGGGATTCGTCCAGCTCATAGCGCATTTGGAGCGAGGGAACCGTGCGGCTATCCTCGACTTTGGACACGCCGGGGATCGATCGCAATTTCTCTTTAAGAGCGTCGGCCGTTTTCCGGAGAGCCTCCAAATCCTGGCCTTTCACCTCGAGCACAAGGTCGGACCCGGCTCGGCCGAAAACCTGGGAAAAAACGTCGCCCCCCTGGGCCTCAAAATCCACCCGCCCGCCTTCCAAGTCCATGCCCTTCAGTTGTTGGGCCGTATCCTCCATCATTTTCCGCGCGGTCCGCCGACGAGCGCGGGTGCCCCCGCCGGGAAGGGCGATGCGGTCCGCCAAATCCACCACCACCTGCCCCTGGTGCGCGCCCAGGGCGCCCAAGGCGCTTCCCCCCGAAGAGCCCACGATGACGTTCCGATGGGCGGCCTCGGGCGTTTTGGATAAAAGCCCCTCGATAGAACGAAGAACCCTGTCCGTCACCTCCAGCCGGGTTCCGGTCGGCAGGGTAACCTTCATCAGGAACTGGCTCTGGTCCACGTCGGGCATGGACTCCCGCCGGATGAAGAAGAGGCCCAGCGTGTTCAACGCCGTGGCGATGAAAGCGATCTGAAGGATTTTTCGCGGGTGCCGTATCGCCGTTTCAAGGGCCCGGTTGTAGGCCCCCAGGAGCCGCCGGCGCGCCTGCTCGACAGCGGCGCCCGCGCGGGAAAACATCGAAGGGAGCCCCACCTGGCTCTGGATCCAAGCCCGCGCCCGCCCGACCCGGTCCAGAACGAATCGTTTCACCCGGGCGGGATCGCGCGCCGTCAAAAACCGGGCCACGGCTTCGTTCTCCAGGACCAACGAAGCCAACGCCGGCACAAACGTGAACCCCACGACGAGCGCCGCGGTTTGGCTGACCATGACGGCGATGGCGATCGGCGTAAACACTTTCTGGGCCACGCCGATGGCCACGAACGGAATGGGCGCGAAAGCCACCACGGTGGTCGCCACCGAATAAAACACCGCGCCGCCCACCTCGTCGCTTCCTCCAACAAGCTTTCCTTCAGTGGTTTCCCCATGTCCCGGTGGCGGGAGATGTTTTCGATAATGACGACCGCCGTGTCCACCAACATCCCCACACCCAAGGCCAACCCTCCCAGGGTGAGAAGGTTCAAGGTTTGCCCCATTTTCCAAAAGGTTCCCACGGTGAGGAGGAGCGCCAAGGGGATCGTCAACCCGACGATGATCGACCGGGTGTGGCTTCTTAGGAAAACCCAGAGGACCACATAGGTCAGAAGGCCGCCGAAAAGAACGTTGCCGAACACGTCGGAGATTCCTTCCTTAATGAAAATGGACTGGTCGTAGATGACCCGCAACGACATTTCTTTGGGAAGCTGACGCGCGAGTTCCTCCAACGTCCGGCGGGCGGCCCGGGAAACGTCCAGCGGGTAAGCCTCCGACCGCTTGAAAACCGCCACGGCGATGTTTTCTTTTCCGTCGTACCGGGCGAAGCTCGTGCGTTCCCGAAAAGTGTCCCGCACCTCGCCCACGGAAGACAGGCGCACCACCCCGGCCGCGCCCCGCCCTTGGGCTTCCGGCGCCTCCGTTTTCACCACGGTTTCCGCGATGGCTTTCACTTCGTCAAAAACGCCGGTGACGGTGATGGGGTAATCGAACATCCCTTCGGAGGCCGAGCCCGCCGAGCGGGAAACGTTGCGGCGCTTGATAGCGTCGGCCACCTCGCCCAGGGAAATCCGCAAGCCCGCCAAGCGTTGGGCGTCCAGGTTGACTTGGATTTCGCGTTCCACCCCGCCGCTCACATCGATGCCGGAAACGCCCTGGGTTTTTTCCAACGCCGGACGGAGGCGCGTCTCCACCAGATGTTGAAGGTCCGCCGGGGCCAGGTCCCCCGTGACCGCGATCAGAAGGACCGGCCGTTCAAAGGGATTGTAACGGGTGACCTCGGGTTTCTTGGCCTCCAGCGGCAGGAGGTCCTGGATCATGCCCAACTTTTCCTGGACCCACAGGAGAGCCGCGTCCATGTCGGTATCCCAGCGGAATTGGATGTTGATAACGGAAACTTGTTCCTTGGAGGTCGATTCCACCTGGCGGACGTTCTTTACGGTGCCCACGATCTGCTCGATGGGTTTGGTCACCAGGTTCTCGACCTCTTCCGGACTGGCGTTCGGAAGAACGGTCACCACCGAGAGCTGTGGAAAACGGAGGTCCGGCATGAGTTCCTGGGGAAGGCTCTGCCACGCAAACAGCCCCATGACGGCGAGGCCGACGTAAACAGCCAAAACGCCCAGGGGGCGCTCGATGCAAAATTTAATGATGGAGCGCATGGGAGGGGAGGGCCCCGGTCGCGGTCGAACGGGCGGCGATGGGGGAAGAACGGGACGGCATGGGGGTTAGGGGAGCGCGGGGGCCGGGCCGGCGGGCGGCTCGACGTGGGCCTTGGGGTCGAAGACGTCCAAGACGCGAACCGGGGTCCCGTCCTTCATGTCCGCTCCCGGATTCAAGACCACCAAATCATTTTCCGCCAACCCCGAAATTTCCACCAAGCCCTCATCCATAAAAAGGATGTCTACGGTTTTTTCCCGGGCGCGGTTTTCCCCATCCACCAGAAACAGGCGCAGGGTCTTTTCTTGGACCTCCGCGCCGGCCTCGAGCGGCACGGTGAGCGCGCCCGTTTTCTCATAGCGGCGCACCGCGCACCGGGCGAACATCCCGGGGGTCAATTTCTCTTCCGGGTTCTTGGCCACGTCCACCTTGACCGAGAAAGACCGGGTGTCCCCTTTCAAATACGGGGTAATGGAAAGAACCACGCCCTCTTCCTTGTAATCCGGCACCGCGTCCACGGTGATCGCCACCTTTTGGCCCGCCTTCAAGAATTGGATGTCGTCCTCGGACAGGTCCATCTCGATGGCCACGCGGCTTTTGTCCATCAGTTTGCCGATCACGGTTCCCGGCTCCATGTGTTCCCCCACATTGACCCATTTCTCGACCAGGTAACCGTCGTGCGCGGCCCGGATCACGGTTTTCTCGGCCTCGAGCCGCGCTTGGCTGTAACGTGCCTTGGCCTGCTCATAGGTTAAACGGTCGATGGTGCCGTCTTTGAAATATTTGGAAGACGCTTTTTCATACTCCAGCTGGGACACGTCCAGCGCGTTTCGGGCTTCCGCCTGGTCCAAGGTGGCGATGAGGGCGCCTTTCTTAACGAACTGCCCCTTCTCCACATCAAATTTCGTCACCCGCCCCGGCGCGCCGAATTGCAGATTGGTTTCCGCCCGAGCACGGATGGTTCCGATCCTTTTCAACGAACCGGCCACGTCCCGGGGTCGCACTTTGTAGGCCTTCACTTGAACGGCTTCTTTGGCCGCCCGCTGGGCTTCTAAAGCCTGGGAGCGATAAAGCCGATATTCCTGAAACCGGCGCACCCCCCACGCCAAAGCGAAAACCACGACCACGCCCACCAAAAGGGGCCAGCGGCGTTTGAGTTGACCGGGAGTGTGAACGGTTGTCATAAAACAAATTCTCCTTTCTTCATCGTCGGACCCACGTTAGGGCGCCACCCGATACTGGTCGGCCACCCCGACAGCCCGGTTCAGCGCGGACACCGAGATCAAATACTGCGCTTGGGCTTGAGCCAGCCCCGCCTGGGCGAACGCCAAACGGTTTTTGACGGACGCCAGGTCCCCCAAGTGGGCGCGATCGTCCTGAAGGAGGGACCGCGTGTCTTTGAATTCCTGCTGGGCTTCGTCCACTTTGGCCTTGGCGGCATCTCGGCGGCGGCCGGCGGTGGCCAACCGCTGAATCGCCAAATGAACCTCGGTTTCCTGGTCGCGGCGGGCCTTCTCATAGCGCCATTCTTCCTCGTGGTAGGCCTTGCGGCTTTCCTTGTTGGTGACGCCCACGCCCAGGGCATCCCCCAAGGACAGGCTGACTCCCTGGCTCTCCGTATGGGTCCGGCTGGATTCGCCCAGCTTGGGGCTAGTTTGTTCTTGAAAAGCGGAATATTTGGCCGTGTTTCCGCCGAGGGCCCACACGGCCGTCACCCCGGCGTTCCAGTCCCGCTTGTATTCAAAGGGCTCGCTCTGAATGAAGGCGGCCCCGGAATGGCCGTAAAATCCGTTCAAGTCCACCTTGGGGTAATATCCGCTCCGACCGATCACCCGCCCCGCCTGGGCCGACTCGATCATGCGGTCGGCGATGCGGAGGTCCGGCCGGTGGGCCCGGGCGATTTTCAACGCTTCCTCCTCGTTCGGGGTCACGGAGCCCACGGGGATTTCTTCCGGGACGGAAAAATCCATGGACGTCCGCTGGCCCACAGCGTCCAGAAGAGCGATGCGGGCCTCCATCAGGTTTTCCTCGATCTCCGCCAGGGCCGCTTCGCTTTCACGGTTCTGGGCGCGGGTGGACAACAGTTCGATCCGAGCGGTGCGGGCCTCGCTCAGGTCGTGGCGCACGGCCTTTTCCAAATCTTCCTGCAAGGTTTTGTAGGTTTCGCGGTGCACGGTTTGGGCCCGCTGGAGCGCCGCCACCCGCCAATAGGCTTCCGTCACCGCGTATCTCACATCCAGCCGTTGTTTCTCCAGTTGAAGGGCGGCCACCTCCGCCGCCAACGCCGCCTGGCGTCGGGTTCCCCACAATTTTCCGCCCGCGTAAAGAGGTTGAGTGGCCTGAATGCCGTAAGATCGTTCCAGAAAATCCTGGTTTTCGTCGCCGCTGTTGTCCGCCTTGCCCCGGGTCTGGTCCGCCTTCGCGGTGATGGCCGGCACCAGCCCCGCCGTGGCCGTGCGCTTACGCGCCTGAGTGATGGAAAGTTCATCCTGCGCCAAGGTCAACCCCGCGTTGGCCGACAACGCCCGTTCCACGCACTCCCCCAAACTGAGGACGGGAGCCGCCCCCCCGTCCCCCCAGACCAGAGGACTGCTTAGGAAAACAAACAACACAGATCGTCGGATGAGATTCATATCATTCCTTACATAGTTTAATATTTTAGGGCGTCCCCCAATGCGGTAAAGTTCAGAGGGCCCAATAGTCACGGGGGGCGATGATCCGAATGTTTTTGTGGGTTTTCAGGATGAGAAGGTCTTGATCGCCTGTGAGGATAAAATCCACGTGGTTTGCTTCGGCATCCGCGAGAACTTGGTCGTCGTCGGGATCCCGGCAGATCTTATCCACGACGGAAGCGGTTTCACCGCGAACGAGAAAACGCTCCATAAAATCGGTCAATTTTTTGATGGCCGTGTTTGAAAAATGGAATTTAGCTCTCAATTTTTGTTTGAGCTCGCGCAGAATGAAGTCGGAAAAATAGAGTTCGTGTTGATGAACCGCGTGCGTGAGAATTTCATGAGAGTGTCCTCCCCGCGCGATAAAGGCGGAAATCAGGACGTTGGTGTCCAGAAATATTTTCACGAAATCTGCTTGAAGACATCCTCTTCGGTGACGCCCACTCCCCTTTTGGCGGCTTCGATCTGAGCGTCTTGGCGAAGACGGTCGAACGTCGCTCGAAAAAAATAATCACGAAGGGAACGCCGGATAATTTCACTCCCGTTGGCGTGTTCGCGTTTGGTCTCTGATTTAAGTTGTTTCAGCATCTCTGCCGGCAGACTAATGGAAACAGATTGGCGCATCGGTCACCTCCTTGTTCTTATTACACTGTAGCACAGGTCCGTCAAACTGTCAATGGGCATCCAATTTCGCCCACGTGACTTTTTTTGCTCCTAAGCAAAACGAGTTATGACTTTATTTGCCTCAAAGCAAAAAAGGACAGCCGATGAAACGCTGAAAATAATCTGTTAAATGACGAACCGAGCCATTCCTCGGCCTTATTGTTTAATAATTTAGGGCGTCCCCCGATCTTTTCCGTCCCCCTACAACGGGTCACTGAATTTTCCATATGCGCACGGTGGTGTAAATGGAGGGGGCTGAGGTTCCCAGTGAATGGCTTAAGCCCAAACCCCACCCTCCGGTTGAGTTCATGGTTAGGTATTGAACCTCAAATACACTGGTCGCGGTCAGGGTGAACCTTCCAAATCCCGAGCTTTTGGTGTCTGCAAAGTCATCTCTATCGTTCGAAAAAGCAGTGTTCCCTACTACCGTAACCGAATCGCCGGACCGCGTGGTAAATCGGGTGACCACTCGACCCACTCTGTAAAAAGGGCTCTCCCATTCAACGTCGTAGGTGCCGGGAGGGAGGGTGATTTGGTCGGACGCCAGACTGGCTCCAGGGATGGTATTGGTTAGGACGGTGTTCAACGCCCTATTCCTGAAGAGGCCGTTTGTCGCTGTGCCGCCATCTGCAGAGGCCGCTTTCACGTCGGCGACGGCCATATAAGGAACGGGGGCGACCCGGGCCGATCCGTCGCGGTTGAGGGTCAGGGCTGTGACGGGGTTGGTGTTGTTGTCTTGCACGGCCTCGATTTTGAGGCTACCGTCGATGGGCACCGTCAGCCGCCAGGCGCGCTGGTTCGCCGTCCCGGCCGTGTTCTTGAGAAGGACCTCCCCCGGAGATCCGTTCACGGCCAGGGCCGTGGCGGTGACGGACCCCCCGATAAGGTTGGAGATCGTTGAAGAGGACGCCGTCATCGAACCATCCCGGCCAACCGATAAAGCCGTGACAGGCCCTGAGTTATTATCTTGAACCGCTTCCATCTTCAGGCTTCCGTTGGTCGGCACCGTCAGCCGCCAGGCGCGCTGGTTGGCCGTGCCGCCCGTGTTTCTGAGAATAACCTCGCCCGGCGATCCGCTGAGGTCCAGGGTTCCCAATGGGGTGGACATGGACCCCACGCTCAATTTGTTTCCGATGAGGCTGGTTCCCCCCGCGAGGAATTGAGCGGTGGGGGCGGCGCCTGCCGTTCCGGGGTAAAGGCTCAACACCGGTTGGAGGGGATCGGTGGCGTCGCGGGTGGCTTTCAGGCGCAGGGTTTCCACCACGGAAATGGGCTGAATGGTTTGGTGAAAGCCGGAGGCGGTGATGGTGGAAACAACCGCGCCCCCCGAAATTTGGGTTCCGTCCACCGGCACCGTGCCGAGGATCACGCCGGCGTCGATTTTCGCGGGATTCGTTTTCGATTGCCAAGCGGTGGCGAGGTCCAGGTTGGCCGTGCCGGGAAGGACGATTTTCCCTGCCGAAATGGTGGCCACTTTGGCGTCCGTCACGGCTCCGTCGGCCAAGGCCAGGGTGTCCACGCCACCGGCTTCGACCCGCTGGGCCACGAAACTGTAGGGGCTCGCGCTGAAATCCGACTCGGGGGTCAGCGCTTCACCGCTCACCTCCACTTTGAGTTTCGGGTTCACCGCTCGCCAATCCACGCCGGGGTTGTCCCAAATCACGGTGAACTCACCGGTCACGGGGAGCGTGACCACAAAGGTGTTGGAATCGTACACCGTCGTCGGGTTGACGGGGTCCACCAGGGACAGTTTGATCGCCTGTTCCCCATGGACCGCCGCGCCGGATTTGGAGAGCCGCCCTTGATAAATGATCCGGTTCGGAACGGCCGCCAACACGGCTCCACAGGCGAAAAACAGAAGAGAAAGTGTTCGGAATCGGTTCATTTAGCGGCTCCTTTGTTTTCCCTTTCTTTAATCCGCCTGAGCGCCTGGCGGGCTTCCTCGTGTTTGGGATCGAGGCGCAGGGCCTCTTCAAAGGCGGCTCGGGCGTCGTCGTATTTTTCGTCCCCGTAAAGCCGCAAGCCTTCCCGATAGCGTTCTTCGGCGGAGGTCTTGATTTGGACGGGCGGCACATAAAGTTTTCGGCCTTGCATGAGGCGTTTGACTTCGCCCACCTGTTCGATGGCCCCGGCGTTGGTCGGATCGATCTCCAACACCTGGTTGAGGGTTTCCAGGGCTTCGGTGTAACGCTCGTTCACCATATCCAAGGTCGCTTTCGACAGGAGCCGGGGCACTTCCTTTAAACGGGCCTCTTCCCGAACAGCCTTTTTGACGGCGGTGGTCACCGCGCCGAGATTGGAGAGGGCGGCCCGGGCCTGGGGGTCCGCCGGGTCCCGGGCAAGAACCTTTTCCAAATTCAATCGCGCTCTGTTCAGGTCGCCTTCCTGCTCGGCCCGTTGGGCGCCGGCCAACAGATCTTGGCGTTCCCGGCGCCAAAGGTCCTCCGCGGCCTTTTTGTCGGCCAGGGCCGCGTAGTCCTCCAAACGGGCCGAAACGAGATCGTCGGGAAGAGGGCCCGCGTCCAGAGCCAGCCGGAGCGATCGCCCGGCCGCATCCCATTGGCTCTGATTGTATTGGTAAATGCCCTCATGGGCGGCTTGATGTTGGGCGGAAGGAAAGCGCCGGTTTAATCGGGCCGTCAAACGACGGTCCAGGCGCCCCATTTGGTCGCGGGCCTCGTCCAGACCGGGGGCCTCTTCCAGGACACGGTTTAAGACGTCGGAGGCCCGGAGAAGCTCATCTTTTGAAATCAGCTTCGCCGCCTGGGCCACGCGGTCCCGCTGCTCTTTTTGGACGGAGTAACGACGATCGGCGCTCATGCGGGCGTCCCGGACGTAACGGGAAGCGTCGGCCTGCCGTTGGGCCTCCATTTGGTTTTCCAATTGGCGCGCGGCGCGGGTGAGGGCGAGGGTCAGGTTTTTGTCGCCGGAGTTTTCCGGCAGAGCGGAGAGATAAATTCGGCAGGCTTGCCGGAAGTCCCCGGTTTTCTCCGCTTCGGCCCCCTGGGTAAGAACGACCTGGAGGTCTGTGGCGGAAAGGACGGAGGTCAGGCAACAGGAGGAGCCCGCAGAGCGCGGCGGCCAGGCGGCGGGAACCCATGCGGATCAGCGCGGTTCGCCGCCCTCCATCAACCGACCGCATTCGAGGAGCCACTGCTGGACCTCGGCGCTGGCGGGGTTGATTTTGAGGGCTTCGTTGAAATCAAGGATGGCGCGGTCGTAAAGTTTGAGGCCCATGTGCCGTTTGCCCCGTTCCACAAAATCCTGGTAAACGTCCGCCGCCAGGCCCGGGGCCGGCGTCGGCTCGCCGAAGCGGAACCCCAAGGTGAGACGGTGGGCGGCGCCCAGGTTTTCTCCCAGACCGCTCCAGGCATAATCCAGGGTGACCTTGCCCAGCCGGAACCCCGCCCCGGCGCGCAGGCCCGCGCCCGTGTTGTCGGTGGAACGGTATCCCACCCGCAGGGCCAAGAGGCCCTTCAGCCAATACTCCGCCCCGAAACTGATCGAGGTCTTTTCTCCTGTGACTTGGTGAAGGTCCGCCCCGGTGGTCAAAAGGTCCCCCGAGAACGGCTGGCTGTAGCCCAGACCCAGCACGTATTCCGTGGGAAGCGCCGCCGTCTGGGAATCAAATTTAAGTCCCTGGCCCAGATTTCGGACCGCCGCCCCCAGGGAAGACCGCCGGAACCAGGGATTCCGCGCCGCGCCCGCGCCCCAGGGCCGAACCATGACACCGAAATCCGCCGCGAACCCCGACGCGGACACCCCTGCCACCTTTTCAGAAATGACTTTGGCGGCCACCCCGGCCGTGAGGCCGCTGGCCCCCGTGGCGCCCTGGGCCAAATTCCGCCCCCAAGCCACGGTGAGAACGTCGTCGCCCGATTTAACGGACCCGGTCGGGGTTCCCTGGGCGTCAAAACCCAAAAAGTCGTCGACGGTCAAACGCTCGTAAGCCAGCGCCAACGCCCCCGCGCCTTTGAAAGGAACCGCCCCCACGAACCGTTGGTCGGTGACCCCCTCTGTCCATTTGTTATGGGTGAGGGACACCTCCGGAGCGCTCAATAGCCCGAGCCCCGCGGGGTTCCACAGGGCCGAAAGGGCCCCCTCGGCCAAGGCGGCCTGGGTGTCCCCCAAAGCGGCCGGGCGCGCGCCGGCACCCATCTTCAAAAATTCAGCGCCGGTATTTCCGTCCGCCGCGTGGGCCGCGGAGAGGACAGAACCAACACCCCGAAGAGAACACTAAGGCGTTTCATCGAATCACCGCGAGCTTCCCTGATTTCTTCGTTCCGTTGGCGTCCACCACCCACAGGTAGGTCCCGGTGGCCAAATCTTCCCCGGCGTCACTCCGCACGTCCCAAACCTCTTGAGGAGTGCCCGAGGTGTGGTCAATTTCTTTCACCCGGGAACCCGACAGGGTATAGATGTGGATCGTGCAAAGACTCGGCAAATTATTGAAAGTAATACCGCCCGCCAGGGTACCGCTTTGCCCGGCCCCGGACCCCGCCGTTCCGCCCGACGGGCGCCAGGGAACGGGGAACGCGTGGATATCGCCGGCATTAAAGGAAGGCCCCCCCATCACGGCGAAAACGGAGAAATGGTGGATGGGCGTTGTGACGGTGTTCTCCACCTTGTCGATCGAAGGGTCCGGTAGCCGGACCCAGTTCCCATGGACCTCGTCCAGCCACCAAATCGCCAGTGTGTCTACCCGGACTGGTCGGCCGCCCTCAGTGCCATCCACGATTCCATCCCTGGGATTTTCGTCGTTAAAGGGAAGGGTTAAAACGGCTGGTTTCAACAAACGGGTGGACTGCTGTGGCCCATTTACGGTTTGAAGATTGATCTCCCAAAGTCGATCGTCCACAGGGAATGTGAATCCGTTGCCCATGGCCTCTAGATTGCGCCCCCCCCAGAGGCCGGTCACAAGCACATAACCTTTCGAATTGGTCAATACCGTCTGGGACCCCACATCCCCGAGAGAGAAAGACAATCTCCAAGTGGCCGTCGAGGATGGATTTTCCGTTACCCCTGAAAAACCCACAACGTCAAACAACCGAATGGAATCGTCCACAGACCCTTTCTTTAACCCAGCAAGAACAATGAGGTTTAGAAATACAGACAGCACAATTATCATGAGAATTTTAGTTTTCATAGGAGGCCACCAAAGAATATGCAACTAAAAGTATTGTTCTGAAGGTCTTCATCGAGAGCGAGTAGTATACCACAGTGGACCGAAAAATGTCTTAAGAAATCGTAAACGTTTCGTAACAAAATTTTTGGGGTGGGAAGGACCTTCGGCGTGGGAGAAAATCTTATACGTTTTGGGTCTTCCGGGTTTCGTAAACAGTTTTATTTGATCGTTTTTGACTCACACCCCCCCCTTGAGGCGTTTTGAGCACGACGTTTTGACGGTTGCGGTGCGGCCCGTTGTGCCGGCGATAGGCTGTTGAGTCGAGCCGGTCTCGCCGTGGCGGCGAAGCCGACAGAGACCGGGCCCGGCGTTTCTGCCGGGCCATATGAGGGACGCCCGTCAAAATGGCGCGCGGAAGCCGGTCGGGGCACGTTTTCTTTCCCCCCTTTCTTTTGCGTGTCCAAAAGAAAGGGGGCCGGGTCCAGGGGGTGGAACCCCCTGGAACGAAAGAGAGGTGGCTTGGACAGGTTTTCAAGGGCGCTTAATCGACGATACATTTCCATTTTTTGCATACACAAAACCGAGAAGACCCTTATGTTCTTTGATCGCCGGTTTTAAGGGTCGGGGATAGGACGACGCCCAACCGGCGGGGGAGGTCTTCCAATAAAAGGTAGGTCAGGGTCGGCGTTACGAACAGCGTGAGCACCGTCGATGTGAGGAGGCCGAACACCATGGCGACCGCGAGGGGGCGCCACAGGGCGCCGGACTCCGAGGTGTCCAGCATCATGGGGAGGAACCCCAGAACGGCGCTTCCGGCCGTCAGGAGGATGGGGCGCAGTCGGGCCCGGGCGGAGTCCAGCAGGCGTTCGGAAAGGGGACGGGCGGGGTCCGTGTGGTTGTTTAGGTGGTCCAAAATCATGATGGCGTTATTGACCACAACCCCGGCCAACATCAAGATCCCGACCAGAACCCCGGTGGTGAGCGGGATGCGGAAAAGGATCAAGCCCGCCGCCACCCCGATCAGGCAAAGGGGCACCGTGCTCATGATCACGAAGGGTTCCATCAGGGATTCGAAGAGGACCACCAAAACCACGTAGACCAAAAACACCATCACCAAAACACCCCAGGTGAGTTGGCTGAGGGCCCGCGTCATGTCGGTGACCCCGCCTTCCAAGGTCGCCCGGTATTCCAGGGGAAAGGTCATGCGGTCCAATGCGGCTTGGGTTTCCTCCGCCGCCCGGCCCAGGGACAGCCCGGCCCGGTTGGCCGTCACCTGGATCAACCGTTCTTTGTTCTCACGGAAAATCTCGTTAGGCATCTTCGACATCCGGAGCTCGGCCACCTCGGACAGCCGAAGGGACCGCCCCGGCCCGGCCAACAACGGGAGGTCGGCCAGGGCGTTCAGGCTGGCCCGGTCTTCCTGGCGCAGGCGCACGATGGTTTCCGTTTGGCGAGCGCCCGTCCGATAGGTGGTGGCGCGGAGACCGCGCATGAGGGCGTGGGCGGTTTCGGCCACGCTTTCGGCAGACAACCCCGCCCGCGCCGCGCGGTCCGGGTCCACCACCGCCAACACCTCCGGCCGGCCGGGACGGTAGCGCATCTTCACATCGGTCAAACCGCGGATCTTCCCCAACTCGCCCGAAAGGCGCTGGGCCAACTCCTCCAACACGGCGTAATCGGGGCCCAGCACCTGCACGGCAATTTCCTGGCCCGTGCGGGGGCTGGAGAAATGGACGAAAGCGTTTCCGTCCCGGTCCTGGCCGGAATGTTTCAGCTTTTCCCGGAGCAGATCCTGCACCTGCTCTGTCGTGATCCGCCGCTGGGCCCGAGGCACGAGCGTGACATAGATTTTAGAGGACCATCCTTCCACCCGGCTGACCGCCGTTCGGACGGCGGGAGCCACGTCCCGGTCCTGGGCCAGGACCCGCTCAATGTCGCCCACCACCGCGTTGGACACCTCCAGCCGGGCGCCGCTGGAAAGCTCCACGTAGATCACGAACTCGTCCATCTCCCCCGTGGTTTGGAAATCCCTTTCCGTGGCCTTGAAAAGCAAAACCGTGGCGGCCAGGGCCAATACCGCGGCCCCCCCTAGCACTTCCACCCGGCGTTTCAGCACCGCCTCCCAATGGCGGCCGTAATCCCGGAACAACCAAAACCCGCCCGCCGTGGCCCCGGCCGCGCCCAGGAAGAAGACCGCCTTGGCCGCCCCGCTCCCCGCCACCGCCCAAAGACCGACAAAAAGGAGCAGGAATAAACCCAACACTTCCAAGGGAAGAAGGTTTTCCAACGAAGGGTGAAGGAGGAACTCCCGGTGGATCCAATTTTTCGGCCGAGCCAATACTTTCACTTGGGCGCCCGCCCAAGATTTTCCGGCCGCCCCCCACGCCCGGGCCTGGCCCCATAATCGGATCAAACGGTCCCCGAAGTTCTTCATCCCACGCCGAACCCGCGCCGGGCCGAAGGGCCAACGCGGTTCTCCCCGGAGCGGAACCATCACCGTGAGAAAAGGGACGACGGTGAGCGAAATGCCGAGCGAAGCGAAGAGCGACGCCCCCACCGCCGCGGCCACGTCGGTGAACATGTTTTGAATGTCTTGGGAGAGGAAGAGAAACGGCACGAACACCACCGCGTTCGTGACCGTGGCGCCGATGAGCGGCAGGACCATCTCTTCCGTGGGGCCCAGGGCCCGTTCCCGCGCGGCGGCTCCCGGCGGGCCCAGATCTTTGTGGGAGAGGTGCTCGTAGACCACCGTGGCGTTGTCCACCAGCATCCCCAAACCGAGGGCCAAACCGAAAAGGCTCATGACGTTCAGCGTGATGCCACAGGCCTGGAATAACAGGAAACAAAAAAGCGCCGACAGGGGCATGCTCCCGGCCACAATGAGTCCCGGCCGGATGTCGGGATCGAAAATCGCCGCCAGAAGGAACGCGCCCAGAAGCGCCAGGTAAAACGGTTCCATGGGCGCGTCGCCGATTTTGAAGAGGGCGGCCAAGACCATCAACGCCAGGAGCGCCGCTAGGGCCGCGCCCGCCGCGCGTTTCGTGGCCGCCCGTTGGCTTTCGAACAGGCAGAGGGCCAGGAGGATGAGGAGAATCCCGCAAATTAGCGAGACCCGCACTGATCGGATCGCCGCCAAAATACCCTGGGCTTGGTTGCTGACCACCACCCGCGAAAGGCCCTCCGCCTGGACGGGAAGCAACCGCCAGGCGGCGTCCAGCGCGGCCTCCACCTCCCGCACGGTGCGGATGGTGTTCCCGGCAGATTCTTTTTGGATGTAAAGGGAAACGGCGGCCCGGCCGTTCAAGCGGGAAAGGCTTTCAGGTTCCAAATAACTGTCGGTGACGGTCGCCACGTTCTCAAGCAGGATCGTCCCACCTGCGGGGTCCCGACCCACCACCACTTTCCGAATGTCCTCCAACCCCCGGAAACTGCCCACCACCCTCACGGGAGCCACGCGGGACTCCCCTTTGACACTGCCGACCTGGACGGCCACGTTCCGCCGACCCAAGAGGGCCGTGATCCGATGGGGCGAAAGCCCGTAGGCCAAGAGGCGGCCCCGGTCCAGCTCCACCAAAATCTTGCCTTCCCGCCCGCCCCCCACCTCCACGTTGGCCACGCCGGGGCCCGGAGCAGAAGGTCCTTCACCCGTTCGTCCACCAGCCGACGGACGTCCTCGGGCGACAAGCGGTCGCTGGTAATGGCCGCGATGTAGATGGGCGCGTCGTTCTCTTCGAAGTGGGCGATGACGGGCTTTTCGATTTCCGGAGGAAGGCGGGAGAGGGCGCGGTCCACGCGCTCGTTCACTTCCGCCGTGACGCGCTTCATGTCGACGCCCGGATGGAAATCCAGGGTCACCGACCCCCGGTCTTTTTTAGCGTTGGAAAAAAGGTTTTTTAGCCGAGGCAGATCCCCCAACGCCCCTTCCAGCGGCCGGACGATCAAGGTCTCTACGTCGGTCGGATCCATACCACCCCGCACCGCCACCGTCACCGTGACGGTTTCCGAGGCCACCTCGGGCATGAGTTCCACCGGCAAGGAATGGAGCGCGATCAACCCCCACCCCACAAACCCCGCCGTCAACACCCCCAGGAGCGCCGGCCGCCGGAGCGCCCAGCGCGGCGCCCCCCGCGCCGTCAACACCATGGCCGCGGCGAAAATAAAGATGGGGGTGAGGGTTTTTTCCACCGGGAGGTCGGCGGGGTCAGTATTTAATGATGTAGTTCACAACCAGGGAGGGTTGCATGTTGTTGTGGGGTTGGTTTCCGCCTGCGGAACCGGAATCCCCCGTCCTTGGCATCAAAAGCGTATCGGCCCCGTCCGCTTTGTTGCTTGTGGCGTTCGTGACATGGACACTGGGGTGAACGTGGCTCGGCATTTCGGCGACGGACAACGTATGGGTTTCCGCACCCGGGGTAGCGCCCAGGGCTCGAGACGTCAAGCCGGGCAGCGTGGCCCCGAGCGTAAATCCCAGCGGGACTTTTCCCCGCAAATCGGGAACGGCGAAAGACGTTCCCAAGACTCCGCCATAGGTCGCGCCCAAAACGGCTTCGAGCTCCGGGTAGGCGGCTTTCGTTCGTATCGTCGCGTCGCAGAGGAACCATCCGGGGGGCGCCACCGCCCCACCGTAGGCGATGATGGCCCCGACGGGGGCCACGAAACCGCTCTGGTCCCGGATGCGCCCCGCCACGTCAAGGGTCGAGACCGGGGTTTTCGTGCCGACGCCCAGCTTTCCGCTGATGTAGGCCTGACCGTCTCCCCGCACCGCCATGGCCGTGGACAAACTGGTGTCATACACTTCGAACACAGGATCCAACGCGTTCACGCCGGGATTGGGTTTGACCGCCAGCGGGAGAACGTTGGCCCGGGGTTGGATGATTTGGGTAAAAGTCGAGCGAGCCACCACCGCCGTGTCGGCAACCTGGGCCGGGGCGAGGTTCACCAGGGGATCCACGCCCCCAGGCAAAACGTGGCGTCCGGCATGGGCCGTGGGAATGCTGTTCACGGTTCCGGTGACCTTGGCCCCGTTGATCCACTCCGTCCCGGGAAATTGCCAGTTGGTCAAATCCTTGCCCCCGCTGTTGGGCAAAACCACCTTGGACGCCGCGATGGTCGACACATGAACATCCAACACTTGCCCCGCCCCGATCGCCGCCGAGCTCACGCCCCCCGCCGCCACCTTTTTCGCCAGGAACGCGTAGGGGCTCACGTTGATTTTTTCCCGGGGCGTCAACACCTCGCCCCCCACCTCGATCTCCAACTCCGGCGCCGCCCGTTCCCAATCGTAATTGGCCGGCATGTCCAGCAAAATCGAAAATTCCCCCGTGGCCGCCAACGTCACTAAACTTGAAAAAACAATGCGAGGGGATTCCATCCCGTTCGGGTCAATCAAAGTCACTTTAATGGGTTGCGACTCATTAACCGCCGCCCCCGACCGCGACAGCCGCCCCTGATACACCACCCGCTCAGGCACTCCCGCCTGACCCGCTATTCCCCAAAAAAGGATCAGGCCCGCCACCAGGAACCCCAACCGCTTTTTCTTAGCCATATGCCCCCCGAACACAAAATGTTTTTTATAACAATCGTAATGCTTACGTTCTTTTCCCTCTCCTCTTGGGAGAGGGCAGGGTGAGGGAAAGTTTTTTCCAACAATCGTTCGGTCAACTTCCATCATCCGCCCCTGGGCCCCGGAAGAGAAGGAAACACTATTTTATTCCGCCTTAATCGACGGTCTTCTTTAACTGGCCAGTTTCAATTCCTGGCGTTTGTTAGACGTTTCATTGATGAGGATCAGTTTCCCTTTGTCTTCTTTCGCTAACTGCTCGTTCGCATTCAACAGCTCAATTCCATAAATGGTCCCGTCGGGGGCCATATCCACGTTCACATCGTCGCTCACGCGAAGCGTTTCCACTTGGGCCGTTTTCTGATGCAAACGAATATAGGCGATATTATGTTTTGGATCGTATGTGATTTGCATCGTTATCTCCTAGAAATACTTCGTGATCACGGTAATTACAAGCCAGCCGGAACCTTACTCCACAGCAAAGACCTCCACCTGCTTCGTTTCGAAGTGTCGCCCACGCCATTCTCCACTCATCGCAAAGTTACGGTTGAAGGTGGACGCCGGCGACCACGCACCCGGCATCCGAAAGAAATCATGTTTATGCCTGGGCATTTCCTGGCAGGATTGGATTAATTGATTCCATTTACCAACTACAGTTTGGCGAAGGGATCCCACCGTTTATTCCTCCGATTGAAAAACTATTCTCAAAAATGCACCCAAGCTGAAATTGCAGACCCCCGGAACTGGCCATGAAATTTGCACATGTTCCAGAAGTCCAACCTGACGGAACCAAAGTGGTAAAAGCAAACATATTTGGAACAGTGACGCGGCAAAATTTCTGAGAAGTAAAATTAATAGAACCTCGAACATCTAACTTAGCCGAGGGGGAATTCGTTCCTATCCCAACATTGCCAGAGGTTGTTAAAGATCCAACGGACGCGGAACCTGAGACATTGAGACTCCCAGAGGTAGCGATGCCCGCAACCCCCAGATTGCCTGTAGCATTTACATTGACTGCGGAGGCATTTCCGGTGAGGGTGAGGGTTGACGCCGAAATGCCACCGGACACTTTTAAGTTTCCCCCCGTTACTTCTAGTCTTTCCGATGGAAAAGATGTTCCAATACCCACGCTCCCTTTGAAATAGGTCTGCCCGTCTCCCCGAACATTGAACTGTTCCACCTGGGGGTTTTGGGTCCCGAATACCCGAAGGGGATAGTAACTGGTTTCCTGAGCGCCCCGCATTCCTTTGATGGTTAACGTGTCGGTCGCAACCGAGACCGCCTCAACCACCTGGGTCCCGGATGTGTTCGAAACTATCGCCCGGCCGGTAACCTGATGGGGAGATAAAGTGACGGCATCGGCACCGCCCTGCCCGTGGTTGGCCGCGTGGGATGTCGGGACCGTTGGAATAATGCCGAATATTTTAGCCGAGTCGATTTTGTCCTGTTGCCCAACCACCGTGCTCTGCCACACCGTCATGGCGCTGGCCGTGCCGGGAAGCATGATCTTGGCGGCTGAAATCGTGGACACGTGGACGTCCGTCACCGCGCCGCTCTGGATCGCCGCCGCGCTCACGCCCCCCGCCGCCACCTTTTTCGCCAGGAACGCGTAGGGGCTGACGTTGATTTTTTCCCGGGGAGTCAACACCTCCCCTCCCACCTCGATCTCCAACTCCGGCGCCGCTCGTTCCCAATCGTAATTGGGCGGCATGTTCAGCAAGACGGAGAACTCCCCCGTGGCCGCCAGCGTCACTAAACTTGAAAAAACAATCTGGGGCGACTCCACCCCGTTGGGATCCATCAACGTGACCTTGATATTCTGCGACGAAGCCACCGCCGCGCCCGACCGCGACAGCCGCCCCTGGTACACGACCTTTTCAGGCACCCCCGCCTGAACGGAAAGCCCCATAATAACAATCAGCCCCGACAGCAGGGAAATGATCCATCCCTTAACACCCATACCCCCTCCTCTAAAAATTCTTTTCAAATTCGTTCACCGAAATCCGCTTTTTGATTATACCACGGGTTTCAACCTATCTTCTCTCAACAACCATTTCGCTTGCCGCGCAGGTCGGGATGGGTTTCGGCGTCGCGGGCCAAGGTGAGGGCGTGGACGCGGAGGGCGCCGGCCTGGGTAAGGGCGCGGGCGCAGGATTCAAGCGTGGCACCGGTGGTGCAGACGTCGTCGATCAAAAGGATCCGGCGGCCCCGGACGGCGTCGGGCCGGGGGACGGTGAAGGCGTTTTCCATGTTGGCTCTCCGTTTCTCCCGGCCGAGCCCGGCCTGGGCGCGGGTCCAACGGCGGCGCGCCAAGGCGCGCGTTTCCAGGGGGAGCCCCGACTCGGCGGCGAAAAAACGCGCCAGGAGTTCCGCCTGGTTGAACCCCCGGGCGTGGCGTTTCAGAAAGTGGAGCGGGACCGGAACGACGAGCTGGACCGATTTCAGTTCCGGACGAGCGCGGAAGGTTTCGGCCAGGCACGCACCCAGGGGGCGGGCCAAAACGTCGCGGCCGCCGTATTTTAAGAGCAGGATCGCTTGGCGAAGCCGCCCCTCGTAGAGGCCCGCGCTCCGGCAGAACCCGAAGGCGCGCCGACCGTGGCGGCAGGCCCAACAGCGCGCGCCACCATCCGGGAGAGGGGTCCCGCAGATCCGGCACGCCCGCCCCGTCCAGTGGGGAAACGCGGACCGGCAATGCCCGCAAAGCACCGGTTCGCCGGCTTGCCGGTCCGCTCCGCACACCGCGCAGGTCGGGGGAAACAACAGGTCCACGGCCCAACGGCCAGCGGAAGCCAGGATTTTCTTCCACCCGCTCATCAGAACTGGATCACCAGTTGGGTGTTCAGCTCCGCGCTCATATAACCGTCTTCCGCCCGGGCGCGGTTGTTGACCAGGCCCAGTTTCCCGCCGAACGAAAACCGGAAGTTCCGGGAAATCTCCCACTCGCCGGTGGCGTCGGCGGTGTAGGTGTCGGTGTTGTCCCGTTCAAAGTTAAGGCTGGAGATCTTCCGTTCGAAACCCATCTTCGCGTCCAAGGTGAGGCGGTTGACGTTGGAGAAGACCTTCTTGGTGAAGGGAAAGCGGAACCCGCCGGGGTAGGATTTATCGAACCGCCCCAGCACCGACGCGGTTTGCGATTGAAGATCCTGAAGGAACCGGCCGGTGCCGTCTTTGGATATATCCGAACGCAACCCCACGCTGGGCGTGACGCGCCAACTTCCCCATTTGGTCCCCACCTGGAGGGAATGGTTCAACCCGTCGGTTCCGGTTTTCAACAGGCCGGTGCGCAAATCCCGGGTTTCCCCCGCCGATTTCGATAGGCTCAGGAAGACGTCGTAACGGGTAAAGAACGCGAAGCGGTAATCCAAACCCCTCGTGTTGTTGTTGGAAAACTCCTCGCCGAAGGTTTCGGACTTCTTCCGGGTCCAGCGAAAGTTCGCCTGGGATCCCCCGATCCAACGCTCCAAAAACAACCACTTTTCCGTGTCCCGGACCGTGAGGATCATGTCCGGCCAGGTTAACGAGGTCACGTCCCGCTCCGTCAAAGTGGTTTCAGTATGCTCGTTAATATTGGTGACCGTGTTGTTGATGTTGATGGTTTTAAAAGGGTCCAGCCGGTAGGGCGCCGACAACCAATCCAGCGGCGTCCAGTTCAATGCGAAACGGAGGGTGTTCCTGGCGGCCATCTGCCGCCGAGAAACGAGGGGGCTGTCAAAACTCAGCGGGGCCAAGAGCCCGTACATGGAACTGCCGTCCTTGCGCTGGACTTTGTTGAGCTGGAACGGAGTGATGCGGCGCCAATCCTTGTAGTCTTTCGAAACCCCGTCGTAGGTATCGGAGGAATCCACCCGGAAACTGCCGTCCAGGTTCAGGGAACGCACCAATTTGAGGTTGGGAAAGATGTCCCGCGGGTGCAATGTTCAAAAAGAGGTCGCCGTTGGAGGATCGGTCCAGGGTTTTTAAACCCGCCGCCGTCGGCGAAGAGGAGGTGGGCAGGCCGTTCGTCTCCGTTCCGGACCGGGTGTAGGTCAGCCGCGGTTCCAACCACGAAAAGATTTTCCAAGACCCCGCGAGACCCCGGGACTGGCTGAAGGATTTCTCGTAGGCCTGGGCGGACGAAAAATCAGGCACCGCCGCGAGATCGCTCTCGGAGAATTCGCGTTGTTCGGTGACGCGGCGTTGGCTGTAGGTGGGGGTCAAGGACAGTCCCACCCACGGGGTGAACGTCAATCGCCCGGTCCAGTCGTCCGCGGCCTCGGCGGTTTGGGCGTTGGAAAAAATGGCGTTCCGCTGGGAAACCGGGTCCGTGGAGGCGGCGATTTGCTGTTCTTTTTTTTCTGGAAAATAAGACAGGAAATAATTGCTCCGGGAATAT
Source organism: Elusimicrobiota bacterium (assembly GCA_016721625.1). Classification (NCBI taxonomy): domain Bacteria; kingdom Pseudomonadati; phylum Elusimicrobiota; species Elusimicrobiota bacterium. The sequence continues at coordinate 960,880 of JADKHR010000001.1, forward strand.
TTGACGAAAACGCTTTCCGGCAAGGGGCGGAAGGTGTATTTCCCGGGCATGACGTCCACCCGGCCAGGGACGGCGTAGTCCAAGGACCCCGTGTAAAGATTTCGGTCGCGCCGTTCTTGGCGGTCGGTGGATTCGGTCACCGTCCGTTCCGCGCTGTAAGCCAAGGCGGGGAATTTCGGAAAAAGGAACTGACCGTCTCCACGGACGTGGGCGTTGTCTTCCCGCCCCTCGGAGAGGACCGACACCAGCTGGGACTGGCCGGTTTGGAGGGCGGTGGGGGTGATGGTCTGGTTCTTGTAGAAACTCCCGGTCAACGGCGCGAAACGGAACCGGGTGAGGTTGGCGTATCCGGAAAGTTCCTGGCGGTCTTGGTTCACCACGGGACTGGTCAGGGTCTGGAAGTTCCGGTCCACATTCCGGAAGATCCCGCCGAAGGTTCCCCATCCGTTCCAGCTGGCATCGGCGGCGAACCGGCGGGCGTTGCCGACCCGCGTTCGCGAGCCGGACAGGTAAATCTCGTTCACCCAGAGTTCGCTCGTGATCGGCGTCAAGGTGCGGTTTCGAACCCCGATCTTGATCTGACCCAGGCGGGTCAGGCTGGGCGCGCCCACCACGGTCACAGTGGAGTTGACGGTGGTGGACTGGAGAGTGTCCGGCGTACCGTCGTTGTTCAGGTCCACCAGGTTCAGGGTTTCCAGGGTCCAGCCGCCAACGCTGTTCACCGGGCGCTCGAACTCAAAATAATCGGTTTCCGTTCCCATTTGAATGAACAAATGTTCTCCCGTCTGTTGGCCCGTGGGGGTTTGAAAAAAGAAGTTGAAATTTCGGTGGTGGGAGAAATCCCGGGCCGACCCATAGACCGACCGGGTCGTGGCCGAGGAAGCGATGGGCAGGGTGAATTTCAACTGCAAGGCCTGTTCGCGAGTTCGATTTTCGGCTTGATCGCCGTAAAGTTCGTTGTAGGCCGGGTTTCCGATCAAGGTTTGGTAATTGGGGTTGTCCAAATTGTTCACGGCGGCGATCTCCATGAAGGCCCCGGGGGACACCGTGGGCGTCTCCCAGGTGGTTCCGACGAAAGCGATCTTTCCGATGCGGACCGTGGAGGATTTAGCTCCCCCACCGGCCGCCCCCCGAAAGGTTAGCCGCAGGTGCTGGACATTGGAGAAGCCCTCCGGATTGGAAATAATGGCGTTTAAGGGAACCCGGATAAACCGCCAGCCTTGAAAACCAAGGTCTGAAATCGAATCCGTGGTTCCGTCTTGTTTCGTGACCGTGGTTCCCGCGGGCAGGGCCGACAGTTGGGCCAGCGGCGTCACGGGACTCCCCACGTCCGCCGTCAAAAACCCACCGCCGTTGGCATCCTCCGCGTCCAGACGGCCGTTCCCCGCCCCGATTTGAAAGGAAACGTCGTCCCCGCCCCCGGAAGCGCCGTCCGGCCCCCAGCCATTAAAATCGTAGCCCACATCTTCCCCTTCGTTCAGGGTCCCATCCGGGTTGGGACCGCGGTCTTCCGTGTCGGGGATTCCGTCCAGGTCCGAATCCTCGTTCAGGGACCCCGCACTCACGAGCAAGTCCACGCCCGCCCCCGCGGGGCCAAAACCTTCCAACCACATTTCCAGATATTTCTTTTTTGAAAAGTCCCGCCCGCCCGTTTTCGAGAGCGCCTGAAGGATGGAAGCCTCCTCGGGAGCCGGCGCCCCCCCCGGTTTACGATCCAGTTTAAAAGCGATGGGAAGAACGCGAAGGTTCTCGCTTTCGCTCACATTGGCCCCGGGTGAAACAACGTCCTTCAACTTAACGGAGACCGCTTCCGACACGACCAAAGAGCTGGAACTTGTGGGAACGCCGTAGGCGTCCGGGTTGGCCCCCAGGGGCCATAAATCCTGATCCATCACCGCGGCGTCCTCTTGAGCCAAGCCTTCCATGGAATCCACCAGGGCCTTGCCGTAGAGGTTCGGGTCCTCCCGGGATTGGGCCACCTCGCCGGTCAGTGAAAGTTTCACCGGGAGAAAAGGCACGTTCACCTCCGTCAGTCGGCCGTCCGCTTCCAGCACCATGAGGCTGGAGGGCGTCGATCGGACGTCCGGCACCACGGTGGTTTTGGGGGCGAAGGTGTAGAGAAAAGAAGATCCCAGCTGGAACCGGCCGGGGATCACCGCCAGTTCCGCCCGGCCGCCCACCAGGGTTTGCCCCAGTTGACCGCCGAAGGGGGCATAGTCGTAGGTCACCTCGATTTGGCTGGTTTCGTTCAGTTCGTCTTCGTTGAAGAACTGCAAAAGGCCGCTGGCGGGATCGATAAAATAGTCGATCTCGCTTTTCATGAGCCGCCCGTTGACGGTCACCCGCTCGCTTCCATACACGATGTTGGGCCTCAACTGAAAATCCCGCAGGCGGTAGCGGTATTCCGTGAGGAAGCTGAACTTCGTGGTGGGGGACGGCTCGTAGAGTTGGGGGTCCTTCACCCGGAGATAACCGGCCGGGTCGAAAGGTCCAGTGGAAAAATCCACGTTGAATATCCCGAGATCGAAATCCACCTCGATGGTGGGTTTGTATTGCAGTAACTCGTCGGACGTCAAAAGCACGCCCAGGTCGTTTTGGTTCCCGTCGATGGTCCGCAAAATGAAGTTTCCCAGATCGTTGTCGTGGACGATTTTAATGTTGCCAAGAGAATAAAAGGTTTCGATTTCCCGCCGATAGGCGGTCTCCAGGGGATCCAGGGGGGTCGTCAGGGGTTTGTTCGAATCGGTCTTGATCACTTTCAGGCGGCCCGGCGTGTTCAGGTCGGACAACTGGGTTCCGTCCGTGAACTTGTAATTGATGGCGATGACAGCGCGGTCGTCCACCCGGCGGCGAAAAAACAAAATGCCCCGGGCGGCGTCCATCGTGTAGTCGTCCCCGGGCTTCAATCGGTCGAAATTCCCGGAGTAATTGGAAACGACGTCCGTGTCTTCCACATCCGTGCTGATGGTCACCGTGTTGTTGTTGGTGAGGATGTTGTCGTCGCGCCAAACCGCCTCGGAGCCAGCCAGGATGGTTTTTGTGGTGAACGCCACGGCGTAATACTGTTGTTTGACGAAATCCACGTCCTTGATGATGCGCCGCTCAAATTTGGTGGCGCCATTGAACCGGCGGGTTTCTGTGGTGCCCTTGGTTCGGCTCCCGATGGCCAGGAGGGAGGCGTTTTTGTACTGGAGTTTGGTCCGGACGCCAAAGAGCTGTTTTGAAAAAGAAACGAACTCGGTGGAAGGGAGCGAGAGCGTAATGTCTCCGAAGGCCGCCTCCTGAACGAACTCCCCCGGGTCGCCCTGGTAAACCACGGAAATGTCTTTTTTGTCTTCCTTGGTGTCGTCGAAATCCACGTTGACGGTGATTTTCCGCCCGACCTTTCCCTTGATGCGGACTTGAAGTTCCTGCCGCATTTCCACATCGTTCTGGTTTTGCGCAAGCCCATTGTTCACCCCGGAGTTGCCGCTCTTTCGCCGAATTTGGGCCATCTTGAACGCGATGAGTTTTCGGCCGGAAATGGAGAGACCGGAATCGTAGGGAAGGTCCACCGAGATCCCCGTCAGGGGTTCCCCGGCGGCGACCGGAAGCCTCGGGGCCGGCGGAGCCGACCGCTCGGCGGCCTCCACCGTTTCCCTCGCCTGGTTCCACCCTTCTTGACTGAATTCAAAAAGACTCGTGGAGTCCGGGGCGGGGGAAGCGAACTCCCCTTTCAACTCATCCTCCGCCGATAGGTCCGACAGGCGAGGCTCCGCGTGGGCGGCCAACCAAGGCAGAAGAAAGAGCAGAGCCGCGCCAGAGAAGACCCGTCGCGTGGACCGTCTCATTTGAGAGAAAAGAAGGGGAACCATTGGTTTCGTCATTATGACAAGCAACACATCGGCCAAAAGCCAAATTGACGCCGTAAGGATAGATCGAACTCTTCGAAAAATCAATCGAAATCATATAATGTTCCGGTGATTCTCGCCCGCTACCTATTGTCCCAATTCATCCCCCCCTTCCTGTTTGGGCTCTCTCTTTTTTCGGGTGTTCTTCTGTTGGACAAGATTTTTGATTTGATCGACCTTCTGATCAACAAAGGCGTCTCGTTCATCCTCTCGGCCAAAATCTTTTTCTTGTTTATCCCGACGATCATGACCCTAAGCGTCCCCATGGCGCTCCTGCTGGCCTGCCTCTTGACCTTCGGCCGCCTTTCTGAAGACAACGAAATTTTGGCGCTCCGGTCCTCGGGCCTTTCCTTCCGCCAAATCCTTTGGCCGCCGATCCTCTTCGCGGCCCTCGTCTCCCTGGCCCTCATTCCTTTCAACACCCGGGTGACTCCCAAAGCCATGGGCCAGTTCCGATCGATTTTCCATAAAATCGCCCGCATGGACCCATTGCAAATCGAACCCAAACGGTTCGTCGCCGTCGGCAACGTCAGGCTCTACGCCGCGGAAGTTCGGAAAGACAAAAAGACCCTGAATGACGTCTGGCTCTACCGCCTTTTCCCCGCCTATACCGAACGGATCTTCGCCCCCCGCGGGACCTGGGCCGTGACGGAGAACCGGCTCTCCTTGACCCTGCGGGACGGACAAATCGAGCGATTGTCCCATGCCTCATCGGGAGATTTCCTGCACATCGCCTTTAAACAGTACGGAATTTCCGTCCCCCTCCAGGGGGCGTTGGATTCCCGGAGCCGAAGCTGGCGGGAATTCAGCAACCCCGAACTTCGCCGAGAGATGGCCCGGCGCACCCTTCGCCAGCTCCCGGTGGGCGAATTGGCGTCGGAATACCATCTCCGTTTTTCCATCGCCTTCGCCCCTCTGGCGCTGGCGCTGATCGGAATTCCCCTTGGCATGACGCTGGAGCGGGGCGGCCGCGGCGTGGGGTTCGGCGCGGCCTTGGCCGTTCTGTTCTTTTACTACCTGCTCCTCGTGATGGGAATGAACCTCGCCGACCGGGGCACCGTGCCACCCGGGGTGGCCCTCTGGATCGCCAACGGCGTCGCCGCGGGGGTGGGCCTCGTGCTCTTTCGGAAAAGATTGGCCGCATGAAAAAGCTCAACCGCTACGTGTTGGTCTCGTTTTTGAAACCGCTCTTGATCGGCTACGGAGCCATGACGGTTTTGGTTTTGATGGCGGAGCTCATGGAGCGGCTGGACAAAATCATCGCCGGAAAGGCGGCGCTCAGTGTCGTGGTTCGCTACCTTCTGGCGCTCTGGCCCGTGCGGAGCATGGAGCTTTTTCCGGTGGCGGCTCTCCTGGCGACCCTGCTTTGTCTCGGTCAACTTTCCCGCCGGATGGAGATCACGGCCGCCATGGCCGGCGGGGTCCACCCCTGGCGGCTTGTTTCGCCCATCCTCTCGGTGGGGATCGTCCTCAGCGTGTTCTCCTGGGGACTGGGCGAGGCCCTCACCCCCTGGGCCAACCGCGAAGTTAAGAAACTGTGGAACACCGACATCCGACACCTCACCACCCCCCGCTCCAGCCGGTTCGACCAGGTAACGGTGGCGGGGGCGGGGGTTTTCTACGCCATCGGACTTTTGGATGTGGATCAGGAGCGAATGGAGAACGTGGTGATCGATTTGGTGGAGAACGGCGGGCCGCGGCGTCAATGGCAGGCGCGGACAGCCCTGTGGTCCCCCGACGGCTGGCGACTGTTCAGCGGGGTCGAACGGACTTTCTCCAACACCAACGCCCTCACGAAACAGAAGGCCTTCGAAGAGAAACAAACCGACCGATTGGAGAAACCGGCCGACCTCGTTCCCCGCGAACTGGAAACCGACGACATGAACATGCGGGAACTTCTACAGCACATCCGCCGCTTAAAAATTCTCGGCATCGCCACGCGGAAAGCCGAGGTGGAACGCTACATGAAAACCGCCCTCCCCTGGGCCAACCTGATCATCCTGGTCCTGGGGATCCCCTTCGCCTTCAACAAACGGGGCGGGAAGGTGCGGGCCGTGGCCGTGGCCCTGGGGGTGGCTTTCGCCTATTTCGGACTGCTTCAGGTCGGGCGGGCCGTGGGCCAAAAACCTTGGTGCCCGCCGCTCCTCGGCGCGTGGTTCGCCAACGTCGTTTTCCTCGCCATCGGCGCCCGCCTCTTCTGGCGCATGCGCTCCCTCAGTTAGCTTATGCGCCTCTTCTCCGATTTGTGTTCACGTTTTTGTGGTTGTTTTTGACCGTCCTCCCCATTGAGGCGTTATGAGCACGACGTTTTGACGGCTGCGGCGCGGCCCGTTGTGCCGGCGATTGGCCGTTGAGCCGAGCCGGTCTCGTGTTGACGGCGAAGCCGGCAGAGACCGGGCCCGGCGTTTCTGCCGGGCCACGTGAGGGCCGCCCGTCAAAGCGGCGCGCGGAAGCCGTCCCGTTCCACATGGATATCCGAAGTCGGGACGGCACCGACCATGGCGATGAACTGTAGGACGGTGCCGACGGGGCACGTTTTCTTTCCCCCCTTTCTTTTGCGTGTCCAAAAGAAAGGGGGCCGGGTCCAGGGCGGAGCGCCTGGCGTGGGGGGGAGGAGGGGGCGCGGAGCCCCCTTGCTTGGAAATAGAAGGCACTCGATGTTCTCTAATAACTTAAGGGAAACCCGAATTCAACGTTGCAACTGAAAAAACAGGGATAGTTCTACCTCTGAACCAAAATCGACTTCCTCACCTTATCCCCGTCGGCTTCAAACAACAAGGAATAAACGCCGGAGGCCGCGTCTTCCCCCGACTCGTCCCGCCCGTTCCAGTCCCACTCGTAAACCCATTCAAAATCTTTCGACAGATCTTGGCGGAACGTAAACGCGTCTCCGGAAACAGAACGCACCCGCACCCCCTGGAGCGTGTAGAGGGTCGCCTTCAGGGCCGCCGGAGCCACGGGCCGCGCCAGTTGAACCCGCAAGGTGGACCAGGTTCCCGGGGGGGCCCCCGGCCGGGAGAGCCCGGTGGCCGGGTTCGGGTAGGAAATCGCCCGCACCACCGATTGGGTCGGGGCCGCGCCCAGGAATAGGACCTCCGCCGTCACCGTCGACCCGCCCACCCCCTGAATGGCCGTCATCACCAACCCCGTCACCGTTCCGGCAAAAAGGTTGGAGGAAGGCGCCGCCAGCGTCTGCCCATCAACGAACCCGTTCCCTCTCCCCAGGTCCCCCGCGTTGGGGTTCGCCGCCGTCCCGTCCGCTTCCACCAAATCGACCCCCACATGACCGCGACTGTTCGGCGAGTTCACCACGTTGTTGCCCGTCGTCACAAAATCGTTCACCACGTTTTCGTCCACGTGCCACACCGCCAACCCCGCCGATTGGGGAAGGCCCTGGTCGTAGGTTCCCGCCGAGGCGCGCCGGTATTCCAATAAAAAATATTCCGACCCGGCCCGAAAAATCTCCAGCGAACCGCCCGGCGCCGTTTCGGCGGCCGTGAGCGCCACGGATCCGCTGGAAACCGCCACGGCGGACCCGAACCCTAAAAAGCGTTTGCTCCAGGCCCCCAGGTGCGGCGGGTTGGCCCCCACGGGAACCCCGGTATACGGATAATCCATCAGATCCCAGCTCCCCACGGTGGAGCGGCCCCCGGGCACGGACGTGTCGTAGAGGTCCGGCAGGCCCAGTTGATGCCCGTATTCGTGGCAGATGACCCCGAGGGCATCCGCTCCCAATTCCCGTTCAGGAACGATGGTCGCCCCGTCGAAGTTTTTCCGTCCAATGTCGGGATCGCCCCGCCGGGCATTTCCTGCGCGGGATAAAAAAGCGACCAAATATCTCGAGGCGTGCCGGTGGTTTCTTCGCCAAAACCGGCGTGATAAACCATCGCTTGGTCAAAATCGGAAAAATCGATGGTGGGATCCGCGGCGCTCAGAGAATCCGTGATCAAGTCGGGGGCCTTGCAGGCGATGTCCCCCCCGCAGTTCGCCCCATACGACAACAGGTCCCCCGGCAAGGTAAAAACAGCGCTCAGGGTGAACGTCGGAGCGAAAACCCCGTAGGAGTTCTCTTGATAATAGTCCCGCACTTTCTGAAAAAAAACCGCCGAATTGTCCGTCGGAAGGAATGGGGTATCCGATGGTTCAACCCGGAGAACGATCACGCGCGGAGTGGGATTCGCCGGGGGCGCGAACGCCGCCCCCGGCGCCCCGCGGGCTTGGGCGGCCCGCCGGGCCAAAACCGTCCGATTGACAAAACAAGTCCGAACCCCGCCCCCCCATTCCCGACCCGGCGCTGGAGGGACCGCGGCCAAGGGAAAGGAAAACAAAAGGACCCCCGCCGCTAAAAGCCGACGACGCATCAAATGCCAAAGAATCATAAATGGGTTCCGATCTTTCGCAAAGGTGTCTCCGGCCCTCATTCTACAAAGACAGGGCCCCCTGCACGAAAAAGCCCCCCCCGGCCGTCTCGCCGGGGAGGGCTTTTGAAGAATCTCTTAACGACTTGAGCGTTTTCCCCCTCCCGCATCAGCGCCGCTGGCGCCGCAGGTGCCCAGAGCTCTGCGATGGGCCGCTAGCGGGAGAGGGGCCTTTTCCCTATTGAACCGCCGGTTTTTCCGCCGGAGCGGGAGGGGTGGCGCTCGGCGCGGCCGTCGCCGGGGGAGCCTTGGGAGCCGTGGCTTCTTTAATCCGTTCCCGCCCTTCCGTGTTTCCGCTTCCGAAACTGAAGGAAACAGAAAGTCGATGGGCCGGATGCCGTTCCCCGCCCGCGAAGAGGGACAACTCGTCGGCGTAGTAGGCATAGTCCAGCTTGATCATGGGCCAGTCCACACCGAGCCCGCCGGTGAAATAGCCCTGGTTGGCGCCCGCCCGGAAGCGAAGGAACCACCACCGGTATTCCGCCCCCAAATGGAAGTGCGTTCCCGCCGTGTCCGCCAACCCGCCGTTTTCGATGATCTTGCTGTCGGCGTTCACAATGTCGCGCACGTCGGCGGCCAACACGAGCCGGTCATGCAAGGGGATCCCGAAAGAAGAGAACCCCACCCGTCCGGGCGTCCAAGCGACGCCCAGGTTGACCCGTTGCCGGATGGATTCGGTGAAAGAGGCTTTCGCGTCGAACCCATCCTTCGCCTCCAAGGCGTCAAACGAGATGCTGGTTCCGCCGAAATCCATCATGGTTGCCGCAATGTTCCAGCGCGGTGTCGGGCTGTATATAGCCCCGAAATCCATTCCCACCCCATGCCCCATCTGGGCCGGGGGCCCGCTGTAGTTGTCCATGGCGAAAACGTCGACGGAATCTTCCTGAACGCGCCCCCGCTGAATGTATTTCAGGTTGGCGCCCAGGCCCAGTCCTCCCGGGATGAACGGAAGATGTTTCACCTTCACGGCGAGGTTCATCGGGAAGATGGCGTCCGCGTTGACGTTATAGTAGAGGGAGGGAGAGATAATGACCGGATTGAACCCGACGACCCCGGAGACTTGGGCGAAAGCTCCCGCGCCCCAATGCAAGCCGCCGAACATCGGCCCTGAGAGATAGCTCACGTTGGGCAAGCTCGCCCCAAACGTGGGCTTCAGCCCCACCATCTCCGCCGTGATTTTGTTGACCAGGTCGGCCTGTTCACCCGGCGTGAGCGTGTCGAAGTTCTTCAGAGAATCCTCGTTGTCCCCAATGAAGGTCGCCAGGTCGATGAAATCCTTGCTGACGGTGGCCGAGATATCCGCTACCGTCATCAGCGACCCAGTCCGCTGGACCGTTCCGGCGGGGTTATAGAAGAAGATGTTCTGGTCGTCGGCCACCGCCGTCAAGGCGTCGCCCATGCCCAGCGCCCGGGTCCCGCGGATCGAAGCGGGAATCTCCGCCGCCATGGCGGGGAGAGCCCCCGCCAGAAGAAGAATGAGAAGTCGTTTCATGTGTGGATCTCCTTAAATTAAGGTTGAGGTGACGAACCCACCAGCGCTAGAGGATCAGAGTCGATCGCCAGGAGAAGACGGAACCCCCGCCGCCAATCGCGTGGCAGGGACAGAAGGACAGTCCGTGCTCACCTGCCCGTGATAGGTCGTGTAAAGAGTGTCCACGTCGCTGGTGATATCCGCGAGGGTCGAACCCGAAACGAGTTTCAGTTTTCCGACCGCCTCGTTCAGATCCAAGAACCCCCACGCCACGTGGTGAATGGCGTCATCGATCACGACACAACTCCCGGAAATCGACCCGGTCAAAACAACTGAATAAGCCCCCCCGGTTTCACGAATATCAAGAAGTCCGCTCCGCCAAGGCCCCGTCACGCCTTTCAGCAACCGGGCCAGGCCGAGATTGATGAGGAGAGAAGCGTCGTCCCGCGCGATTTTCCCGTCCGCCAAACCCAGGTGAATTGTTTCAAGGTTCCGGATCACCACCTTTAGCGCATCGTCCAGGGCTACCTTATCTCCGATTTCGAACAGGAGGCTATCGCTCGAGCCGGAAGGCGCCCCCAATCCCAGGGAAGCCTGCTGGATGGCCCCGCGAAGTGAGGGAGCGCCGGATCCACCATGGTCGGTGGTCAAATTGGAAACCAATTGCCCGATGTTGAGACCCGCCAAACCCATAGCCGCCACGGCGGAGCCGTAAAGAGCGTCGGAATTCCCGGGATCGGCCGCGATGGCCCGGGTAAAGTAGTCCTGCGCCGTGGCGTATTCTCCCCGCGCCAACGCCGATTGACCGTCCGACACCAAACTCTGGGCGTCGCCGGTTCCCTCCTTGTGCAGTCCCCCGAACAAGTTATTGTTTTGGCAACCGGCCAAAACCAGAACCCCGGCCAACAAAACCGCTGACGGAACAATTCTTCGCATGGTCGCTTCCTCCTCAGTCCGCGCTTAAAACGCGGTTCAAACATGGGATAGGCAAAGCAAACAACCTCGAACAAGCATAGACTAAGAACGCCGGAATTTCAATAGAAAAAAAGCCGAGCGGGAAACCCCGCTCGGCTTTTTCTGAAAGAAGCAATCTGTCTTCGGTCGGTCCCGCCCCCCACACATTATTCTTCAATGTGTTGTCCCTCCCCTTGATAAGGGGAGGGTAAGGGAGGGGTGGTGTTTTCGATGTGGCCGTTAAGCCTCCACAGCCAACAACCCCCGCGATCTGTTTACGTCCCTTCCTGCCAAGAAGCCAGGTATTTCTCCTGTTCCGGGGTAAGGGTATCGACGCCGACCCGCATGGCGGCCAATTTGAGGCGCGCGATGTTGCGGTCAATATCCACGGGCACGCTGTGGACTTTTTTGGCCAGGCCCTTGGCGTTCTTCACCATATATTCCGCGCAAAGGGCTTGGTTGGCGAAGGACATGTCCATGACACTGGCCGGGTGGCCTTCGGCGGAAGTCAGGTTGATCAGCCGACCCTCGCCCAGCACGTGAATGCGGCGTCCGCCGGGCAGGGTGTATTCGTCGACGAAGGGACGCGCCTGGCGCTTCCCCTTGGCCAGCTTGGCCAGGGCGGGGATGTCGATCTCCACGTTGAAGTGGCCGGAGTTGGCCAGGATGGCCCCGTCTTTCATTTTCTTGAAATGCTCCGCCGCGATGACGGAAATGTTGCCCGTGACGGTGATAAAGATGTCGCCCTTGGCGGCGGCCTGCCCCATGGGCATGACCATGAACCCGTCCATGTGGGCTTCCAGCGCGCGGAACGGATCGATTTCCGTCACCACCACGTGGGCGCCCAGACCCCGGGCCCGGCTCGCGATGCCACGGCCGCACCAACCGTATCCGGCGACCACCACCGTCTTGCCCGCGAAGAGCACGTTGGTGGCGCGAAGGATGCCGTCGAGGGTGGATTGCCCGGTCCCGTAGCGGTTGTCGAACATGTGTTTGGTCAAGGCGTCGTTCACGGCGATGATGGGATACTCCAACACCCCGTCTTTCTCCATGGCGCGCAGACGGATGACTCCGGTGGTGGTTTCCTCGGTGCCGCCGATGACTTCCGGCAGTTGGTCCCGCCGCTCTTTATGGAGAACCCCCACCACATCCGCGCCGTCGTCCATGGTGATCTGGGGATGATGGTCCAGCGCGGCGTAGATGTGCTTGTAATAGGTTTTATTGTTCTCGCCTTTAATCGCGAAAACCCGGATGCCGTGGTTTTTGACCAAGGCCGCGGCCACTTCGTCCTGGGTCGACAGCGGGTTGGAGGCGCAGAGAACCACGTCCGCCCCGCCTTCCTTTAGGGTGATGGCCAGGTTGGCGGTCTCCGTGGTCACATGGAGACAGCAGGACATGCGGATCTTTTTGAAGGGCTTTTGTTTTTTGAAGCGCGCCCGGATGAGGCGAAGAACGGGCATCTCCCGCTCCGCCCAGGTGATGAGGTTTTCCCCCGCGTTGGCGAGGCGTAAATCCTTGACGTCGTATTTCATGGGTTAGATCCTCGCGGATTTCTTGAGTTCGGCGGCCTTGTTCGTCTTCTCCCAATAAAAATCCGCGTCCTCGCGGCCGAAGTGGCCGTAGGAAGCGGTTTTCCGGTAGAAGGGCCGGCGCAGTTTAAGGTAATCGATGATGCCCCGGGGCGTCAACGGGAACACGTCCCGGACCAAGGTCACCAAGCGGGCCTCGGGCACGAGGCCGGTGCCGTGGGTGTCCACCATAACGCTCACGGGGTCGGCCACGCCGATGGCGTAGGCGAGCTGGACCGTGCATTGGCGGGCCAAGCCCGCGGCCACGATGTTCTTGGCCACGTGGCGCGCCATGTAACAGGCGGACCGGTCCACCTTGGTGGGATCCTTGCCGCTAAAAGCGCCACCACCGTGGGGAGCCCAACCGCCGTAGGTGTCCACGATGATCTTTCGCCCGGTCACGCCCGTGTCCCCCTCGGGCCCGCCGACGACGAATTTGCCTGTGGGGTTCACAAAGAATTTCGTTTCCTTGTCCAACATGTTCTTCGGAAGCACGGGGAGGACCACTTTCGCGATCATCTCTTCCCGCGCGACGTTGGTGATCTTTTTCCCCGTCCGGTCCAGGATGGACTCGTCGTGCTGGCTGGAGAGGACCACCGCGTCGATGCGGCGGGGCCGCCCGTCTTCGTACTCCACCGTCACTTGGGATTTTCCGTCGGGTCCGAGATAAGGGAGGATTTTCTTTTTTCGAACTTCCGCCAAGCGGCGGGTGAGGTTGTGGGCCAAGCTGATCGGCGTCGGCATGAGCTCTTTGGTTTCGTCGCAGGCGAACCCGACCATCAACCCCTGGTCTCCGGCCCCGCCCGTGTCCACGCCCTGGGAAATGTCCGGGGACTGGCGGCCGATGGCGTTCAAAATCCCGCAACTGGCGGCGTCAAACCCGAACCGACGGTCGGTATAACCGATCTCCGCCACCACGGACCGGACCAGGGACGGCACGTCCACCCAGGTTTTGGTCGTGATCTCGCCGCCCACCACCACGAGCCCTGTGGTGACGAAGGTCTCGCAGGCCACCCGGCCGTGGGAATCTTCCGTCAAAATCGCATCCAACACCGCGTCCGAAATTTGGTCGCACACCTTATCAGGGTGCCCCTCCGTCACCGACTCGGAAGTAAAAACATATTTATCACGACGCATCATGGAACTCCTTTGAGGAATTAGCTCTGTAGTGACTTTATTGGTTTTTCGGGAAAGCAGATTCTACCAGATTTGTTGGATTATCCACAAACCAGGTCAGGTCGAAAAAGATCCTCACCTTTCCGTGAGGCCAGGCAGGACTTGGCTATGAGAAGGCAGTCGCGCGCCGTCGGCTAAAACTTGGTCCGGCCCGATGCGGCAGTCGGAGCCGATGACCACCTTGGAGCCCAGGAGGCTTCTTTCCACTTGGGTTCGGGCGCCGATGCGGGCGCCTTCCAAAACGACGCAATCCGACAGCCGCGCGTCTTCCTCGATGCGGGCCCCCGCTCCGATGGTCACCCGCCCCGCCAACGTCACCCGAGCGCCCAAGCGGACCCCTTCGCCGACCACCGCCGTCCCCAGCACCCGCACGCCCGCCCCCACGACGGCGCCCCGCCCCAGATGCATCCCCCCTCGGGAACGCAGTCCCGGAGGCCACAGGCCCATCTCCTGCAGGTCCGCGTGGGTGCGCCAATAGGTTTTCAGGGTCCCGATGTCGGACCAGTAGCCCCGGTGGAAAAAACCGGCCACGCGAAAGCCTTCTTCCAGCAAGGCGGGAAATATTTCCCGCTCAATGGAAACCGCCCGCCCCACGGGGATCCGTTCCACCACCCGGGGCTCAAACAAATAACATCCCGCGTTCACCCGCGCCTTTTCATGAACCTCCGCGGTTTCCGTCGCCGGGGGTTTCTCCAAAAACCGCCGGATCAGGCCTGCGGCGTCGCTTTCCACCAACCCGTAGGCCGCGGGATTGTCCACGGCCACCAAGGCCAGCGTGGCGTCGGCCTTGGCCTTCCGGTGGGTCTCGGCCAGGGCTTTCAGGTCGAAATCGCTCAACACATCGCCGTTCAAAATGAACGCCGGCCCGTTCAAATGGTCCAGAGCGTGGCGAATGGCGCCCCCCGTCCCCAGAGGCTCTTTCTCCAGGGAGTAAATGAACTTCACCCCCCACTGTTTCCCCGTCCCTAACTGCCGTCGAAAAGCGGCCGCCTTGTGCCCCAGTCCCAACACCACTTCCCTCACCCCGAACTTTTTCAAGAGGTCGATCTGGTAGGCGATAAAGGGCCGGTTCAAAATCGGCAAAAGCGGCTTAGGCCGATCCACCGTCAACGGCCGCAACCGCGACCCCAACCCGCCCAACAGGATAAGAGCTTTCATTTAACCGTCCTCTCCAACCAATCAAGGTAGTCAGGCACCGTTTGTCCTTTAGCCCTAATGCAGTTTAGATAAGGAGTAGCTGCCCGATTTATCGGGCGATTTTCAGTCTACGCGAACCAAAAGCGCCCCATAAATGGGGCAACTACACTTTTTCAGACCTTATCTAAACCACATTTCCTTTAGCCCCCCTAAATCCAAAGACTCCGGAAGGACGTGTCAATGCAAAATGATCAGTGAGACTGCAAAATTGCATTCCCTTCAATCCAGTGGGCGGCGGCGGACAGATCACGGACGAATGGGACGCCGGCCGGGAGATGAGCCTTTTCTTTCAACCCGTAACCGGTCCCGACCAGGATGGGCTGAACTCCGGCCGCCTGCGCCGCCTGAACGTCGATCAATTTATCCCCGACCAAAAAAGAACGGGAGAGGTCGATGTTCAAATCCGTTTCGGCTTTCAGGACCATGCCCGGCCGTGGTTTTCGGCAATCGCATCCCTCCCCCGGCCCGTGCGGACAAAAATAAAATCCCGCAACCTCAACGCCCATGCCGTGGAGATCTTTGGCCACCTGGCCGTGCAATGCCCGAACATCCGCCGCCGAGTAGTATCCCCGCGCCACCCCCGATTGATTCGACACCACGACCAGCCGGAACCCCAGCCCCGCCATTTTCCTCATCCCGTCCACGGCCCCCGGAATCCATTCCCAATTCGCGTATCGATGGACATAGTCCTTCTCCACATTCAACGTCCCGTCCCGGTCCAAAAAAACCGCCGCCCGATCGGGCTTTCGGCCCTCGCCACCTTTCCTCTTCATAACGGGCTCACAAGCATGCGAATGGGATGGAAACGATGCGTTCCGTCAGCCGCCGGACCTCGGCCCCATTGTGCACTACCAGGCCCCATTCGCATTTGTGCTCCTGAACGAAGTCGGTGAGAGATCGCAGGTCGTAATGGGTCAATGTCTGTGCGTGCTTGATCTCAATGGGAACGGTTCCGAAGTTTCCCTCCAAAACGAGGTCCACCTCCCCCCCCGCGTAGGTTCGGTAATAATACGCTTCATGGGGAACCCCCTCCATGGCCAGCCCGCGGAGAAGTTCTTCGGTGACGAGCCCCTCCCAAGAGGCTCCCATTCGAGGATGGGCCATGAGCGAAGCGAGATCATTCACCCGAATGAAGTGATGGAGAATGCCGGTGTCTCGAAGGAAGCCTTTCGGATGCTTCACCAGGCGGCGGAGGGGCCCCTTGCCATAAGCGGGGAGATTTCGCCAAAGATAAGAACCTTCCGCAATCCCCAAATACTCCTGGGCCGTCACGGAAGAGATGCCCAGCGCCCGCCCCAAGTCGGCACAGTTCACGATCGACCCCGAAAATCCCGCCAACTGTTGAGAAAACAGTCGAAATTTGGCCTGGTTCAATCCCGGAAATAGCCGCGCCACATCCCGTTGAATATAGGTCTGAAAATAATTTTCCATCCAAGCCGTCCGAAAGGCCGCCCCGCGTCTCACCCACGGCTCGGGATACCCCCCCTTTAACCAATAGGAGTGAATTTGCGAAAGGGTGAGCCGGGGCTTCAGAGATTCGAAATCTTGTGCCGTGACCTTCCCACCCTTCAACAACGAAGCCAATGGCGGCCGTTGCCCTCCATAGGCCTCCAGGCAGGAGAGGGGCGCCATCTCAATGATCGCCACGCGCCCGGCCAGAGTTTCCGAAATATTACGAACGAGCGCGGGAGAGCTGGACCCCGTTATAACAAACCGCCCCCGCTCCCTTCGGTGCTCGTCAATGGCCACGCGCAACGCGCTAAAAACCGGCGGATGAACCTGAGCCTCATCCAAGGCCACCTGCCGGGGATTCAGCCGAAAGAAAAGGTCCGGATCGCGGGAGATCACCTCGAAATCGGCCGACCGTTCCAAGTCGAACCGCCGCCACGGCTTTCGCAGACTCTCAAGGAGGGTGGTTTTTCCGCACTGCCGCGGCCCGAGCACCGCCACGCAAGGGAACTGTTTGAGGCGATCCAAAAGAAGCCGCTCGTAGGCTCTTTTCATATGTCTAATTATTAAACATTATGTTTAATAATTCAATCTATCGGTTTACCCACCGACCGGATATGCGCATAGGTCTTGGCCAATCCGTCAGCCAACCCCACCGTCGGTTTCCAACCCAACACCCGCGCCGCTTTGGAGATATTCAAAACGCTTCGAAAAAGTTCCCCCGGCCGGGCGGGTTTGGGCTCAAACGATGAAGGCCCCGGATGGCAAGACCTCAAGACTTTAAACAAACGGTGAACGTCCGTGGGTTTCCCCGTTCCGATATTAATGGATTCCCCTTCCCCCTTGGAGAGCGCCGCCACATTCGCGCGAACCACGTCGCTCACATAAACATAGTCCCTCATTTGTCGTCCGTTCCCGTATATAAACGCCGGCTCTCCCGCCAGCAGTCGATGACAAAAAATGGCCACCACGCCCGCTTCCCCGTGGGGGTCCTGGCGGGGCCCGTAAACATTCCCATATCGCAAAACGGTGAACGGCAATCCGTGCAGGGCGCGATAGGTCCGCAGGTAATGTTCCCCCGCCAATTTCGTGACCCCGTAGGGAGAAAGGGGCCGGGGCGGATCGCTTTCGATCGCCGGACGACGGCACTCCCCATAATAAGTCCCGCCCGATGCCGCGAAAATAAATTTCTTAACCCCATGGGCCCGCGATAATTCCAAAAGATTCAAAAGCCCCAACACGTTCACCCGCGCATCGAACAACGGGTCCGCCACGCTTCGCCGAACATCCATCTGGGCCGCATGATGATTCACCACATCGAATTTCTCTTTCCTAAACAGGCGAACCAATCCCGCACCTTGAATATCCGCTTTGACGAACCGGGCCTCGGAATTGAGGTTGGCCTTCTTTCCTGAGGAAAGGTTGTCCACCACCGTCACCCGGTGCCCCGCCCCCACATAAGCGTCCACCACGTGAGACCCAATAAACCCCGCCCCCCCGGTCACCAAAACCCGCATCAATAGGCTCCTTGCCGGCCAAACACCGTGGGGATTGTTTTCAGCAAAATCTTCAGGTCCAACCCGGGCGACCAATGCTCGATGTAAAAGACGTCGAGTTCGATCATCTCCTCGTAGGACAGTTGCGCCCGGCCGCTCACCTGCCAGAGCCCGGAGATGCCCGGGAGCACGTTCAGTCGTTTCCGCGCCCACTCGTCGTTGGATTCCGCTTCCTTGGGCAATTGGGGGCGGGGTCCCACCAGGCTCATGTCCCCCGCAAGGACATTGAAAAGTTGCGGGATTTCGTCCACGCTCAATCGCCGAATCCAACGGCCCACCCGGGTGATGCGGGGATCCTTCTTGATTTTAAAAAGAGGGCCGGGTCTTTCATTTAAATGGCGCAACTCCTCCAAACGGTCTTCCGCGTCGGTGCTCATGGATCGAAATTTGAAGATCTTAAAATTTTTTCCCTTGTATCCCACCCTCTCCTGCCGAAAGAAAACCGGCCCGGGAGAATCCAACTTGATGAGAATGGCCAAGAGCGCCAGCGGAACCGCTCCGACCACCAGCAGGCCTACCGAGACAAACAAGTCAAAAGTTCTTTTATAAACATAGGTCCATCCGTGAAGAGAAACCGATTTGACTTGAAACGTCGGGAGCCCCAAGGACTCATCCAAAATCAACTCCCCCATGCGGAGTTCCAAGATATCGGGAACGATGCGAAAAATCACACCGGCTTCTTCGCTGATCTCGGCCATGGCGACCAAGTCGGAGGAGACAAATCAGGATCCCCACGTAGACTTCACGGAATCCATCGCCATGAACCCAATCCCTAAAAATGGCAAGGTCGCTCGTGGGCCGGGCTTCGACCTGCAATTCGGGATGGGCGGCGAGGACGCGCTGAATGGAAGCGCAAAGTCGGCCTTGACCGAGGACGAGAACCCGGTGGCGCCCCGCCCATTTCAGAAAAATCCGATGGTAAAAAAACCGCGCGGCCTGGCGGCTGGTTAGCACGAAAAGGAAGAGAAACGTTCCGCTTAAAACCGAGACGATCCGGGAATAATCCGTGCCGCGGTAGAGGAATCCGCCCGCCACCACCAAGACCCAGCCCCAAAACACTCCCCGGGCGGTCCTCAAGCCATCGTCCAGGAAGGGGAGGTTGATCCGCTGATAAAACCCGTTCATCACAAATACGGCCATCCAAATCATCACCGCCGCCGTCTGTAGGGGAAAATAGAGAGACTCCGGCATGGCCACTTTATGGGACGGAACCAAACGCGCTCCCCATTCCCAGTAGAACCGCGCGGCATAGGCCAACTTCAACGCCGCCACCACGCATAACAAATCGACCAGGAACAGAACCGAGCGGTTCAGGAAAAGCCTGTGCTTCAAGGTCTTAAGCATCGGATCATTCTAATAATTAACGAGCAGCGGAAGAAACTCGCTCGACAATTCCACGAATGCCGCGAACAAAAGCCGCTCGATTGAACCGTTCGGCTTGGCGGCGAATCCGCGCCGGATCAAACGTCATGCCTTCAAACCGGCGAAGGGCGTCTGACAGGCTTTGAACCGTGGGAACCTCAAAGAACAATCCCGTTTCTCCCTCCAGGACGGTTTCGAGAGCCCCCCCTGCCGCCAAAGCGATCACCGGCCGCCCGGCGGCCATGGCTTCCACGGGGGCGATGCCAAAATCCTCTTCTCCTGGAAAGATAAACGCCCGCGCTCCGACCAAGAGTTTCTTGAGTTCCTGGAAGGAAACCCCACCCAGGAACTCCGTTCGAGGTCCTGCCAGGCGGCGAAGAGTTGGCTCGAAGGGTCCCTTCCCTACAATTTTTAAAGGGAGACCCATTTGCCCACAAGCCTCGATGGCCAGTTCGATTCGTTTGTAGGGGTTCAACCGGGAAACCACGAGAAAATAATCCCCCGGTTCGGTGGAAAAGTCAAAAGAATCCACCTCGACCGGAGGGTAGAGAACATCCGCTTCCCTGCCATAACAGGTGTAAATCCGTTTTCGGATGTGTTGCGAAATCCCGATGAACCGGTCCACCCCGAGATTCGTTTTGAGATCCCACTTTTTCAACCTCCCCAAAACTAGGGACAATAAGGGTTTCAGAAAAACCGGAATGGGTTCCTTTTCCAGATAACGGTCCCGATCCCAGACAAACCGCATGGGCGAGTAGCAATAACAGACATGCCGTGCACCCACCGGAACCGAAATCCCCTTGGCGAAGGCGCTACTGGACGAAAGAATCACATCGAAACCTTTCAAATCAAACCGACTGAAAACCAATGGATAGAGAGGGAGATATTTCTTGAAATGGTTTTGAGAAACGGCAACCTCTGCATAAACGACGTCCGCACGTCCCATTCCGAAAAAAAGGCGGGAAAGTTTTCCGGAAGAAAAATCGAGGTAAAAATCGGAGCTTCGGGAAACGCCTCGTGCATCGCATCCAACGTCCGCTCCGCCCCTCCGTATTGATTCAGAAAATCATGAACAATCGCTATTTTCATGGCACCCGCTTAAGATATTCCCTTCTTTTTTCCAATAATGAAATAAGCCTCTCTGTGCGAAGGCGTTTGCCCTCGACATCCAAGTGATCCACGGTGTTGGTGAAGTTTCAGTAGGGGAAAGCAAAATCGACGGGCGTCCCAAGGATAGGGACAAGAAGGTTATGGCCAAGGTCCCAGGCGAACCGCATCGGCGAAAAGACATGGCTCACGTGCGTTTGGTCTGGCCCCGTCAAAACGCTCTTGGCCACGGGGTGAGACACGGAACGGCCGCCTAGAAAACCGCACCCTACTTTTACCAAAACGGCGAGCAAAGCGAAAAGATTCGCCTTCGGGTAAAGGCCCAGAACTCCCCCCGCCCGCGTCACGAGCCAGTCGCATACGATGCCAATTCTTTTATCCGCCATCATGATCCACGCGCCGCCGGTTCCCGATGGACCGGAAGGGGATGAGAGGGCCCCATCGCTTTCGCATACCCTTTCAGCGTCAACGCCGCACACTGGTCCCAACCGAAACCCTTGGCCCTCTCCAAACCAAGCGCGCGCAAACGCTCTCTCTCAGCTGGATCGTCCAAAAGCCGGGACATCGCCGCGGAGAGACCGTCAACGTCCATGGGATCCACTTGAACCCCCGCGTTTCCCACGACTTCCGGAAGCGACGAGACATTTGACGTCAAGACCGGGCATCCGCATCCCATCGCTTCCAAGAGCGGAAGGCCGAAGCCTTCGTATAAAGAAGGATAGGCCAATAAAGTCGCTCCAGAATAGAGAACGGGCAAGTGTTCCTGAGGAACGTATCCCAGCGTTTTGACATCGTTGGAAAGCCCCCAACGGGACAACAACGTCTTCCAATCGTCAAACAGCCACCCGGCCCCGCCGACCACCGCCAGAGGAAATCGCTCCCGCAAAGAGGGGGACAGCTTGGCGTAGGCCGCGAGGAGCCGTTTCAGGTTTTTGCGGGGCTCTTTCGTTCCAACAGAGATAATGTAATGCCCCGGGGTCAGGCCAAATTTCGCCGTAACGGTCTTGACATCCCCAGGCGCGGCGGGCGTGTATTGGGCGTCTAACCCCAGAGGCGTGACCGTGATCCGATCCGCGGCGATATGTAGATCTTTCACCATTTCCCTCTTCACGGATTCCGAAATGGCGAGAAAATGGCGAATGAGGCTTAGCCGAGGGTAAAAGTACCGTTCGTAAAACTTGACCCGCTCTTTCGGATGAGTTTCCGGGTAATACAGGAACGACAGATCATAGACCGTTACCACCGTTGGACCCCGAAAGGGAAAGGGGGCATAATTCGTTTCGTGATAGAGATCGATGTTCTTGCGGTAGGTGTTGACGCGAAAAAAAAGTTCCAGGGCGACTCGATAGGCCGTGTACATTCCCGGGACATTGCGCAATTGTCTTCTCACTTTCCCGAAAGACGCGCTCGGCAGATTCCGGACCATCGAGGACTGAAAGGTGAGATAGTGGAACATCCATTCATGTTCCGGGCCCACCCGTCGAAGAGCCTCCCCGAGAAAATAAACATAATTCCCCACACCGCTCCGGGGGCTTAACAACGGGATACCGTTTAAAAGAACGCGCATATTAAATCACCGCCGACCGACCGCGAACCGCCTCCGCGTGATACACGAAGGGAGAACCCGTCAAGATCCCATCGCACACCACATCCAAACCGGGATCGGCGCCCGGGCCGAGGTCCATCAGGCGAAATTTCGATCCCAGCCCGTAGGGGGGGTCCCCGGGTCGCGGTTCCATGAACGAGAGCGGAATCATTCGGCGGAAGAAAAAGTGATAGGCATAAAGTCGTGCGCGCCGCCTCTGCTCCGGCGGCAGAGGGGCTCCGATCGGCAATCGGTCCAAAAGTTCCCGGTAATGAGAAGGGGAGCGCGCGTCCCAGGTCAATCCTTTGCCGCGTATCCAGGCCTCTCCGGCCACGATCACGGGTTTTCCCTGGCTGGTCAGCTCAACACCCGTCTTGGTCCCGAAGATCAGAACCGAATCACATCGCTCCATCAACGCGTAGGTGCTGACGGGACTCTCCGGACCGACCAAAAAAACGTTGGGGGGTAGAGGTCGGCCTCTCCGTCGAACTTCTTCCACAATTCTCTGGCGGGACGGCAACGTCCCGCGAATTTCCGCGGGATGGACGCGAATGATTAATTGCAAGTCAGGCCGTTCGGCGAAATAATCGATCGTCAGGAACAACCAGTCCAACAGGTTGGGGAAGGCGTTGGCCGGGTAATGCAGTTGAGCGTCCCACAATACGTTCGTCAACAGGTCGATCCAAGGTTTGGAAGGGTCGGCGCCTACGGCCCGCCGAATATCGTTCTCACTAAAGCGGGGATTCTCGTGAAACCAGATCCAATCCTGGGATCCATACCACCGGCTCTTTAGATAATTGTCCAGTTCTCGGTCCTGCTCTTCCGTTAGGCTCAGGGTTTCCCAAACGTCCGTGGGTTCCGCCATCAACGTGTGATGATAACTGTCCCCATGGCTGAAAATAAAACACTTCTTTCGATAGGCAGGGTTCCAGTTGACCACGGGAATACCCAACGACCGGGCGGCCTCTCCGATCAATCCTTGAGGCACATAAATTCCATGGTTAAAAACCACCCGGTCATACTTTTTTTCCGCCAGAAGACGACGGACCGCCCGCGCCGTCAAAAAAGCCGCTTCAAAATATTTCCTAAAAACCGCGTCCCCCTCCGGCTCGCTCTCCAAGGTCGCCCGGGCATAATAACGGAGCGCGCCGGCGAGGGCGTGTTCTCCCACCGCCATACCGTTGTCGTGGTAGGCACGAAGTTCTTCCGAGGGCCTCTGCAAGAGGCTCTTCATGGATTCCCAATCCGCCGGCCGAACCCAGGAACCCAGACCCTCCACCGGCACGCCCAGACCTCGGTACATGCGCTCCGAAAGAGGGTAACAACTTCCGCATAGCCAAGCTTGGGGACCTTTCTTTAAAAACGAGCGCGGGTTCGGAAACCACAAGTTGTGGCAATCTAAACACGCCGGCAAAACCCCGTCACACAAAAACACCTCCACCCGAGCCTTGCGAAGCGTCAAGGCGACGGCGAGAACGCTTTCCATGGTGTTCCCCGGTAGGTAGGCCCCGACGGCGGTAGCGATTAAAACCCGGGGCCCGGAGGCGGAGCCTAAAGACTTTCGCCAGAGGGGTAGGTCGGCCTCCAGAAGGCCTGGCCAGTCGGGATAGCCTTTTCGGCGTGCCCAGTACCAACGCCGGTAGACCCATCGCACCCAAAGTCCGATCCAAGGAATTTTTTCCAACTGTTCGCGAGCGTTGGCTTTCCAACTCTTCCGGCTCATGGACGCCCACCGCGCCCGAGAAGGAAGGAGGCTTCCGTCCGGATCATGCGCGTCGGGCGACCACGAATAAATTGGCCCCGTCCTTATCCCCACTCACCGAACCTCGAACGCGATCAATGATTTTTGGAGAGACCTGATTCCAAATCCGCTCCTGTAACGAAGGGATAACTCCCATTCCTCGCTCGCCGAACAACCGGAGCATGCGATACCAGAACGTGAACGACGGCCCCTGGTATAGCTTGACCACCACGGAATCGAACCCCGCCAAGGCAAGCCATTGCTTCCAGGTTTCGGCTTCCACCAAAGTGTAATGGTGATACTCCCGATTAACCTTCCGGCTTTGCGCCCAGCCGAAATATCGGGCCAAATGACGCGCGAAACCCAGAAGAGGGACAGTCATGACGAAGAAACCGCCGGGGCGGAGGAGCCGAGCCATTTCGGCCAAACTCGCCTGGGGTTGACGCGTGTGCTCCAACACCGAATTGGCCAGCACGCTCCCGAGGGACCCCGAGGGAAGGGGAACCGTCGTCTCAGATCCCAAAATTCTGTTTTCATACGCTTTTTGATGGGCGCACGCCGTGAGGGCTTCCGGGTCATTGTCAATCCCGAAGTCAATCTTTGAAAAAAGTGCCGCGCCAAAGGAACCGTCCCCGCACCCAAAATCCGCCATGGGCTTTTCGAAGTATTTCCGGTGGCGGTCAATAAGAGTCAGTTCCTGAGCCCGCCAGAGGGTGTGCGCCAGGCTCCCGTAACGGACCAGGCAGACGTCCCCGGGGAACCGTTCCAGAACCACGGGTCGACCGCCCTGAACCAACCCTGTCTTATCGTGCCCATCGGATCGATGTTTGCCTCCCAAAAACCGAACCATAAGAGGACGAACCACATCCAAAACATTGCTGACGCGCCCAACGATCCGATAGAATAGGTCTTTCACGAATGCCCCCCTTTCCGAACGGCCCGGAGAACGACCCGTTCGAAAAATTCTTCCGGTGACGGCAAACCGGGGATCGTCCACCAGGGATGAAACGCCCGCAAGGCGTCCTCTCCGTAATGCCCGGAGGCCACGGCGATGGTGTGCGCTCCGATCGCTTTCCCGCAATGAACGTCATGCGGCGTGTCCCCGATAACGTAGACGTCTTCCACACTGAAGCCCGCCTGGCGCTCGCGTACCATGTCCAGAGCCTGCCGGGCGATGGAGCGGCGGTCCGGAAAACCATCCGAAAAAGCGCCACCGCTAAAAAAACCATCAATGCCGTAATGGGTCAGCTTTGCCCGGGCGCCGGCGCGGGTGTTGCCCGTCAACAACATTGAAAAAATATCCTTGCGAGCCGCGATTCCCTCCAAAATGGCCCGGACACCCGGGAGCACCCGTCCGATTTTGCGCGGCAGAGCCCCGGGCAGACGATCTTCATACACTCGAAGAAACCGGTCCACAACCGTCGAATCCGCGGGGCGGCCCGACTGTTTCACGATTCCAACCGCAATTTCTACGTCGGTCAATCCGGCGGTGGCCAAACCGTTAAAATCCGGCGTCGTTTCCAACACTTCCCGCGCCGCGTCTTCCAGGGCGAAAATGCCCGCTCGGCCGGTGTCCAAGAGGGTCCCATCGATGTCCCACAAAAGCGCGACCGCAAACGGTTTATCCAATGTCTGAATCCTCAACGGAAACCATGGCGGCTCCCTCGCTCCCGGTCGAAGTCCCTTTTATGAGAAGGCTTCCAATGTCCTCCGTTAAACTCTCGGAATCCATACGGTGGGCTTTCAAAACCTCCTCGTAAGTCCCGCAAACAGGCTTTCGTGACAGCCCGAAACGACGGGCTTGGAAAGATCCCACGCCGCGAGTTTCCGCCAAGGAGGCCAACAACCGCTCACCCAACCCACCATTCAAATAATGGTTGTCCAGGGTAATGACCCAAGGCCTATCGCCCACCGCGCCCTTCAACCACTCGGCATCCACTCGATTCAGCCACGGCATGGCCACCAACCGGACGCGGGTCCCGCCGCGAGCCAAGTTTTGCACCGCGAGATAGGCCTGGGTAAGAAGAAGCGGACCGGAAGCGAAAAGAACCGCATCCCCGCCTTCGGCCAGAACGACGCCCCGTCCGAGGGCGGGACGGGCATCGGCGGGCCAGGAAAATGGCACGTCGCAGGACACCGAGACCAAGCGAAAGTACGACGCGTCCGCGCTCTCATTGACCGCGTATTCTATCAGGGCTTCAAAATCCTCATTGCAACTAGGTTCGATGAGATTAAAATTCGGGAGCGCGGCCAACGTCGAAATATCCCGCACCGCCTGGTGGGATGTTCCCGGCCCCGCCGGCAGGAACCCTGCCAAAGAACCCACGTAAATAATTTTATTCCCCTCCAAGGCGTTGTTATAGATTTGCTCGTTAGGCCGCGACGACAAGAAGCAGGAAAAGGAATGAACCACCGGAAGGAGACCCTGCCTCGCCAGACCGCCGGCTTGACTGACCATGTCTTGTTCGGCGATACCGCATTCGATAAAACGATCGGGGAACTTTTTTTCGAATGGCAAAAGCCCGCAATCTTTCGCCAGATCGCCGTCCAAGACCACCAGCCGAGGGTTTTTTTCCGCTTGACGAACAAGTTCCCGGCCGTAACAGGCGACCAGGTTTTGGGGTTTTCCCATCGGCGCCTTGGGAAGTTGGGGAACCCGTTCCAGCGCGATTTCATTCTCCCCTAAAGATTTCAATCCGGCGTTGATTTTCCCGGCCAATTCTTCCACGGCCCGGTCATACTCCAAATCGCCCGGGGCGCCGCTGTGGTAATGGTATAAACGATCCTTCGCCCCCATGCCCTCCATGAAGGACACTCCCCGCCCTTTCACGGTGTCCGCTAAAATGAATTTGGGCCTATCGGCGACGGCCCGCAACCGAGTGAAAAGTTCTTTCAAGGCGTTCATGTCGTGCCCGTCCACGCGGTCCGTGTGCCAGCCAAAGGCCTTGGCCTTGGCCAGAATATCGCCGCCGTCGCTCACCTTGGCGACCCAGAGATCGGATTGAATCTTGTTGGAGTCCACAATGACAGTGATTTCTCCCATGTTAAGATTCACCGCCTGGGAAGGGATTCCCAAATCTGCCCTTCCTGAAGCTCGCCGTCCCCGAGAAGAACATAAACGTGGCCGGGTTTTTTCTGCAATCGTCTGGCGAGAATGATGCCTTTGGCTTTCGAAATCCCCATGCCCAAGGATCCGGTGTTGGCAACGATCCCTGGGACCGACACGTCCGGGTGGCCCGGCACCCCCCCTAACCGGCGGAGCTCGTGAAGCTTTTTAAACTCCAGCTTTCCTAAAGCGGTGAGCACCGAATAGAGACCTGGCACGTCGTGTCCCTTAGAGGAGAAATAAAGGTCGTCGGTGCCCAATTCCAGCAAGTGCAACCACGACACAATATCCAAACTGCTGAAACTCGACCCGATGTGTCCAGAATTAGCGCGTTTTATGGCATAGAGGGCATTCAGTCGGGCCGCGTTCGCAAAAACAGCCGCCCGATGGGCGTCCATGGGGCCACCCAGGATCCGTTGAAATTCTTCTTGAGGAATATAAACCAAATCACTCATGATCCGACAACCTCCAGGGGGTTTGGGTGACCTGCGGCAAAACCGCCTGTCCCCGCTTCAAAAGCTCTTCCGCCAGCCACCAGTCCTCGGGATGATTGATATCAAATCCCTCCAACCCTTCGGTCTCGAAAGGGAGGACTTTTTCTCCGGCGATGGTTCCGCCTTCCAGCGGCACACGGGTCCACGCGATCTCCAGACTCGCGTTCTGAACGTACACCCGGGGAAGGGCCTGGTAGGGAGTGCTGTGCCAGGGTGGGTTTTGGCCCCCCCGGCAATAGCGGCTTCATCCAGTCGCTTTCCATCACCCACATTTTACCGGGATGTTGGCCGCAAAGTTCCACAGCCCGAAGGGAATCAGCCTCCGGGAACCGATGAAAAAGAGCCCACGCTCGAACAATGGTTTCCGCTTTTCGGAACGGGCTGGTTGGCCGAAGCAGGGCGAACGATTCGTAGGTCCGTCCTTGGTCCGCCAGGGTTTTCAGGGTGTATCGGACCCACTCAATGTCCGGTGACAGATCCCCGCGAAAGCCGCCGGGCGCAGAAAGGGAACTTCGCCCCCGCAATGACGGGCCACGCCCGCCACCTCCTCGCTGTCCGTAGAAACAACGATGGCGTCAAACATTCCCGAAACCTGGGCCGCGTTCAACGTATAGGCGAGAAGAGGATGTCCGTTTAGAACCCGGACGTTTTTCCCCTTGACCCGCTTCGATCCTGCGCGGGCCGGAATGAGCGCAATTCTTTTTCGCGGAGGGTTCATGGACGAACGAATAGCCTGTTGGCCACGCGCCCTCCGGCGTGTTCCCAGACGCCCCCGTCTTTGAAGCCCGCGGCATACAACGCCGCGCAAAGCTGGCCCTCGTCGGACCGACTTCGGTCCACTTCCATCAGGATCGACCGCAACTCCGGACGTCGCAACGTTATTTCGCCCCCGGTCAATATTCGAAACTCCGCCCCATCCACATCCAATTTCAAATGGTTCGGCGCAGGCAATGAAAATAGGTCCATCGCGCTGTCCAATCGCACGCAAACAAGGTCTTGAAAGAGCCCCGCAGGCCGCGCCCCGTCCGGAGTCAACCCCTCATGTTCGGCGGCTCCGGTTTCTAGGCTAGCCAAATGAAAACGAGCCATCTCCGTTCGGTCGGAGAGGGCCAAGGGCAAAGCCACGACGGCCCCGCCGCAGGCGTTTCGCAATATATTTTCAACAAGCCGCATGTAGTTGGCGGCCATGGGTTCAAAAGCAAAAACCCGACAGTGGGTTGCCTTCGCGGCCACAAGAGAATAAGCGCCTACATTGGCCCCCACATCGAAAAAAACATCCCCTCGCCGGAGATGTGTCTCCAACCATTGGATCGTCTCAGGCTCCTTTCGCGCCGAACGGAGCCGCATGTCCCACTCGGTCAGGGAATCGACCCGAAGGAAAATGGCGGATTTTTTATAGTCCATTTTTCGCCACACGGGGAACGATTGGCGCACCGCCACCCATAGCCGCGTCGGAAACACCACCGCTTTGACGCTCTCCACCAATAGTTTAAAAATGAACGTTGGAAGAATCTGTTCCAAACGCGATTTGATTTTTCTTAACACGTTTTCTCCCGAGAGAGACCCATCCCCATATAAATTAAGGTCAGAATCCCGTAATAGACCCCCGTGGCCAACGCCAAACCCCGTAGACCCCAGTAACTGAAAAATATAATCCGAATCGCAATCGAAAAGGGAACTCCGACGAGTCCGATCCAGGTGGGGGTCCAGGTATCCCCAGGGCGTAATAACGGTTCGAGAGGGCCAGAACCACCGGGCTCAAAAGTTGCCCTCCCAAAGCCAACAGCAACAACCAAAGAAGACGGATATCCCCGTCCGACAGACGACCCCCATAAAAAATGAGTCTCAACGCCGGCAAACCAAACAGAACCAAAAAGAAAATAATTCCGACCGCTAAGAAAACCGTTTTCCGGACCCCCCCGCGATAGAGGGCCTCCGCACCCCGCTCATCTCCCTCCCGAAGGTGTCCAGCCATCCGAGCCAGAACCGGTCCTGATATGGCCTTCTGAAGAACGACTTCCCCCGCGCCGTAAAACTGCTGGCTCACCTGAAAGAGAGACAATCCTCCGGCGGGCGCCAAGGCCGACAAAACGCGATCCACCAAGTAAGTCATTTTGTAAAGAAAAGCCCCGCCTGTCAAAATCCCCATGCGCTTCCACAAAAATCCCGGCAAAGAGGAACGAAACCGAACCCTCTGAAAAGGACCCAAGACCCCCACCAGCGCCCCGGCGCTAACAACCGCCCGAAGCAGAGAAGCCCGCGCATATCCAGCCCCTCCCCATATCGGGAGAAACACCAGCAATAAGGTCAGCCCCGCGATCGAACCCAGCAACCCTGATAGTTCCGCCCGAAAGAACCGTCCTTGGGCGTAGGCCAACCCTTGGGCGACACTCAGAACCGCCTGAACGGGTAGGAGCCAAACGAAAGTCTCCACCAGACGTTCCGTCATCGCCCGCGCGACGGAACTGTAAGCGCCAAAAAAAACCCCCACCCAATGATGGGACGTCGCCTCCAAGATCCAAGCGGCCAGACAGAAAAATAAAAAAGCGATCTGCGCCATTTCCCAGGCGCCCCCCCGTTGATCCTCGGCAGACAACGACGCCAAATGGGGGGCCAACGCTTTCCCTGTTACCGTGGCCAGAATCATGATAATCGCTTGGGGCACGATCAAGGCGGCAAAAACAGCGTCGGACTCGGTTGAAGCTCCCAATCGTCGGAGCAAAAGCCAATTGAAAACGAAAGATATTCCGAGGTTGACCATGGTGATTAAAGCCAACCCAACCGAGTCGCCCCCCCTCAGCAAGAACCTCAAAGGATCCAAAAGTTTATTGGGGGATCTCCAGAAAAAATCCACTACACCCGCGCCGGGTCGAAATTAATATAGAGGGTTTTCCAATCGGAATAGACGTCCAGGGCTTCGCTTCCCGCTTCCCTCCAGCCCGTCCCGGAATCCTTGAGCCCGCCAAACGGCATGTGTGGCTCGCTACCGTAGGTCGCCCCATTCACAACGGCCACCCCCGCTTGAATTTTCCCCAGGAACGTCATGGCACGATCGATGTTCTTGGTGTGAATGGCCGCCGTGAGCCCATAGGGGTACGCGTTTGCCGAGAAAACCGCCTCTTCGAAATTTTTTACCCTGTAAAGACAACAAATCGGCCCAAACAATTCGGTTCGAGATATTTCCGAGAGCGGATCCGAATCTTCCAGCACCGTTGGCTCCATAAAATAACCACGGGAATACGCCGGACCCACCATTCGCTTGCCGCCGGCGAGAAGAAACGCCCCCGCGGCCCGCGCCTTCTCGACAGCGGCCACCATATTTATCAACTGTTCCTCGTTGATCACCGGGCCGAAATCATCGGTATCCTGACACCCGACCTTCAACGTCCGGGCCCGTTCCAACAATTTAGCTTTAAATGTTTCGTAAACGGAATCAAAAACAATGATCCGCGTTCCTGCGGCACAACGTTGGCCCGCGTTGCTACAGGCGGAAAGAACAGTGGCCTCCACCGCCTTGTCCAGGTCCGCGTCATCGCAAACAATGAGAGGGTTTTTCCCTCCGAGCTCAAGGCAAACCTTGGCCAAACGAGCGCCGGCATTTTTTTGAATGAGTCGCCCGACCTCGGTGGATCCGGTGAAGCTCACCACGGACACATCCGGGTGATCCACCAAGGGCGCGCCAGCCTCCACGCCGTACCCATGGACCACATTCAATACGCCTGGAGGAACCCCCGCTTCGCCGAATATCCGTGCGCACATCCAAGCGGTGAGCGGTGTGTCTTCAGACGATTTCAAAACCGCGGCATTCCCGCACAAAAGAGCCGGAAAAACTTTCCAAGCCACGTTGGCCATGGGCGTATTGGCCGCAATGATCAAACCCGCCACACCGAGAGGTTGACGAACAACCAACGCCGCCTTATGGGGAACAGCGCTCGTGGTGGTCTTGCCGTAAAAACGTCGCCCTTCCCCCGCCACAAAAAAACCCATTTCAACGGCGGCGCCAACTTCCCCCAGAGCGTCCTTAACAGATTTTCCTGTTTCCAGCGCCACGATCTTTGCCAGCTCATGGGCCCTATCCCGAAAAATCAGAGCCGTGGCGCGAAGCACGTCGCCACGACGAACGGGCGTCGCCTGAGACCATTCGACCTGTGCCCGTTTGGCGCTCTCCACCGCCGTATTGACATCGGCCTTTCCCGAGCGGGCCACTCGGAAGAGAGCTTCCCCGGTGGCCGGGGACAGTTTAGAAAAAGAATCTCCGGAAGCCGCCTTGCATTCCTCATTGTCGATCCAATTGCCGATTTCCGATGGATAGGAAACGTCGGGAAGGACAGGGATCGAACCGGTGTTCTGTGCCTCTTTACCCATTGGAATCTCCTTCTTTACCAGGTGGTGAAACCGCCGTCCACCATAAGATTTATCCCCGTCACATATCGGGAAGCGTCCGACGCAAGAAATAAGAAGGGCCCCCGCAAATCGGCTAGCGTCGCCATCCGGGAGAGGGGGACCCGTGCAGTAAATTTAGATTTGAAAGCCCCATCCTGCCCCCCCTCCACGCCACCCGGAGAGAGGGTGTTCACGCGAACGCCCTTCGGTCCCCAAAGAGTGGCCAAAAATTTTGTCAGATTGGCCAAGGCGGCCTTGGAAGCACCGTAGGCGGGAGGCTTCATAAAAGGCGTTTGACCCGTAAGATGGTCATAAAAGCGTTGGTCCGGAGAAACCGCACTGTAAAGCGATCCGATATTGATCACAGACCCCTGCCCAGACCTGGCCACCCCTTCTCCGAACACCTGCAAAACCTGGAAAGCCCCTAAGAAGTTCACCTCAAACATTCTGCGCACGTCTTCAATGGGTATCTCTGAAAAAGTAAAGTTTTTCTTAAGCACGGCGGGAGGCTGATCGATTCCGGCATTATTGACAATGACCGCCAAGGAAGATTTTCTTAGGGCGCGGTCCCTGGCCTTTTCCAGGTCCCGCCGCGAGGTGACATCGCCCCGCTCCAAAATCAACCGCGATTTGTATTTTTTAGCCAGGGCGGAAAAGGACGGGGACACAGGGACTCCTTTCCGGTCAAGCGCCAGAACCCAGGCGCCGGCAGAGAGCGCCGTCTCCACCCAGAGATGGCCAAGCTTTCGAGAGCGCCCGTGACCAAAACCCTCGCCCCGCCAAACCAAAAGAGGGCTGGAAGAAGCCATTTTAGGCGGTCACCCGATCGGGCACCATTTTGAGATCGAATTCTTGGTCTTCAACCATGGGTGTGGAAAGCGTTTTTCCAACCAACCGATCCATCTCATAGGGAGGGAGCCCGTCGCCGGGGGATTTAATGGCGATGTCCGCAGACGTGAGAACGTGTCCCGCGGGCAAGGGCCGGGCCGCCACCAGCTTTTTCCCCATCTTCAAAAGAGGTTTTTGTTCGGAGGCGAACGTGCGCTTCACTCCGGTTCCCAAGGCTAACCGCAACCGCTGAAGATCCCGGACCATTTTTTTCAAGCCCACGGGTTCTAGCGAAAAAGCGTGATCGGTTCCCTTCAATGCCCGGTTCAACGTGAAATGCTTTTCAATCACCCGAGCGCCCAACACATACGCCGCCACCGCCATGGCGATGCCGCTGTCGTGGCTGGAAAACCCGATGGTCGCTTCCGGGAACTCTCGCCGGAACGTTGAGATCACATTGAGTTCCAACTCCTCAAAGGCGGGCGGGTATCCCGCTGTACATTGAAGGATGGCAATTTGGGAGTTGATGGACAGAATGGCTTCGCACATCCGCTTCACATCCTCAACGCACCGCCACCCGTGCTGATGACCAGAGGCTTCTTGAACGATGCCAAATATTTGATCAACGGAATGTTCTTCAAATCACCGGAAGCAATCTTATAGGCAGGCACGTCTAAGTCTTCCAGGAAATCGGCGCTTTTAAAATCGAAAGCCGTCGCGAAGAAGGTGAGTCCCAGTTCTTTGGCGAGCTTTTGCAATTCCTTGTATTCGTCCTTGCCGAATTCGAGCGCTTCCCGGTGCAGACCGTAGGTGGGGCCGTAGCTGTTTTCGTTGTCGTAAGGCTGATGGTACATGGCCTTGGTGTATAGGGACTTGTTGTCACGCTTCTGGAGTTTTACAGAATGCGCGCCGCACTCTTTGGCCGCCCTGAAGAGTTCTTTGCAGGTATCGACGTCCCCTTGGTGGTTGTGCCCAATCTCCGCAATAACATAGGCGTCCGAATCATCCCGGATGTCAAATCCGTCCAACCGCAAAAGCCGCTTATACATATAGGTCTCCTTTAGTTATGTCGATACTATTATTTATTATTTTTCGAAGCGTCCTTCCCCCCCCCTCTGGGGTGTGAACGTCTGGTCCGCACGCCCTTGCATAAAGGGGCGGGAAAATGAGTGTTCCCCTGGGCTTCGCGCTCAATGGCTTCCGCCATGATATCTCCGGCCGACCGCGCGGGGCCAAGAGGCCAGACGAATTTGCGTATGAAGTTTTTTCTCTCCGCTCGCTTTTCGTCCTTTCCTCCCGAGATATCAGCAAGGAGGTTGACGCACGATTCAAACCCGTCCGCCATGGCCAGCGCCTCGAATTTTGCCAGCACTTTGAAATGCAAGGCCGTTGTCTGGGTGGCCGAGAACTCCGGCAGGAGAAGAGCCACCGTTGGCCGATCACAAATCAAGGTGTCTAACATTCCGGAAGTGTTGAGCCCTACGGCCGCGACGCAACGTGAGATCACACCGAAAAACTCAGCGATGGCCCGAGGAGTGTCAGGGGGAGAGTCTCTCAAGTCTTCGGGTTTTTGGGGCCACACAGCGAAACCTTCGGTCAGCAACACAGAAAGCTTGACCACTTGGGAGGGATGCGGCCGGACAAGCACGTCCAGACCGCTTAACGCCGGATGCTGAGAAGATTTGATTAACGCCGCGAGCCGCCGGATGACCCAAGCCTCATCCGGCGCAATGTTGGGCGAGGATCCTAGGTAAAGAACGAAAGGTTTATCCGGGGCCCTCGTGAGGGATTGGGAGACCTTTGCATAGGCGGCGCCGCTGTCCTGGGGGTCTCGCCATTTGTCAAAAAAGGGCGCACCTGCGACGACAATTTGGTCGGATGTGAACCCATGAAGTTCAACAGCTTCCCGGTGGTGTTCCTCATTCCACACCAAGAGGCGGTCCGGGCGCGCATGAAACATTCCTTTCGTGGTGAGGTTGTCCCAGCTCAAAACAATCCCCACCGTTGGCAACCCGAGAAACTGGGCCGCCTTAAGGTATTCAATTTCTTCCGAGAAACGCATGTTTAATGGCGACAAAACCACGACATCGGGCAGATCTGCGGCGATCGCACGAACGATGACTTGATCTGCCCCGGCCACGCATTCCAACGCCTTGTGAAATGACCTGAGCAACGGGCCAAACACCAACCGCCGCAAAAATGGAATCCTCGCGATGGCCCGGAATTCTCTATTGAGGTACCGCTCCCATCGGGCACAATAGAAGCCCGATTGGCCTCTCCTGCCAAGATAACGGGAATAGGTCACCGCCTCCCGCAGGGGAAAAAGGAAACGTCGCATGGGTCCTGACCGCCGCCGGGACCACGCCCATGCGGCCGACGGCGTTTTGCGTAAGAATTCATCCAACGCCTCCCGTGATTTTCCCCGGCTCCATTCCTCATCCACGAGGATCCTGACGCGGTTCCCTCGCCGACACAGAGACTCCAACACGGACACATGGTAGACGAAATGCGCCGTGGAGCGGATGACGAAAAGAACGTTCAACGGGCCCTCTCTACCGACGCGCGGGCCGTAACCCTTCCGATCAAATGCGCGTACCCCGACGAATACAAATCCGACCTTCTCCCGAAGGAAAAGGAAGCCATCTGACGGAGGGCCTGCCTGACCCGGCTCAGCCAAGGGCCCGATGGGGAGGTCCGAGGAACAAAAAAATCATTGTGCGCGCGTTCTAAAACGGAGATCTTTCGGAGATCGTAGTGCCGGCGCATGATGGCAATCAAATCGTTCAGCTGCGGGTTGTATTTGGGTTTCCACATGTTGAGGCTATACAATGTGGGGCATCCGGCGGCCTCCACAGCGGACACGTAGAATTCAACTTGCGTGGCGGTCATTTCCTGAAACGACACCATGTTGAGAGTCAAATCAATCCGTGGAAAGGAAATATCGCCGAAGGCAAAATTTGGCAAAAAAATGAAGTCGAAGCTGTCCCATTGGTCCGCCAGGATCGCCAGGGGAGTTTCTCCATAGATCCACATCCGCGCGCGGGGAAAAACCGTGCGCAGGTAAACAGCGGAAAAGAGAAACAACTCTGGGAAATCGACAATAACATAGGTGGAGAAAGGAAAAATCGACTTGAATTGGTAGGCGAACCCGCCCCACCCCCCGATTTCGCAGACTGTGCGCCGGACTCCCGGCGCCGCCGCCAGGCCGGAAGCTCTCCCGATCGGTCCAACGCGAGGAGCGCCTCGTAATATTTCAAGGTGTCCAAGTTGATCAGACCTCGGTCCGTCTGGTACCCAAACCCGCCCAACAGGGGCGACTCCGGGACCCAAAGGCCGACCGAGTCTTGCCGGTTCAACGAGTTCAACCGCCCAAGAAACACGGTTCGTAGCTTGTCCTTCAAGGTTCGGTAATCGTAAACTCGCACACCCGTGATGTGAAAGCAATGATGCCGGAGCTTCGCGATCAGCCGGGGAGATGCCTCCAGCATATAATCGAAATTTTCCATTTCCTCCCGCCAATAATCACTGGGATGATTTCTCCCGTCCCCGGCAGGGCCTGGTTTTTCGCGCATGGCCACCACCAAATCGCGGACATGTTGGTAATAACGATAGACCTCCGCGAGGGAAGCGCCCGGTTGTTCGGTGCCCAAGTCCGAGGAAGCGCTTTTGACCGTCATTTCAGGAGGGTGCCTGTCACAGGATGCACGCGCGCATTAACAACACTCGAGGCCCAGAGGCGCAAAAACCACGCTCCCTTTTTTCTAAGCACACGCGCCAGACTCGCACCAATTTGCTGTCACAACTCGAACCAAAGGAAAACGGCAATTTTCCAAGAAAGGAGCGGCCTGGGGTTAGATGGAGAGTCTTGGCGTGGGACCACCCAAAAACGGAGTCACGGTCCAGGACAGCCACCAGATGGCTCAACCAACGGAGATGCGCGGAGTAATGATTGCCAAACCAGCTAAAATATTTAGCAGAAAAAACGTCCCGCCCGGCGTCCGCTGGCCGTTCATCATAAATCACCACGCGGATATCCTGATGAGATTTGGCCAAGACCGACCTGAGAGGGACAAATGGGGAGATCGGTTGCACACGGGGATGCCAATAACGATTAGCGAGCGTTCACACATGGGGGACGCACTCCGGACCCACCGTTACTGTGGCCGCTTCCGTCACGATGTCCGCACGCGTTGGAATCCCCAACGCTTGGTCCAAGGTTTTCATGGCACGAGAACGAAGCATTCCATTGAGGTCGAGGGCAGGGAACGGCGCCTCACATTTCGCCAGGGCTCGTTCAAATTCATTCGCATTTTCGGGCCGAACTGGAAACAAAATGGCTTCAACTCAGGCGGCAAGCGCTGATGTAGGTTCGGCGTAAGAAGGACGTAACAATTTGTCACCAATGCATCGAGAATTTTAGTCTTGAAGCCCCGTCCAAAGTCCGAGAATACAGCCATGGCCCGCGCTTTCCTCAATGCTTCGAAAGGCGATGGTAAAATCCCCCATTGTTCGACCCGGGTGGAAGTCACTCCTTTCTCAGTCTCCCCAGTCAGCGCAAACTTCCAACCCAGCGCCCGCTCCGACAAACCGTCCACGGACTTACGGAACCGTCGCGCGTTGTCAATAGCAAGCGTCCCCGATAGAACGGCGCCTAAGGAGACGCACAATTTCTCTTTCGGATGAGAGGCCGGCCCGCTCGGAAGATACAGGGTTGGCAGGAAATAAGGCGCGCACAAGACGTGGGCCCGCCCCGCCAGCCACTGATAATAACGAACATCCCCCTCCGCGATACAGAGGACATAATCGGCCTCCGATGCGGCCCAGAGGTCGGCAAAAAACAACCGGAACAAAGCCCTCAGGCTTCCCTGTTTGAATGACCCAAGGCCGCCGGCTCGAAAATAGTCCCAGCGGTGAAGAAATTCAGCGTTGTGGGCCCGGTAGAGAACGGGCGAAGAGCTGTGACGTTTCAAATACGCGATCGACCGCGGAAAGGTGCTTGGAATATCCAGCAAGAAGGCTCCGTAGCGTCCCATTTCAATACGTTGAAGCAACAACGACAACGCGCCGTCGTCCCGCTCCACGTATAATTCCTCCGACAGGATTTGTCGCTTCGCAAAATATTCTTTCCGCCCTTCTGCATCCTTTCGACTTCCGTGATAAAAGAGGTTGGGATCCCCCATATTATTCGCGGGAAGGATGTGAAGGACGGGCTTTCCCGCCTGAAGTCGCCGAGGGGGCTCCGAGAAGAACGCTCGCCGAATCCGCGCGTGGATAGACTTTCTGATTAACTTCCCAGTTCCCCACAAATATCGGGCCCAAAACATCGACCCTGCCATTTTTCGACGGACCCGTCGCCGCCAACGCTTGGCGCCCACATGGATCCCATAAGCCCAACGAACCAGCCGCAGGCGCTCAAACATCTCGTCGATCTCCCAGGCAGGCGCCAGAGGGGACGCACCTTTCCCACATCCAACCGCCTGTATCCAGTCGTCCCAATTCGACTGCGGAGGGTCCGCCATCCGTAATTCTTCTCTCAGCAATGGCGCGAGTTTCTTCGTCATTTGCCGGAAGAACCCCCAACCAAGATACTGGCGACGGAGGGCCCTTCCGGGGTCCTCGCCGGGTTCCCCTAGCCGGAAAAAAACCGTCGACATCGAAAGGACTGGCATCGCTTTGGGGTTGTCCGCCGCAAACAATTGTTTCAATTGTCTTTGCACCAACAGTACAGGTGCTGCGGGTTTGGCGGTTTCCCGTCGATAGCGAATGGCCTTTGGTTCAAAACGAATCCCCATGCAAATGCAGTTCGGCCAGAAGAATACGGTCGGGAAGAATTTCCTCGCGAAAAAACCACAGCGAGCAAGTATCGTGCTTCGAATCAGTCCGTACACCGCTTCCCCGGACCCCATGGCGTCATGGGACGCCGCCTCCAGGCGCGCCCAGGGAGGCATATCAGCGCTGTCAAAGTGAACGGGAACCTGTCCTAATTCATGCCCGGCCAAATCGATCCGGTGGGTCCTCCCATGGGCGAGGACCGAACCCGCTTCCCTGTCCAGCCGCTCCCTCAAATGGAGGAGCCAGTCCCGATGTAAAAGGTCGTGGTCCCCGCACCAGGCGAAGTATTCCGCCCCGGTTTCTTGAATGGCCCAGCGGGCACACTCGGCCCATGCCCTCACCATCCCTTGACGAGCGGGAGATCTCCGGAGAGATAGGCGCGGCTCGCGCCGAGCAAACTCCTCCAAAATCTCTTGTGAACGATCGAAGGACCCATCATTCAAAGCGAACACCCGGAATTCCCCATCCGATTGAGAAAAGAGGCTCTCCAGGGTTTCTCCCAGGAAGGTGGCGCTGTTGTGAACGGGGATTCCCAGGGCCACCCCCCGCCTTTCCCCTCCCCGCGCGCGATTCCGTTTCCGGACATCCCGGTGTTCATCCGAAACTCGCCTCGGCCGCGTCCCGGACCCGTGTCGGCCCGGCCGACGTCCGGAGCCGCCCACACACATGGAGGTATTTCGGCGCATAAAATTCGGCCCGCATCCCGGCCCACCCCACGCCAGGAGGAAGCGTCACCGCCCGCGCGGTCGTCGACATGTCGAGCGTGGTATAATCCACGGGCAGGACATCGATTAAGGTCAAATCATAGTGGCGCGCAAGGAGGGGATTCAGGTCCTCCAATTCGCGGTTGTATTTGGGGCGCGACCGATTCAGGGAGTAAAGCCGGGGGGTTCCGAGTTCCGCTGATTTTTCCAGATAACCTTCGACCTGGCCTTTCGTCATTTCCTGAAACGACACCATGTTGAGGGTCAGGTCGACGCGCGGGGGCTCAAAACCCGCCAGAAACGTGTTGGGCAAAAAGATGAAATCTTGGCTCTCCCAATCGGCGAAGAGGTCCCGATCCGGCACGTCTCCGTACATGCGGATCCTGGCCGCGGGGAACACCGACCTCAAATAGGTCGCCGAAAAAAGGAAGAGTTCAGGCAAATCGATGATGACGTAAGTGGTGTCGGGACGCCACACCTTGAAATGGTAGGCAAATCCCCCCCACCCGCCACCGATCTCCCACACCATGGCCCGTCGCCCGGATAGGGAGAGTTCTTCCAGGAACCCAGCTCGGTCCATCGCGATCAAAGCCTCGTAATATTTCAGGGTATCGAGATTGACTAGAGAGCCCCCGATGTTGAATCCGAATCCCCCCAGCGCGCCGGACTCCTGAACGAACAGTCCTCGGTCGTCCATCCCGGAGAGGGCGGAGTTTCATCTCATGCAAGCCGCGCCGACGGTCCTGGTTGGACCTGTAATCCCACCTCAAACCCGTTAGTGGTAGGTGTGTTGCCGCAACCGTTCGATGATGCGCGGGGACGCCTCCTCCATGTAATCGAAGTTAGCTAGTTCCTCTTTCCAATAGTCGCTGGCCGGACCGGCCCCGTCGCCTTTTTGAGCTACCTGGATTGCCCGGACTCGGTCCCGGACGGTCAGGAAATAAGCGAAGGCGGCTGCCTTATCGGCCGGGCTTCCCGTCCATCCTCCGCGTCCTGCCCGGAGCGGGTCCAAGGCGGGTGGCACCGGGCCGAGTCGTATCCCCGCCTCCCGCGGACCGTTTCCCCCAACCGCCGGCGCCCCGGCCAATCGATACCATATATTCCGGAACCGCTTCCTCATCTGACGGCCAACGGGCTGCCAGCGGTTTTCCCCCCGTCGCCAAATCGAAACGAACCGTTCGAGCCCACTGACCCCCGACGGGGGCGTCTTAGACAAAGGTGATTGCACGGGTTTAGCAAAGGGCGCTTTCGCCCTCGCATTTTCAAATTTCGCACGGACGTGGGCCAGCACATGGCGGACGTCCAGCAATTCATCGCGGGACGCCACGGGCGCCTGCGCGAGATGATTTAGGATAAACTTAACGAGGGGGCCCAGTCGCGGATCGTTTTCCGCGCTTTCCTCTCGAATAAGTTCCCGATGCTTATAACCCATTTTGGTCGCGTAAAGAGTGGCATGCCACCAGCGGGCCAGCAACTGTTCCTCCGTCTCCTCCTTCGCGAACCGGGCGTTTCGAATAAAGAACGTCACGTGCGACGTCACGGGAAACCTCGGCGCCCCCCCCGTCGGCGAAAAAAGAGTGCTCAATTGGCGCTGGATCGCGGCACGGTCCTTGGAGGTGTATGCGGTCAATCGGCGAAACCGTTGAACCTCCGATACGCATCGGACCCCCCCGTGAAGATTGATTTCGGAGACCAACAGGCGGTCCGGATAAATTTCGTCCCGAAAGAATCCGCACGATTGGAGAGCGGGATAACGAAATAATCCGTAGACTGCATCCCCGGCCCCAATAGACAAGCCCGTGGCCCGGTCCACACGGGTCCATACGTCGTCCATTGACGTATCGAACCTAACGGACATGGGCCTCAAGACCTCCCCTTCCATGGACATATGAAACGTGTCG
Organism: Elusimicrobiota bacterium; assembly: GCA_016721625.1. Taxonomy (NCBI): domain Bacteria; kingdom Pseudomonadati; phylum Elusimicrobiota; species Elusimicrobiota bacterium. Next base: position 1,001,602 of record JADKHR010000001.1, read on the forward strand.
GCATAGGCGAGACTGAGCGCGCGGTCGCTTTCCAACGCTTGAACCAGCCCCTCCAACCATTCCGGCGAAACGCGGTCGTGGTCACTGAACCAGGCAAAATAAGCGGGAGGTCCGGATTCAGACGCCAGCTCGGCCACACGGCGCCAGGCGCCGATCATCCCCAGGCGCCCGCCTCCGTGAACCAGGCGAAAACGAGAGTCCCCCCTTTCCTCGGCCCGCAAGATGTCCAAGGACCCATCCTGGGACCCATCGTCGAAGAGGATGGCTTCAAAATCGCGGTGGCTTTGTCCCCGAAGACTATCAAGGCTTCCTTCAGGAAGCGAGGCCCGATTATAAACGGAATCCCACCACCAAACGCTGACGCTCCCCGGATGACACGCTCATAATTTTACCCCCTTGGTTGACCTATCCAAAAAATGGGACCCATGGATCCCATCTCAGCTGGTAGCGCAAATCGCGCGACCGTTCTCGTATAAATTTTACCGGATTGCCCCCCACCACGTGAAAGGGTTCAACGTCTTTGACCACCACTCCGCCAGGAAGGACCACCCCGCCGCGCCCGACTCGAACACCCGGGAGAATGATCGCGTTGGCGCAAATCCACGCATAATCCTCAATCGTCACACCCGCACCCTTCGTCGCAAAAACGGGCGAATCAATATCGTGCCCCTTGGTCAGGACCAGAGTTCCGTACGTGAGGGACACGTTTTTCCCAATGACGATGGGGAAACGGTTGTCCAAGCGGCAGCCGTTGTTAATGACCGTGTGCGCTCCCACCCGCATGTTCCCCCGCCGCGAGACCCGAATGTCCCGCAGGAGAGAGGCCCCCGGACCGATATCGAATCCCATGATATGCCGGTACCACCACAGCCGCCACGCGCTGAACAGCACGCGGGCCACCACGTGGTTCGTCAGAAAGACCAAGAAGAGATCCCGGCGATGGGTGGTTCGCTTTCGAAAGGAAGCCAAGCGATCACGCCACGGCATGGGATTCCATCGCCGTTTCGGCGGGAAAAACAAACGGGGTGCCTTTCAAAATCCCATCGCAGATGATATCCAACCCAGGGTCTTTTCCGGGAAGCAGATCCTCGAGCGTTCGAATGCCCAGGCCAAACGGCGCGGCCTTGTCCGAGGTCAACGTCAATGAGGAGAGGGGGATCATTCGCCGCATGAAAAAATGATACGCGTATTTGCGAGCATCGCGCACTAGGTCCGGAGAGAGCCGAGGCTCGGCGGAGGGTAGGCGAGCCAGGACCCGGAAATAGTCTTTTTCATCCGAGACGTCCGTCGTGAGTCCTTTGTTGCGGATCCAGGCCTCGCCCGCCACGATGACCGGGATTCCCATGCTAGTGAGCTCCACCCCTGTCTTTGTTCCGTAGATGAGGACCGCGTTGCACTTCCTCATGGCCGCGTAGGTGTTGATATGGCTCTCCGGCGGGATGACAAACACGTTGGGGGGGCGACGCGGAAACGCCTTGTCAATTTCTTCAACCACAAATTGTCGGGACGGCTGAAGCCCACGAATTTCGGCCGGATGGACGCGTATGAGGAGTTGCAGGTCAGGGCGAGTTTCAAAATAACGGATCGTCTTTACGATCCAATCCAACATGGTCGGGAAAGCGTTCGCCCGATAATGGAGTTGAGCGTCCCACATCACATTGGTCAAAAGACCTACGATGGTACGCGCAAGGTCAATCCCCGTTTCGGCCACCAAGGTCTCCTCCTTGTCATCGGGGTGTCATGAAAATAGATCCAATCCTGGGAGCCCCACCACCGCGTTTTGAGATAAGCCTGGATAGCTTCGTCCATCGCGGGAGTGAATTCCATGGTTTTCCAGGTGGACACCGGTTCATCCAACAGCGTGTGGTGATAGGTGTCCCCATGCGAAAAGATAAAACATCGCTTACGGTATGCCACGTTCCAATTGACCACGGGGACCCCCCGGGCGCGGCACACCTCTCCTGTCACCCCCTGGGGAACGTAAATCCCATGATGAAAACACGAACCCGCGAAGCGAATTCGCCGCGCCAGATGATCCGTGACCGCCGCCGCCAAGAGTGCGGCCTCAAAATATTTTCGCAGGATCTCCTCCCCTCGCGGCTGACCGTCCAACGTTGCGGTGCTAAAATATCGGAGGCATCCCGCATAGGCGTGTTCCCCTATAGGTAGGTCGCGCCACCGGAAGGTCGGAATTTTGTCCGCCGGGAGACCGTTGGCCAGCGTGCGCAAATCCTGCCGTTCCAAATGCGACAACTCTTCGGAATAGAGGTGGACGGGCAGGCCCAAGTCGGAAAAGACACGGCGCCGATCCACGCAGGGTCTGCAGGCCAACTCTCTGAAAGTCCCGTCAAAAAATGTGTTGGGCCCCGTTCGCCTGAATTTGGTGTTGAAGCAGGCAGGCATGACCTCATCGCACAAAAGCAGATGGACGTCCGCTCCTCGAAGGGTCAGTGCTACGGAAAGCAGGCTCTCCAAGATGGAGCTGTTATAGAAGGCGGGGACATTGTTGGCCATGAGGATTTTTGGTCCGGTTCGGCTCCTGTCCAGGCTCTCCTGCCAAAGGTCTCGATTAGCCTCGAAAAATAAAGGCCAGTTAGGCAACCGCCCATCCAGGGGAGGCGCGCCACGGGATTGGCCCCGACCCGACACGCGCGGGCGCAATTTACCCCAGAGCGACCGCACACGGCGCATCATGACAGCGCCATGGGGTGCCACGCGCCACCGGGGGTGAAGAGGCCCTCTCCGATTTTCTCCGGATCCTGAATGGCCGCGTTCACGAGGCGAACCGAGATCTGGGAGTTAGCGATCCAAAGCCGTTCCATCATCAACCGATGGGTCTTGAAGAACCCTTTTTCTTCCCGGAAAACACATAGGGTAGGTGTCCCCGTCAACGCGCCAAGAAGAGGTAACCCCGAAAAGGATCCCAGAATCATTCGCGCTTTTCGGGCCAATTGAATAAACCGGTCCCCCATGTCTTGAGGGGGAACCGTCATCCCCTCCACCCGGCTGAATTCATCCGCCATTAAATCTGGATTGGCATCGAACGTCGGACTGCACAGGAGAGTCTGTCCCCGCCCGAACGCTTGGGCACCCAAAGCGGCCGCCCGGACCCATTCCACGTTCTCGGGCGTGGCGGGGAAAAATGGGTTCGCGGGCCACCGGTGAAGGACGATCGGCCATTCCGTTAGCCTCGTTCCTGATTCCGGAGCCAGGCGAGGCAACGGCTCAAAAGGAATCTCGGGAGCGATTCCCCCTCCCCAACTTGAAGAAAGGGCGTTCATTAACGAAGAGGGATGCAAGATATCTATTTCAACCAACCCCAGCCGACTCTTCGTTTCTTCGATAAGTCGACCTTCGATGGGGGTGAACTCGCGTTGCTTTCGCCCCCCCAGATTCCAAAGAAAGTCCCTCGTTGGCCCGTCGAGGGATTCCCCAGAAACCAGCTCTGATAAATCAACGTATTCCATGCCCAGAGAACGATAGATCGAACTCAGATTTCCGCGGGAAACGGCTACCCACCTACGTTTCTCCATACCCGGTCTCTGGCGAAGGGAGTTCAAGAAAGGGAGCCAATAGAGCGCCTCAAACAAAGAATTAGACAACCACGGCCCAACCAGGACGGGGGCGCGCACTCGAACATACGCGATCAATGACCTGAGTTAAGGGCCGTCGCGACCCCGCGGCCCAAGCCACCCAATAGAAGGTCGGGGCGTTCGCATCTAGGAGGCCGACCCCGGGTCCCCGCTCTTTCCCGGGGGACAGAGGTTCGCTTGAGGATGCGTTGGCCAGGAGGGGAAGGATCCCCAATCCCTCCTCGCGGGTTCCTTCCCAGAACAAGCGGCCCGAATGCAAGATACGGCATTGGGAAATTGCCTCAGGGGCTTTTTTTGCGGATCCGGCCAACACTAAAACGGTTTTCTCTCTAAAGATTTCCGCGAGGCGGGATTGATAACATTTCTCAAAGGCTGGCGACCCAATTCCCACGCTCTCATCAAAAACAAAGATGTCCCCCTCGCCAAAGGACCCAGCTGCTTGAGGAAGCCCTTTCGTCACGATTGGCGGCACATCCTGAATTCGGGCGTCCAGCCAGGGACCAAATTCGTAAAAGTCCGCGACCTCGGTGACCCGCGACCGTAGCGATCGACCCGGGACATGGCAAAGAGCCAAAGCGAGTTCCAGGTATTCTCGCAACGTCATGAACGGGTGCATTCCCATTTTGCCTTTTCCGACAAAACAGACGCGGCCCACGACGCTGACCTGGCCTTCGTCCGGACGATACTGTCCTGTCAGGAGCCTCGCCAAAGTGGTTTTTCCAGAGGAGGGTCCTCCCAAAATCAATAATTTCTGGCAGTCGCCCACTTCAACGCTGACATCCTTCAAGGCAAAGAACTCCCCCGGCCGCAAGGTGTGTGCATAGGGTGGGTGGCGTTTCTTGAACACATCTTGGAGCGCGTACATCCGGGAGAGCCTGATTTGGCCACAAAATACTTTGGAGACGCGATCCAAGCGGAATCCAACTTTCATTGAAAGCCCGGGGTCATCGGGGGATCCGCTCAGTCATGATGGGGATTGCCCGAAAAACGAACCGTTCGGCGATGATAAAAACCGCCACGACCAAGGCCATCGATGGGAAGTATATCCAATGAGAGGTGTGCCATCCTTCCAGGACCCAATCCCGGGGAATGTTCACCAGGTAGGTCATGGGGTTCCACTTATTCAATAAGTGGAGGAGACCCTCGCTCGGCATCTGGTAAAAAACTGGCACGCACCAGACTAACGCTGATGATAGGTACGGGGTGGCAAACCGAAAATCGTTGAAAATAAAAGTGAACGGGAAAATAAAGATGGCGATGGAAAGCCCTGTCAAAACCATTAACGGGATCGTCGTCAAACATAAAATGGTCGTTGGCGCCGGGAGAAATTTGAAAAAGAAGCAGGCTACGACGAACATCACAACGTAAACAACAAGATTAAACGCGACATGGGACACAGCAGCCAAAAGGATGGCCCGGTGGGGGACATAGGTGTCCCTCATGACCATTCGAAGGCGATAGGCCATGAATTGCGCAAGATTGATGGTGTCCCAAAGAACTTGCCAATAGATGAACCCTGCTAGAGCATAGAGTTCGTAGGGGTAGGCGGCCTTCAATCCCATTGAAAAATGGCGCCCAACAAAAATGAATGGAATTCCCGTCAGTGTGGCCCGCAGGATCGGCCACACCCCGCCAAGGAGAGTTTGACGGTATATGAAACGAAATTCCCGGAGGAACAACAACCACCCCAACGATAACACCGATGTCCAGTGTTGCATGTCAGTTTGGTGGAAATAGGTGGGGCACCATATAGGACGATGGCGCTCGCTCATTGGCCGAACGGTCCGACAAGGGCCGGAAGATTCAAGTGGTTTAAATCATTTCGGACCATCATGGCAACCAATTTATCGAAAGAGACATGAGGGCTCCACCCCAAAAGAGACTTTGCCTTAAACGGATTCCCAATCAACAAATCAACCTCTGCGGGGCGAAGGAATTGCGGATCAATGGTCACGACGACTCGGCCCGTGAGCCGATCGATCCCTTTTTCATCGACACCTTGCCCGCGCCATTCCAATTCGATACCGGCGACCTCAAAAGCCAACTCCACGAGACGCCGAACAGTGTGGGTTTGGCCCGTCGCAATCACAAAATCATCGGGTGCTGGGTGTTGGAGCATAAGCCACATGGCCTCAACGTAATCACCCGCAAAACCCCAATCCCGCTTCGCCTCCAGGTTCCCCATTTTAAGTTCTTGGGCCAGTCCCATCTTAATCCGGGCCACCGCGTGCGTGACCTTGCGGGAAACGAACTCAAGTCCCCGGCGTGGGGACTCGTGGTTGAACAATATTCCCGAGCAGGCAAAAAGGTTGTAGCTCTCGCGGTAGTTGACTGTGATCCAGTGGCCATAGACTTTGGCGACACCGTAAGGACTTCGGGGGTAGAAGGGTGTTTTTTCGTTTTGCGGCGTCTCTTGGACCTTTCCAAACATTTCAGAAGAAGAGGCCTGGTAAAATTTCGCGTCGGGTTTGTACTTTCGAACTGATTCAAGGAGACGGGTCACCCCCAACCCTGTCACATCCGCAGTTAAGGCCGGTTGGTTCCAAGAAACGGGAACGAAGGATTGGGCCGCCAAATTATAGATTTCATCGGGTTTCACCACCCGAACAGCCTCGTCCAATGAAGATTGATCTGTCAGATCTCCATGGATAAATTCTAAGCGGTCTTTGATGTGGGAAATCCGTTCGAGGCTGTCGGTGCTGGAACGGCGCACCATCCCGAACACCTTGTATCCCTTTTCCAAAAGGAATTCCGCGAGGTAAGATCCGTCCTGCCCCGTTATGCCGGTGATTAGAGCCTTTTTCATTGGTTCTCCTAAATGGTCAAACAAATACCTTATTATTCTTCAACCCAAGAAATAAACTACCTCTGACCAAGGTCACGCTCGGGTTTTTTGGGTGAGAAAAATCAATCCAATGGTTTGGAGAAAACATTGTACAAATTTTCTGGCTTTGGCGGTGTTCGGCACGATCGTGCTGAGGGTGAACCTGAAACGAACCCAAGGGGGCAGTGGGCTCTTGACCCAGATTTCCCATTTGGGCGCAAGGACCTCGATGGTCAGAGGGTTTGGATCAGGAACCCGAGTCCCGAACAGGGGGTGGCAGAACCCGGGGGAAGGAGCGAGACGACAACGGGACTTCTCCTTCGACCCAAAGAAGCCCCCCGGGAGAACGACATGAAAAAACCGAAGTTTCTCGATGTCATCCGAAGCCGATGAATCCCCGCTTTCAGGGGGCGCGCACAGATTTTTCCTTTCTGGACCCAGAGCGTGGGAGAGGAACCCTTTTTTTGCCAAAGAACGGGGCGATTGAAAAGAATCGATTTCAAGGCGCTCCGAAAACGGACGGGTTTCGACGTCAATCCCAGACGTAGCACGTTATCGGAGTTTCGCATCACCTCAACACCCACGCCGCGAAGGTAGGTGTGCGGGACCCCGGGACGGATTTCCAGGCTTTCGCCCGGCATCAACCGGCGGAAGTTCATGAAACAGGCCATCAGGCAGGCGGGGTCGGATTTCGGAAGACCGTGTTCCGCCCATAGGCGGCGCAGCCAGAGAGCGCGAGGGCCCGATGGGAGGTTTCTTCGGCCGAAAAGCTCCTGGCCGATGGCCCGAACCCGTTCCGGGGACAGGCGAAATAAACGTTCGACCAATCGTTGGGTATTAGGGCGTGGGCCGCCGACGAGGGAGATGATTTCGCCACACCAGACGTCCTGCCGCAGAACGTTCCATGGGAGAAATCCGGCCAGAACGTCGAAGGGTTGGAGGGCCAGGAGGAGTTCGGGTTTGGCGACGGGGTCGGGAAAGCACCGGTCGGGGGAGTCGCGCGGAATGCCGGCCGCATTCTCCCGGGCGAACCCCGCCTTGGATTGTTTCTCGTCCGGATGGACTTGGAGAGAAAGGGGGCGGGCCGCATCGATGATTTTGATGAGGAAGGGGAGGCGGGCTTCTTTCCTCTGCTTGCCCGGAGGGAAAAAAAGACGCGCGTTTTCCTTTAGGAAACGGTCCAGGGGGATTCGCTCGCCTTGCTCCGTTTTTACCAGGGATGGCGCCGTGGGGTGGTCCCCGAACCAGAGCTCGGCGTAGGGAGTATTCGGCTGGGGACGGATGCCCAGACAGCGCGGAATGAAGGCTCTTTTTCCCCTGGCTCCCCAATCGTAATGCCTGACGCGGGGGAGGAGCGGAATGCCGATCGTCATCTCCGAATGGAGGGTCATTGAAAAATCTTTCCCGTCATCAGTAAATCCGAAAAATGGGCGAAGGAGTAAACCTCTACGCCCGAGTCCAGTATAAGAGCGGGGCCTTCCGGGTAGACAAGGATTCGACGGATGAGGCCAGGCAAAGGCGCGATGGCGCGAAGACCGCGAAGCCAGTGAGGCTGAACCGTCCGTCCGGATTTGACCTCAACCGCCACATGCCGCCGTCCCTTTGTCAGTAAAAAATCCACCTCCACATCTGAATCGGTGGGGGCCCAGGTACGGCATTCGTCGCAAACAGCCCGGTAATCCATGCAGGCCCGAATTAACTGGGCCACCAGACCTTCAAAGAGCGGTCCACGCTCCTCCGGCGTGAGAGGGCCCGACACGTGCTTGATGGCTCGAACCAAGCCCGGATCGCACCAATACCACTTCGGATGACGTCGTTCCCGCACCCGAAGTTTGGATTCGAAAGGCAACACCCTGAAACAAAGGAGAGTCTCTTGGAGGATGTCCAGATAGCTGTCCACGGTCGCTCGGGCGATACCCGCTTCCCGGGCGATATTGCTGGCGTTCAGGGTCTGCCCGTTTAGAAGAGCGGCAATAGGGAGGAACCGTGCGAAAGCCGGAAGGTTCCGAACCACTGCTTCGGCCTGAATCTCCGCTTTCATGTAAAGTTGGGCATAGGCGGCAAGGCTTTCTTCCTTGTTCTTGGAAGAAACCACGATGGGGAAGCAAACCCGTTCGCAAGGCCGACTCCAGCCGAAACGCGCCGCCGAGCTCTTTCGGGTGGAACGGATGCATGTGCCGCTGAAGCGCCCGCCCCCCCAGCAGGTTCACCCCGGCTCGTTTAAGCTTGCGCGCGCTGGAACCGCACAGGGCGAAGCGGCGGCCCTCGTTTTCAATGGCGCGGTGAACCTCATTCAGAAGGTGAGGGAGCCGCTGGAATTCATCCACGACCACCCAGCGTCCTGTCGGCACAGCCCGGATCTCGTTCGAAAATTGCGAGGGATTTGCCAAGAGGCGTTGGAATATCTCTTCATCCAACAGGTCCACCACATGGGCAGACGGCAGATTCTGTTTCAACCACGTGCTCTTCCCCGTGCCGCGGGGCCCTAAAAGGAAAAAACTTTGCCGGGGAAGAGGGAGGAGGCGGGGATATTGATTCATAAATCACATTGTAACATTACGTCGTAATTTTACAATATACTTTGCAAATATATTTCCCTCCTCCGACGTCGGTCTTTGTCCGAGATTGTTTGGAAAAAACGAATACCGCTCCCTTAAAAAGGGCTCGAGGTTTCGGAATCGGGCGTAGGGGAAGAGGGAGGTTTGGGAAGGGGAATGTTCATCGTGGGAGCTTGGACCGGGAGCCCCATGGAGGGGACGGCGGGCGAGGGGATGCCGAAACGCGGCGCGGGCCCGGCCCCGCCGGCGCGGAGGTGGGCCTCTCGATCCACGGCTTGGGCCACCTGGGCGATCTGGGTCATGTTCAGGTGGGGCCCGATGGGGAGGCTAAGAACCTCGCGGCTGGTCTTCTCGGAAATCGGAAAAGCGCCGGGTCCCCACTTCATCTCCGCGTAGGCCGAGGAGAGGTGAGGCGGCTCGGCGTAATGGACCATGGTTTGAATGCCGACAATATCGAGGGCCTTGGCGATTTCGGTCCGTCGGGGGTGGCGGATCACGTAACGGTGCCAAACGTGGGAGGTCCCCTCTTGGTTTAAGACCTCGGGCCGGGTCAGCCCGGGAGTGTTTTCCAGGGCTTTTTGATAGACGGCGGCCTGTTTGCGGCGAAGGTCGTTCCAGGCCTCCAGCCGGTGAAGTTTGGTGCGGAGGACGGCCGCCTGAATTTCCCCGAGGCGGCTGGTGATGCCCTTCTCCGCCCCGAACTTTTTGCCCCGAAATCCGAAATTCCGAAGAGCTCGAATGCGCTCCGCCAATTCCGCATCGTTCGTCAGGATCGCGCCGCCGTCCCCCACCGCCCCCAGATTGAGCGTCGGGTAAAAATCAAAAGCGGCGGCGTCTCCCCAGGAGCCCGCCCGTCGTCCCCGATAGGAAGCCCCGTGGGCCTGGCTCACTTCCTCCACCACCTTCAGTCGACGGGCTTTGGCGACCTCCAAGATCGGGGCCATATCGGCCGGTTGGCCGAACATGTGGTGGACCAGAATGGCTTTGGTTTGAGGGGTCACCGCGGCGGCGATCTGGGTGGGGTCCATGTTCATGGTGCTGGGGTCCGGCTCCACCGGGACCGGCACCGCCCCCACGGCGTTGACCGCAAACCAGAGGGAAACGAAACAGTAGGCGGGAACAATCACTTGATCCCCGGGCCCAATACCCATGGCACGGAAGATGAGGAAGAGGGCATCGTACCCGCTGGAGACACCGATGCCTTGGGAGGTCCCGCAATAGTTCGCGAACTCACGTTCAAACCCATCCAGTTCCGGGCCCAAAATATAGACGCCCGAGGCCATGACCCGCCCGATGTCGGCGCCGATTTCGGCCCGAAGTTCGTCCTGCGCCAATTTGATGTCCATGAACGGAATCTTCATAACCCTTCTCCTCCTCGACAACCGAAAACTCGGATCCTCAGGACACAGCCCACCCGCCCCCTAAGATAAACATGAATTTCCATTTCGGTCAAGGGTTTTTATTCGCATGCAAAAAACCGCGCGGCAACGAAAAACAGAGCGCGGGGGTAATTCAGAGGGATAACGTAAGAACGCGGAAAAAGTGTTTTAGGAAGCAACGAGGATGGAGGATCAATTTAGGGGGTCTTCTGGGTTTCGTGTAAGAAAAAATGGAATGTCTGTCGTCGATCAGGCGCTCTTGAACACCTGTGCTGGCCAACCTTCGATCGTTCCATGGGGTTCCACCCCCTGGACCCCAGCCAGGCGCTCCGCCCTGGACCCGGCCCCCTTTCTTTTGGACACGCAAAAGAAAGGGGGGAAAGAAAACGTGCCCCGTCGGCTTCCGCGCGCCGTTTTGACGGGCGGCCCTCATATGTCCCTTCGGGACCAGTCTCTGTCGGCTTCGCCGACAAAACGAGACTGGCTCGGCTCAACGGCCTATCGCCGGCACAACGGGCCGCGCCGCAACCGTCAAAACGACGTGCTCAATACGCCTCAAGGGGTGGCGGGTCAAAAAAATTGCATAGACTTGTACACGAAACCGGAAAGGCCCAATTCAGGAATCTTTTTCGTTCCCCCAGAACCGACGGATGATATAGGTGGGGCGATCTTTGGCTTCATCAAAAATATGGGCGATGTATTCGCCGATCACCCCGAGGGCCAACAGTTGAGCGCCACCCAGGAGCAGGATGATGGCGATCAACGAGGTCCACCCTTGAACGCTCCGGTCCGTAAACAACCGAACCCATAAAGCCCAGGCCAAAACTCCCCCGCTGGCGAGAAACGCCATGACCCCCGCCATGGTCACCAGCCTCAACGGCACCCGTGAAAAAGCGGTGAGCCCGTCCAGGGCGAACCGGACCATTTTCCACATGGAAAATTTGGTTTCCCCCGCCGCCCGGGGGGGTCGATCGAAGGATACGCCGATTTGACGGAACCCGATCCAACTCACCAGCCCCCGCAAAAATCGGTTTCGCTCGGGAAAAGCGTTTAAAACGTCCACCACGCGCCGGGCCATCAAACGAAAATCTCCGGTGTCCGGCGGGATGTCCACCCCCGCCAGGGCCCGGAGGGTTCGATAGAAAAGGGCCGCGGTGACTTTTTGAAGACCGTTTCCCTCCCGGGACCGACGGACCGCGTAGACCACGTCGTAACCCTCCCGCCATTTTTCGACCATCGTCACCAGAAGCGCGGGCGGGTCTTGGAGATCGGCGTCCATGATGACACAGGCGCGCCCCTTCGCCGCGCGCAAACCGGCGGTCATGGCGCTCTGATGTCCGAAATTTCGGGAAAACTCGATCACCTTCATCCGAGCATCGCCCCGGCGCAGGGATTCCAAGCGTTGGGCGGTGCCGTCGGAGCTCCCATCGTTGACGAAAATCGTTTCAAAGGTGAGGCCGGTGGGGGTCAAGGTCTCCACCAAAACCCGGGCGAATTCCGGGACCACGGCCTCCTCGTTAAACACCGGGACGATAACGGAAAGATCGGGCGCGTTCACGGACCCACTTCCAGCGTGCCGGACCGGGTTTCTCCCGCCGGGACAACGCGAAGGCCCGACAAACGAATTCCGTAGGGCCGACGGGCCGTCGCCCCCAAAGAGAGGGTTTTCTCGCCCAAACGGCTCAGGAAAAAACGGGGAACGGAAAACCAAGCCACTTTCATCCTCCTCAAACGAACCTCCAGTTGATCCTCTGTGACACCCTTTTTCAGGGACAATCCCAATTCGGCGAGAACGGAAACAGGGCCCATCCGCCCGGAAACGAGAACTCCCCCTTCCTCCTGGAAGATCACGCGCCCCTGTTTCAAACCCGGCGCCCGCTTCAACAAAAGAGAGGCGGCGGACTCCTCATCCCAAACGGCGGATTGAATGGAGACCTCCTGCAAATCCAGCAAACGAGGCCCCCCATCGGTCATCGCCAGGCGCAAACCGTCCAAATCCAACCGCACGTTCCCCAAGACCACCGATTTGAACTCCATTTCGCGAGCCATGATCTCGGCCCGCTGGGACCCCGGAAAACGCACGCTGGGTTTCGCTGAAAACCGGACGTCCTTCCAATCGATTCCCCCCCACCCCGCAAGCGGGGCTCCCCCTGGGATGGGGCGGGCGTTCAGATTTCGGACGAACAGAAGGGCTTCATTTCCGTCGGGAAGCGTCCACCGGGAGGATTCAGTGAACTCCCGCTGGAACCATCCTCCCGGCAACAAGATCTCTTCTCGGGCGGCGGTGGGACGAGCCACGCTGCCCGGGGGTCCCAACGACCCTGTCTTCACAATAACAAAATCCGAAAACTCTCCCAAACGATCGGTTTTGGTTCGGACCGTTAATCGATCCGACCACCCCCGGCTCGTGACCGTCCAGGTCAAATTGTTCCCGTTCAAATAGGCGTGGTTCGAAACCAAAATCAGAGTGGAAGGTCCCGTCCGGTCGCCCCGCATGGAGTTCGCTTTTTCGAGCATTTCCGAAAGGGGCCAGGCTTGGGCGACAGGGGCGTCGCGCCACCGCCCGCCGGGCTGGGCCCAGAGGGATGAAATCGCCATCCCCGCACAGACCGTGGCCGCCAACGCGGGGATTCCCATGGGCAAGGAGGAAAGGGCGATGGGGAGGACCATCGCCGCCGGGAGCAGGTAACGCGGGTCTTTATTGGACACCGAACTCCAAATCGCGTAGCTGAAGACGAACCAAAGAGCGAGAACCAAAGTGCCTTTCATTCGTCGGAAAAAACCCCAGGCCAGGCCCGCCATCCCGCCCAAAACAAACGGGCCGCCCCACTGGGCCCAGAGGATCCGAACATACCACAACCAGCCCGCCAAGGTCCGCCCGGAGGGGTCCCCCTCCTGAACACCCAACCCCGCCACGCGGGACAATTTGGGAATCACAATGAAAAGGTTCGCGGCATACCAGGGGGCCGTCACGAGGACGGAGAGAGCCAGCGCCGCGAGGATGTGGCGCCTATTTTTTGATTTCAGAAGCCCCCAGATCCCGGCCCCCACAACCGGAAGAAGGTAGGTGGGAAACGTCCACTTCACCAAACACCCGATTCCCGCGGCCAAACCAAACGCCAAAGACCAGCCCAAGCGAGAGAATTTATCGCTCCAGGCCCAACAGCCGTAAGCGAACACCACCATGGCCGCCAGGGCCACGTCGACGAGGGCTTCGTGAGAGAGGAACTGCAACGGCGGAGCGAACAGGGCCAGCGCCGCGGCGGCCAGGCCCGCGCCGGAACCCCAAAATCGGCCCGCCACCAAAAAACATCCCACCGCCAACACGCCCAAAGAGAAAAACTGCAAAAGGAAGACGGCCCCATCTTCCGGCGAAGCCCCGATCGCCCGGGACGTCGACATCCCCGCCGCCATCACGAAATGCGCCACTGGGGGATATGGGGGATGGCCTGGAAAAGTGGGTGTCAACAGAAGGCCCCGAAGGTTCCCCTTCCAAGCGGCCTCGGCGTAATGATGAGCGGTCATTAAATGGACCGCCGAATCCCATTTGGGGGGGCGCGTGTCTTTTTTGAGCCACACCGCCAAAAGAATTCCCTGCGCCAAAAGGAGCCCGGCCAAAACCATGGGCCCCCGAAACCGGCCCCGCCCCCCATCCAACCAATTTCCCATATTCATCTCCTGAAAAGCGGCTTGCCCTATTTCAGACGGATCCCGTTCGTCCGTCATTTCGCCAACGTGCGTGGGTTTTTGCCGTGGGAGGGAACGGGCCCGTCCGCGCGAGAGTTTACCAAAACGACCGCGGGTCCGTACACCATCAGGGGTCGAAGGAGAAGCACCCCTTTCGCTTTTAGGACCGGGTGCTTGATTCCCCCGAACGGAGGACCCGCGCGACGAAGAGGGGGAGGCCGAGCATTCGACCGGCGCGGCGAGGCTCTTGGATGAGGCGGAACAACCATTCCAGGCCGACCGCGCGCATCCAGGCGGGGGCTCGACGGAGACGGCCGGAAATGACGTCGAAGCTTCCGCCCACGCCCAAGACGACCTTCGCGCCGAGCCGATGGAGGTTTTGATGGATCCAGCCGTCCTGGCGGGGGGTGGAGAGGGCGACAAAAAGAAGGTCGGGGCGCGCCGCGGCGACGAGGGAAAGGACGGCCGACTCCCGCAGGGCTGTGGAAGGGGTCGAAACGGCGTCCGGTTCAAAATAGCCGTGGCAGGTTCCGACAATGGAAAGACGGGGGTGGCGAAGGAGCAATTCTTTCCCGGCGGCGTCGGCGACGCCGGGAGCGGCGCCCAAGAGGAACACTCGCCATCCGCGTTCGGCGGCCCGGGCGCAGAGCCGGTCCATTAAGTCGATGCCGGAGATTTTTTCCAGGCGCCGGCCCTGGAGGAGGGCGGCCCATTGGACGCCGGATGAATCGGGAACCACGAGGTCGGCGGAGCGAAAAGCGGCGCGGAGCGCGGCGTCTTTCTCCGCCGCGAGGATCATGAGGGGGTTGGCCGTGATGATCTGCCGCGCGGCGCCCTCGGCGACGAACGTTCCCACGAGAAGTAGAACGTCCTCTCCCGTGATCGCGTCAACCGAAACGCCGAGGATGGAAATTCGATCGGTCGGGGGGGATACCATCAAAAAACACCCCTCCCTAACCCTCCCCTTGGCAAGGGGAGGGAACGACAAACACGCTTGGGATATTGGCGCCTTTGGGGAATTCCCCTCCTTCGTAAGGAGGGGAGAAAGGGGAGGTCAAAGCCGTTATCCGCCTTCCATCGTCCATGGTCCTCCGCCAAAGGTCAACGGCCCCCGAAGGAAGCCCTACGCCCCGCGGGCGGCGGTGAGGACGGATTCGGGGCTTCTGGCTTCGGGACGCTCGTCCAGATTTTTCAGGCGGGCGGAGAGGATGCGGGAGACCCCTTGGACTTCCATGGTCACGCCGTAGAGCGTGTCGGCGGTTTCCATGGAACGCTTGTTGTGGGTGATCATGATGAACTGGGACTGTTCGGTGAAGGCCTTGATCAGGGTGATGAAGCGCGTCACGTTGGCTTCGTCCAGCGGGGCGTCCACCTCGTCTAAAACGGCGAAGGGAGCGGGCCGCACCATGAAAAAGGCGAAGAGGAGGGCCACGGCGGTCAGGGCTTTCTCTCCGCCGGAGAGCAGGGTGATGTTCATCAACTTTTTTCCCGGCGGTTGGGCGAAAATCTCGACCCCGGAATTGAGGACGTCGGATTCGTCCGTCAGGCGAACGTCGGCCTCTCCCCCCGGGAAGAGCTGGCCGTAAATGTTCTGGAAGTTCTCCCGCACCTTGTCGAAGGTTTCCTTGAAGTTCAGGCGGGTGGAGGCATTGATTTTCTGAATGGTGGTCAGAAGGTCTTCCTTGGCTTTCACCAGGTCCTGTTGTTGGGACAGCAGGAAGTTGTAGCGCTCCTCCAACTGGGCGTGCTCTTCCGGCGCGGCCAGGTTCACGGGGCCCATGGACTCGACCCGCCGGCGAAGTTTTTCCAGTTCGGCGGAAGGCACGGCCTCGGCGGGAACGGGATGGGCTTCCCGGGCCTCGGCCAAGGTGAGGGCGTATTTGTCCTTCAAATGCGTTTCCACGGATTCCCGACGGAACTCGGCGTGGCTGTGTTGCAGTTTTTTCTCGTGGAGCTGGGTTTGCATCTCTTCGGTCTGTTGGCGCAATTCCGAGAGCGCGGTTTGGGCCAGTCCCAAGGCTTCCGCCAAGGAACGGCGGGACCCATGGACAGCTTCCAGCGCCTCGTTGGCGTCCCGGCGGCCGGTCATTAATTCGACGATGGCTCGGGCGGCCTCTTCCTCCACCTTCCGCTGTTCCGCCACCCGTTCGGCCGACCCGGCCCGTTCCTGAACTTTGGATTCAAGGCCGACAGCCAACCCCTGGCTTTCGGATTGAACATCCGCCCATTGTTTTTCCTTCCAGCGGAGCCGCTCTTCGTGGCCGTGGGCGCGCTCCTTGGCAACGGCCAATTCGGAGGACGCCGCGAAGGTCTCGGCCTGGCGTTCCTTCAAGGATTCCTGGACCATGGACCACTCGTTCCTCAGGCGGGTTTCGTCCCCCTTCACGCCCTCCAACAGGGCCTCCAGGGCCTGGGCCGAGGCCCGGGCCTGACCCTCCGTCTGGAGCGCCTTTTCCATTTCCACGTCGATCAAATGGATTTCTTCCGCGTGGAGGGCTCCCTGACCCCGCAGGCGTTCCGCCTCTTGGGCGGCGACGTTGGCCCGAACGCGGACGGATTCCAGCGCGCGCCGCGCGGCTTCCAGGTTCTCCGCGGCGGCGCGTCGGGCGGTCTCGGCTTCGCGGCGCGCCGTCTGGGCGGCTTCCAATCGGGCGGTGAGGGAGGCGATCTCCCGGGACAGATTTTCCCGACGGAGCGCGTCGAAGACGGGTCCGGCGGCGGCGTCCGATCCGCCCTCCAAAACGCCCTCGCCGTAAAGCGCTCCGTCCATAGCGATCCAACCGGAAAGGAGGGTGCGGATGACCGGATCGAAACGGGAGTCCACGCGGACCATGTCCAGGAGGGCCCGTTGGCCCACACCCGCCACCGCGCCGGGAGCGCCCTGGGGAAGACGGTCCAACACCAGAACGCGCGCCCGACCGTGGGAGCCTTTCGCCAAGAAATCAATGGCGGCCCGGGCGTCCTCCAGGGTGTCGGCCACGAGGTCGTTGACGTGGACGCCCAAGGCCCGGCGCACCACCACTTCATCCGCCGTTGAAACGGAAATCAGTCGGCCCACCGGGCCGTGCAAGCCCGGGAGCCCGGCGCCCAAAGCCGCTTGGGTGCCCCGGGCGTAGATATCGGAGGCTTCCCATTCTTCCTGGGCATCCAGCTGGGCCTGAGTGCGAAACAAATCTTCCTGCGAACGGGCCACGGCGGACTGGGTTTCGGTGATCCCGCGATCGCGGGATTCCACGTCCGATTGCGCCGTGCGGACGGCGGTTTCAGCGTCCACCAACGCGGCGGCAGAACCCACGGCATCGGATTCAGCGGCCGCGAGATCGGTCCGCAACTGGGTCAACCGTTCCTCCGCCTTGGCCTTTTCTTTGGCGTGAACCGCCCGCTGGATCTCCAGCCGGGATTCCAAAGACCGCTGGGCCACCAGATCATTGTTAAGCTTGGTCCGATCCTGGGTGTTTTTCCACAAGGCGTCCTGGATTTCCGTCGCCACGTTCTGAACGCTGTTCAGCCGCGCGGCTTTTTCATTGTAGGAGGATTCCGTGGCGGCCAGGGTCCCGGCGGACTGCCGGGCGCTCTCGGCCTCTTGGGCCAAGGCGGCTTGAATCTCTTCGGAAAGTTTGGCCAACTCCTCACGGCGCAGGCGCCCCTGGTTGATTTCGCCGTCCAAAACCAGGTCCCGGTGGGAGATTTCGGCCTGCCGCTCCCGCGCGGTGCTTTGGCGCTGTTCCGCCAGGCTCACGGCGCCGTCGATCTCGGAAAGGCGGCGGTTCATTTCCACCAGCTTTTCCGCCAGCTGGGTCTCCTGCCAACGCAGGTCCGCCAACTCGGCTTCCTTCTGCGCCGTGCCGGAGGTTTTGGCGTGGAGATCGTTGTCCATCATCATCATGGCCTGACGCATGGACTCCATCTGCTCTTCCAACTGTTTCGACTCGTGCAAGGCGTGGGCGATTTCCAGGGATTTGAGGTTGTCCTGGATCTTCTGGTAAGTCCGCGCCTTGCGGACCGCGGCCTCGATCTTGTCCATCTGGTCTTTGGTGAGCGCGATCACGTCCGACAATCGGTCCAAGTCCAACTGGGTGCGCTCGAGGCGCCGAAGCGCTTCCTCCCGGCGGGCCTTGTATTTGGAGACGCCAGCGGCTTCTTCGAACAGTTCACGACGCTCTTCGGGTTTGGCGGAAAGCACGTATTCCACCCGGCCCTGTTCCATGATGGAGTAGCCCTCTTCGCCGATTCCCGTGTCGAGGAAAAGCTCTTTGATGTCTTTCAAACGGCACTGGGTTTTGTTCAAGAAATATTCCGACTCCCCGGACCGGAACAGGCGCCGGGTCACGGTCACTTCAGAGTAGTCGATGGGCAGGCGGTTTTGGGAATTGTCGAACGTCATGGAAACTTCGGAAAGGTTGGAGGGGGCCCGGTTCGCGGAGCCGTTGAAAATCACGTCCGAAAGGACCTTGGAACGGAGGGATTTGGCGCTCATCTCGCCCAAACACCAGCGGAGAGCGTCCACCACGTTGGATTTACCGCACCCGTTGGGGCCCACGATGGCCGTTACGCCTTTTTCGAACTCCAAACGCGTTCGTTCGGCGAAGGATTTGAAACCGACCATCTCAAGGCGTTTTAAGTACATCTTTTACCATCCTTTCTCAATGGGATACCTTTCCTTGCCAGCGCGCCTATTTTACCTTTGAAGGGCTCGAAGTCAAGTAAACTTTTCCGTCCACAGACGGGACGAAAGAAAGCCCCCCGGGCGGCGTGGGGCCGGCCCGGGGGGCTTCGAGAGAATCGATCCGTTATTAAGGCTGGGCGGGAGCGGTTTCCGTGGGGGCCGGGGCGGCCATGTCCTTGGAGACGGTGAACTCCTTGGTGTCGATCACATTCCCGGCTTCGTCCTTCAATTCCACTTTCCAAGCGCCGGGCCAGATCGTTCGATAGCTCCAGGTGGTCCAAGGAGATCCCTTAATCGAAAGGGGAACGGAGGCCGTCTCTTTCCCGTCCAAGGAATAGACATGGTTGACGGTGGTGGGCACCGCGGAGGCCTTCACCCGGGTGAGGAAATAAACGTTCGTCACGGAAGCGTCAAAACTTGCCGCCTCCCCTTGAATCGCGCGGGTCTCCCGGTCCACGCCGGTGCCCAGGGCGGACTTCACGAGTTCCACGCTGGCCGTTGGGGCCACCACTTCGGGGCGGGGGGTCACCGGGGCCGTCATGTCTTCCGCGAACGCCGAAACAAAAAGGCTCATCATAAGTCCAAGAACAGGAATCATTTTTTTCATGGGGGAATCCTCCTTGAATGGGTAAATGAACAGGGGTAGATTAGCAAGAAAACATCAAGAAAACTAGCTAGAATCACCCCATGGCGAAACGAATTTTGGTGCGAGCGCCCAATTGGCTGGGAGACGCCGTCATGGCGACCCCGTTCTTAAAACGCCTGGCCGCGCGGTCGTTGGGATCGGAGGTGGAAGTCCTTGCCAAACCAGGGTTGGCCGATCTTTTTCGGGACGCGCCCGGAGTGAAGAACGTGCTGGTCATCCACTCGGACGATGGTCCGTGGAGCTTATCCCGGCGCCTCCGCGAGCGGAAATATGAAACCGCCTACGTTCTCCCCACTTCGTTTTCCTCGGCGCTCCCCTGTTGGCTGGCGGGAATTCCACACCGCATCGGGTACGCCGGAGACTTCCGGAGCGGTCTTTTGACGGAAGCCCGTCCCTTGGACGAACGGTTCCACTACGTCCGTCGATATTTAGGGTTGCTGGGTGAAACGGGGATGGACGTACACGCGGGTGATTTTTTCGTCCCCCGAGCGACCGAGGAAGAAATGCACCCGGTGCTGGGAACCCTGGGAAGCGGGAAAATCTTGGCCGTCGCGCCGGGGTCCCGAGCCCCCGCCCGCCGCTGGTTTCCGGAACGATTCGCCGGGGTGATCAACGGCCTGGGTCCCGAATGGTCCGACGTCCTCCTTCTGGGTGCGGCGGAAGACCGCCCGGCGGCCGACGAAGTCGCCCGCCTGTCCCGGCGAACCACGCGGAACCTCTGCGGGAGCACTTCGATTCCCGTGGCGGCCGCTCTCCTGGCGCGCGCCTCGGCCTTGCTCACCAATGAATCCGGCCTGATGCACGTGGGCTGGGCCGTCGGCACGCCCCTCGTGGTCGTGGCGGGCCCGTCCAACCCCCGCGTCACGTCCCCCTTCGGCCCCCAAGTGCGGGTCCTTCAAACCACCGAGGTCCCCTGCGTGCCCTGCGTTCGAAACACGTGCTACCGCCCGGAGGAAGATCACATCCTGTGCCTTAAAAAATCACCGTGGAACAGGTTTTAAAATTTACGGTAAGTGGAAATTTATAGCACGCTTTTGGTCTAGGTGTTTTTCTAGTGTGGCGACCTGGGGCACCCAATGAAGCATGCATTTTTTAGTCGCCCAAGGGATGGGGCTACCTTTTTTCAGGACGAGGTCTTCTGGCGGATAATCGCCCGATAAATCGGGCAGCTACAAAAATTTTTTCGGAGCGAGAATCGAACACTGAGCTGGAGGGTTTTGGCGCGGGGGGATATTTCATTTTAACGCCAAAAGGGAACAGGCTCCACTATGGAATCACTATATGGTATCATGCTCCCATGAAGAATAGGCCGTTTTGGCTGAACCTTATTCAAACCGCCTGGAAACGCCGGTCCATCGTGTGGCTTTCTGGTGTCCGCCGATCTGGAAAAACGACGCTTTGTAAAAGTTTGCCGGGTGTGGATTATTATGATTGTGATCTTCCCAGTGTGCGCCGAGCCTTGGGAGACCCGGAAGGTTTCTTGTTGGCACGTCAAGGCAAAACGGTGGTCTTCGATGAAATTCACAGACTGGCCGACCCCTCCGAATTTCTAAAAATAGCGGCGGATCATTTCCCGAACATCCGGGTCCTCGCGACCGGATCATCCTCCCTGGGGGCCGCGGCAAAATTTCGCGATACCCTCACCGGTCGAAAAACGGAAATCTGGCTCACCCCCATGATGTCCTCTGATCTTTCAGACATTGGCC
The DNA here is from genome assembly GCA_016721625.1 of Elusimicrobiota bacterium. Taxonomy (NCBI): domain Bacteria; kingdom Pseudomonadati; phylum Elusimicrobiota; species Elusimicrobiota bacterium. The sequence continues at coordinate 1,022,661 of JADKHR010000001.1, forward strand.
CGGTCGACTTGGACCGACGACTTTGGCAGGGGGGGTTGCCGCCTTTTTTTATTGATTTGAAAGCGGGTGAAGCCGAATTTCAGGAGTGGATGGACTCTTACTGGTCCCGGGATATTTTGGAACTTTTTCGTTTGGAAAGGCGTGATTCCTTTTGAAATTCATGGAACTCTTGTTCGTCTCCAGCGGATCCATATTTGAAGCCAACACCTACGCACGCCCGTGTGAGGTGGACAGAAAAACCATCCAAAATTATCTTCGCGTTTTGGAGGCCACACACACGGCGCATCGGCTGAAACCCTTTCATACCAACCCGAGCGCTGAGATCATTTCCGCCCCAAAAGTGTATGGGTTTGACACCGGCTTTATCGCGTCACTGAAAGGATGGAAAGACCGCCGACAGGAAGACCGAGGGATTTTGTGGGAGCATTATGTTTTGAATGAAATTCACGCCCGCCTTCAAACTCGGCGCATACATTATTGGAGAGACAAAAACGGACACGAAATTGATTTTGTTCTAGCCCCGGCGGGGCGCCCCCCCATGGCCATCGAGTGCAAATGGTCAGGTCGGGATGTGGATCTGAGAGGGATTAAAGCGTTCCACAAGACCTATCCCAAGGCAGATTGCTTCGTTGTCGGGGCCGATATCCATCTCCCTTTTGAGCAGGTGGACGGCTCGTGTCGCGTTCGCTTCGTCGATCTCGAAACCCTGATCAAAACGATCTCGCCATCCATCCGACTGTAACCTGGGATTCCCTGCCTCGTTCAGGCAACGTGACCCCTTTGATTTCGGTGCAATAGCGTCAAAGGCCGCTCGTCCTTCCTTTTTACGTAGGGGGGCGGAATTCAAAACCAAAACAAAAAAAACCGGGTCGTCACTGGGATCGATTTTCGCCTCCCCCTTTACTCTTTTTCTTCCTCCACGGTCTTCTCTAGTTTTTGCATGACGCGTTTGACTTGGAGTTCGGTGTCGCGCAGGCGTTTTTGGCAGAAGTCGATGAGTTCGGCGGCGCGTTTCACCTTTTCCGACAGTTCGTCCACATCGATCTCCCCCTGGTCCAACGCCTCCAATATTTTCTGGAGTTCCGCGTAAGCTTGGGCGTACCCTTCGGCTTTTTTCGTCATATCAGTCCTTTCGGGACGCGAGCACGTTGGCGGTCACGAGACCGTCCGAGAGCCGCGCCTCAATGAATTCCCCCACCCGTACCGAGCGAACGCTTTTGGCGATGCGCCCGCCGGCGTAGATCAGGCTGTATCCCCGCGCCAAAATCCTTCGGGGATCTTTAAACTCGCATTCCTTTTTGAAACCCGCCAGCCGCTCGGATTGAGAGCGGAGGAGCGACCGGGCGCCCCCGCCCAACCGGTCCGGCGCGGCCGACAAACGTTCCCGCACGATCGTCACGTGCCGCCGAGCCGAAGCCCGCAAAAGGTCTTTCCCTCGAGAGAGCGCCTCGAAAAACCCGGCCAAGGCGGTCCCGGTGTTTTCCCGCCAAGCCCGGGCCGCGTCGGTCAAACGTTGGGCCTCGCCCTCCAGCCGATCCCGCGCGGCGTCCCGGACCGAGCGGGCGGATTGGGAAAGGTCAGCCTCAAATTCCCGCGCTCGCTCCACCAGGAATTGGGCCACCGCCGTGGGGGTTTTTCGGCTCGTGTGGGCCACCAGGTCGGCCACCGACAAATCAATCTCGTGCCCGATGCCGGCGAGAACGGGTTTCGGGCAGAGCGCCACCGCCCGGGCGATTTTTTCCTTGTCGAACCAAATCAAGTCCGAGCGGGACCCGCCCCCGCGGATGAGGACGATGACCTCCACCTCCGGGTGCCGCGCCAGGGCCGACAAGGCCCGGACCACGTCATTTTCGGTGTCGGCGCCCTGCATACGCGCGTCGAAAAAATGCAGGCGAAAGGCAAAACCGGAGCTTCGCAGTTCCTCCACGAAATCGTGATAGGCCGCGCTTCCGTCGGAGGTGATCAACCCGATGTCCAGGGGCACGCGGGGGCACGGGGTTTCCCGGTTCTTTTCAAAGAGCCCGGTGCGTTTCAGCGTCTCGATCAATTCCCGGCGGGAACGTTCCATGTCCCCGAGGGTGAAGTGGGGGTCCACGTCCAACACTTTCAGCTGAAGGTTCGCCCGGGGCCAGTAGAAATCGATTTTGCAGAGGAGTTTGACTTGAAGTCCGTCCTGAAACTTCAGGTCGCCGGCCACGGCCTGAAGTTTAGCCCGCACGGCGGCGTGGACGTCGCCCCAGACCAGGGCCTTGATGCCCGCTTTCACGGTGTCCGCGCCGGATTCTTTTTCAATCAACTCGAAATAGATCTGGCCCCACCGCCGCTGACCGGCCTTGGCGGCGTCGCGGTCGTATCCCTGAACCTCGCCCACCATCCAGAAAGCGTCGGAAAATCGCTCTTCCAGCGCGGCGCCGATGGCCCGGTTAACTTGGCTGACGGTGAGGGGAGCGGGGCCCTCGCTCATGGCGCCCGCCGGGACAGGGTCAGGAGCCAGCGCGCCTCCTGGTCCACGTCGGAGGGTTCGTCGTAACCGGCGTTGCCCAGGGGCCGGCCTTCCAACCACCAACGGGCCCCGCGGTTCAACAGGGCGCCGGGCGCCAGTCGGTGCAAAAGGACCAGCAGGCGGCGCAAATTTTCCGGCCCCCCGGCGCCCATCTCGGCGCCGAGACCCGAGAAATCAAAAGCCGACGGCACGGCCCGCCATCGGCCTCCGTCGCCGAAGATATCCAAAAACATCACCCATTCCGTCGCCGTCGTGGTTTGCTGGACTTCCTTGGCTTTTCCCATCCCCACGGGGATGCCCGTCGTGAGCATGATGCCGAGCCCCACCAGTTTCCGCCCACCGGAAACCTCTTCTTTCACCGTCTTGGTGACCATCACGTCTTTACGGAGGCTGGCCACGGAAAGGACCTGCAGGGAGGACAACGGGAGCGGACGGATCGTCGAGGGAATGCCCACCGCCACGTTCATCAGGTCGCCCTCAAACACGGCCCCATGGGCGGAGGAGGGCGGCCCCAACACCGAGACGTCCTTGGTTTCAACGGCCATGGCCGGGAGCCCGGCGGCGCTGGCGGATTGGACCAGGGCCAAAGCTTCCGGCTCGGGAAGATCGCGCCCCAGAAATCCCCAGGAGTGTCGAGCCGTCCGCTGGGCGTCGATCATGGGGATCTTTTGTCGGGCGGCGAAAAAACGGGCCAGGGCGCCCGGGTCGGCCCCCGCGGGGTCGGAGAGAAGAACGGTCCAGTCATTCATTCGATGAGCCTCTTAAGTCTTGAGATTTCCCGCTCCTGCGTGCGCTGATCCTTCCCCAGAGAGTGGAGCGTGCCACCGAGAAAGCCAGCGGGAATCAAGGCTTTGACCTCCCCTTTATCCCCTCCTTGTAAAGGAGGGGAAATAAAAAAACGACGTCGGTCTAAAGGAAAGGCGGGGAGAACCGGGTTGGATCTCAGCCCCCTCCCCTTGCCAAGGGGAGCCCGTCGCAGAGCTCCGGACACCTGGGGCGGCAGAGCCGCTGATTCGGGGTCGGGGAGGGGTGGTTTTGGAAGTTGCGGGACAAAGCCCGCGCCTGCCGCCTCTACCCGACGCGCCTATTTTTCCGAGGTTTTTCTTCCTCCTCGATGCCCTTCTTGAGCTTTTCAACGGCTTCCTGGGCGGAACGGATCAAGCGGCCGTCGCGGTCCCCCGTCGTCAGTTTTTTGAGCGCCGGAATCGCTCGCTCATCCCCGATTTGGGAGAGCCCCCGGACAACCGCCATTTGGACCAAAAGATGGCGATCCTCCAACAACCCGATCAGATGGTTTTGAACGTCTTCGCGGCCGGCTCCGACCTGGGCCAGACAGCGAACGGCCGTCATCCGCCGCGTGTCGGGGACGCCGTAGGCCGTGTGTTTCTTCAACCGGGAAACAAGGTCCGCCGGTTTCAGCGCCGTGAGCGCCTCCAGGGCGCCCGAACGGAGAACGTCGTTCCAGGACTCCATGCCGAGGGCCTGCTCGATGAGCTTCAAGATCAGGGGATCTCCCTGCCGGGCCAGGGCCCGCAGGGACTGGTTGAAGGCGAAATAACTTTTTTCCCCCGCGTGGGTTTCCAGGAGCCGCTCGCGCACCAGGCCTTCCCGGAATTCTCCCAAGGCGTAAAGGATCGCCCGGCGGGCTTTGGGATGTTCCACCTGGCCGTGGGCGGCCAACAGCGCCTGGGCGGCGGCCGGAGTACGAATCTGGCTGAGAGCCTGGGCGATTTCCCCCTGCACGTGCCAAAACGGTTCCGCCAGGAGGGCCTTGGACAAGGCCTCCACCGCCGACGGGCCGGCCGCTTTTCCGAGGGCTTTGGCGGCCTCCGCCCGCCCCAACACGTGGGGGTCCACAGTCAATTGCCGTTTCCACATCTCTTCTGATTTCGGGAAATCCACCTTTTTCAGAATCCAATGGTCCGGATCAAAAAGGGCCACCTCGGGCTCCCGATTCAATTTGAAGCGGAAGAGGTGGGATTTTTTGTCCACCGTCTCCTTGAACCGTTTCTGCTCCCGGCCCATCCAAAACCCGAATTCCACTGGAAGACGGAAGAGAGCCGTTTCACCATTGGTGTTCTGGGTCTGAACCACGCGAACCACGGCCTCCTTTTTTCGCGCGTCCCACCAATAGCGGATTTTGAATTCCGGGTGGCCGGCGCCATAAACCCATTGGTCGAAGAACTTGGAGAGGTTCTTCCCCGTGGCTTTTTCAATGGCGTCCAATAGTTGCCGGGTCTCCACGACTTTTCCCCGGTTTTCCCGAACATAGATCCCGATGGCTTTCCAGAAATCGCGGTCGCCCAGAAGACCCCGAACCATATGGAGCACCCGGGACCCCTTCTCGTAAAGGTGCCGATCGAAGAGGTCGGAGGGTTGTTGGTAAACCTTGGTGACGATGGCGCGGCGGTAATGGTCCCGGTCCTCCTCGAAATAGATTTCCCCGTTCTGGTAAAGCTCCACGGCGAATTCATCGGCGCCCTTGTCGTGCTCGGTGAAGAGGGCCTCGAAGTAGGTGGCGAAACTCTCGTTTAACCAGGCATGGGACCAGTCCCGGCACGTCAGGAGGTCGCCGAACCATTGGTGCGCGAGTTCATGGGCCACCAGCGGGTCGGAAGAAAAGTCCAGGTGGGCCCGTTCGTCGTGCAAGGTCAGGGCCGTTTGGGTCGTGGCGCTGGTATTTTCCATGCCCCCATAAATGAAATCCACCGCCGCCACTTGGGCGTATTTCGGGTAGGCGTAGGGCACCCCGATTTTTTTTGAAAAGAATTCCATCATTTTCGGCGTCTTGCCGAAGGCCCGGCGGGCGTCTTCCTCCCGTCCTTTTGGCACGTAGTAGAGAACGGGTTTTCCGCGCCACAGGTCCTTGATCTCCGCGAATTCTCCAACGGCGAGAGTCACGAGGTACGTGGCGTGGGGGATCTCTTGTTTCCAATGGAACAGGGTATCCCGGCCCCGGGAGGATTTCCGAACCAGTCGTCCGTTGGAGACGGCGGTGAACCCCCGCGGCACGCGGACGATCATTTCCGTGGTCGTGCGATCCTGGGGAGCGTCGTGGCAGGGAAACCAATACCGCGCGTATTCGTCTTCCCCTTGGGTCCAGACCTGGACGGGTTTTTTGGGATAGCCGCGGTCCGGCCTGATGAAATAGAGACCGAGCTTGGGCCGGGTGACTTTGTACTCCACCGCGATGTCCAACCGGGCCCCGCGCCGCACGGGCGAGGGCAGATGAACCGTCAGTTTTTTATCGTCGTAGTCAAAGCGGAGCGCCCGCCCCCGACTCCGGACCGAACCGATGCCAAAGTGCACGGCGTCAAAAACCATGCGGTCCGCGCCGTCGGCCAAGGCCCGGAGGGTCGTGGTGCACACGCCGCGCAATCGTTGGCCGGGGATATCCAACCGAAGATCCAGCCGAATGTGTTCCGTGTCGAAAGTGCGATCCGGGGCATACTGGGGCTCGGACCCCTTCAACGTAAACCGGCCGTCCAGCCGGCCCGATCGCTTGCATTCAAAAAGGTTTTCCATCATTTCAATGTTTCTCCTTGGGGGTCCTCATGGGTCGAAGCCGCAAAGACGGCGTCATCCAGATAAGAGTTGTAAACAACGGCGTTCGCGCGCAAGACTTCCATGCGCTGGCCCGCCGCGTTGAACCGGGTCCATTGGGCCGCCGTGTTCAATAGGTTCTGCCGAAGCTCGTGGTCTTCCAACAAAAAACTTCCAGCGCCGTCGTTGGCGCCAAAGCGTACCCCGCGTAGACGGGGCACGTCCGTGTCCAGGAGCAGAACTACCGGGGCGTCCACAGGAATTCCCTGGTCCGGTTTCAGATCCAGTTCGATCCGGCGCACGAGCCGTGTTTGAAAATAGGCGGATCCCAAATAGCGCGAACCGGAAGAGGATGCCGAGAGGGTGAAGGGAGCCATGAGCCAAAAAACCCGGAGCCGGGCGTCCGACACCCGGGCGTCGCGGGTGGCCGGGTCCGACACCGGAATCCCGTCCTTTAGGACGAAAGGAGCCGAACCGGTCCAAACGGTCCAGCGCCCCTCCGGCGTCTCCAGGTCCTCCCGGATCTGAAAGCCGTTTCCCGCGCGCCTCAACCGCTGGCGGCCCCGCCAGGTCACCACCCCGCCCGGCGATGGCCGCGCCATGGAAAAAGACCAATCCACGGTTTCCACGCGATCGTAGCGAACCCCGCCCCCCGCGTCTTTCAAACAGTCGTTGAAATAATCCGGTGTTTTGGCCGCCAGGAGGAGGACCGCCGCCAAAGGCCAACACCCGGATCGAGACATTTACTTCTTTCCGGCCGTTCGGAAATGGAGGGAACCGTCCTTGGCCGCGTCCACCTCGACGGTTTCGCCGTCGCGGAACTCGCCGGCCAATATTTTTCGGGCGAGCGGGTCGATCACCTCTTTTTGCAGGGCGCGTTTGAGGGGGCGCGCGCCATAGTCCGGGTCGAACCCGTCTTTGGCCAGGGCGGCTTTGGCGGCGGGCGTGAGGCGGATCGTCATCCGGCGCTCCGCCATCCGTTTCTGCAGTTGGGCCACCTGAATGTCCACGATGTGGGCGATCTGGGCCTCGGTCAGGCGGGAGAAAATCAACACCTCGTCGATGCGGTTCAAGAATTCCGGGCGGAAGTGGCCCCGCAAGGCGTCCATCACCTTCACCCGGGCCTCGGCGTCGGAGGTGGCGTCGGTCAGCCACTGGCTTCCGATATTGGAGGTCATAACGACCACCGTGTTTTTAAAATCCACCGTTCGCCCCTGTCCGTCCGTCAGGCGGCCGTCGTCCAAGATCTGGAGAAGGATGTTGAAAACGTCCGCGTGCGCCTTTTCGATTTCGTCCAAAAGGAGCACGGCGTAGGGGCGCCGCCGCACGGCTTCCGTCAGCTGGCCCCCCTCCTCATACCCCACGTAGCCGGGAGGGGCGCCGATCAGCCGGGCCACCGCGTGCTTCTCCATGTATTCCGACATATCCAGCCGCACCAGGGCGCGCTCGTCGTCGAAAAGGAATTCCGCCAGAGCCCGGGCCAATTCCGTCTTGCCCACGCCCGTGGGTCCGAGGAAAATGAAAGAGCCCATGGGCCGGTGCGGATCCGCGAGACCTGAACGGCTCCGCCGAATGGCGTCGGACACGGCGCGCACGGCCTCGTCTTGGCCCACCACCCGGTCGTGAAGTTTGTCCTCCATTTTGAGGAGTTTGGCCACTTCGCCTTCCAGCATGCGGGAGACCGGAATGCCGGTCCATTTGGCCACCACTTGGGCAATGTCTTCTTCATCCACCGCTTCCTTCAGCATGGCGGTGTCTTTTTGAATGCCCGCCAAGCGGTCCTGGGCGGCCTTCATCTCTTTTTCCAGGGCCGGCATTTTCCCATATCGAAGTTCCGCCGCTTTCCCCAGGTCGCCGGACCGTTCCGCCTTTTGCTCTTCCCGGCGAACGTCTTCCAGCTTCTCCTTGGCTTCTCGGATGCGGGAAAGGCCGGCCTTCTCCGCTTCCCAATGTTTCTTCATCAGGTCGGACTTCTTGGCCAGTTCCCCCAGTTCCTTTTCCAGTTTCGCCAGACGCTCCCGGCTAGCCGGGTCCTCTTCCTTTTGCAGGGCCCGGCGTTCAATCTCCAGCTGGCGGCGCCGCCGTTCCACCTCGTCCAATTCCACGGGCATGGAATCCATTTCCATGCGGAGACGGCTGGAGGCTTCGTCCATCAGGTCGATGGCTTTGTCGGGAAGGAATCGGTCGGCGATATATCGGTCGGACAGGGTGGCGGCCGCCACCAGGGCGCCGTCGGTGATGCGGACGCCGTGGTGCAGTTCATAGCGTTCCTTCAGGCCCCGGAGGATCGCGATGGACTGTTCCACCGTGGGTGCCCCCACCACGATGGGCTGGAAGCGGCGTTCCAGGGCCGGGTCTTTTTCGATGTGTTTGCGGTATTCGTCCAGGGTCGTGGCGCCCACGCACCGGAGTTCCCCCCGGGCGAGCATGGGTTTCAGGAGGTTGGCCGCGTCCACAGCCCCTTCGGCGGCCCCCGCTCCCACCAGCGTGTGAAGTTCGTCGATGAACAGGATGATCTTTCCCTGGGCGTCGACGATTTCTTTCAGCACCGCCTTCAGCCGGTCTTCAAATTCGCCCCGGTATTTGGCCCCGGCGATGAGCGCGCCCAGGTCCAGGGCCAACACGCGTTTGGACTTGAGTCCCTCCGGCACGTCCCCGGACACCACCCGTTGGGCGAGCCCTTCGACGATGGCGGTCTTGCCCACGCCGGGCTCTCCGATCAAAACCGGATTGTTCTTGGTCCGGCGGGAAAGGACCTGGATCACCCGCCGGATTTCCTCGTCGCGGCCGATCACCGGATCGAGCTTTCCGGCCCGGGCGGCTTCGGTCAAATCCCGGCCGTATTTTTCCAGGGCTTGGTATTTCGCTTCGGGGTTTTCGTCGGTCACGCGGTGGGATCCTCGCAGGTCGGTCAGGGTCTGGAGCACCCGGTCCCGCTGGAGCCCTTGGGCCCGGAGAAGGGCCGCCGTCGGGTCTCCAGGAAGGTTCAGGATCGCCAGGAGGAGGTGTTCCGTCGAAATGAATTCGTCCTGAAACGCCTTGGCCTCGGTCTCGGCGTTGGCGGCCGCCGCGCGGAACGCCGCGGAGGCGGAAAGCTGGACGTTCCCGGTCACCTCGGGGATTTTGTCCAATTCCGCTGAGAGCAGGGGCCGAAGCCTCGCCAGGGAGATCCCGGATTTCTCCAACACCGAGGGAACGATGTTCTCGGGAACGTCGAGCAATGCCGAGAGCAGATGCGCCACCTCCACCCGGGCGTGGTGGCGCTTCTCGGCCAAGGAAGTGGCTTCTTGAAGGGCGTCTTGGCCTTTCTGGGTGAATTTCAACATGGAGGAAAGACCCGCCGGTCAGCCCCAACGCCGAACAACGCCGGGTCGAGCGGGGTCAACCGGGGAGGCCGTTGAAATGGTTCATGGCCGTTTCCAACCCCTCGACCAAGACCGCGTTCAGGGCGTCGGCGCCGAGTTCCCCCAACTCCGCCAAACGCTCCGCGTCCACCTTCTTGAGAACGAAATCTTTGGGGTCCATCCCCGGAGGGACGGGGCCCACCCCGATCCGAAGGCGGGCGATGTCCTCGATGTTGAAAGCCTGGAGAACGGAATCCAGTCCGTTGTGCCCGCCGGAACTGCCCTTCCGCCGAATGCGGATCCGCCCCCAGGGAAGGGCGAAGTCGTCGCATACCACCAGGAGTTCCGCGGCCGGAATATGCCACCAGGCGGTGGCCCACAGCACGTTGTTTCCGGAGAGGTTCATCAGCGTTTTCGGCTTGGCGAAACGCACGTCGCCCTTCAGGGCGGCGTGAAGCTTGTCTTTTTCGTCTTTCCAGGTCAGCTTGAGCCGACGAGCCAAAACGTCGAGCGCATGGAACCCGATGTTGTGAGGCGTGTGGTCGTACTTTTTCTCGTCGTTCCCGAGCCCCACCACCAAGCGTGGAATCATCGGCCCATCTCCTAGGGGGAAAAGTTACTTCTTCTCCTTGGCGGCGGGGGCGGCGGGAGCCTTGGCTCCGGCGGGCGCCTTGGCGCCGGCCGCGGCTTCCTCGCCTTCTTCGGGCTTCTTGCCTTTGGCGATCACTTCGGGTTCCGTCCCAGCCGCGGCGGCCACCGGCGTGGGGGCCACTTCTTCGGCGGCGGGCGCCACGATATTGACCACCAGACCTTCCCGATCGTTCAAGATCTCGACGCCTTTCGGCAGGACCAGGTCTTTCACCTTGATGCCTTGGTTCAGTTGAAGTTGGGAGACGTCCACCGGAAGCCCGTCGGGGATGTCGGTGGGAAGACAGCGCACCCGGAGGTTCCGAAGGATGTGCTCCAAAATGCCTCCGCCCACTTTGACGCCGGGGGCTTCCCCCGTGACGTGGAGAGGGATATTGACTTCGAGCAGGGCCGTCATTGAAATCCGCTGGAAATCCACATGGATGATGTCGTGGGTCAGAATGTCCCGCTGGACTTCTTTCAGGAGCACCACCTCCGCGCCCGAGCCCACCTTGAGGTTCATGAGCACGTTGATCCCGTGCCCCTTCAGGACTTGAACCAGATTTTTCACGTTAACGACCAGGTTCATCGGCTCATTTTTTCCGCCGTAGACCACGGCCGGGATGTTCCCGTCCTGACGGAGTTTGTGCAGGGTGCCTTTCGATGTCAAATCGCGCTTTTCGGCGCCAAGTTCAATGGTCTTCATGGGATATACCTCGCTTGATTTCTAAAGTGTTAAACGAACAACTCGCTGATGGACCGCTCGAAATGGATCCGTTGGATGGCTTCGGCCAGGAGCGGCGCCACCGAAAGGACCCGGATTTTTCGGGAATCTTTCTGGTTCAGGGGAATGCTGTTGGTGATCACCAATTCCTCCACGGGCGAAGCGTTCAGCCGATCGATGGCCGGGCCCGCCAAAACGCCGTGGGCGGCCGCGGCCAGAACGCGGGTCGCGCCGGAATCTTTCAACGCTTGGGCCGCCTTCACCAGGGTCCCGCCCGTGTCCACCAAATCGTCGATGATGAGCGCGACCTTTCCCTTCACGTCTCCCACCACGTGCATGACGTTGGCTTCCCGCGGGGAAATCCGCCGCTTGTCGATGATGGCGAGGCCGGACTCCAACCGTTTGGCAAACGCCCGCGCGCGCTCGACGCCCCCGGCGTCCGGCGAGACCACCACCAGCGTCTCCGGAGGAATTTTCTTTTTTTGGAAGTGGCCCACGAGCACCGGGTTCGCGTAGAGATGGTCCACGGGGATATCAAAGAAACCCTGGATCTGGCCCGCGTGAAGGTCCATGGTGAGGACGCGGTCGATTCCCGCGGCGCGGATGATGTTGGAAACCAGTTTCGCCGAAATCGGAACCCGGGGTTCGGCCTTCCGGTCCTGCCGGCCGTAACCAAAATACGGCATGACGGCCGTGATCCGCCACGCCGAAGCGCGGCGCAGGGCGTCCACCATCAACAAAAGCTCCATCAAATTGTCGTTGGCCGGATAGCTCGTGGGCTGGATGATGAAACAATCGGCCCCGCGCACGTTCTCCGTGATCTTGACCTCGACTTCCCCGTCCGGAAAACGCCCGACGCTGGCCTGACCGAGTTTGGTCTTTAACACGCCCGCAATTTCTTTCGCCAACGCCGGATGGGCGTTGCCCGTGAAAAGTTTGAGTGGTGCGACCATGGGATTCTCGCCTCGTTTTTTAACCATGTGATGGACTCGATTTCCTCGTCCGCTTTGATTTGGCCCATCCCCGCTTGACGACCGCCGGAGCGCGCTCGAGAGCGAGCGCCTGGGCCGGAACGTCCCGCGTGAGAGTGGACCCCGCGCCGACCACGGCGCCCGCCCCCACCCGCAAGGGAGCGACTAAATTCACGTTGGAGCCGATGAAGGCCCCTCGACCGATCACCGTCCGGTGCTTCTGAACGCCGTCGTAGTTGCAGGTGATCACGCCCGCCCCCACGTTGACTTGGGGCCCCACCGTCGCGTCCCCCAGATAACTTAAATGGTTGACCTTGGCGCCGGCGCCCAGCCGGGTCTTCTTGATTTCCACAAAATTTCCCACATGGGCGTCCCGCCCGATCACCGCCCCCGGCCGCAGTCGGGAAAAGGGTCCCACCCGAGCCCCGCTTTCCACCCGAGCTCCCTCGCCAAAACTGGCTTCCAGACGAACGCCGTCGGCCACCACGCAATCCTGAAGGCGGGTCATGGGACCGATGCGGCAATTCCGGCCGATCCGGGTGGCCCCCGCTAAAAACGTCTGGGGTTCAATCACCGTGTCTCGCCCGACCCGCACCGACTCTTCCACGAAGGTCGTCGCCGGATCCACCACGGTCACGCCCGCGTCCATCAAACGGTCCAACAGGCGCCCGTTGATCCGCCGCCCGGCCTCGGCCAGTTCCCGGCGGTTGTTCACGCCCAAAATTTCGTCCCCGTCCGACAAACGCAGGGCCCCCACGGAGCGACTCCGTCCCACCAAAAATCCAATCACATCCGTCAGGTAATATTCGCCCTTGGCGTTGTTGGGGCGAAGGCGCCGCAGTCCCTCCAACAGGTCTCGAATTCGAAAACAGTAGGTCCCGGAGTTGATCTCTCGGATGGACTGCTCTTCCACCGAAGCGTCGCGTTGTTCCACGATGGCGGCCGGTCGGCCGTCCGGCCCGCGGCGAATCCGCCCGTAGCCCGCTGGGTCCGGAACCTCAGCGGTCAAGAGCGTCGCCGCGTTTTTCTCTCGACGATGAACCCGGGTCAGGGCCCGCAAAGACTCGGTGCGGACCAGAGGCGCGTCCCCGCAGAGAACCAAGACGCTCCCGCCTCGACTCGCCAGCCATCGCGCGGCCGGCCGCACCGCATCGCCGGACCCGCGCCTTTCTTTCTGAATAAAAAAAGCCAGACCTTTTCGGCCGGACAACCGCTCTTTCACTCTCTCGGCGCCGCGTCCCAGGACGATCCCGACGGCGCCCCCCAGGGGCGCGACGGCGTCCAACACATGCTCCACCAAGGCTTTTCCGGCCAGCGAGTGAAGAACCTTTGGCAAATCGGACTTCATCCGGGTGCCTTCCCCGGCGGCGAGGATGAGAATACTATTGGATGTCAACGAGGTCCACGAACCACAAGGTTCAAACAGAGCGATTTTAGCACACTTTCCCGCCGGATGACTAGAGGGTGGGACCCGCGGGCGGAGCGGGCACCGGCGGTGCCGGGGAAGCCCCCTCTTCCCCCACGGCCCGAACCCGGACCACATAGTAAGAAGTCTCCCCGAAAATCTTAGGGGGCACGCCGCGGTGTTGGTCGTAGCTTAACACGACGCGTTGTCCCATGGTGCCTTCAATGGAGGGAACGACTTTTTCATCACGCACCGTGAAGAAAAAGATCTCCGGCATGGCGCCGGGCAGGTTGACCATGGCCAGTTCCCCTTCCCAGGTTTTAAAGATCCAGCCGCGCTTGGAAAACTTTTGGACGAACCCGGCCCGTTCTCCGCTGGAATAGACGAAGCGGAGCGCCCCCCAGGCCCAAAGAGCGATTCCGAGAACCGCCAACCCACAGGCCATCAGGCTCCATTTAATAAGAGACCGTTTTATTTTCTGTCCCAACGTGCGTCCCGTCTGTGCCATGGATGTGTCCATAAAAACCTCGCTCTGAAGGGAATGGGCGGCGCCGGACTGAGGCCCGCGGAAAGATTCTACCTGATTTTTAAACCGTCTTGTAACTGCTCAGCGGCAGACCCGGCGATGAGGCGTGGCCGTGTTAAGAAGCGGAGAAACTGTTTTTTCCCCCTCCTTCGCAAGGAGGGGGAAGGGGAAGGTTCCATTGATTTTCAGTCTACGGCAAATCCCCCCAGCCCCCCTTTTTCCGAAGGGGGGAGAAAAAGGGACCTGGGATATTCCCCCCTTTCCTAAAGGGGGGCTGGGGGGATTTGCTGTGAAAAATTTCAGGGCGGAAATGTCCGCCTTTTGAGCCGTTACCCCCTCCTCCGGGAAACAGCGCTCAGAAAAAGATCGGAAATTAAGCCGCGGAGGAGATCGCCCGAGCCAAACGGTCAATCTGTTTCAGATCGCCCTTTTGAACGGGGACGGCCTTCAGTTGATCGAGGATGAAAACGAGGGCGTTTTCAAAGAGCCCTGAAGCGGAGCCGTTCCAATCAATCTCAAGCGCGGGAGGCACCAACAACACACACCCGGTGAAATGCCTGGCCCGAAGATCGGCCGGGACGCTTCTTTCCACCGCGCTCAAGGCCATCCGGAGCCCCTGGGAGTCCCGGATGACGGAGGAGGACGCGTCGACCCAGCGGACCCGTTCGGACCCGTTCCGTTGCTCCCTCCACGAATCCGCAGCGCGCCGGGCCTCAGGATCCAACGCCATCACCGTCATCTCGTTTTCGCCCCGGCCGTTGATCCGCGACCATTCGCCGATCAAAGAGGGCAGGTTCCCAGCGTTTTCCTTGGTCAGAAGAAGAATATCCAACCGACGGTCTTGGACGCGGCCCGCTGGCACCGCCTCCCCGAAATTCAGGGAGCGAGCGCTCCAGAAGCCCTCCAGAAGGAGCCGCCGCGCCGTTGGAAAATCAAGTCCCAGAGGGCCCGTTCCTTTCCTCAAGGAGTCCAACCAAAGACGGTCTTCCAGGCGCCCCCGCAAATGTTCCTCCCCCAAACCCAAAAGGAGTTCCCGGCCCGCGAGGATGGCCTTGATCTCCTCGGCCGCCGCAGGTCGATTTCCTCTTCGTCGCTCGATTAAAGACGCCAGGGCCTTTGCCACCACGGAGACCTGGTCGGAGGCGGAACTTTCCCCACCCCGGTCCATGGCGAGCCCGGGTTCGGGCCCCTCCGAATAGCCCGGTGGGTGGCGCACGACGAAAAGGTTGGTGTCCATCTTTGCATCGGTTCGAACGCGAACCTCCATCACCCGCGGAGCGGGATGCACACCCCCTTTGATCAAGGGAAACCCCGCGTTCGGGTCATAGTTTCCCGCGGTCGCCAACGCAGACTCAACAATGGGGTTGCCCATCCCGTCCGTTTGTTCCATGTTCCACAACAAAGCGGAAGCCCCCGGTTTCAACAACCGGGGGAGGGCGTTGGCCAACGTGCGGAGAACGCTGTAACCGGCACCGTCAAACAACTCGGAGGGCGCGCGGTTTTGCGGATCCAACGACGCTTCCGTTTTGGAATAAGACGGCATATTCCAGAGCACGAGGTCGAACTTCACTGGATCGCCCTCCGGGTCGCCATTCTTTCGGGCCAACGGTTGACCCTGGGGACCCCACACCAGCCAAAGTTTTCCCTCCGAGTCCGCGGCGTTGTTCAGTTGGAAGGTTCGAAGGCGATGTTCCATCCCATGGAGACGGAACACATAGCGGGTGTTCTCCAAGGCTAAAGGATTAATGTCCGCCGCCCATATCTCGCCGGCGGTATGCCGGGCCGCGATCAGCGAATCAAAACCGGAACCCGCTCCCAGGACCAACGTTCGAGACCCAGCCCCCTGGGGCCAGTTGAACAATCGGTCTTCGGTCGCCCGCAGGGCGCGGTAATACACGAGGTCCATGTATTGCACCCGAAAGTCCCACGTCGCCGGAGCAAAAACGCCCGGAAAAACGGGAAACAAATATTCCATAAAATCGGAAAGGCGCCCCGCTCCCTTCTCAGGGCCCCGGCGATCCGCGCTGTTCATGAGGCTCACCAGTCGAACGTTCGGCCCGGACGAATTCTCCAGAAGAACCTCGACATATTGGGAGCCGGAAAATTTCCGACGCCCGATTTTCATCAGCTGGTTCCGGCTGGAGATGGCCACCGGGAAAATATCGTCCCAAGAGTTTTGAAAGATCTGGGGAGAGCCCCCCTTCCTCCATCGTCCCATGGGAAAATGGAAATCCAACAAATCCATGTAGAGCCACTCTCGACGGCCCTCCACGACAGGCGAGATCCCGGCCACCCAGCCTTGATCGTTCACGAAAAGATCCAAAACGGTGGCCACTTTTCCCTTTCCGATCAGCGTTCCCATCTCGCGTTGAAAGCTTTGGAGGGGCGTCAGAATCTGCTCCTTTTCCGGCACGTCGGCCAAATGAACCCGCGCCACCCATCCCGCCCATTGTTCCTCGGGAACGACGTCGACCTGGCATTCGGAAACCTCGCCGAAAATCGCCGTGAGAAAGGTCCGCGCGGGTGTTTCTTCAGGAAGTCCCGCCAGGACGTCGGAAAGGGTCTTCGGCGGCCGATGACCGGGCGGGAGCGCGCCGGAATCCCAAAGAGGTCCGGCGGTGACGGCCAGGAGGGAGGAAAGAGCGCCCGCCTCCCCCCGCCCCCGCCAGATCAACACCGTCAAGAGCAACGCCACAAAAATGCCTGAAAGAGGAACCACCATTTTCTTGAAAAAACGGCGAGCGCCGGGATCCGTCCACAGGACGGCGCTGAACAGGGCCAACGCGCCCAAGGCGGGTTGGACCCACCATAAGAAGGCGAGGCCCAAAGCCACGGGCCCCAGATCGTTCAAGCGGCCGTTGGATCGACCCGGTTCCTCCCAGGAACGAACGAGAGTCAAAGCCAACTCTTCCACCTCTTCGGGCGGAGCATGAATGCTTTGAACCGCCAGGCGGATCCTCGCCCCAAGGGTGGGGTCCACCGCGGCGCGACCATCCGCTTTCCATCCCTTGACCAGGGCGGCGGGGTTGTTGGCGCCATCGGCCAGAACCGAAAATTGGGCGTGGTCCAGGAGATAAAAACGAGATGGGTCATCGATCACATACGCTCTCCCAAACTCCGAGAAAGCCCATTCGTTTTCAAAATTCTTTGGAACCAGAGGATCGACCTCCTCTCCTTTTTTTGGAACCCCGGCGATTTTGTCGGCGACAAAAATTCGAATTCGTCCATTCGTGGGGACCAACAACAAATTAAAGCTGTGTCCTTTGGCGGTGATCGCCTGGACGGCGAGGTGGGCCTGGAGAGCTAAGGCGTCCTTATGGTTTTCATCGGCTTCCAACACAAGGCCCGTGCCCAACCCGTCATCGACGACGGAAACGGTGACGGTCCCGGCCCGGCCCACCTCCCGAGTGGGGGCCCGCTCGAGAGGAAAAGGAAATCGAAGGAAATGCGCGTGCGCTTGGTTTTGGGAGGCGCCCGCTTTGAAATGATCGCCGTAGAACCACCCATTGATGGCGCCCCGGACCCCTTCTTTCCCTTGCAGATCATCCGAGGCGTTGATTTCCCCCAAAGCCTCAAGGACATCCCTAATGGCTTCCTTGGAATCCATGAAGGTTTGCGGAACGTTCCCGTCCCCTCGGGAAAAGATCGCGTGGTAAAACTGGTCGAGGGGTCCATGGGTGGAGTCGTAGGGCCAGATGGGAAAGGGGTTGCAGGTGAACCACCAGACGCGATCCCCCTGGGAGCGCCATCGCAACCACATCTCTTTCCCGAAATGGTCCTTGATGTAGTCCGGCTGGAGAACGTACATGGCCGGATTTTCTTCCGCTTTACGGCGCGGAGTCCGCGCGTCCGCCACCGACGGGCCCGCCCCCCCCAACCCCGGACGTTTGGCGCGATCGGTGTTTTGAATGGCGACCATCGATGCGCCGCGCAAGTTTTCAGGCGTGGGGTTGTGTCTCACCCCCACCCCGCCTTGAGGATCGAAAACGGCGTAATCGACAAGGTTCCCATCCTCTTCAATCGTGATGAAATGGGTCGGTTCCGGGTTTCCTTCCGTGTCCTTCGCGCTATCGAACCCGCCGTTGATTTGGCGTTCTTCCTTGAAAAGTTCTTTCAGGCTCTTGAAGAGGTCGTGTCCCGCCGCGCGTTCCCGGGGATGAACAAAAACATTTCCCTCCCGAAATTCAAAGGCGAGGTTCCCTTCCTTCGCTCCGTTCCGAAGGACCTCCCACAGGCGCGGGTCAAACCGCATCCGCCACCGGTAGGGCCATTGCAACCAGAGGGCCGTGAGGGGAACCCGAAGTTTTTCGCCCAAGGTGCCCAGCCAACTTCGTTTCCCCGGGATCAGAGCATCGGATTGAAGTCCGTCCGGTTGCAGTCGGAAAGAAACGGTGCCCAGAGCGAGACCCTCCTTCGACAGACCGACGTCGGCGGCGCCGGCGGACTTGTCCGCGGCGGTTTGAGCGTCCACCGGAAGACCGAAAGTATGGTTGACCTTTTTTTCATCCGCGAAATCGGCCGGTCCGTTGGCGATTTCTTCGGCCGCATTCACAGCCGCGGCCGCGGCGGGAAGCGCCGTCGCCGCGATCGGCGGCGGGGCCAGGAAAAGTTTTTCTCCCGAAAAGAGTTTGTCGAGCGGGGTTTTCTCCCGTGTGAAAACGGAGAGCGCCGGGGTCCCCTGAACGGAATCGATCCGGGGGACGAAACGGATGACGGCGCACCCCGCTTCCGTCAGCCGCCGGGTGAGCCCCGGGGAGTGGAAACCGCCCGTAACCAAAAGGAATACGGGGGCCCCGGCGGTCCCTTGCGCCGACAGGAGATTCCGGGCCATGGCCTCGTCCCGAGCCTGAGCCTCGATGTAAAAGTTTTCGAAGAGCTTAAGATCAAGAGAACCTTCGCCCGCGCTCAGGGCGCGGTAATCCTCCCACTCAGCGGGGGATAAAGAAAAATCGACCAGTTTCGTCTGCAGGGAGAGACGTCTGGATTGCCTAACAAGAAAGCGCTCCCGCGAAGAGGTCGTGAGAGAACCGTAGATCTCCGATTCGGACCGTTCCAAATCCCGATAGAGATCCTCGGCGTCGATCCGGTCCGCCTCAAGGACATAGCGAACGTAACGGTCCAGCGCCGGGTAACGGGAAAACGCGACCCCGTGCTTCCCGCAGAGATCCCTCACGTATCCATAGAACTCACCGTAGCGGGTGCGGGCCAACCGATAGGAGGCGCTTCTTTGGCTGAGTTCCTCCAATTCATCGGGAGAGAGAACGCGAACCAAACGATCGATCACTTCCCCCCGTTCCCGTTCCACCTTTTGGAAATCCAAGGATTCTTCCAAAACCAGGGCGCTTAGATATTTTTCAATCGAGGTTGGAACCTGTCCCCCTCTGGCCGCCGCGATCGCTCTAACGTAATCGCTCAGGGAACCGTTCCTTTCCCTGAACCGTTGAACCGCCTGGTCAAAGGCTTTAAGGGAGGAATGAAAAACGGTCGCTTTTTCCGCTTCCAACTCAACCCGAAGCCCAGCCAGAATTGCTTTCATGTCCGCCGCCCGAGACTCGGACCGCCGATAGGCTTCCACGTTCAGTCGATAATGGATCGGATCATCGACGCCGACGAGGGGGACCGACGTGCGGGCGAGCACGGCGCCATGAACAGGACCTGAGATTTCGCCATTTTTGAGGAGGAAATCCGCCGCCAAACCGATGGCCTTCCTATTCGGGTAGGTCCGAAAGGGGTTCAGGCCCAAGGGAGCGAAGCCTCCCTCCAGAGCCACACCCCCGACTCGCCCATGGGAAAGGAGATCCTGAACCGTCCGACTGATGTTGAGTTGGGCTTCCGCGTTTAAATGGATGTCCTGGATGTGGAGAACGATGGGCGCGGAGGGGGCCCCCTTTGAAGGAAGCGAAACCTTTCGAATCGAACCGAACCCATTGGAAAGAGAGGAGAGAAGCCCACGGTGACGAATGAGAAAAGAGGGAGGCAGACCCTCCGTGACAAAGGCGGGGGGCGAAGAAGCGAGGGCAACCGAGGCCGCCAAGGGCAAAACAGCCCAAGGATCGAGCCCCTTCGCCCCCTCAGAAACCCGGAGCGAGGCGGAGGCCAATGACACGGAGGCCGGACGGTTTCTCGAGCGCCGCCGCTCCGCCCAAAAAGAAGATTCCGGAACATGGGCGAACAGGGTCTGGGTTCCGAAATACGAAACAGCGATGCCCGCCGCCAACAACCGGGAGAACCCTTTTCCATTCATTGGCACAAACTTTAGCGATTTAGAACGAGCTTTTTTCTTAAGGGCTTGTAACATTATTGTAAATGATCCATGCGAAGAGGAAGGGCCGTTCTGGGAGGAGACAGGGCGGATAAATAGCGATAAAAAAGCTGGGGCGCTAGGATTCGAACCTAGGGATGACGGCTCCAAAGGCCGTTGCCTTACCGCTTGGCGACGCCCCATCTGGCGAACCCGACGAAAAAAGGCGCCTCTCAAGCGGCGAGGCCCCGAACTTCTTCGACGGAAAACGCCCGCAGATCATATCAAATAAATGGCCAAGGGCCAAAGACCGTCGGTGGATGACGCTTAAAAAAAAGGAAGCGGGTTCAGGGAAAAGCCGGGGGGGGCGAGCTTGGCGGCGGAACTTTTTTTATTTCCTGCTCGTAGGCGACGAAAATCCTTTTTTCAAGGTAAGTCCGAAATTCGCTGTGAATGGGGTGGGCCACATCTTTAAACGTCCCGTCCGCCAGTTTTCGGGAAGGCATGCAGAGCATGAGGCCTTTCTCTCCCTCCACGACCTTCATGTTGCGAACGGCGAAACACTTATCAAAGGTGACCGTGACGAAGGCCTTGAGCTTGTCCTCCGTGCGGAGAGTGACGCGAATTTCGGTGATTTCCATGAGAACCCACCTCGTCGACCATCGTCGTGCTTGAAAGGCGGCGTAGCACGGACGACACCAGCCGGACATCCCAGGGCTCCCCGCGTAGCCGCGCCGCCACCTGCCGACCGTGTCTGGAGTTCTCGACCACCCCGAAAACGGACGATCCGGAGCCCGTCATCAACGCGTTCAGACACCCGGCGCGTAAAAGAGCCTCTTTCACTTGGGCCACGGGCACCAACCGAGGGAGAACCGCCTCTTCCAGCCGATTGAACAACCAGGGCGCCCAAAGACGCGGAGACGCGCCGTCCTGAATCGCCCGCGTTAGTTTAAGGCCGGAACGGCGCTTCGTCAAGGGGAATCGGAGGGCCCGGTAGGCTTCTGGAGTGGAGGAGAAAATTCTGGGAAAAACTAAAACAAAATGGAAGGTTCGACCCCGGCGCGGTGAAAGAAAGGTCAAACGGTCCCCCACGCCCCCGGCCGAGGCCAAGCCCCCGCGCAGGAAGAAGGGCACATCCGCTCCGAGCCGGCGCGCCAGCGGGAGAAGCGCCTCCCAGGGGGCCCGGACGGGGGAGCGGCCGGTCGCCAGAGACCAGCAGGCCTTGAGCGCCGCGGCCGCGTTCCCCGACCCCCCGCCCAAACCCGCCCCGATGGGAATCCGTTTGGTGAGCGAAAAAGAGAAACCCGGGGTTGTGGGGAAGGCGTCTTGGAAGACCCGGGCCGCCCGGAGAACGAGATTGGTTTCGTCCGTCGGCAGGGACCCCTCGTTCGTGACCAGAGTCGTCGCCGACGTCGCCCGGGCGCGGACCCGCAGGGTGTCGGAGAGGGAGATTTCCTGGAAAAGGGTGGAGAGGGTGTGGTAACCGTCGGGCCGGCGCCGCAGGACCTCCAGGAACAGGTTGATTTTGGAAGGCGACGCCAGCGTCAGCGCCCGGTGCGCGGGGCTCACGGCGCCGGGATGAAAAGCGTGGCCGCCAAGGCGGGATTCACCGCCAGGCGGGAGAAACGCAGGGTAAACCCAAACCCATCGGCCTCCGATTCTCCTTCCACCACCCCGGGGAGAATCAGCCCCTCTTCCTCCCGGGGTCCCCGGAACTTAAGAAGGAGCGGGGCCGACCCGGGAGGAGAGATCCGCGCTTGGACCATGGACTTCTCCCGAGCGTCCAGCCGGAGCTCCCCCGCCGGACCGTTGTAAACCACGGTCGTTCCCTCTTGGCGAACCGAGACGGCTGGGTCATCGAACTTTTTAAAAAACTCCCCGGACAGAACTTCCGCCCAAAGGGCCAGCCAGGGCCCCTCCTGCCCCGACCCCAGGCCGGACGGGACCCAATGAGTCGCCTTCCCGTCATAGACCAGAACGGCTTGGGGAGCGAAAAAAGGCCCCAACACTTCCAGGCGAAAGAGGCCCGGCCGAGAATAATAAAAAAGCCCATGCCCGGCCAAGGCGCGACCGTCTACGCGCACGCTGACGGCCGCCACGCCGGAGAGGGAAGCCAATTGCCGAAAATTTCCTTCCACCCGCTTCAAAAGCGTCCGCGGAGCGGAGAGCGGTACGACCCGGGTCGGCCCGCCTTCCTCTCCCAAACGTTTCAAGAGATCGGGTTGACGGGGGTCCAACAGCAATCCCTCCTGCCACGCCCGCACGGCCTCGGGGTGGCGTCCCAGCGATTCGAGCACATCCCCGTAATGGGACCAGACCACGGGATCGTTGGCGGCCCGGGCGACGGGGCCCAGGGCCGCTTCCGCCTCGGTCAAACGTCCGAGCCGGAAATAGGCCCATCCCAGGGAATCCCGAAAGGCGAGATTATCCGGCTCCAGGGCCACGGCTCGCTGGATCAATTCCAGCCCCTCGCTCAACCGCTCGTTGCGGTCCACCCAGCTGTAACCCAGATAGTTCAGCGCCACCCCGTGGCGAGGGTCCAGTTGAATGGTCCTCAGAAGGTGAGACGTCGCCCGATCGAAACGCTTCCTCTTGTCCCAGTTGATCGCCGCATGGAAATGCAGGTCCGCTCGGTTGGGATCCTTGGCGAGTGCGCGGTCCAGCCAGCGGATCGCCGACCGGGGCTTTTCCATGTCCTCATAAGACAAGGCGAGATAGAACATAAAATCGGGGTTGTTGGGCTGGGTTTTTTGCAGACGTTTCAGAACCTGAAGGGCTTCCTGGGGTTTGTCTTGGTGGCTGTAATAGGAGGCCAACCGAAGCAGAACCCCCGGTTCCCGGCTGGTTTTGGCCACCCGCTCCATATGGAGCGCGGCCTCCTGCCAATGCTCTCCTTCCTGAGCCACCAGCGCGCGCCAGAAATGCAAACTTTCGTCCTCGGGCGACAAACGCAAGGCGCGATCAAACCGATCCCGCGAATCCTCCAGGCGGCCCTGGGAGTAATAGAGTTGACCGAGCCGCGTCAACACTTCGGGATTGTCGGGGGTTTTTTCCAGGACGGTTTCGTACGCCGCGATGGCCGCGGCGGTGTCTCCCCGCACGTCGTAGAGACCGGCCAGGGCCAAGGGGGCGTCTGGGTTGGACGGGTCCAGCTCCAGGACCTTCTTCCAGGACGCTTCCGCGCCGGGAACGTCCCCCTGTTGTTGTTGAATTTCCGCCAGGCGAGCGCGCACCTCATCGGCTTCGGGGTTGGACGTGAGAAACTTTTCGTAAAGGCCGCGGGCCCCTTGAGGATCGGAAATCTGTCGGCGGCTGGCCGCCCACCCCAGGGCTTCAATGTTGGAAGGATCGAGGCGAAAGGCCTGGTCAAAAGCGGCCTGGGCCTCCCCATTCTCTCCCCGGGCCAGGTGCACTCGCCCAAGCAAAAGATAGCCCTCCGCGTTCCCCGTGGAAAGAGCCACGGCTTGTCGGGCAGCCCCAAGAGCCACCTCCGACTGACCGGACCGTAGGGCCGCTTCGGCCACAGAAAAATGAAGAAAACCGGCCCCTGGATCCCGCTGGAGAACCTGCTGGTAGGCCTCCAACGCCGAAGCGGTCCGGCCCGCGTTCTCGGCCAAAAGGCCCTTTAAGAAGAGCCGGTAACAATCCCAACACTCGTCGGCCCGAAGGGCTCCGGGGAGAAAGAGAAGAACCAAACCGCCGAAGACTCCCCACCGACAGGGACCGCGCCGAAGAACGGCGCCCCCCGCCCCGGTTTCAGTTTCTCGAACCAGGTTCAAGTTTTTTCTCCATCAGAACCGCATCGGCCTGATCCTCGTAGAACCGAGCGCGGCGGCTGGTTTCAATAAAGCCCAGCCGTTGGTAGAGCTCCAGGGCGGGCCGGTTGTCCACGCGAACTTCCAGGGTCATCTTCTCCATTCCTTCCCTCTGGGCTTCCTCCAGAAGACGCTCCATCATTTTCCGTCCGAGCCCCTGGCCCCGGCGGTCCGAGCGAAAGGCGATGTTGGCCAACTGCGATTCCCCGGCGATGAACCATTGAATGCCAAAACCCACCACCTGGTCCTCTTCCGCCGCCACCCAAACCCGAGCCGAAGGCTTGTCCAACTCTTCCTCCAGCTCCCCCCAGGTCCAAGGAGTGGAGAAGGAGGACCGCTCGATTTCCAAGAGAGAGGGGACATCGCGCCGCTCGGCCAACCGCCAGGTGACCTGGCTTTCGGTGGTCAGGGACATAGGAGACGCTCCTAAAAAATATTTCCGATGGTGAAGTAAAACTGGCTCTTGGGTTGGTCGGGACGATGGTTCAAGCCCCAGCCCCAGTCCAGGCGGATGGGGAAGACCGGTGTCTTAAACCGGATCCCGAAACCGACGCCGGCTTTCATCTGCAACAAACCCGTGCCGACGCTCCAATCGATGGTGCTCACGCTGGGCCAACATCCGCCCAAATCCGCGAAGAAGGCTCCCTGGAGAATCGTTTTCTTGTTTTCTTGAACAATGGGGAATTTATATTCGGCGTTAAACACGGTGAAGGCCTTTCCGCCGTCCACCCCCACCTCGCCGATGTCATAGCCGCGAACCGTATCGACGCCGCCGATGCGGAACAGCTCGGAGAACGCCACGGTGCCGCCGATATTTTTGAGAGTCTTGATGTAGGCGCCGCGGGCCGAGAGCGTGAGAACAAACTTCCAAAAGGTGGGGAAATACCGCGCCACGGAGAGTTCCGGCTTGTAAAAGTTCAAATCGCCCCCCAGGGGTCCGCCGGCGTATTCCAGGGTGGCGCTGTGGCGGCCGCCGCGATTGGCGTCAAAAACGTTGTCCCGGGTGTCCAGCACCACGCCCGTGGTCACGGCGGATTTAATATCGTCCGACGGGGTGATATTCATGGCGGGATTCAGGTTGCCGACGAACTTAGGATCCACATCGAAAACACGGACGCGTTCGTAACTGTAATTTTCGATTAAAGAGAGTTGGTCCGACAGGCGGGGGCCGGCCCGGAGCCCGAAACCGCGGTTGCCTTTCTTGTAGGCGAAACTGTCCCCCTGGAAGGGAAGGGTCCGGACCGTGTCGAAGAGGTCCACGCCAAAACTCATGGGTTTCCCGAGGAACCAGGGGTCCGTCCATCCGAGCTCATAGTTTTGCCGTTTTCGACCGAATTCCCACATGACGTTGACGTGCTGGCCGTAACCAAAAACGTTGGAGTGCTGAACTTGGAGGGTCCCCACCAACCCGTCCAAACTGGAGAACCCGGCTCCGGCGGAGAGGGTGCCCGGTTTTCCCTCTTTCACCGAGAAAACCACGTCCGCCTTTTCCGGCGACTTCGGTTGTTGAACATCGACCTGGACGTCCTCCAGAAAGCCCAGGTTATACAGCCGTTCAATGGATCGGCGCATCTTGGTCGCGGAAAAAACGTCTCCGGGCTTGAGCAGGAGCTCCTGGCGGATCACTTTCTCTTTGGTGTAGGTGTTGCCGTCAATGTAGATCCGGTCCACGTAGACCACCGAACCTTCGACAAAGGAGAATCGAAGGTCCACCGTTCCCTTTTCGCCGTCCTGGGGCTGGGTCTTGGTTTCCGGGGTGACCTCCGCGCGCAGAAACCCCTTATCGCTGTAGAGATCGTGGAGGTTCCGCAGGGATTCGTCCATTTTGGACTGGTCGTAGAGTTTGCCGGGTTGAAGGGCCACGGCTTTCTTCAACTGGGATTCCGTGAACAGGGTGGACCCTTCAAAGGAGAAGGAACCCACGGTGTAGCGTCGCCCTTCGGTGATGGAGATGAAAACAGTGACTTGGTTGCCGTCCGGGGTGAATTCCCGCCGGCTGTCATCCACGGCGACTTCCAAGAACCCTTTGTTGCGGTAGGCTTCCACCAGCAAAGCCACGTCTTCTTTCAGGGTTTCTTCTTTGAACACCTTTTTTTTCCGGGTGTTCTTGAGAACCTTTCGTACCGCGCCTTCGGACATGGCCCGGGCGCCCGCCACCTGGACGTCTTTCACCGTCACGCGGCGTCCATCCGTGAGGAAGAACGTCAAAATGACCTTGTTGGTCCGTGGATCGAGGGAGGTGTAAGATTCGGCCGCGGCGTCCAGGTAGCCCTCCTCATGGTAGACCGAAAGAATTTTGGAAACGTCCTGGGCGGCCTTAAACCGATCGTAGGGTTCGTCCGGCTTGGAAACCAGCCCTTCCCGAAACTTCGATTCGCCCAGTTTGAGGTTGCCCTTGAAGTCCACCCGGCGGATGAGGGGCCGTTCTTTGATTTTGAAAGTGACCCGAACTTTGCCGGCGCCCCGGGCGTCTTTCTTCCCTGGAAGGTCCTCCACGGCCACCTCGACATCCTCGTAAAAACCCGACTCCAGAAGACGATCGACGTCGCCCCTGAAAGCGGGATCGGTCATCACGTCGCCCTTCCGGACCTTCACTTTGGATAGCACGGCCCCGGGCTTGGTGAAACGGTTGCCTTCCACGGTGATTTCTCCGACCGTCGGAGGAAGGTCCTCGGCGGAAACACGGCGGGCAGGGAAGAGGAGGAAGGCACTGACGAAAAGAACCCCAGGAAGACCGCGAGGCGAAGACCGAAGGCGCGTCATTTTATCGGCTTGGCCGCGTTATTTTTTCGGTTCTTGAGGGGCAAGCCAAAGCGCCACTGGTTTTCCAGGAAAGCCCTTCGTTCCGGAGGCTGGCCAAGCAAATCCTTGGAGTCCAATTCCGTGCTGGCCCGCACGTAAAGGCTCCCCTTAAGCCGATAGACAAGCTCCAATTGGTCCCGGAAGTACGTTTGATTTTTGGCCTCATCCAGTTTGACTTTATAAACTCCAAAAAACCGCTCGGACAACCGGATCCGGGCGGCCGCCCCAGCGCCCCGCAAATAGGCCGCCACCGGACTGACGTTTGCGGAACCAACGGGTTTGGGGTCGGGGTTGGCCGCCGTCGGCACAGGTTCAGTGGTCTCGGGCGGTTCGTAGGTTGCCGAGATCATACCAATTCCGAACTTTTGAGCCAACCGGTTGGCCAGCGGGGCAGCGCTGGAACCCACCAATTGGACGAGACCCGCCCGGAGCAGTTGATCTCGTTCCGTTTGGGTAGTCCGCTGGTCGCTGGAAAGGCCCAAGGCCTTCATGGCCACCCGTTCGGATTTCATGTCCGGATTGTTCCGCGAGACGAACCGGGGTTGAATTTCACCCAGGAGGGCGCGGTCCACAATCATGGAAACCGTGTCGTCAGTCGAAAGGCCCCGGGCGTCCACCGAGGTCACCACGCGCTCGGCTTCGCCCGCCACAAACGGCAGGATCCCGGCGGACCCCAGCCCGGGTCGGGTGTCCGTGAGTATCTCAAAGAGGCCTCGCTTCACCTGAAAGGTCTGGCCCAGATAACTGATGGCGCCCTCGCGGGACTCCACTCGTCCGTTCGCGGCCCAGGCCCCGGGTCGCACTTCCAGCCGAAGCCCGCCATCCAGACGAACATTCACGTATTCGTTTCGGTACCAGGTTTCCTTTCCTGTTTTGAATTGAATGTCCCAGGTGGCCAGCCGCCAAAGGTTCCGCCACCAGCGGGGAAGCGGGGGCCCCGGCGCGTCCCTTTTGGACGGAGGGTAAGTGAAGTGGGTTCCCTCCAACTCCACCTGGCCTGAAATGCGATGTTCCCCATGGGGCCCCTTCAAGCGGAGAGAGACTTTGGGTTCGCCATAGGAAATACCCTGGAGTTTATCCGACAAAAACGAAAAACGTCCCAAAAGGGGGCCCGGGGGCACGCTCAGTTGAGGGACCTCCACTGCCACGCCCCGAGAACCGTCGCTTTGGATGGAAAGGTCGTAATCCACGGGGGAAAACCCGTGAATCCCGATGTCTCCCGCCATCTCGATCCATCCGCTCCCCACCCGGGCCCTCGCGTGTTCCACCCGCGCCCGGTCGTTGTCAAAAACAACTTCCGCGTTCAGGTCCGTGACGCGGGGCGCGTAGGTCTGAAGAGACAGACGCCCGTTACGTAAATGGAAAGCTCCCAGAGCCCGGGGAAAGCCCTCGCCGGGCGCCAGGCGCAGTTCACCAGAAAACTCACCCGCCGCGGAACGACAAAGCGGCCAGATGTCCTTTAGAACCGCGAGCTTCCCCTCCGTCAGATGAAGATTCAGTTCAAGGTCGGAGGCGGGTTCCCCTTCACGAATCGGCAGGCGTCCCACCCCGGTCAACAAATAACCTTTCCGACGAAAAACCCTCACGCCTTGAACATCCACGTGGGTTCCCCTCCATTCGGCCTGGGTTTCGAGACGATCGTAGGGAACCGGCCCTAATCGGCCCGGCCCGCCCGAAATATCCGCCGTGACCTCCGGAGCGGACGGGGACCCCCTCCCCCGCACGCGAACGTCCCAGGGACCCGTGACGGGCCAGTCAAAATCGGCCAGGGAGAGGAGAGATTCGGCCTGTAAGCCCCACCCCTGCAAACTGAAGTCCCAGAGCGACGGTCCCAGCTCTCCAGAAAGGACCAGGGTCCGGCGACCCTCGTCCCAAAGCGTCAGATTTTCAAAAAAGGTTTGGGGCCATCGGTCCAACCGAACCCGCCCTTTGACGAAAGCCCTGGCCCCCGCGATCGGAGCGAATTCAACGAGGCCGGAACTCCAACGAAAATCCGCGAGTTCCTGATTGAAAACGCGATGGTTGATCCACAGGGAGCGGGCGCCGAAGCGCCCCGACAGGGAACGTTCCCGGGGAGAGGCTTGTCCGTCAAAAGAAAGCCCCCCAAACAAACGAAGCGGACCGAGCCCGATGTTCCGGAGGTCGTTCGCCAAATGAACGTCCCAGCTTCCGTCGACCAGACGGGAGACCCGGCTCCCAGACTTAATCCGCCAAAGCCCCTCGGCGGTGGTCACAACGCCTTCCGCCAGAGTCGCGGTCGCCCCCTCGACCCGAAAATGGCTCCGCCATTGGACAGGAAGGTCCCCCGGCCCCTGGGCTTTCCCTTCCAGGGCCAGCGTTCCTCCCAGGGAACCGGGAGAGCCGGACAGGGAACAAGTCCCTTCGAGGGTTCCATTCCACGGAGCGGGAACGCCGAGGGAGCGAAGAATCGGATCCAAAGACATTCCCTCCAACCGCCCCTCCCACAACGCCGCCGGGCCGCCTCCCGCTGGTTTTGGGTCCCAGTGCCCGCTGGCCATCAACGTTCCCCCGGCCGGAAAACGCAGAGAAAAACGCGGGATCTCGAGGCGTCCGTTCCAGCGGGCGCGAACGTCCCCCGTGACGTCCACCGACCGCCAACCGGCGCTCGAGAGAGCGACGTTCAAATCGACCTCCGGGCGGGCCCATGTTCCGGAAAGAACCGCCTCCCCGTTCAGCCGACCGAAACGGGCCCCGGACGAACGGGATTGGTTGGGAAAAAGAGCGTCGAGGGAAAAATCCCGAAATTCCGCCCGTCCCGAAAGGCGACGTTCCTCCCCCGCCATCTCTGCCGCCCACCGCAAACCCCGCTCGCTCGTTACGTTCTCCAATCGAAGGGAGCCCGCCGACCAAAAGAACTTACCCCCCACCCGCCCGAGGTCCCCATCAGCGGCTCTGCCGCCCTCTTCGCCGAGCTTCGAGGACTGGCGGCGCCCCAGAGGGGCGAAGGCCCCGCCGCCCCCGGTGGTGGAAGTTACGCCTAGGGTGAATCCGGGCGAAGTCAAATCCCCCTCGCCGGCGCCTTCTCGTGGGCGATAAAGCCCTCGCGTTGTCCAAGACCCGGAGAGAACGGCGGCCCCCGCTTGGAGGGACTCCGCCCGCCCCGCCAAACGCCAATCCCAAACGGCTCCCGGCGACGCTGGATTGAGGGCTCGACGCGCGGCATCGCCCCTGGCCTTCAGAGTTCCGCTTCCTTGACGGATTTCCATGGATTCCAAGTCCACCCGCTCCCCGCGAAAATAAAGGACCGCCCGGGCCTCTTTGAAAGGGAGCGTTCCCCAGTGGCCCTCCCCGGCGCTCACACGAACCGAGCCTTCCAAACCCGGCCCGTTTCCTGAAGCAAGAGAAACCCCTCCGGAAAATTGACC
The DNA here is from genome assembly GCA_016721625.1 of Elusimicrobiota bacterium. Classification (NCBI taxonomy): domain Bacteria; kingdom Pseudomonadati; phylum Elusimicrobiota; species Elusimicrobiota bacterium. The sequence goes on from JADKHR010000001.1 coordinate 1,052,548, forward strand.
GGCGAGGGCGCCGGAATCGGCGAAAACATCGAAGGCCTGCTCCGCCCGCGCCTGGTCCAACTCCGCCGAAAACCGCCATCCCTGCCCGAAAAGCCAGGCCCCTTCGGCCTTCAACGTGTCGTCCCAGGAGAACCGGGAAACCGAGACCCCCTTCCGCCCTCCGCGAAGATCCGCCTCGGCGGAATGGAGGAATCCCCCCGGCCGCCAACGGGCGTTCCGGAGCCGCACCGTCCCTGTGAAAATCGGATCATCCCACGCCCCGTGAAGTCGGCCCTCAGCGGAAAATTGACCCTCTACTGACGGAAACCGTTTGGCCACCGGGGGAAGGTCCACCAAGCCGAGGCCTTCCAGGCCCCCCTGGAATTGAAGTTTTCCCTCCAAATCCCGAAGGAATCCCCGGCCCCAAACCTTCAGGCTTCCGGCCTCATAAGCCAAACGCTCCACCCGCCAGACCCCGGAAGACTGGCGAATGTCCAGATCAAACCCGCCCCCCGCCCCTTCGACCTGAAGGCCCGACTCTTTGAGGGTGAGATGGCCCTGAACCGGAGCGGTCTCCTGATGAACCCCCCATGCGAATTCATCAATCCTCAACATCCCAAGGGCCCCCGGACGGAAGACCTCCGTTCCGGAAGAAGTGTTCACCAGGGAGAAAGATCCGTTCAACAGCCCGCCCACGCGAGACCAGCCGTTGCGCTGGGCGAGTTGGCCAAGATCCAGGCGGGAGGCCCGAAGGGTCCAAATTTCGCCAGGCGCGGAGGAGGAATCCCGCGGAAGGGCCATTACCGCATTCCTCCAGCGGAGGGTCCCCTCCGCGTCCAATCGCCCCCCCAGACCATCCACGGAAAGAGCCAACCAGTCGTCTTTCCATTGCCCCCGGGCCTCCAAAGTCGGCAAGAGAAACCCCGGAAGCCCGGCGTCCCGGAGTTCCGCGGTCCAGGCCACGTCCGGATGCCGGCGATCGCCTTTGACCGTTCCTTCCGAATCCATGCGGCCTCGGGACGGAACCCCCCGAAAAAAACCGAACCCGCTTTCCGCCAGGTCCGTGAGCGCCAGGTCTTTCGCCCGCCACACGAGATCGAGGGCGCCGTTTTCGTCCGTCCCCAAAGATCCAGAAACGTTCAGGGCCTTGAACAACTGAAGGTCTTCGATATCCACGCGCTCATTTCGAGCGATCAATTTCCCCGTCAAAGGGACGCCCGAATCTTTAGGGCGCGAGTCTGGTGGCACCCAGAGGGCGTCCCGAAACCGCGACTGGAAACTCCAACGAACCTTTGAACCAAAACCCTCCCACGCCAAAGATGAAACGGAAAAATCGTCCAGGGCCCCTTCGGCCGCGAGATCCGCTCGCCCCAGAAACCGACCGCTCCCGGCGGGGAGCCAGGGCGAAATAAAATCCAAAGAGGCATTGGACACGCTCGCCTTGCCGTGAACCGAAAGGTGAAGTCCCCGCCGAAGGGCCTCCGCTCCCTCCAGGGACACGTCGAAACGCCCCGCCACGGAATCTCCTTCGATGTCCAGAAAAAAACCCCGGGGCGAAAGGCTGAGGGTTCCCTCCGTTTCAAACAAATCGAGCGGGGCCCGGTCCGCCCCGCCGGGGAAACGAAATGTCCCGTTTCGCCAGTTCAACCGATGAAGCGGAAATCTCCGCCACCAACCCTCGGGGAGCGGCCGGCTGGGATGCGGAAGAGGAGGAACGCGGAAGGTCGGCCGGTCCACGTCCGAACGACCGAGGGTGAAGGAGAGAAGGGCGAAGGGAGAAGGATCCGCGGTAAAGACCGTGTGGAAGGTCCACCGGTCGCAAACGAAGAGGGGACCGGCGGCGGGCCCCACGCGAAGGTGTACGATTTGAGCCTGAAGGAGAAGGGGATGCAGCCGGACGGCGTCCACCCGGACGTCTTGACCGAGAAACCGCGAAAGGTCCGATTCAAGGCGGACCTTCATCCAATCCTCCGCCTGAGGCCGCCACCAAAAAGTCCAGGCCACGGCGCCGGCCGCGGCAAATAACAGCAGGCCCAGGAGTCGCCAACGCATAGATCAGGAATCTCCTCGAACGGGGCTCCAGGCGGACCCCGCCCGGGAACCCCGACCCGAGGTCAACCGCTTTTGACGGTCTTTTGGGGCGGGGTGGTGGAAAAAACCAGCTTTCCGGCGGCGGCGTCGACGTCCACGAAGACCGACGTACCGGGAGACACTTTCTTGGAAAGAATGTCCTCCGCCAGGGGATCTTCCAGGAGCCGCTGGATGGACCGTTGGAGCGGCCGCGCGCCGTAGTGGGGGTCGAAGCCTTTTTCGACAAGAAAACCTTTGGCCTCTTCCGTCAGCTCCACGGTCAAGCCTTGGCTGGCGATTTTCTTGGAAACCCGCGCCAGCATGAGGTCCAAAATCTTCCGGCTTTCCTCCCGCGTGAGCGGGTGGAAAACAATGATGTCGTCCAAACGGTTCAGGAACTCCGGATTGAAGGCTTTCTTAACCTCCTCCATCACGGTGTCCTTCATGGAGGCATAGTCCTTGGCCGCATCGTCTTGCACGAGGAAACCCAGGGATTTTCCCTTTGAGATCAACCGCGCGCCCACGTTCGATGTCATGATGATGACGGTGTTCTTGAAACTCACCCGGTGGCCCAAATTGTCCGAGAGGGACCCGTCGTCCATCATTTGGAGCAGGATGTTGAAGGTGTCCGGGTGGGCCTTCTCGATCTCATCCAAGAGGACCACCGTGTAGGGTTTCCGCCGGACGGCCTCGGTCAGCTGACCGCCTTCCTCGTACCCCACGTAGCCCGGAGGAGCGCCGATGAGCCGCGAAACGGAAAACTTTTCCATGTATTCGGACATGTCGATCCGCACCAGGGACTCTTCGTTGCCGAAAAGGAATTCCGCCAAAGCCCTCGCGAGTTCCGTCTTGCCCACGCCGGTGGGTCCAAGGAATATGAAACTTCCGACGGGCTTTTTGGGGTCTTTCAACCCGGTTCGGCTTCGCCGGATGGCCTGGGAGATGGCCTGGATGGCTTCCTCCTGCCCGATGACTCGCTTGTGCAGTTCGCCTTCCATGTGGACCAATTTTTCCTGCTCGGTCTCGGTCAGCTTCATGGTGGGAATCCCGGTCCATTTGGAAACCACGGCCGCGATGTCCTCGCCGGTCACCACCGGCACCGTGGCGTCCCGCTTGTCGCGCCAGGTTTTCCGGGCCTCGTCCAAGAGACGCCGCATTTCTTTTTCTTTGTCCCGAAGCTTGGCGGCCTTTTCGTATTCCTGGGCCGAGATCGCCCCGTCTTTTTCCTGCGTGACCTTGTCGATTTCCCCCTCGCGCTCTTTCATCTCTTTGGGCCGCTGGGTGACCTGAAGGCGCGCGCGGCTTCCGGCTTCGTCAATCAGATCAATCGCCTTGTCGGGTAGGAAGCGGTCGGTGATGTAGCGGTCCGACAGCTCGGCGGCGGCTTTCAGCGAATCGTCTTCGAACTTCACCTTGTGGTGAGTCTCGTAGCGATCGCGCAACCCTTTCAAAATCTTGACGGTGTCTTCGACCGAAGGGGGGTCCACCAAAATCGGCTGAAAGCGGCGTTCCAGGGCCGCGTCGTGCTCGATGTATTTGCGGTATTCGTCCATGGTCGTGGCGCCGATGCATTGAAGTTCGCCCCGCGCCAGGGAGGGTTTCAGCATATTGGAGGCGTCGATGGCCCCTTCCGCCGCGCCCGCGCCGATCACGGTATGGAGCTCGTCGATAAAAAGGATGATTTGGTTTTTGGCCCGACGGATTTCGTCCATGATGTTCTTCAGGCGTTGCTCGAATTCTCCGCGGTATTTGGTCCCGGCCACGACGGCGGCCAGGTCCAAAGTCATGACGCGCTTGCCATGGAGCAGGTCCGGGGCCTCGTCCGAGGACAAGCGTTGGGCCAGCCCCTCCACAATGGCGGTTTTTCCCACACCGGGGTCGCCGATCAACACGGGGTTGTTTTTGGTGCGACGGAGGAGGATTTGGATCACGCGCTCAATCTCGTTCTCGCGGCCGATCACGGGGTCGAGTTTGCCGTCCTTCGCCATTAAGGTCAGATCCCGGCCGAACTCATCGAGGGTCGGAGTTTTGGATTTGGATTTCGGAGACGTCTGGTGGTGGCCCGCCGGCCCGGACCCGGAGGCGCTCTGGGCTTGTCCCTGCGCCTGCTGGCCCTCGCCTAAAAGCGAGATGACTTCTTCCCGCACCACGTCCAACCGGACGCCGATGTTTTCCAACACCCGCGCGGCCACCCCTTCCTCTTCCCGGATCAGGCCCAGCAGGAGGTGCTCGGTGCCCACGTAGTTGTGGCCCATATTTTGGGCCTCTTCGACGGCAAGCTCCAACACTTTCTTGGCCCGCGGGGTGAAAGGAATTTCACCCAACAACATGACGTTGTCTCCCGTGCCGACGATCTTTTCGATCTCCGCCCGCACGCGCCGGAGGTCCACGCCCAAGTTCGCCAGCACCTGGGCCGCCACGCCTTCCCCCAGGGCGATCAGCCCCAAGAGCAAATGCTCCGTCCCCACGTAATCGTGGTTCAACCGCTTCGCCTCTTCTTGAGCGATCAGGATCACCCGCTGGGCCCTTTCAGTAAATCGGTTGGACATCGGTCCTCCGCAAAAAACGTCTTGGATGAATTCTAAACCCTTTTCCCATGCCTGTCAAAGAGTTCTTTTAAGTTAACGCCCCGCCTGAAAAAAAGTTCCTCGGCTTAGATGGGAACCCCGTCCCGCCGGGTGAGCGCGTGGAAGGCCTCGATCAGCCGTTGGGTTTTGGGCCCCGGTTTTGCCTGCCCAATCGGGCGAGCGTCGATCCGCACCACCGGGATCACCTCCGCGGCGGTCCCCGTCAAAAAGACCTCCTCCGCCGTGTAGAGATCAAAGGGAGTGAAAAGTTTTTCCTCGGGCGTCAAACCCACCGCCGGGGCCAGTTCCATGACGGCGGCGCGCGTGATCCCCTCCAGGGCGCCTGCGGCCGTGGCCGGCGTGACCAGACGGTCTCCCTTAATGAAGAAGATGTTATCCCCCGTGCATTCGGCCACGTAGCCCTCGAGAGAGAGCATGATGGCCTCCCGGGCGCCGGAGAGACCCGCCTCGATCTTCGCCAAAATGTTGTTTAAATAATTGAGCGATTTGATGTTGGGGTTCAACGCCTGACTGGAATTGCGGCGCGTGGAAACGGTGTTCACCTCGAGGCCCCGGGTGTAACACTCTTCCGGGTAGAGGGCAATTTTATCGGCGATGATGAACACCGTGGCCCGGGGACATTTCTTGGGATCGAGTCCCAAATCCCCCACTCCGCGGGTGACCACGAGGCGGATGTAGGCGTCCCGAAGTCCGTTGGCGCGAAGGGTCTGGAGCACCGCCGTTTGCATCTCCTCCGGCGTCAGGCCCACGTCCAACACGATCGCCCGGGCGGACCGGTACAATCGATCCAAATGTTCCTGGAGCCGAAACACCCGCCCGTTGTAGGCGCGGATTCCTTCAAAAACCCCGTCCCCATACAAAAGACCGTGATCGAAGACCGAGACGACCGCCTGTTCCTTCGGGACCAGCCGGCCGTTCATGAAAATCTGAAGCGACGAGGTTCCCGGCAACGGCGACGATTTGGTTTCGGAGCTCACGATTCCTCCCATGCGTTGTTCCCTACGAAAACGTTCGGTGCGTCAATCGACTCTCTCCAGACGTCCGTCCACCAAAAGAAGACAGCGGTCCATGTGAGCGGCCAGAGCCTCGTCGTGGGTGACCAGGACGAGGGTCGTTCCTCTCCGCTGGGTTTCTTCCCGCAAGAGAGACTCGACCTCCCGGCCGATGCCCCGATCCAGGTTCCCGGTGGGCTCGTCGGCCAACAACAAAGCGGGCTCGTTGGCGAGCGCCCGAGCCAAGGCGGCCCGTTGTTGCTCGCCCCCGGAGGCTTCCCCCGGTCGATGATTCAAGCGATGCTTCAGTCCCAACCGACAGAGCAGATCCTCCCCGCGAGCACGAGCCTCGTCGGTTGGACGACGCCGGATCAAGAGGGGCATCATAACATTTTCAAGCAGGGAGAGATCGGGGAGGAGGTGGTGGAACTGGAAGAGAAAACCGATTTTTTCGTTCCGGAGGCGAGTGGCTTCCGTTTCCGTCAACCCGCCGGCGTCCCGGCCGAAAAGGTCCAACCGTCCGCCCGTCACGGGCGTCATCAGCCCCAATAGGTGCAAAAGAGTGGACTTGCCGGCCCCGGAGGGGCCCACGATTCCCACCCGTTCTCCGGCGCGGATATCGAAGGAAATTCCCCGCAGGACCTCCACGAAACCGAAGCGCTTTTGAAGGGTTTGGGCCCGAAGAAGAACGGGTGAAACGACCGGTTCCATCAGGTTCTCCGAATGGCGTCGAGAGCGTCCAGCCGCGCGGCCGCCCGGGACGGATAAAGCGTGGCCAAGAGAACGATGAGCACGGCCGCCGCGGCCACCAGAGCCACGTCCCCGGCGACCACCTTCACGGGCAGGCGTTCCACATAATAAATATCGGCCGGCAATTTGACGAACTCATAACGTTTCAGGAGAAACGAAATGCCGAGGCCGAGGACCACGCCGATCCCGGTGCCCACGAGACCCATGAGGAACCCTTTTAGGAGAAAAATCCGCTGGATCGCGCCGCGAGTGGCCCCCATGGCCCGAAGGATGCCGATCTCCCGGACCCTTTGGGCCGTCACCAAAAGGAGGTTGGAAAGGATGGTGAAAGCGGCCACCAGCGTGATCAGCGCGAGGATCAGGAACATCACCGTTTTCTCAAGCCGCAGAGCGGCAAAGAGAGGCCGGTTCATCCCCAGCCAGGACCGAACCCAAGCCTGGGAAGAAAAACGTTGCTGGAGTTTAATGGCCGGCCCTTCGAACGCGTCGGCGTCTTTCAGCCGGACGCCCAACCCCGAAAACCGCCCTTTGAGATTGAAAAGCTTCTGTGCCGACGGAAGGGCGACCACGGCGAGGGAGGAATCGTAATCGAAGAGCCCCGTTTGGAGGATCCCGGCCACCGTGAAAGAAAAGAAGAAGGGCAGGGTTCCCAAACCCGTGTCCGGCCCGGCGGACACGGCCAACACCACCTGATCGCCGATCGTCACTCTCAGATTTTGGGCCAACTCCTTGCCCAGAAAAATGGCCGGACTATTGGACGGCGCGGCCGGCGTGCTCGAAAGCGCCCTCCAATCCCCGGCCGTCAACCGCCGATCCAGACCCGTCACGCCGGGTTCCCGCGCGGGATCGACCCCTTTGACCACAACGCCCTGGGTTCCCCCTTCGGTCCGCGCCAGGGCCTGGCCCATGACGTAGGGGGACCAGGATTCCGCCTCGTCGATCCCCTTGAAGCGGTCGGCGTAGTCCTGCTCCGGCAGGCCTCGATCCGAGGAGGGCTGAATCAGGAGGTGGGGTTGGGCGCCGAGGATCTTGGCCCGAATATCTTCCCGGAATCCCGTCATCACGGCCAGGGTCGCAATGAGCGCCGCCACCCCCACCGTCACGCCCGCCACCGCGATCACGGAGGTCAAGGAGCCCCCCAAAGCGCGGCGGGAGCCCTTCAAGTAACGCAGAGCGATGAAGAGTTCGTAGGTCAAGGGAAAGGACGGAGGATCAACCGCGGACCGGAAAAATCAGCCGAATCAAGCCGAGGGCCGAAGGAGCGGGAAAAGGATCACTTCCCGGATGGAATCCACCCCGGTCAAGATCATGGTCAGACGGTCGACCCCGATGCCCAGGCCGCCGGCGGGGGGCATGCCGTGCTCCAGGGCGATCAGGAATTCCTCGTCGGCGGGCATGGCCTCTTCGTCCCCGGCCTGGCGTTGGCGGGCCTGGGCCTCGAAATGCTTTCGCTGGACATCGGGGTCGTTCTGCTCGGAATACGCGTTGGCCACCTCTTCGCCGCAGAGGAAGAGTTCAAAGCGTTCGGCGATGTCCGGGGTTTCGGGGCTCGCTTTGGCCAAAGGGGAAAAAGCCGCCGGATAACCGAACAGGAAGGCGGAGGCCGGAAGGCCTGGAAGAATTTTACCGTCCAGGATCGCGTCGAAGCACTTGGCATCGGGAAGATCCTGGACGTCAAAACCCATTTGACCGGCGGCGGCGCGCCACCCGTTTTCACGGCAAAGGGCCGCGTAGTCCAGACCCAAGACGTCTTTAAATATCTCCACCAAGGAAACCCGGGCGAAAGGCGCCGCCAGATCCACCTCCGCCTTCCGATAGGAGAACCTCAGGTCGGGGTCTTTTCCTCCCTCCCCGTTCGAAGAACGCGCGGCCCGGCCCGCGCCGCGAATGAGTTCTTCCGTGAGATCCATCATGCCGTGGACGTCAGTATAGGCTTGGTAGGCTTCCAATAGGGTGAACTCAGGATTGTGGCGGGTGTCGATGCCTTCGTTCCGAAAGGCGCGGCCGATTTCGAAAACGCGCTCCAGCCCGCCCACCAAGAGCCTCTTTAAAAAAAGTTCCGGAGCGATCCGGAGGTGAAGCGTCAGGCCCAAAGCGTTGTGGTGGGTTTGGAAAGGTTTCGCCGCGGCGCCGCCTGGGACCGATTGGAGGATCGGCGTTTCCACCTCGATAAACTTCCGGTCGGCCAGGGTCCTTCGAAAAGAGGCGACGATGCGCTGACGCGCCAGAAAACGGGCCCGAACCTCTTCGTTGGAAAACAGGTCCACCTCGCGCCGGCGAAAACGGATTTCAACGTCGGTCATCCCATGGAATTTTTCCGGGGGAGGGCGGAGGGCCTTGGCCAGCAAGGTCCAGGTCTTGACGTGGAGAGTGATCTCGCCGGTGCGGGTGCGGAACGGAGACCCCGTCGCTCCGACAATGTCCCCCAAATCCACCCCGTTCTGGAAAGAGGCGAAGGCCTCGCCCAACTCGTCTTTCTTGAGATAAATCTGGAGTTTTCCGGAAAGATCCTGGAGGTGGGCGAAAATGGTTTTGCCCATGTCCCGCCGGGTGACGAGGCGTCCCGCGAGGGAGACGGTCTCTTCGGCGTGCCCCCCGGTGGGGAGCGCGGCGTGCCGGGCGGCCAGGCCCGCGGCGCCGTCGGAAAAATCGAACCGGGTCGGGAAGGGATGGACCCCCGCGGCGCGGAAGGACGCAAGCTTGCCCCGTCGCTGGGAAACGAGGTCTTCCAAAGAGGAACGCGGGAGCTCTTCGGCCACGGGAGGAAAAACGCGGCTAGCGGGCCGCGGCCTTTTCGAGGGAGGTTTGGACGCGGGCGCGGAGATCCTTGACGTCGAAAGGTTTGAGGACGAAGCCCACCACGTTAGAGAACAATTCAAAAGTCTCCCGCAATCCTTCGCGGCCGGTCAGGACGATCACGGGAATATCTCGGGTGGCGTCGTCGGATTGGAGGTTGGACACCAGCGTGTAGCCGTCCATGTCAGGCATGGTCACATCCAGCAAGATCATGGAGGGCGTCTGTCGGGAAAGGACCTCGAGCGCCTCGGTGCCGCTGTGGGCGGAAATAACTTCATGCCCGTCTTTTTCCAAGAGAAGGCGGATCAGATCCACCAACTCTTTCTCGTCATCCACCACCAGAAGCTTGGCCATAGGATTTTATGATACCAACCCCTCGGCCCTCTGTCAAAAAGAAATGTCGCGACCGGGGGGAACGGGAGAAATCAGGAGCGTTTTTTGTTCTGCGGCAACCGTGCCAGCAGCTGGTTAATGAGGTCGGCCAGACTTTGAAGCTCGTCGCCCTGTCGCAAATGAATCGGAGGGATGGGCCCTTCGGACGAAAGGGCGTCCCGCAGGGTTTTTTCAAAGCGAAACAACGGCCCAGCGATCTTGTGTGAAATAAAAATCGACAGGATGGGGATCACCACCATGTAGATCATGCCGCTGGCCAGCATCCACATCTGAAGCGATTTGAGCGGTTGGACCAGCACGGGGTTCATGAATTCCGGCTCCACCGTTCGGATGATCAAAAAGGTGTGCGCCTCCATCAGGACCAGAATGGTGGCCAATACGCCGCCGATCATCAGGGCGTATTTGAACTGAAGCCGCCGGTTAACGAGGTAATTCCGCCGCATGGCTTTGTAGTTCGGCGTGGGTATATTCATGGTCTCCTCCTGAGGTCTAGCCGCCTCGGGATCGACCCCCTCGCGGGGGTCGCCTTCGGCGCACCGCCATTATAGGGGGTGAACAGCTAATTTTCAAGGGCCGATTTGCGCGGCGGGGCTCCGGACAGCTTCCATTCCAGATAGGCGTGGATGAAAGGGTTCAAATCCCCGTCCATCACCGCTTGAACCTGGCTGGTCTCATAACCGCTCCGCGTGTCTTTCACCAACTGGTAGGGCATGAAAACGTAGGAGCGAATTTGGTTGCCCCAAGCGATGTCGCCCTTATCGTCGTAATGTTTTTCGGTCAGCGCGCGTTGTTTTTCCAATTGGAGATTATACAACTTGGCCTTCAAGAGCTTGATGCACATGGCGCGATTTTTGTGCTGGCTTCGCTCCACTTGGGAAGAAACGATGAGCCCCGTCGGAAGATGGGTGAAGCGAACGGCCGATTCGGTCTTGTTGACGTGCTGGCCGCCGGCCCCGCCCGAACGGAACGTGTCCACTTTCAGGTCGGCCTCTTTGATCTCGATGGGAATGTCGTCGTCGATTTCGGGGATCACGTCGCAGGCGGCGAAGGACGTGTGGCGGCGGGCGTTGGCGTCGAAGGGAGAGATCCGGACCAGGCGGTGAACGCCGGACTCCGATTTCAAATGCCCGTAGGCGAATTCCCCGGTCACCAGAAACTCCGCCCTTTTGAATCCCGCTCCGTCGCCCGGCATTAAATTCGTGACAGTCACGGTGAACCCGTTCCGCTCGGCCCACCGGGTGAACATGCGGAAGAGCATCTCCGTCCAGTCGCAGGATTCGGTTCCCCCCGCCCCCGCGTGGAGGGAGACGATGGCGTTTTTGGCGTCCAGGGGCCCGGACAGCTTGGCCCGGAACATCATTTCCTCCGTGGACGAATCCAAGGCGGAAAGCCCCCGTGTCAGTTCGCCCCACTCGGCCTCCCCCCCGAACTCCCCGGCCAGTTCCTCCAAGGCGTTCAGATCCCCGAGAGAGCGTTCGAGTCCCTCGAACTTTTGGATGGTGGTTTTAAGGCCGTTGGTCTCCCGGAGGGTTTTTTGGGCCGCCGCCTGGTCGGACCAGAACGCGGGCTTCACGGCCTCCTGTTCAAGGACCTTCAGACGATCGCGGGCGGCACCGACGTCAAAGAAACCTCCCCAGCTGGGCCAAAGCGCTCTTCGCGCGGTCCAACTTCTCGTGAATCTCTTCGGGATTGACGTCGGGCATCTCCCTATCATAGTCACCCCGGGAACCTCTGTCAAATATCATTCGGCCAAACGACGAGGGCCGTCCCGGTGTTTTGGGACGGCCCTCGGTCAAACCTTTAAGATGCCGTTTAGAGATCGAACAGCATCTCCTGGTAGGTGGGGACGGGCCAAAGATCGCGGGGAAGGATGGATTCCAGCGCGTCGATGTCCGAACGAAGGTCCGCCTGAGCGGTGAAGACGTTGTCGTGGAAGGCCTCGGCCTTTTTGTGCGCGTCGTCCACGGCGTTCGCCTTGGCGGTGGCGGCTTCCAGGGCGGCCGTTTTCTTCGCGGCGGAAGCCAAGAGACCGTTCACTTTTTCCAAAAGCGCCGCTTGGACCTTCACGTCCGCGCCGGCGGCCTTGAGGGCGTTCACCGTCTCGGCCAGCTCGCCGGTGTAGGAGATCACCGCGGGGAGATACTCGTTTTTCGCCATGGCAATGGCGCAACGGGCCTCGATGTTGATGTGTTTGGCGTATTGTTCCAGGCTGATTTCGTAGCGGGAGTGGAGTTCCCGCGCCGAAAGCACCTTGTATTTCTCGAAGAGCGCCACGGCCACGTCGTCGGCGAGCGCCCCGTAGGCTTCGATGGAGGACGTGATGTTCGGAAGGCCCCGTTTGGCGGCTTCCTTCACCCAATCGTCCGAATAGTTATTGCCGTTGAAGATCACCCGGCCGTGTTTTTTCATCACTTCGCGGACGATGGCGGTCACTTCTTTTTCCAGGTCCGTGGCTTTCTCCAGGCGGGTGGCGATCTCGTCCAGGATTCCGCCACGATGGTGTTCAACACCATGTTGGCGTCGGCGATGGACATGGAGGAGGGCACCATGCGGAACTCGAACTTGTTGCCCGTGAAGGCGAAGGGCGAGGTCCGGTTGCGGTCGGAGTTGTCCAGCGCCAGTTTGGGCAAGGTATCGACCCCGATGGTCATGAACTGCTGGCCCTTGGACTCGGTTTTTTTGCCTTCGGCGATGTTGGTCAAAACCTCGGTCAACTGGTCGCCCATGAAGACCGAGATGATGGCGGGCGGGGCTTCGTTGGCGCCCAGGCGAAGGTCGTTGCCGGGGTTGGCGGCACCGGCGCGGAGCATGTCCGCGTGGCGGTCCACGGCGGTGAGCGTCGCGGCCAGGAACACGAGGAACTGTTCGTTGTCGTGGGGCGTGAAGCCGGGCTCCAAGAGGTTCAATCCGTCGTCGGTGGCCATGGACCAATTGTTGTGCTTGCCGGACCCGTTGACGCCCGCGAAGGGCTTTTCGTAGAGCAGGCAGACGAGGCCGTTTCGAAGCGCCACCTTCTGCATGGTCTCCATCACGAGTTGGTTGTGGTCGGCGGCGATGCTGGACATGGAGAAGATCGGCGCCATTTCAAACTGCGCGGGCGCCACTTCGTTGTGCTTGGTTTTGGAGGAAATCCCCATTTTCCACAGTTCGATGTCCAGGTCCCGCATGAACTTGGCGATGCGGTCCTTAATGGCGCCGAAATACTGGTCTTCCAATTCCTGACCCTTGGGAGGAGGAGCGCCGAAGAGCGTCCGTCCGGCGAGCACCAGGTCCGTGCGGTTGTCGAAGTAGGCCTTGTCGATCAGGAAATACTCCTGCTCCGGTCCGACCGTCGTTATCACGCGTTTGGACTTCTTGTTCCCGAGAGCGCGGAGCACGCGGACCGCTTGGCGGGCCAGGGCTTCCATGGAACGGAGAAGCGGGGTTTTTTTGTCGAGGGCCTCCCCAGTATAGCTGACGAAGGCCGTGGGAATCGTCAAGGTGGCGTTTCCGGCGGAATCCTCTTTAAGGAAGGCCGGGGAGGTGGTGTCCCAAGCGGTGTAGCCCCGGGCTTCAAAGGTGGCGCGAATGCCTCCCGACGGGAAGCTGGACGCGTCCGGTTCGCCTTTGATGAGCGCTTTGCCGGAGAAAACGGCGATGGCGGATCCATCGGCCTTGGGCTCCAGGAAACTGTCGTGTTTTTCGGCCGTCTTGCCGGTCAAAGGCTGGAACCAGTGGGTGTAATGCGTCGCCCCTTTCTCAAGGGCCCAGTTTTTCATGGCTTCGGCCACGACGTTGGCAACGTCCAACGTGAGCTCCGCCCCGCCTTCCATCACCTTGCGGAGAGCGGCGTAGGTGTTTTTAGGAAGACGCTTTTTCATTTCCCGGTCTGAAAACACATTGGACCCAAAAAGCTCGAAAAGAGACGGTTCCGCGGAAACGGACCGCCCGTTGGAGGAATGGAGCGCGCTGACTTTGGTGGACATAAAATACCTCACTTGAAAAGAAGTGTCTCCTCGGGCCAAGCCCGGGAGTTTAAATCATCCCCATTGATCGTCTTGCGTGGTTGACCGGCGAACGTCGTTGTCCGCCGTTTTCGATTGATGGGATATTATACCACACCCGCCCCGCTAAAACACAAGAGCCTGAAAATGCGGTGGCGGAGAGCAAGCCATTTGTCAAAAAAATTCGTAGAATGGCGCCTCCCTTGGGAAGCCCGAGGAAATTCCGAATCAATTAAGGACACCCCATGCCGAAAATATTTCTTCTGGACGTGACCAACCGCGACGGAGTGCAGACCTCCCGCATTTGCCTCTCCAAATTGCAAAAAACTGTTTTGAACCTTCACCTGTCCCGCCTGGGGATTCACCAGACGGAATTCGGTTTCCCACTGACGCACCACGAAACCAATTATTTGAACGCCAACTTGGAACTGGCCGAGCAGAAGGTGTTCGGCTCCATGCGTCTCTCGGGGTGGATCCGGGCCATTGAAGAGGACGTGAAGGAAACCTTCAAACGGATACCCAAAATCGAGCATCTCAATTTGTCCATATCGACCTCGGAACAAATGATCCGACATAAGTTCCGGGGAAAATTGGACCACGAGTCGATCATTAAAGAGATGGTCTCGGCCGTCAAGCTGGCCCGGAAAAAAGGGGCGAAGTCCATCGGGGTCAACGCCGAAGACGCCTCCCGGACCGACATCAATTACCTGACCCGCTTCGCCCTCGCGGCCAAGGCCGCTGGGGCCGACCGCATCCGCTACTGTGATACCCTGGGGTACGATTCCCCCTTCAGCATTCACCAGCGGATCACGGTGCTAGCGCGCGCGGTGGGGATCCCCTTGGAGATGCACTGCCACAACGACCTCGGGATGGTGGTGGCCAACTCGGTGGCGGGCGCCATGGCCGCCGTGGACGCGGGAGTGGACGTGCACATCAACACCACCGTCAACGGGATCGGCGAACGCGCCGGGAACGCCGACATGGTGGCCGTCATTTTGGCCCTGCGTCACGCCAGCGGCGTTGAGGGAAAGTATGAGTTGGACCCCCGCATACGCTTGAAAGAGGCCTGGCGCACCTGCAAATACGCCTCCTACGCTTTCGACGTTCCGATCCCCATCAATCAGCCCGGGGTCGGGGCCAACGCCTTCGCGCATGAATCCGGCATTCACGCGGACGGCGCGCTGAAAGACCGACGGAACTACGAACTCTACGATTACGACGAACTGGGCCGGGGCGAACCCGAAATCATTGAAACCGGCCGGCAGATCACCGTGGGCGAATATTCCGGGATCAAGGGCTTCCGAAACGTCTACGAAAAAATGGAAATCGCGTTCAAGGACGATGACGAAGCCACCCGAATCCTGGAATTGGCCCGCTACGCGAACGTGCACAACCAGAAACCCCTGGTGGAAGAAGAAATGCGTTTCATCGCCAAACACCCCGACATCGCCCGGAAAATCTTGACGATGAACCCACTGAGGTAACGCTCTCCCCTCCCCCGAGTCAAAGGACGATTTTTAGCGCTTTAGCTTTCTATCGCAAAGTGATTTGTTTTGTGCTGCCCTTGGGGGGCCACGGGACAGACGACCCCTCCTTACCGGATTTCCCCAAAGAAGCCGCCTGTGGGCCGAAAAGTCGCTCGCAAGGGATTCTTTAAAACTTCAAGTTTTGTAATTAAATCTTTATTTGGAAGGTGAAACGGAGGGAATGGCCCCTGCGAGTCCCAGCAGGGTTTGAAGGTGGGCCATGTCTTTGTCGCCTCGGCCGGAAAGGCCAAGCACCACGGATTGGTTTTTTTTCATGCGCCGGGCCAAGCGGGGAAGGAAACCCACGGCGTGGGCGGATTCCAGGGCAGGGGAGAGGCCCTCGGTTTCGTTCAGAAGTTTGAACCCGGCCAGGGCCTCGGCGTCCGTGGCGGCCACGTAGGTGGCGCGGCCCGAATCTTTATAAAACGCGTGTTCGGGGCCCACGGCGGGATAATCCAACCCCGCTGAAATCGAATGGGTGGCCGACACCTGGCCGTCGGCGTCCTGCATGACGTAGGTACGCGCTCCGTGTAAAACCCCAGGCGATCCGGCGCAGAGAGTGGCCGCGTGGCGGCCCGTTTTCAGGCCCTCGCCTCCGGCCTCCACCCCGTAGAACCGAACCCGGGGGTGATCGTAAAACGGGGCGAAGAGGCCGATGGCGTTGGATCCGCCGCCCACGCACGCCACCAGGGCGTCCGGGTCGCGGCCCGCCGCGGCGCGGTGCTGTTGCATGGTTTCCCGACCGATGACGCTTTGAAACTCCCGCACCATCCAGGGGTAAGGGTGCGGACCCACCACCGACCCGATGCAGTAAAAAGTTGTTCGAACGTTGGTCACCCAATCCCGCATGGCCTCGTTGATCGCGTCTTTCAGCGTGCGGGAACCCGAGCGAACGGGAATGACCGTGGCCCCCATGCTCCGCATCCGAAAAACGTTTAACGCCTGGCGCTCCATGTCCTCGGCTCCCATGTAGACCTCGCAGGAAAGACCCAAAAGAGCGCAGGCGGTGGCGGTGCCCACCCCGTGCTGGCCAGCGCCGGTTTCGGCGATGACGCGGGTTTTTCCCAGCCGTTTCGCCAAAAGGCACTGGCCCAGGGTGTTGTTCACTTTGTGGGCCCCGGTGTGGCAGAGGTCTTCCCGCTTCAAATAGAGGCGCGGCCCCCCCAAACGGTCCGTCAAGTTTTTGGCGAACAGGAGCGGCGTGGGCCGCCCGGCAAAGTTTTTAAGAAGGCCCGATAATTCCCGATGAAACGCCGGATCCCGTCGAAATTTTCGGAAAGCCGCTTCCAGTTCCTCCAGCGGCCCCACCAGGGTTTCCGGAACGAACCGGCCGCCATACTCCCCGAAATAGCCCCGACGGTCGGGAAGATCCTTCAGACGAGGAAAGCGATCAGGCATACTTGACCTCTTCAATGAATTTCTTCATTTTTTCGTAGTCCTTCCGTTTGGGAGACTTTTCGACTCCGCTGGCCACGTCCACCGCGAAAGGTTGGGCGGTCTCGATGGCCTGGGCCACGTTCTCGGGCGTCAAACCGCCGGCCAAAAAGACCGGCTTCCCGAAGGCGCGGGCGCGAACCGCCAGGTCCCAGGGAAACGTTTGACCCGTGCCGCCGGCCAACCCTTCCACGCGCGTGTCCAGGAGGAAATACCCCACCACGTCCTTGTAGGCCGCCAAAGGGTCCAAGTCTTTTTCTTCCGCCACGCGGAACGCTTTGATGAGCAAAACCTCCAACTCGCCGGCGATGGCTCGGCAATCGTCGGGCGTCTGCTCCCCGTGCAGTTGGATCCCCCCCAGGCCCACCTTCTTCGCGATTTTGACGATCTCGGCGGGTCCCTGGTCCACAAAGACGCCGATGGTCGGGACGAAGGAAGGCACTTTTTTTGCGATCCGGGCGGCCAGGTCGGGGGACACCTTGCGAGGGCTGTCCTTGTAAAAGTTCAGCCCGAGATAGTGGGCCCCCAGGTTCACCGCCCAGGTGGCGTCTTCTTCGTTGGTGATCCCGCAGATTTTCACTTTGGTCGACATGTCAGTCCTTTCCGGCGGTCGTGAGGACCCGGGCCGCGCTTTCGAGATTTTTTTGTTTTAACAAAGATTCCCCCACCAACATGGCGTTCACTCCGAGCGCCGCCAACCGGTGAACGTCCGCGGCCGTTTTAATCCCGCTCTCGGCCACCAGAACGGCGCCCTGGGGCGCCCGAGGAACCCATTTTTCAAAGGCCCTGGGGTCCATAGCCAGGGTATCCAAATTCCGGCTGTTGATCCCGATCAGTCGCGCGCCGATTTTTTCCGCTCTTTTTAATTCCGCCGCGTCGTGAATTTCCACCAACGCCTCCATGCTGAAATCGTGGGCCAACGACTGCAACATTCCCAGTTCCCAATCCGTCAACAGGCGAACGATCAATAAGACGGCGTCCGCCCCGTGGGCACGGGCCTCCACCACCTGATAGGGGTCCACAATGAAATCCTTGCGAAGGACCGGAAGCCCCGAGGCCTGTCGAGCCAACCCCAGGTGTTCGAGTTTTCCCCCGAAGAATCGAGGTTCGGTCAGGATGGACAACGCCCGGGCCCCCGCCCGGGTGTAGGCCCGAGCTCCCGCGGCCACGTCATATCTTGAGCGAAGAATCCCGGCGGAAGGGCTTTTGGCCTTCAGTTCGGCGATCAGAGACACCCCGCCTCGGGTCAACGCGGCGGAAAAAGAACGGGGGCGCGACGCGCGACGCGCCAATTTTTCAAGCTCGTTTAAGGGAACCCGCTCCCTCCGTTGAACAAGGGCTGAACGTGTCGCCCGGACAATGGGATTCAAAACCATTGTCACGCGGGAGACCCTTGGCTCAAAAGGACCAGTTTCTCAAGTTTTTCTTTGGCCGCGCCGGAATCGATGGAATGTTCCGCCACGAGGCGAGCCTGTTTCAGGGTTTTCACGTTCCGATGCCCGGCGGCCCGGCTGGCCACCAGAATCGCCGCCGCGGCGTTGGCCACTACCGCATCCCGTTGGGGTCCAGCTTCGCCGGCTAAAATCCGTCGAAGGATGCCGGCGTTTTCCTCTTTGTCCCCTCCCCTCAAAGCGGCCGCCGAATGGCGCTTGAACCCAAAATCTCCCGGGGTCAGCGTTTTCCGATGAAGACGGCCGTCGACGATTTCCACCACCGTGGTCTTCCCGAACAGCGTGATTTCGTCATGCCCGGCGCCGTGGACCACCATGGAATGCCGGGTTCCCAACCGCACTAAAACCTGGGCCATCGCCTCCACCATCTTATCGGAAAACACCCCGATCACCTGGGCATTGGCTCCCGCCGGGTTCGTCAGCGGGCCCAACAAATTGAACACCGTCCGAACCCCCAATTCCCGGCGAACGGGCATGGCGTGCTTCATGGCGGGGTGGAACGCCGGAGCGAAAAGGAAGCCGATGCCGATCTCTTTCAAGCACCGCTCAACGACCGCCACCGGCGGATCGATTTTTACCCCGAGAGCCTCCAACACATCGGCGCTTCCGCAAGCCGACGAGATGGAACGGTTCCCGTGCTTAGCCACCGTGAAACCGGCCCCGGCCACCACGAACGCCGCCGCAGTGGAAATATTGAAACTTCCCTGTTTGTCCCCCCCCGTCCCGCAGGTGTCCGCGATGACCGGGGCCTCCGGAAGATGGATCCGCGTGGCCGCGCCCCGCATGGCCTCCGCGGCCCCGGCGATTTCATCCACCGTCTCGCCCTTCATCCGAAGCGCGATCAGAAACCCGGCCACCTGGGAGGCCGGAACGTGGCCGGAAAAGATTTCGGACACGGATTCCCGGGCCTCATCAAAGGTCAGATCCGTTTTTTCCACCAACTTGACCAACCCCGCCTGAATCATAAAGGGGTCGGCGTCCTCCCCCCTTGAGGGGGAGGAGAAAGGAGGGGGGTATCGTTTGATCGCTCTAGAGACAATCGAACCATTTCAAGCACCGTTTCCAGGTTTTGAATAACTTCGTGGTTCCAAAATCGAATGACCTTGTACCCGCTTTTCTCCAGCCAGAAGGATCTTTTCGCATCCGCCGAAACATCCACCGAATGTTGGCCCCCATCAACTTCTACGATAAGTTTTTCTTCCAAACAAACAAAATCAACGACGAAGGGTCCCAAGGGGTGTTGCCGCCTAAACCGATGACCCTCGATCCCTTTTCGGCGCAATCTTCGCCAAAGAACTCTTTCGGCTTCGGTGGGATTCTTTCGAAGGCTTCGAGCGGTCTGTGTTCCCAAAGACACCCCCCATCCCGGCCTTCCCCCTCAGGGGGGGAAGGAGCCAATTTAAATTTTCATTCGAAGAAAATTCCTCAACAGGTCCTTTCCGCCTTCGGTCAGAATGCTTTCGGGGTGGAACTGAACGCCCTCCAGCGCGGGGATCGTGCGGTGGCGGACGCCCATGATTTCGCCGTCTTCGCTGGTGGCGGTCACGATCAGATGACGGGGGCAGGTCTTTTTTTCAATGACCAACGAATGGTAGCGCGTGGCCGTGAATGGATTTTTCAGCCCTTTGAAAACGCCCTTCCCGTCATGCTTGATTTGGGAGGTTTTGCCGTGCATCAGTTTTTTGGCGCGGATGATTTTGCCCCCGAAGGCGTACCCCAGGGACTGATGGCCGAGACAGACGCCCAAAATCGGAAGTTTCCCCGCATAGGCCTGGATCACCGGAACGGAGATCCCGGCTTCCTTGGGCGTGCAGGGGCCGGGGGAAATCAAGAGGTGGGTGGGGTTCAGGCCCGGGATCTCTCCGATGGAAATCTCGTCGTTTCGAACCACGCGAACCTCTTGGCCCAGTTCCCCCAAATACTGGACGAGGTTATAGGTAAAGGAATCGTAGTTGTCGATGACCAAGATCACAGTTTTTCTCCAGCGAGCCGCAGAGCGGCGACCAGGGCGGCCATTTTGCTTTGGGTCTCCTCGAATTCTTTACGGGGGATGGAATCGGCCACGATCCCGGCCCCGGCTTGCAGGTGGGCCACGCCCTTCTGCATCAAAATGGTCCGGATGGCGATGGCCATGTCCATGTTCCCCGTGTAAGAAAAATACCCGATGGCGCCGCCATAGAGACCCCGGCGGGTCGACTCAATTTCCTCAATGATTTCCATGGCGCGGATTTTGGGCGCCCCGGAAAGCGTTCCCGCCGGGAAAACGGCGCGGAACAGATCGAAGGCGTCCCGGCCCGGCAACAGCGTTCCCGTCACTTTGGAGACGATGTGCATGACGTGGCTGTAGCGTTCGATGGCCATGAAGTCGGGCACCCGCACGCTCCCCGCGCGGGAGACGCGGCCCAAATCGTTTCGGGCCAGGTCCACCAGCATGAGGTGCTCGGCCCGTTCTTTGGGGTCGGCCAAAAGTTCCCGCGCCAACCGCTCGTCGAGTTCGGGCGTGGCGCCGCGGGAACGGGTCCCGGCGATGGGACGGGTTTCAGCCAGCCCGTCCTCCAACCGCACGAGCATTTCGGGGCTGGACCCGATCACCTGGGTGTCTCCGTCACGGAAAAAATACATATAGGGGGAGGGATTGACGCGGCGGAGCGCCCGATAGATTTCGAGAGGATGGGCCTGGACCCGCTTGGAAACCCGACGGGAGGGGACCACCTGGATAATATCGCCAGCGGCGATGTACCGTTTGGCCCGGCGAACGCCCTCCTCGTAACGAGCGCGATCTTCCGCGCTCGCGGCCAAGGGACGCCGCTCCGCCGCGGCCAGCGGGACCAACGACGCGGCCCGCGGACGAAGACGCGACACCCGAGACACCAAGTCCCGGGCCGTCTGTTTGTACATTTTTTCCGCCGAGGCGCCGCGCGGCACCGAGACGGTCCGGACCAGGCGGATCGTGTGGGCCACATGGTCAAAGATGAACAGGTCCCCCGTCAACATGAAGACGAAGTCCGGGACTCCCAAGGGGTCCGAAGCCCGGGCGGGGAGCCGCTCGAAATGCCGGAGGATGTCGTAACTGGTGAACCCCACGGCGCCGCCGTAAAAACGAGGGAGGCCCCGAACCTCGGGAGCGCGGCGCTGGGCCAGCGCCGTCCGCAGGGCTTCCAGGGGACCCACGCCGGTGGCCGAAACCACTGGAGAGGAGGCCGCCCGAGACCGGAGGACCATCCGGGGTTCAAAGGCGGCGAAAGAATATCGCCCCAAATGCTCTCCCCCCTCCACGCTTTCCAACAGAAAACACTGGGGGCTCTTGGCGTAGAGCGCGTGGAAGAGCGCCAAGGGGGTCACCTCGTCCCCTGGGCATTCCACCCAGAGAGGAACCAGCGAGTGGCGGCGCGCCAACGTTTTAAATTCCGCGAGCGACGGATAGATCATCGGTCCACCATCAATTTACCTTCGATCGTCTTCACCGCCACAAAGGGGATGTGCCCGCCCGTCGGACCCAACCAATCGCGGCTGTCGCCGGACTCGTCCCGATTGTCGCCCATCACCACCACGTGGCCCGCCGGAACGACACCCAGTTCCATGTTGTCCCCGACCAAATTTTCGCCGGCGCGGGTGTGCTGGACATAAGGTTCCGGCAGGGGGCGGCCGTTCAACTGAACCTGTTTTTCAACAATTTTAACCTCGTCCCCTTCCATGGCGATGATGCGCTTGACGAGCTCGCGGTTTTCCACGGGAGAAGGGAACGTCACGATCTCCCCGTGGCGAGGAGGGCGGAGCCGATAAATAAACTTATTCACCAGAACCGTCTTTCCGACCGGAAGGGTAGGTTCCATGGAACCGGACACGACCACGATCCGCTCGAAGGCATAGGCCCGAAGCAGGAAACCCAACGCCACCGCCACCGCCGTCAAATACAGGACGCGGATCATCGTCTATTTCTTGCCGTAAACCTTCTTGGGGTCAAAAAGAATTTCGCCGGTGAGCTCGAGCCGCTGGTCGGTCGTCACCTGATGGAAAAAACAGGATTTCCGGCCCGTGTGGCAGGCGGCGCCCCCGATTTGATGGACACGGATCAAGACGCAATCTTTATCGCAGTCCAGGGCCATGGAACGGACGTCCTGAAAATTCCCGCTCTCTTCCCCCTTCCTCCACATTTTGTTGCGGGACCGGCTGAAGAAAACCCCGCGACGGCGCTCCAGCGTTTCCAAGAGCGCCTCCCGGTTCATGTAGGCGACCATCAGCACCGTGCCGTCTTTGTCGTCCTGGACGACCGCGGGCACGAGCCCCTTGTCGTCGTATTTCACCTCGTTGACCCACTCGGGGATGTTCATCCGGTTCTCCTCTCCGCGCGCATGGGGATTCCCCGCCGGCGCAAGTATCTTTTTAAGTTCTGAATCGAAAGTTCTTTGAAATGGAACAGCGACGCCGCCAGCGCCGCGTCGGCCCCGGCCCGGAAGGCGTCCTCGAAATGACGGGGCGTCCCCGCCCCCCCGGAAGCGATCACGGGGACGGTCACCGCCCGGGAAACAGCGGCCAACATCTCCGTGTCGTAACCCGCTTTGGTCCCGTCCGCGTCCATGCTGGTCAAAAGGATCTCGCCCGCTCCCCGCCGCACCGTTTCCCGCGCCCAGGCCAAGGCATCTTTTCCCGTGGCGGTCCGCCCGCCGTGGATGTAGATTTCCCAACGCCCGGGCCCCCGCCTTTTTGCGTCCATGGCCGCCACGATGCACTGGGCCCCGAAGCGGGCCGACGCCTCCGAAAAAAAAGCGGGACGTTGCACGCCCGCCGTATTGATCGACACCTTGTCCGCCCCGGCGTTCAGCAGGGCCCGGATATCCTCCAGGGTCCGCACCCCGCCCCCCACCGTCAACGGGATGAACACCTGCTCGGCCGTTCGGCGGACGACCTCCAGCAAAATGCCCCGCTGGTTGGAGGAGGCCGTGATGTCCAGGAAAACCAACTCGTCCGCCCCCTCGGCGTTGTAGCGGCGCGCCACCGCCACCGGATCTCCGGCGTCCCGAAGGTTCAGGAACTTCGTGCCTTTCACCACCCGGCCCGCGTCGACGTCCAGGCAGGGGATGATCCGTCGCGTGAGGCCGTTTTTCATTTAGCCGGCGGCGGCGATGGCTTCGGGAAGGGTGACCTTGCCCGCGTAGAGAGCCTTGCCTAAAATGCAACCGCGAAGCCCTTTGGCTTCCAAACTTTTGAGCGCGTGGATGTCCGCCAAACCCGAAATCCCGCCCGAGGCATAAACGCCCATGTGCGTCATTCCGAGCACGGCCTCGATGGATTTTAAGTTGGGTCCTTTGAGCGTCCCGTCTTGCTTGATGTCGGTGTAAACGATTTCCCGGAAGCCCAGGTTATCGATCAGCTTGATGACATCGGCCAGGCTCTGGCCGGAATCCGCCTGCCACCCTTCGATCATGACCTCGCCGTTGACGGCGTCGAGGGAAGCCATCAGGCGACCCGGGAACTCCGCGATGGCGGACTTGATCCACTGGGGATATTTGAGGATGGCCGTCCCGACAATGGCGCGCCCGACGCCTTTCTCCAAAACCTTTCGCACGGTCTCGGGATCCCGAAGGCCGCCACCGAACTGGACAACGACGTTCACCGCGTCCTTGATCCGGTAGACCAAGTCCAGGTTCGCCGCCTGGCCCGTGAAAGCGCCGTCCAGATCCACCACATGGAGCCGCTGGGCGCCCTGGGCCACCCATTGCCGTGCCATTTCCACGGGATCGGAGGAATAGACGGTCTGTTGTTTCGGGTCCCCGTGGATCAAGCGCACGACGGAACCGGCTTTGATGTCAATGGCGGGAATTACTTGCATGGGTCACCTCGTCGATGAAATACGGCTGAGAAGGTTCTTTAAAAAGCGAAGGCCCCTGGGGCCGCTCTTCTCCGGATGGAACTGGGTGGCCGCCAGGTTTCCCCGGGCCACCGCGGAACAAAATTCGCCTCCGTAGGGCGTCGTTGCCCAGACCAGTGAACGATCCGCGGGCCGGGGATAAAAAGAGTGGACAAAATAGAAGTGGGCCGAGTCGGGCAGGACGCCCTTCCCCAGGCCCGTCGCCGATCCTTTGGGATGGACCTCATTCCACCCCATGTGCGGCACCTTGAGGTGGGAGGATTTGAGACGAAACTTGACCACCTTCCCCGGCAGAACGCCGAGGCCCCGAACCCCGGGGGCCTCTTCGCTTTTCTCAAAAAGGATTTGAAGCCCCAGGCAAATCCCGAAATAGGGTCGGTCCGATTGGATCCACTCTTTGACGAACCCATGGAGTTTTTTCTTGCGAAGGACGCCCATGGCCGATTCAAAAGCTCCCACGCCCGGCACCACCAGAAGGTCCGCCCGCTCTAAAACTTTGGCGTCCGCCGAAACGAAAGCCTTCGCCCCCGCCTGGGCCAAGGCCTTCTCGACCGAACGCAGGTTTCCCATGCCATAATCCAAAACGCCTGCGCGAATCGGCCTCACAGGCTTCCTTTCGTGGAGGGAACCGAGGAGAGCCGGCGAGGATCGATGGAGACCGCCTGGGACAGGGCGCGGCCGAACCCTTTAAAAATCGATTCGGCAATGTGGTGGTTGTTCCGGCCCTGAAGTAACTTGATGTGCAGGTTCATTTTCGACGTCATGGCCATGGCCTGAAAAAAATCCTCCAACAGCTCGAAACAAAACGGCGCCTTGTTTTGAACGGAAAATTTCACCTTCCAATCGAAATAGGGCCGGCCCGAGAGATCCAAAGCGACGTAGGACAATGTTTCGTCCATGGGCGTCAGGGCCCGGCCGATTTTAAGCGCCTGGCCGTAACGCGCGATGCCGCGTTTGTCGCCCAGAGCTTCGACCAGGGCTTCCCCCAGCGTGAGGCCGATGTCCTCCACCAAGTGGTGATCGTCGATGTGGGTGTCCCCCTGGGCCGCCACCTCCAGGTCGAAGTTTCCGTGTTTGGCAAAGAGTTCCAGCATGTGATCCAAAAAGGGGAGGGTCGTCCGCACCCGATACCGGCCCCGTCCGTCCAAGCCCAGCCGCAGGCGCACGCCGGTTTCCGAAGTGACGCGATCCCGTTTTGCCGCTCGTTTTTTCATATTTTCTCCCGAACCCGGGCCGAGGCGGCGTGACGCGCCAGCCCCTCCGCCTCGGCGAACTGGGCGATGACGGGCGCCGCGTTTTGCATGGCGCGCCGCGACACTCCAATCACGCTCGTTCGTTTCAAAAAGGTTTGTATCGACAGGCCGGACGAGAACCGCGCGGACCGTCCTGTGGGCAGGACATGGGACGGCCCCGCCCAATAATCCCCCGCCGCCACAGGAGACGAAGATCCCAGGAAGACCGCCCCCGCGTTCCGAACCAGCGGGAGCCAGCTCTCGGGATTCTGGACCATCAAAGATAAGTGTTCGGGCGCCAACCCGTTGGCGCGCTCCAAGGCGTCTTTCTTTCCCGAGGCTTTCACGAACCGGCACTGGCGCCGAAGGGACGGGAGAACCGCCGCCCGCGCGGCGGCCAAAACCCGGGCTTCGCTGGAAACCACCGTGGCCCGGGCCAAGGGATCGTGCTCCGCCTGGGCCATGAGGTCGGCGGCGACCGCTTCCGGCGGCGCCGTGCGGTCGGCCACGATCACAATTTCGCTGGGCCCCGCCAACATATCGATCCCGACAGCGCCGAAAACCTGCCGTTTGGCCTCGGTCACCCAGGCCCCTCCCGGGCCCACGATCAGGTCCACGGCGGGAACGGTTTTCGTTCCGTAGGCCATGGCGCCCACGGCGGCCACGCCGCCGATTGAAAAAATTTCGTCCACCCCGGCCATGGCCGCCGCGGCCAAAACTTCTTGCGTCAGATTTTTAGGCGGGGTGCACATCACCACCCGCCGTACTCCGGCGACCCGGGCCGGGATGGCCGTCATGAGGACGGTGGACGGATAAGCGAACCGGCCTCCCGGCACGTAGAGCCCGGCGGTTTCCACGGGTCGCACCTCCTGCCCCAGCGTGATCCCGTCCCGCCGGTCCCGCCAGGACCGCGGCGCGTGGCGCTTTTCGGCCTCGTGAAATCGTCGGACGCGGAGGGCGCACTCGTCCAGCACCCGGCGCCGTTCCAAGGGAAGGGCTTTCAACGCCTCCCGCAGGCGAAGGGCGGAAATTCGCCATTCCGACGGCCGCCGGTCCACGCCGTCGAAACGGCGCAGAGCCGCCCCCACGGCGGCATCCCCGCGGCGACGAATGTCATCCAAAAGAGCTTCGACTTTGTTTTTCATGGGAGACCGATACGCATTATATCAAAAGAAGGATCCCCTACCGACGGAGAGACAGGGGTCAAGCCCCGGGCGCGCCGGGAGGAGGAAGACAGCCGCACTGTTCCGAGCTTTTTTGGCATCCTCGGCAGACAACGCGGCGGTCCCGGCCGCGAACATGAAGATCCATGGGGCCGCCGCAAACGCGGCATTGATCCCGCAAAGGCGTTTTGTTCACACGCCGGGTCCGGCGCTCCACCTCCTGGGGATAGGGGGTTTCTTCCGCCCCCGTCACGAGGATCGCCGGCCTTCCCGTTTAACGGCCAAAAGTCTTTGGGAATCCACCGGGATGTTCCGAACAATACCCGCCGCGTCTTCATACCAAAACAGAGTGCCGCCGGGCCCCCCCGTGATGCCGATCAGTTTCCCGTATTCGGGCGGAACGTAAGCCACGTTCCGATACTGGGAAAAGCGCATGGAATCATCCCGTTCATCGAAATGGAACTGTTCTTCCTCCGTCACGGAAGAGTAGTACATCCCGTTTTTGAAACTCCGAACCAACCCCGACGCCGCCGCGCCCACCGCGAAGGCCGCCGTCACCGCCGCCACCAGACTCCACCGCACTCGCATGGTCACCTCCTACCCGATCTGTTGATTATTTTACCTTTTCGGTTGGAATCTGGACAAAAAACTCGCCAAGTGTTCTTCCTACAGATCGGCGCGTTCTAGCTTTAATTTTCCCAGCAGGAAGGGGGTGGTGAAGGCAACGATATTGAGCAGGACCAGCGCGGTGAAGATGAAGACGGTTTCCGACGTATTTCCGAAGGATCGGCCGGAGAAATAGTGAGCCCGGACGACCACGGCCTCCAGGGCCAGGGTGACCCCCACGTAAAAAAGAGAGGTCGCCATGTAAACAAGTCCGCCGGCCGACGTTTGGATCTGGGCGACGTTCTCCAGGCCGAACCGCGGGAACAGAGCCCCGAACCCCACCCCCATCCCCGCCAGCGTGATCGACATGACGAAGACCGTCCCGTTGGACAACCAAACGATGAAGCGGTCCACCCCCAAAAAAGCGTTGGACACCCACACCAGGGCCACCCCCATGGCCGCGATGGGGACGACCCCTCCCAGGAATTTTCCCCAGAGGATTTCCCAGAGGCCCATGGGGGCCGACCGGAGGGCCCACCAACTTCTCCCCTCCAGGCTGACCGCGGGAAAAACGAACCGAAGACCCACCGACGCCAGGACGAACCCCACCATGCCGATGTTCAGGAAAGAGATCAGCCCCCGCAAAAAACGGGTGTCCAGGGGCAATTTTCGGATGCTGATTAAATAGATGGCCACGATGGACAGGAGCATGAGGAGCTGGGACCATTGGTTGGAGTCTCGACGGAAGACCGCCAAATCCTTGCCCAAGAACGCCCGGAACCGCACGCCGAAGAGGGACGGAACCCAACGCCATTCCCGACCGAGCGGCGCGGGCCGGTTGCGCCGGGGGGATTCTTGGGCGGAGGACCACCCCCCGTAATAGGCTTTCTCGCCGAAATAGAGCAATCCCCCCGTGACCGCCAGCGCCGTCCCCACCAGAATTCCGCCGAACTGGAGCGCGTCCGCCACCCGCCCGGCCGCGAAGCCGCCCACGGCCTGGGCCAACCAATAGGAGGGCAAAAAAGGCGCCGTGGGCGTTTCCAGAAGCGCGATGTACTGGATCAGAAACTCCATGGTGTCGGCGCGTAGGAACTTCGCCGGGGCCAGCCAACGGACCCAGAGGAAAAGGCCCGTGCAGATGAGAACCGCCAAGACCAGCATCACGTCCCGCACCCGACGGGCCGGGAAAAGGCACATGAGCGCCAGGGAGAGGGCGATTCCCAGGGCGCTCGCGATCCAAACGAAAGGGATCCCGAGGGCCGTCAAAAGAAAGTAGAACGCCGGCCCCTGGCCCGTCACCTGGCCGTAGGCGGCGAGGAAAGGGAGGAGGGACATGACCATCATCCAAGAGGAGAAAATCGTCGTCTCCAGGGACTTGAAGGCAAAGAGGGTCCGGTAGGGAAGCGGGGTGTGGACCAACATGGACAGGTCCCGGGCGAAAAACAGGGTGGAAAAACTGGCGAGGGTGCTGGAGAAAATGATCATGAGGAAACTGGTCATGAAGGCCATGGCCAAAATTTTAAGGAGGAGCAGGTCCCCGATCAACTCCACGTTTCGGATGACCGTCAGAAACCGAAAGAAACCCCAGTGGAGCCCGCCGAAGAAAAGGAGGCCTAGACAGGCGAAACTGGCGGCCTTGATTCGTTCGGCCGCGGAACTCCGCGTGACCCAGTTCTTTAATTTAAGAAATTGGATGCGCAGGAGAAACCGCACGGTCAGGCGAGGAACTTCAATAAGTCCCGATACTGGTCCCCGCCGGTGAGAGTGAGGAAAATGTCCTCCAGGGTCCCGGAGTGGGCGGCCTGGGCCCGAAGATCGGCGATAGTTCCCACCCGGGTCAGCCGTCCCTGCTGAACGATGCCCACCCGGTGGCAAAGCCGTTCGGCGATCTCCAGGACGTGGGTGCACATGAAGATGGCAACGCCGCTCTCCGACAACCGCTGAAAAACGTCTTTCACGAGCCGGGCGCTCTTCGGGTCCAACCCCACCATGGGCTCGTCTAAAAACAAGACCTTGGGTTCGTGAAGCAGGACGCCCGCCAGGACGAGCTTCTGCCGCATCCCATGGGAATAGGTTTCCACCAACTCCGACCCCATCCCGCCCATCTCAAACATTTCCAGGAATTCCGGGATTTTCTTTTTCTGGTGGGAAAGGTCCACCTCGTAGAGGTCTCCGATGAAACGCAAAAACTCGTTGCCGGTCAGGTGGGGATACACATAGGGCTGGTCGGGAACCAGGCCCATGATCTTCTTGGCGCGGCGGGGTTCGGCCTGGACGTCGAAGCCGCCCACCCAGGCGCGCCCCGCGGTGGGCCGCAGGAGCCCCGTGAGGAGTTTCACCGTCGTCGTTTTCCCCGCTCCGTTAGGGCCCAGGAAACCGAAAATTTCCCCCGGCGGGATTTCCAAATCCAGCCGGTCCACCGCTAAAACGTCCTGAAATTTTTTCATCAACCCTTCGGTTTTGATCATGCCATCCCCCGGAAAAAATGCAGGGCCAACCCCGAGAGGAGGGGAAGCGTCATGTTGTCGTCGGGCGGAAGCGAGAAAAACTCCAAGACTGCGGCCAGGAGCGCGCCCACCAAAGCTTCCGGCCGCCCCGGGACCGGGGTCAAGACCAGAACCCCGACCACCCAGGCGCCCAGGAAACAGGCCAGGCTTCCCTCCAAACTTTTCCCGCCGATCCGGAGGCGGCCCCAGGTCCGGCCCACGAACCCGGCCAAGCCGTCTCCCACGGCCAAATAGAGCATGGCCGCGACCACGATGTCCCGTTCGGGAACCAGCAAAACCACCAGGAAACACCCCGCCAAGGTCCAGAAAATCCCCGAAGGCCGGTGCCCCTCTTTTTCCCGATGGATGCCCGCGAAACGGCCAAGGAGCCACGCATTGAACGGGCCGTGACGTAGGCGTCCCGCCTCCAGCCCCGCCCCTAAAACCAACGCGGTGCCCAAAATCCAAAGGGTCGGCCCGCGTCCGGCGGCGACGAAAAGCAAGGCGTATCCGGCGCTGAAAGCGTGGAAAATTTTCCGCAGGCTTTCCTGTCGGAAGGCGGACATCATGGGAGAGCCCCCCGTATCCATCCGCCCTGGGCGGCCGCCTTCCGCCCCAACCATGAGAGGCCTTCCCAGGTCCGTTCAAAAAGTAGCCTCGTGTCCCCCACCCACGCGCCAAAGAAGGAAGAAAGTTCCACGATCGATGGGAAAAGGGCCTTCAACACGAAGGCCAGCACCAGGCCGTTGGATAAAACGATGAGTACCAGAGAGAAGAAAGTTCCCGCGTGGCGGAGGTCCGGCTGGTTTTGTCGAAGGGCGTGAACGGTGAGAGCCAGGTGGAAAGCCAGCGTCAAGCCGATCCCGAAACCGACCCAGAGCGGAGGGGCGGCCAACGGGGCGTAACGGCGCACGAGCCCGTAGGCCAGAAGGACCGCGATCGTGTAGGCGGGAACGCAATAGGGGGCGAGGGCCACGAAGGCGTTGGTGTCGGACAGTTCGACTTCGCCCCCCTTTTCCGAAACGAAGAGGGATTTCACTTTGTAACCGGAGAGCAGGGCCGCCGCCGCGTGGGTCAACTCATGCCCGAACACATACAACGTCATGGGTTTACGAAAAATCAGATGAAGGAGGGCATACACGGCGGCGCCGGCCAAAACGGGAAACAGCACCGGTCCCTCGAAGGGAAGCGCCCGCCCGACGCGCGCCAGGCCGATCCAGGCGCCCAGAGCGGGCCCGGCCAGAGCGAGACCCAGCGCGGGATAAAGGGGGCGCGGAAATCGGAGGCGGGACTTCTTGGACTTCCGTCGAAAACGGACGCGCCTCATCCCGCCGCGGCGCCAGGCTTCTCGTGCAGATATTTGACGAAACGGTTCCCGCGGTCCACCAACACGATGCGGGCCCGGGGCGGGCGGCGGGCCACGTCAAAGGTCATGATGATGACCTGGTCCCCCTTTTTCACCAGGCGGCTCGCGGCGCCGTTGGCGCAGATATCTCCGGAACCCCGGGGACCTTTGATGACGTAGGTTTCCAGGCGCGCCCCGTTGGTGTTGTCCACCACCAGAACTTTTTCGTGTTCAGCGATGTCCGCTTTCTCCATCAAGGCGGCGTCGATGGTGAGCGACCCCACATAATCCAAATTAGCGTCGGTGACGGTGGCGTTGTGGATCTTGGACCTCAGAAAAATTCTCACAGGGTTCTCCGGTCGCCCGAGCAGAGCCATGGCGAGGGGGACGTGGACCGCGGATGGGAGAGGGGGGTCGTCATCAGGTCGATTTGGGGGAAAAGCTCGGAAGGTTCGGGGCGAGCTGTGTTTTAAGGCTAGCGTGGGCTTCCCAAAATTCCGAAGAGGAGACGGTCAGGATGAACCCGCGGGCCCAAGCCCCCGCTCCCCCCCGCGATTCCATCATTTGAACGGAAAAGCCGGCGGACCGAAGATGCGCTTCCAGTCGTCGCGCCTCATCGAGCCGAGCCGTGGAGAAAACCACGCGGCGATCGCCTTCTTCTCCGGGCTCGGGGTCAAACATCAAATCGGTCACTGGCAAACCCCGCCGGCGGGTTTCCTCTCGCCAGGCTTCCTTGGCGGCTGGGGCCAACAGGCGAGCCCGCCTTGAATACCGGGTCTCGGGCCGGCCGAATAAACGGTAGACGTCCCGGTAGGCAAAGTAGGCCCGTTTGGCCGACGATTCCGCAACACGCGCATCGTAATGGGCCCGCAGAATGTCCCGCTCTAACCGTAAAACGTCTTCGCTCCGCTCCCGCCGATCCGCCAGGGCCGTCCATCGCTCGCCAGCGTTAAGGAATTCCGCTTCCAGAGCGCGACGCGCGACCGACGGGTCATTGGCCCAGAATCGGTAACCTTCCGCCTCGAAGAACGACGCCCGAGCCCGCGCCCCCATTTCCAGACAGAGGATCCCGACGACCCCCGCGACAACCGCTGAAAAAACCATCAGGGACTGGAACGCGCGCCAAAGGCGGATCCTCGAGAAAGCAAGAACGGAGGGAGGAGAGATCATCTCCCCGCGATTAAAAGCTTCACGCTTTTCAACAAGTTTTCCGTAAGGATGGGCTTGACGAATATTTTCTTAACATTGGGGGAAGCATCCAAGGCCTTTCGGGTGTCGCCCGCGTCGGCGTAGGAACTCACCACCATGACCGGAATGGCGGCCGTTTCGGCGGTTTCCGCCAAACGTCTAAGGATGGTCAACCCATCGACGCCTGGAAGCATAAGATCCAAAAGGACCGCCACGGGTTTGCGCGAAAGGATTATTTCCAACCCTTTGATTCCGTCCGGGGCCACGCATACCTCGTATCCCTCTTGTTCGAGGGTGAGACTCAAAAACTCCGAAATAGCTTCGTCGTCTTCGACGACCAGAACCACGCACCCTTTCTTCTGCGGATCTTCGTTCATGAGGGACCTTTTTAAAGATGTCGAGCGCAATGAATATCCGTGATGCGGAAAATCCGAAAAAAGCCCCCCGCTCGGAGCGGAAGCCGGGACCTCGAAACCCAAAAGCACGAGCGACGGCCAACGCCAAAAACCCCGGCGATTGAATGGCTCATCGGAATCGGTAGTCTAACAACTGGGGCGGCCCGCTGTCAAGAAAAAGGTCTCTTCAACATCGACGGAAATCAGGCGCAAATACGAACAAATTCCAGGCGGCGGAGAATCCTTTCCAGGTCCGCCCCCAAGAGGGCGGGCAAGGGAATCAACTCCACAGGCCATTGGGCGAGTTCCTCCGGGGATTCGCGAAGATTTTCCGCCGCGAACCCCACCACCCGGAGAGGCCTTTGCCACACAGGAGATTGTCTTAAATCTTTCAAAGAAAGCCGGCCCCCCGCCAATACCTTTTTCGCTTCCGGCTCGGACGCCAGCAGAAGATGGGCTCGACTCAGCCCCTCTCGATCCGAGGACGGAACGCCTTTTGCCAGGAGCTCCGTCGCCTGGGCTCGGGAAACCCGTCCGTTCCGAACGACCAAAGCGAGCGGGTTGGCGGGCTCCCGGTGCGACGCCGCCAGGGCCGCCGAAAAGCAGAACCACGTTTGCGCCTTCTGCGGATCGGACGAACCGGATTCAAACAACGGCGTGATATCCAAAACAACACCGGCCCCCCCTAAACGGGAAACGGAAAGCCGCCATTGCAGAAGGGAGACCCGTACACGGTTGTAGGCCTCGGCAAACGCGCCAGCCTGGCTCTGGGCTTGATCCGGGGCCGTTTTCAACAAGAGCGCGAGGGTTTCCGCCACCCGGCGGGGCACGGGCCCCGACAGGGGGCGCGTGTCGTCCCAGGCGGCCAAGGCCGCGCCGGCCGCCGCGGGGTCTCCGTTTTGGGCCGCCTCGACCACCCGCGCCGCCAAAGCTTCCGCCCCCAGAGGATGGGAGCAGAAGAAATCCACCCAGAAGAAAGAGGCAACCTCTTGTCGGATCAACCCGTCGATCCGTGCCTCTGAAAGGTCGGGAAGCGGGTTCCCCGTCACCCCCAACCCCTGACGGAGGTTTTCGACCAACGACCCCTCGAGGGACAAGCGAGCGGGATTCACCAGCGCCTCCAGCCCCTTCATTTCAGCCGGCTCCGGCGCGAGCGCCAACAATGCCTGCAGGACCGCCCACCGGTCCTCCGAACCGAGAGAATCGATGACCGGCCGTTGGCGGACCGTTACCCCGGGAACAGAAAGGACCCCCGACACAGGGGCCTCGAAACCTGGGTCGCCACCATCCTCAGACTGGGAATGAAGGTTCATTCGCTCTCCGCGGAGCCCCCCCGCGATGATTTCTTTCCGCAGTTGACCTCTCGCGCAGAACGCTTTTTTATAAGAGCCACGGTTCGACTGGTTCTCAAAACCAGTGATTCTGTCAAACTCAACGTCGGTCGCCTGAACGCTCCCTTTCCAATCCAAAAGAGTCCTTCGCCGATGTCGAGGCATTTGGGGCGGCAGAACCATCACCTCCAACGTCCCCGGCTCAAAAATGCGATCGCACAAAAAGTGAAATGTCCAGGGATTGTCAATGTCTTGGACTTCGAGGGGAACGGGGGTCCCGTCGGAGTTTTTTCGGGGGGTTAGAATGAGCGCGGCTTCCCTTGCCAAAGCAAAAAGGGCGGCAGAGCCAAACCCCCTCTTTTTCTTGTTGTCACGGATGGTGATGTCATTTAAAAGGATCGCTTCTCCTCCGTCAAAAAAATCGATCTCCCCCACGTTTTTGCCGTCGTTCACAACAAAAACGATCCCTGAATCTTCGTGGAACGACACCGATGGAAGGGGTGGGACCGACCGGGCATCGGGTTCTTCTTTTGTTATTGCCAATTCCGGCCAGAGGAGTCGGCGCGCCTCTACGGAAAGAGAACCCTGAATATCGCCCCGCTGATTGGATCTCTCGATCGCGGAATGAAGAAACGGAGATTTTGTCCCTTTTGAGCGTTCCGGTTTTCTCCGCTTTGACCCCCGCGACGCGGGATCCAAAAGCACCGCCGCCGCCTCCACCTCCTCGGGTTCTCCGCCCCGAACCGCGAGAGTTCCTTCCCCTCCATGAAAAAGACCGAGGCGCCCCGCTTCGGCCATCAGGGCCAGGGCATAGCCCTCCCCGGCGGGAGGGAGACCGGTGATTTTCAAAATGATTTCCCCCCGTTTCCCTTTCACTTCGGCCCGTCCGACAAAGCGCCCGTCTAATTCGAACATGGAAATGCTTAATCCAGACCCCTTGGGCCTGGTTTCATAACGCACCCTTCGCCGAAGCTCGGCCAAAGACCTCAGGCTCGGGAAGAAGCCACTCGATGGAGAATATGAAGGTTCCGAAATAGTCTGATCCCGTTTGGAGGGATCCGTGGTTGAACTTCGGAACCCATCTTCTCCCGGCTCCTGAAGAGTCGACCGATTTCCGTTCGACTGAAGTTCCACCGCCCACCCGAGGTCCGCGCCGGACGAGATCATTCGGCGCAAGTGTTGGACCGAGAACCCGGCGCGCGTGAAAGCTGTTCGCCATTCCGCTTCCGTTCCGGGCAAGCTCAGAGCGCCCGCTAACAAGTGACGACCGAGCCCCACACGAGAGAGAAGTCGTTGCTCCCGGGCCACCAAACCCATCAACACCTGGGCCCGGGTTATTTCACCCCGCCGCCACGCGGCGAGGTCATAAATCGTGAGGGGAAGGCATTGCCCGATCAAATCCGTCACCCACCCATGCGTCGCCTGGGAAAATATTTTTTCAAGCAACGAGGATGCCCGCGCCTCTAGGTCGGCGAAAGGTTCGCCCGACTCGATGGCGTCCCTCATGTCATCAAAGAATGGCGACGAGAGAAAGATGGCCTCCAAATTTTCCCCCAAGAAAGCGGTGGAGCGAACGATGTCCGAATCGGCCCCATGAATGAGAAGCGCCGCCCGACCCCCTGGTTTCAGAACCCGATGGATTTCCTCCAACACGCGGCGCCAATCCGTATAGGCCAAGGTGAAAGAATCGACGACGGCATCGAGGCGGCCATCCGCCAGAGGGATGCGTTCGCCCCGCCCTCGAAACCAGGGGGACGCGGGTTTAAAGGGCGCATAGGTGAAATCGGCCAAATCCATTCCCACCATCCGGACATCGAGACCCCATTCCTTCGTCTTGAGGGACAGCCTTCCCAACCCGGCCCCCAAATTGAGGACACACGCGCCTTTCGTTTCGGCCACGCCGGTCAAAAATGACCTAAAAAAATCCCAGGCCTCTCTATGCCGGTCGGAAAGACTGTGCGTTTGAGCCCCCGTGTAGACGCGGGACCATAGGCTTTTCGCGGTCTCCGCCGGAGAAGATGGTCCGGAGCGCGCCGCAAAAAGGTCGAAACCAACCCCGTCGCCCTCCCATCGATCGACGCGAACGAACTCTTCCATTTCGGCCGAAATATCCCCGGCGCGTATTTCCACCGCTCTCATTTTCATCGGCGTCCCGCTAAAAAGGAATACGCCTTCCGCTTGAACGCGACCGAACACCGACCGGAAATCCCATTTCCCCTGGGAGGCCGCGAAACCGTTCCGCAGAAGCCATTCCGTGAGATGTCTTTCCAAGGCCGCTGGAAATGGATGACCGCGTTGGAAAGACCCGCGGGGCTCCGAAACGAGGGGGGTCCCGCTCTCCCCGGGGGGAACGATGTGGGTTACAAGAGGCATCCGCCATCGCCACCCGAAAAACCGGCCAAGCGAGGGATGGAGCCCGTTTTCCGGGACGATCCAGCGGATCCTCCCCAAGAGATCGGTCTTCACGGAGGCACCCCATTTCCCCGCAAAGACTTGCACCCGCCGGGCGGCTTGGAGAAAAAAAGCCCGGACAAAAGAGAGATCGGGCACGAGGATTTCCATTCCATTTCGAACCCGAAGAGGGACGTTCTTTTCGGCCAGCCAGTGCAAGAGAGAATCGCGAAACAGCCCCGCCCCCATCCAAGAAGCCAAGAGAACCGCCCCGAGAAACGGATCCACCGGAAAACCAAACCCCGCGAGCAACGCGGAATGGGACCGTTTCGCCGGGCCGGCCGATTCGTAAAATTCCCGCCGAAGTCTCCCTCGCAGGTGAAAATTCGCCAAGGGCGAGTCCTCCGAAGTTCCCGTGGGACCGACCCTCTCAGCGAACCGTGGGTCCTTTTCGGCGAGGGCCCCCCCCCAGTTCAGCCCGGAAAGGAACGCCGGGGAGGGCTGATTCGGCAGGACCAGCAGCGCCTCCATGGAACCGGGCTCAAAAATATGGTCCCGCAAAATCCGGTAGGTCCGCGGATGAACGACGTCCATGACAACAAAGGGCCTTTCGTTCTCTTGCCGATCAGGAAAAAGGGCCGCCGCTTCCCTCGCCAACGCCAGGACGGCGGCGAGCCCGAACCCCCGCTTTCTCTTGTCGGGGTTCGTGGAAAAATAGTTTAACCGCAGAGCGTCGCCGTCCCTTAGAAACGTGATTTTTCCAACAGGCCTCCCATTTTCATCATCGATAAAATAATGGTTTCCCCGAATCCTCCAAAAAGAAATGGAGGGCACCCCGCGCCATAGATCCTTCGCCGGCTCCTTTTCCGGAGTTCGCTGATCCGAATAGAATTCGGGGCGGAGGACGCCTCGGGCGGTGAAATAGGTCTCGTAATCCCCGGAATCAGGATTTCTGTTTTCCTTTCCAGTCAACCGAAGGAATTCCGGGTCGGATTCATGAAAAGGATTTTCCCAAACGCTGTCCGACCCATATCCGTATTCGCCCTCCGAATCGATTATCTCCATGGTCCCCGGTTGGAAAACCCGATCCCTCAGCAGACGAAAAGTCCATGGATTGGAAATTCGGGAAACCACGAGAGGGACGGGGCGTCCGTCCGCGTTCCGGTCCGCATCCGTCAGCCGGGCGGCCCTTTTCGCCACGTTCAACACCGCGGCGGACCCATATCCCCTTTTCCGGTTCGAAACGTTCACGGAACTCAGAAATACAAAGCGTGGGGTTTCAATGAAAAAAGTGTTCCCCACGACCTGGTTTCCGGCCTCGATGGCGTAACAAAAGGTCCCCTCCTCGTTCACCAGCTCAACCGATGGAAGCGATACAGAGTCCCCTCCCGGGACCACCCATAAACGTGACAACCTGAGAAAAGGCGCGAAAAGAAGGGACACCCCGTGTTGAAACGAAAAACCGATGGGGGAGCGGTCCCCGGTCAAGGAATGAGGACTTCTTTCAATGAGAAACGCCAAAACACTTTTTAAACGGGATCCGATAAAACGGGCGGAACGCGCGAGGAAGGGCTCCGCCGTGGAAGGACGTCGGCCATAGAAGGAGAGGACGTGCCCGTTCGAAAGAAGAATGGGTTCCCACAACCGTTCCCCCGCCGTCGGATATTTATTCCCATCCCCGCGAGACCCCACGACCAACGAAATGTCCTTACCGCCGCAGAGGAACCTGAATTCCACGACTCCCGGCGCCAAAAGGCGCCGTTCCGCCACGCGAATGCCCAAACGGGAGACCCAGCCTTCCACCGCGGCCGCCAAGCCGTTCAGGGTCATCCCTTCCCCGGCGAGAGCCAGTTCCAACACCGTTTTCCGTGGGGACCCCAGCAACAATTCGGGCGAAAGACTGATGGGTTTCCCCGCGAAGAATTGATCGAAAGGCACCGGGTCCCGGGCAAAAACATCCAAGGGATGGCCCTCCAGGGGATCCGTGCGGGGAGTGATCACCACGGTGGAGCATCCGTTCCGCCGGAGTTCGGCTTGCAGACCCGCGGTATGGAACCCCCCCGTGACGAGAACGGCGGCGGAAGCCTTGGCGGATCTCACCTGCGCCATGAAATTAGCGGCCAAAGCGTTGTTCCTCTCCATGGCCAAACGACAAAATTGTTCGTGGGAACGGCAAAAGGCGGCCAGGCCGCCTGGGGGTTCCGACCCTTCGGAAAATTCGCTCAGGCGAGCGGGAAGCGCCAGAATCAGTTCCTTCTTATTTTCATACGCCGCCCAATGCTCGGGGGACATTTCATTTTCCAACAAACGGCGAAGGAGCGCGGCGTCCCGGTCCATGGCCAAGAGTTTTTTTTCATCCGGGTTCGAAGCGAGGCGATCGCCCAGAACCGTTTCCCATGCCGAGAACTCCTTTAAAAGGTCTCCCCGGCGGATGGTTTGGGCCAGGCCCAGGAAGGAGACGTAATCGAAGAAAGCGCGATCGGAAGCCAGGGAAAGATGGCTTTTCTCACAGAGGGTTTGAAAAGAAGCGAAAAAGTCCCCATTTGTCATTTTCCCGGCTCGGTAAGCCGCGGCTTGGCGGAGAAGGCCGTTCAGGTCCGCCGTGCCCAGATGGCTGGACAAACGTTCCATGAGCCGCCGGCGATCGGCTTCCACCCGTTTCAAATCCAGCCGGGCTTCCCAATCAAGAACCGTGAGAAATTTTTTGACTTGGGGCCCGGCCAGGGCGGGAGCCCCCGAGAGACGCGAAAGAAATCGGGCATAGGGGCTAAAACCTTCACGACCATCCTCAAAGGCCTCTCGATGAAGATCGAAGGCCTTCAATGGCGGGGAATACAGCCGCTGTTTTTGGGTTCGGAGGTTTTCGGCGAGGGTTCGAAGAAAGGAGGCCGCGGCCGGTCGGCGCGCGACACACTCCCGCGCGGCGGCCACATTGGCTTGATAGAGAGCGCGGGTTTCAACCCCCACCAGGCGGGGAGGGCGGGGCGCGGTCAGTCCGGCCCATTCGGATCCGCTCAGCCGACCGGATTGACGAAACGATTCGGCCACCCGGGCGACGGTGGGGGGCGAGGGGTGGCGTCGGAAAGGGTCCAGCCGAAGAGGCCCCCACGCGCCTTCCACTCCGGCGAGGGTCACCCCCCGGTTGGAAAGTTCGCCCAACAGCCCGCCGATGTTTTTTTGGGCTCCGTCGTTGCCATGAACATCTTGAACCAGGAACACCACGGGCGCCTCCCGGCGCCCTTCCCGGACTTCGCCAATAGCCCCGTAGGGCAGAACCGCCGACGCCAAGTCGAACGGCAAGGCGAGGTGCTTAAAATTCGACGGGGGCTGGGAGGGTGATGATCCCCCGTCGAAAAGCGTGGATCCCGGCCCGGCGAATGCGCCCGGGGCGGGAGGAAGGAGCCCCGCGTATCGCGGCGCCCCATCGCGCGCGGAACGCCGCTCCTCCCAGAGGCTCTTTTCGACGGCGTGGGCGGCCGCCACGTTCGTGATGAAGGTGGCGCCGGCCAGACCGACGGCCACCATTCGTCGAAAAAGAAGCATCTTGTCTTTAGTATAATGATCGCGACGAAAGCCCATCTTAAGTTTATGTAAACTTGTTGTAACAATTTAACGGCGGGGGAACTCCTATGAAAACGCGTGAAATCATCGTTGGAGATAAAAAGGCGCTCGGAGTGGAGATCGATTTGCCCGGAGCGCCGCTTATTTTGGCCCGGGGCGGCCAGGGGTTCGTGATGTGCGGATTTTTGGACCTGCACACGGCCGAAAAGGTCAACGCCGCGGCCGCCGTCGTGCGCGGAGTCCAATCGGTGGACGATCTCCTGGCGAAACCCGTGGTCGGCGTGACGGCCGCCGCCCTGGCTCTCGGCGTCAAACCCGGCATGACCGGGTATGACGCCCTCGAGATTTTGGCCTGATGACCTTTTCTCGCCCCCCGTTCCGGCGCTCGCCGACCCTTTCGATTTCAGGCCGCCATCAAAGGATCCCATGACCACCGACCCCATACGTCTCGAACGCCTCGCCCTGGGAGGGGACGCCGTGGCCCGCCTTCCCGGAACCGAACCCGGCCGGCCGGGACCCGTGGTCTTCGTCCCCTACGGAGCGCCAGGGGACCGGGTGGTCCTGGGTTCCATCCGACGGGAGAGCTCTTTTTCCCGAGGATGGATCGACCGCATTGAGGAAGCGTCCCCCCAGCGGCGGGAGCCCCGGTGCCCGCTCTTCTTTCAACCCGGACGTCGGCCGGACCAAGTCTGCGGCGGTTGCGATTGGCAACACCTGACCTCCGCCGCCCAGGCCGAGGGGAAACGGGCCCTCCTGGTGGAAACCCTCCAGCGGATCGGAAAAATCCCCAGCCCCCACGTCGAACCGACGGTGGCCGCCCCGACGCCGGAAGCGGCGTGGCGGTACCGTAACAAAGGGCTGGTTCCCTTTGCCCGGAACGCCGCGGGGGAACTGGTGGCCGGGTTCTACGCTCCCGGCTCCCACACCGTGGTGCCGTTCGAAGATTGCCCGGTTCAAAACGAACGATTCGTCCAAGTGGTCCGGGCGGCCCGGCAGTGGCTGTCCGAGAGAGACGTCCCCGTCTACCAGGCCCCCGCCGAGAGCGGGTGGCTGAGACATCTGCTCGTCCGAACCTCCTCCACGGGAGAGACCCTGGCCGCTCTGGTCACCACCTCCGAGGCCGGACCTGACGTGGAGGCCTTTGCCAGGGAGCTCAGAGCCGCCTGCCCCTTCGTCACCAGCGTTTTTCAAAACATCAACGACCGGCCCGGTAACGTGGTGCTGGGGCCCCGGTGGAAGCCCCTGGGCGGGAAGGAACGCATGGAAGAATCCCTGTCCGGACTGCGGTTCCGCCTTTCGCCCGCTTCCTTCTTCCAGGTGAACCACGCCATGGCGGAAAAGCTCTACGCCATGGCCGTCGAAATGGCGGCGGTGGGACCCACGGACGTCGTCTGGGAACTCTACGCCGGCGTGGGCGCCATGGGCCAATTGTTGGCACGCCAAGCCAAACTCGTTTGGGCCATTGAAG
Source organism: Elusimicrobiota bacterium (assembly GCA_016721625.1). NCBI lineage: Bacteria > Pseudomonadati > Elusimicrobiota > Elusimicrobiota bacterium. The sequence continues at coordinate 1,093,545 of JADKHR010000001.1, forward strand.
AAAACACCCAGGCGGTGCGGGACGGCATCGAAAGCCTGGAAATGAACGGAATCACGAACCTGCGTTTCCGTCAGGGACGATGCGAGCTGGTGCTGGCCCGGGGACTGATCAAAGACCCGCCCACCGTCATCCTCCTGGACCCGCCCCGGGCGGGATGCGAACGAAGCGTTCTCAAATTCGTGATGCGGGCCGCCCCGCGCCGTATTCTCTATGTCTCGTGCGATCCCGGCACGCTGGCGCGGGACGCGCAGTACCTTTCCACGGGCGGCTATCATTTGAAGCGATCCATCCCCGTGGACCTATTCCCCCAGACGGCCCACATCGAAAGCGTCACGCTTTTCGAACGGGCCCCTGGGTGACCCCCTCCCCGCAAAACGTTGGCCCGCTTCCGGGGGGGGCGGAGGCCTGGTGGCTCCTTCAAAAGCGGGTCGGCCGCCTCTTGGTCGTGGCGGCCACGGAAGAATCGTCGGGAGCGCTGTTCGACGATTACCAGGCTCTGGAACGCTGGCGAAACCCCGCTTCCCCCACCCGAGCCGCCTTTTTTTCAGAAGACGACGAGGAACGCCTCACGGCCCTTTCCGAGTGGGCCGCCGGCCGCGCCCACATCCTGTTCGCCCCGCGGGAATCCCTGGCCGCCCCCTTGCCGTCGCCGGAACGCTTTTCCTCCGACCACCGAACGCTCCGGCTGGGGGAACGGCTCGACCGGGAGGATTTTTTCGCCCATCTGCTCACCCGCGGCTATGAACGCGTGGACACCGTGGAACGGCCGGGCGAAGTGGCCGTGCGGGGAGAGGTGTTGGACCTTTGGTCCCCCGGATGGGAAGGGCCCCTTCGGACGCTTTGGCCCTACGACCAGATTGAATCCATCCGAAAAATCGATCTTTCCACCCAACGGTCCACCGACCTGGTCCCGGAGATTTTGGTCCGGCCGGGACGCCTCCCGGAAGCCTCCGCCGCCATGGACCCGGCGGCGCCCACGGCGACCCTGTTGGATTACCTCGGGACCGCCGGAACTCTTTTTGAGTCCCATCCCTCCGCCGGCTTTCCGGTGGTCTGGCCGGGCGAAAGGATCGTCCACGACCCCCTGGCGGCCTGGCCGGACCCTCTGCCCTTCGCTTCCCCCCCCGCCGTGGCGGGACATGGGAACCTGCTGGCCAAAGAGGTTCGGAGTTGGGTGGATAGCGGGTGGTCGGTTTCCATTTTCTGCCATAACCCGGGGGAACAGGAACGAATCGAAGAAATCCTCCTGGAACAAGACCGAACGCTGGCGCGGGCCTTTGAGGAAAAAGGGATCGATCTCCCCATCGGGCCCCTCACCCGTGGGTTTCTCGACACGAAAAACCGCCTCGCGGTCCTGGCCAACGGGGAATTGTTCGGCCGCATCCGCCGGCGACTGCGGCTCCCAAAATTCACCGGCGGGACCGCCCTGCAAGGCGTGGCGGAACTTCGGAAAGGCGACTATGTGGTTCACGAACAGTTCGGCATCGGCCGGTACATGGCCCTCGAACGGAAAACCGCCGCCGACATGGAAGCCGACTATCTTCGCCTGGAATACAAGGGCGGGGACCGGGTTTTCGTCCCCCTCTTTGAATTTCGCCAAGTGCGCAAGTTCGTGGGCACGGAAGGCAAACGCCCGGTGCTCTCTTCCCTGGACACCGGATCCTGGGACCGCACCCGGGCCGAGGTGGAGAAAGCCGTGGCCGAGCTGGCGACGGAACTGCTGGCCCGCGCCGCCCGCCGCTCGCACACCCAAGGGTTTTCCTTTCCGTCGGACACGCACATGGAAAAAGAGTTCGGGGACTCCTTCCTCTACGACCTCACGCCGGACCAGGCCCGGGCCATCGAAGAGACCCGGCGCGACATGATGAGCCCGATCCCCATGGACCGGGTCGTTTGCGGGGACGTGGGGTACGGGAAAACGGAAGTGGCCATGCGCGCGGCCTTCAAGGCCGTGAGCGCGGGCAAACAGGTGGCCGTCCTGGTCCCCACCACGATTTTGGCCGAACAGCACGGGCGCAATTTTCGGGAACGTTTCGCCGATTATCCGGTGAGCGTGGCCGTCCTTTCCCGCTTCGGAAAACCCGCCGACCAAAAAACCGCCATACAGGACGTCCGGCGCGGGGTCATCGACATCGTGATCGGAACCCACCGGCTCCTCTCCCCGGACGTGGCGTTTAAGGACTTGGGGCTCGTGATCATCGACGAAGAACACCGGTTCGGGGTCAAGCAAAAGGAACGGATCCGGGCGTTCCGCGACGTGGTGGACGTGTTGGCCCTCTCCGCCACGCCGATTCCCCGAACCATGGGGCAGGCGCTGGGAGGTTTGAAAGGCCTCTCCGTCATTGAAACCCCCCCCGAGGGAAGGCTCCCCATCGGAACCCACGTGGGCCCCTTCGATCCGAAGATCGTGGTGGCCTCGGTGGAGCAGGAACTCAGGCGCGGCGGCCAGGTTTTTTACGTTCACAACCGCGTCAAATCCATCGAGAAACGGCGCCAGTGGCTTCTGGAAACCCTCCGTGAACATGGGCTGACCACGAAGATCGCCCTGGCCCACGGGCAGATGTCGGGCCCGGAACTGGAAAAGATCATGTGGGATTTCCTCCACCGAAAATTCGACATCCTGTTGGCCACCAGCATCATCGAGTCCGGCCTCGACATCCCCACGGTGAACACCCTGGTGGTGGAGGAAGCCGAGGATTTCGGCCTGGCCCAGCTTTATCAGCTCCGGGGCCGGGTGGGGCGGGAACGGGTCAAAGCCTACTGCCTGCTTTTTTATTCGGAGGGCGCGAACCTGACGGAAGAGGCGGAAAAGAGGCTTTCCGCCTTGAAGGAATTCGCGTCCCTGGGGTCCGGTTTCAAGCTCGCCATGCGGGATTTGGAGATCCGCGGAGCCGGGAACCTGCTGGGCCCCGAACAACATGGCTACGTCAACGCCGTGGGCCTGGATCTCTATGGGCAACTGCTGACGGACGAAATTGAGCAACAGAAAAAGGGAGGAGCCGTCGTCCACAAAACAACGCGGACCGACCCCTCCATCGAAATCCCCGTCTCCGCCTATCTCCCGGAAACCTATCTCCCTTCGGAATCGGATCGGGTGGTTTTTTACAAACGGCTCCTGGATTCGCCTGTGGAGGAACTTGAAAATCTGGCGGGTGAACTGGAGGACCGGTGCGGGCGGATGCCGGAACCGGCGCGGCGGCTTTTTGACGTGGCGCGGCTCCGCCAGGCCGCGAGGCTCCGCCGGGTGACCCACATGGGTTTGGTTCGAGGAGGGCTGGAGATCCGGTTCGCCGAAGCGGCGTCGCTACCCCCGGAAACCCTGTCCCGCCTCACGACGGAATTCCAAAACCGTTTCGCCTTTCTCCCCGGCCCCCCCTTCGGAATGCGCTTCGAAGAACCCCTGGCCTCCGACCTCATCGCCTGGGCAACGACGTTTCTTGAAACGCTTCCCCTGGACAGCCCCACCGAAGAAGGATAAAATGGCCCCCATGCGCGCGCCCCCTTCGCCGGTTTGGCTCACCTTGTTGCCGCTTCTTTTGATTCCGGCCTGCGGCAAAAAAGAACCCGTTCTGGCGCGCGTGGGATCCCACACGGTCACCACCGGCGCCTTTTTAAAAGAGGTGGAAGGGGTTCCCTTCACCAGCCAGGCCTATCTTCGATCGCCCGCCGGAAGAAAAGAGTTGTTGGAACTCCTGGTGCGGCGAAAAATCATCCTTCAGGAAGCCGAAACCGCCCCCGCCGACCCCGAAGACAAAAAAATCCTCGACGAACTCGCCGCCCAATATAAAGAACGCCGAAAACAACTCCGGGAAAGTTTTCAAGAGGAGACGGAACGCGCGAAGGTCGGCCGCTTTACGAAAAAGCTCAAGGACGGCCCGCTGAAGGTGACCGACAACGAGGTTCGCGCTTTCTGGGAAACAGAAAAAGAGGTCCGCGCCTCCCACATTTTGGTGAGCAACCGCGCCCTGGCGGAAGACATTCGCAAAAGGATCACCGCCGGTGAAAAGTTCGAGGCCCTGGCCAAGGCCCACTCCGAAGACGCCGGCTCGGCGGCCAAGGGAGGGGACGCGGGGTTTCTGTTGCGGGGCTCCCTGGTTCCGGATTTCGAGAACGCTCTCTTTCAAATGAAGACCGGAGAAACCTCCGGCGTTGTCGTGTCCCCCTACGGCTTCCACATCATCCGCCGAGGCGAAGACCGCCCCCTTTCCCGCCAACCTCTGAGCGACGCGCTCAAAGCGCGTATCCGCCAGACCCTGGAAGGCCGCAAACTTCAGGAATGGTTCGACCAGATCCGAAAGCGCCATCCCGTAAAAATCGATACGGAGAAACTGAACGACGTGGTCTTTCCCACGCCCAGCGTTCAACCGGAAACCCGCGCTTCTTAATTGTCCCGGCGAATCAATATGATATATTCGTGGCATCCGAAGGAACAGGAGGCTTTCCCCTTGAGGCACATCGCACTGCTCACCGCTCTCGTTTGGTTCGCTTTATCCCCGCTGTCCGCGGCGAAACTCACCAACCGCCCCATTGCCGTGGTCAGCGGAGAAACCGTCTTGCTATCGGACTACCAGAAAAACTGGGACGCCCTCTTGGAACAGCGAAAAGCGCAGAAAGGGCCGGATTCGGTCACGGAAGCCTTCAAAAAAGATTCTCGCCAAAAGCTTTTGGATCAGATGGTCGATGACAAAATTCTCCAGGCCGAAGCCAAGAAACGCAAGATCCGGGTTCCCCAGCGCGATTTGGAAAACGCCGTGGTCCAAGTCAAAGCCCGCCTGCTTTCGGATGCCGGACGCCGGGACATCGAAACGATCCTGCGGCGGCAGATGGCCGCCCAGGGAAAAAACGGGGAAGGGGAGGCGGACATTTCGGCCGCCTGGAAAGAACTTTCGGCCTCGAACCCCGCCGCCGTGAAAGAAGCCGAAGCCACGTTTAAAAAAAGAATGGCCGAGGAAGGACTGGACGATAAAAAATTTACGGACCGGATCCGGGAACAACTGAGCGTGGTCCAGCTGGCCCAGGAAATTGTCCGCGAACGGACGAAACCACCATCGGAAGAACAAATGAAGGACCTGTTTTCTCAATTGGAACCCAAGGTCAAAAAATTACAGGCGGACCACGACCTGGCCCGGGATCGCATGAAACGCGCGCGGGAAGAGGAGCTGGCGCCGGAAGAAATTCTGACTTTGAAATCTTATCTACAAGTCGCCGAACAGGCGCGGGCGCGCCATATCCTAATGGGGATGATTGGAAGCAACCGCCGCCCGACCCCATGGAAAGAGGTCTCGCCAGCGGACAAAGCGGACGTTCGGAAGAAAATAACGGAACTGCGGAAGAAAATAAAAGCCGGCGCGGACTTCGCCGAACTGGCGGAACAAAATTCCCTGGATAAAGATTCCGCCGCGAACGGCGGAGACCTGGGGTTCTTTCCCCGCGGGAGCATGGTTCAGGCCTTTGAGGACGCGACCTTTGCCCTCTCCGAGGGCCAGGTTTCGGACATCGTGGAAACGCCCTTCGGCCTCCATCTCATTAAACTTATTGAGAAGAAAGGGGCGACCAAACTCCGCTTCGAGCAGGCGCAGACGGACATGCACGAATACCTCTTCAGCACCGCTCAACAGAAAGTTTTTGAGGAGTTCGTTTCAGGCCTTCGCAAAAGTTACGACGTTAAAATCCTCTTGACCCCTGAGGAGTTGGCCGCTCTTTAAATGGTCCTCCCTTTCCTCGCCATCACCCTGGGGGATCCCGCCGGGTGCGGACCCTGGGTGGGGGCGCGGGCGGCCATGGACGCCCGGGTTCGACGCGCCGCCAGGCCGGTCCTGGTGGGCGATGCCTGGGTGCTTCACCGTTTCGTCCGAATCCCCAACCTCCGAGTTCACCCCATCACCGACCTTAGCGAATTTTCTGCTCGCCCCGGGTTGGTCAACGTGTTGCATGTCCCTCATCCGAACATTCGAACCCTGGTCCTGGGCCGAGCCCAAAAAACCGGTGGGGAATCCGCCGCCTTGTCCGTTCGAACGGCGGTGAGCTTGGCGATGACGGGCCGCGTGGCCGCCGTGGTCACGGGCCCGGTTTCCAAGGAATCGTTTAAAGCCGCCGGCCTTCCCTTCCCGGGCCACACCGAAATGCTGGCGGCCCTGAGCGGGGCGGGCCCTGTGGAGATGATCATGATGGCCGGCACTTTACGAACGCTTCTGGTCACGCGGCACCTACCGCTCAAAGAGGTCCCGGGCGCCCTCCGTTGGAGGGGTCTGGTGGATTCCGTTGTTCGGGCGGACCGATGGGCCCGATCGGCCCTGGGGCTCAGGCGACCCCGTTGGGCCATGTGCGGGCTGAACCCCCACGCGGGGGACAACGGGTTGTTGGGAAAAGAGGAAGGGCGCTTGATCGGTCCGGCCGTGGCCGAGATTCGTCGACGAGGAATCCAAGTGGAGGGGCCCTTGCCCGCCGACAGCGCCTGGGCCAAACACCGGGAAGGAAAATACGATTTTGTGGCGAGCCTTTACCACGACCAAGGGATGATCCCGCTCAAAATGGCATCGCCCCGGGGGGTCGTCAATGCCACGGCGGGATTGCCGTTCGTCCGCACCTCGCCAGGCCACGGAACGGCCTTCGACTTGGCGAAAGAACGGCCTCCCTTCAGACAGGCGGACCCGGAACCCACGGTTCAAGCCTGCCGGACGGCATTGGAAATCGCTGGAAGAAATACCCGAAGATGAAGAACACGATCCGAACCTCCCTCCTATCGTTCGCACTCCTTCTCCCGGCATTTCTGCGAGCGGAGGAGCGATCCTCCATTCTCCTAGCTCTTCAGGCGGGAGGGGGAACGGTTTTTTCGCCTTCCGGGTTCTCCTCTCTCCATCACGAACCCATTGTTGTCGGGGGACGGTTGGGCTACCAAATTTCCGATCGATGGGCGGTGGGTGGACAGTTTTCCAACTACCACATCGGGTCCTCCACCACCCCCTCTCAAGACGTCACCCTCCAGCCCATCACGGCCTGGGTTCAACGAGATTTTACCGGCACCCGCCTCTGGACACCCTACCTCCTGGCCTCCGCCGGCGTCTCCCGGAACGCGCGCGACCATTTTTCCACCCAGGAATCGGACACCGGTTGGACCGCGGGACTCGCGTTCGGACTCAACTTACGGGTTTCTGAAATGAACGACCTCTCCTTTGAGATCGGCGCCCGCCACTTCTCCCAGGCGACCGTCGAGAACGGTTCCCTCGCCCTGATGGACGCCGCCCTGATCCTCCGGTTCTATATTCCGGAAAGTTGGGTGCCCGTGAAATCTGAAGTCGACATTTCCGCCGCGGAGCTCGAGCTCCCCATCACGACCGAAGAGCTGGATCGCGAAATCGACCCTGGGCTCCTGGCTCAGGTGGAGTTGGCCCGAGTCCAACAAGAGATCGGGAGCGGAAAATTCCCGCCCATTTCCTTTGATTCTGGGACGGCGAGGCTCCAAACGACTTCGTTTGAAGCCCTCGATACCATTGGCGCGATTCTTCGCCGATACCCCGACGTGGCCGTGCGCATCTACGGCTACGTGGAAGAATCCTACGGGGGAGAAGCGGCCGAAGCGTTGGCGTTGGCCCGGTCGGAAGTGGTCCGGACCTATGTGGTGCAAAATTTCCACGTAAACGAGGGGCGACTGTCCGTCCTTGGGGAACGCCCCCTTTCCACCCCGGAGCAAGGAGCTCCCCCCCCCCGGCGCTACCGGCGCATCGAGTTCGAGGCGCTGCAGAGCGCACCCTAATCAGTTGAATTTTATTGGATTAATTCTCATAATGATACAGACTTCATACCCGCCCGAATCGTTCAGGCTTTGGAAAAACTCAACTCAGGAGGATTCTTCATGTTAACGAAATATCGGTTTGTTTACGGTTTGATCGCCATGGGCTTTTTGGCCACAGGATGCGCAAAACCGCCGACGGTGGAAATGGCAGACGCGGAAAACGCGGTCACCGCGGCGGAGGGAGCCGGCGCCGCCGAGTATGCCCCGCAGGAGTTCCGGACCGCCCAGGACACCCTGGCCGACGCCCGGGCTAAAATGGATGCCAAAGATTACAAGGCCGCCTTAGCGGGCGCCCTCGACGCAAAAGGCAAAGCCGAGACCGCCCAGACCGCTATCGCTTCCGGAAAGGAAACCGCGAAAGCCCAAGCCATGCGGGCCATCACGTTGGTGCAAGAAAAGCTGAAGAAGCTTAAGGCCAGCGTCGGCAAAACCAAGGGAGCCTCCGCCGCGAAACTGAAATCCTCTTTGGCCGCCATTGAATCCGATTGGACGAAAGTGATGGAGGAGACCATGAACGGAAACTTCACCAAGGTGAACGCTTCCATTCCCGGCATCCTGAACCGGATCGATGACCTGGAAAAGAAAGTTCAGGGACCGGCAAAACCCGCCGCCAAAGCGAAGCCAGCCAAACACTCGAAAAAGAAATAGAGGCCGCCCGCGTTTTTCACACAACCACCCGATCCCGCACGCGGGGCCGGGTGGTTGTCTTTTCAGGAAAGGCAGGACCGCGAGGGAGGGGCACCGTTGACCGTCCGTCGGCGGAAATGGTAATGTGTCCTTCTAGGCGGAAAACACTTTCATGAAGCGACGATTCATCTTTGCGATTTTTGGCGCCGGTCTGGCGCTCTTGCCCGCGCGGGGACGAGCGGAGGGCCCCGGCGAACCGCTGATGGCGGAAGTCCAGAAATCCACCGAATCGGTGAAGGATCCCCTCCTGACGGAAGCCCGCGGGGACCTGGAGGCGGGTCAGGTCCGGCAGGCGAGACGAAAGTTGAATTCTTTTTTGGACAAACAGCCAACTTCGGCCGAAGGGTGGACGCTGTTGGGGCGAACCTATCTGGCGACGGGAGACAACAGCAAAGCCCTGAGCCGCTTCCAGAAGGCTTTGAAATTCGATCCGCATTACGCCCCCGCCTTCACCGGACGGGGAGAAGTTTTTGAGAAACGGGGACACTTAGACGAAGCGGCCAACGAGTTCCGCGCCGCCGTCCTGTCCGACCCCAACGAGCCGGAAGCCCGCCAGGCTCTGGCCCGGTTGAATCAAAACGCCCCCTCCCCCGAGTGAGGCGCCCCCTTTTTGAGGTTCCGACACCGCGCGGGTGGTGGAATTGGCAGACACGTAAGGCTCAGGACCTTATGGCCGCAAGGCCTTGCAGGTTCAACTCCTGTCCCGCGCAGTGTCGGAATCCAAAGGTCCCATGAAAACCGTCGCCCGAAATCGCCGAGCGTTTCACAAATACAGCGTTCTGGAAACATTCGACGGGGGGTTGGCGCTCACGGGCCCGGAAGTTAAATCCATCCGCGCCGGCGAGATCAACCTCGAGGATGGGTTCGGCCGGGTCGAAAACGGCGAAGTGTTCCTATGGAACGTTCACGTCGCGCCCTACAAACAAGGATCTCTTCACGTCGAGCAGATCCCCACCCGCCGGAGAAAGGTCCTGCTTCACAAGGCAGAAATCAAACGCCTTTTCGGCAAGATGACGTCCAAGGGATTGACGCTCATCCCGCTGGAAATCTATTTCGGAGAATCCGGTTACGCCAAAGTGAAACTCGGCCTGGCCAAGGGTAAAACCGGCCCCGACCATCGGGAAGACATTAAACGGCGTGAACTGGACCGAGACCTGCGCCGAAATTTTTCCGGCCGGCGGAAAATTTAAACCGGGTTTTCATTCGCATAAAGCTTTGTGTTTCCCTTTGGTGTTTCTTAATTTTTGAGGGGAACCAACATTGGAGTTCCCCTCTCCCTCCCCCCTCTCCCGCAGGCGGGAGAGGGAAACCGCTTGTTTCTTCGGTCAAACGATTGGGAGAAACCAAGTGGAACTTTTGCGGGGTTCAGGCGGAGGGATGGCCGAGTGGTTGAAGGCGCCGCTCTCGAAAAGCGGTAGGGGTTTACGCTCCTCGTGAGTTCAAATCTCACTCCCTCCGCCGGAACCCCGAAAACACTCCGGCAGAGGAAACCGGCGCGTCGAAATACCGACCCGCCGATTTTTTATTGCGGCACGCCGAGCTTTTGCATTAAAAGGTCGGGAAAGCGCGTGTGCCGAAGAACGTCCTCCAACCGGATCAAGTCGGACTGCACCAAGGCCTGCAAGGCCTGGTTCATGGATTGCATGCCGAACCGCTTTCCCGTTTCCATGTCGGTGAGGATTTGGAAGGTTTTCCCTCCCCGGATGAGGTTTCGGATCGACGGGGTCGACACCATGATTTCAGGCGACAACACCCGCCCCGATCCATCCATTCGCGTGACCAACTGTTGCGAAATGATGCCTTCCAAACACCCCGCGATTTGACTCCGCATTAAAACCTGTTGCTCGTTTGGGAAACTTTCCACCAACCGATCGATGCTGGCCGCCGCGTCCATGGTGTGCAACGTGCCCAACACCAAGCGCCCCGTGCTCGCCGCCGTGATGGCCATGGCGATGGTCTCCCGTTCCCGAAGCTCCCCGATCATCACCACGTCAGGATCCTGGCGAAAGATATGCCGGAGGGCCGTTTCGTAATTCTCCGTATCGGTGCCGATCTCTCTCTGTTTGATGATGGCTTTGTTGTTCTTGAATAAAAATTCGATGGGGTCCTCAATGGTGATGATGTGGCAGGGACGTGTCGAGTTGATGACCTCGATCATGGCCGCGAGGGTCATGGACTTTCCGCTCCCCGTGGGGCCCGTGACAAGAACCAATCCGGACTCTTTCAAAGCCAGGGAACGGGCGATGTCCGGGAGCCCCAGCTCCGTCAGACTGGGAATCTTGAGGGGGATTTTTCGGAAAGCCACCGCCCAACTTCCCCGCTGTTTGTGAATGTTCCCGCGAAAACGGCCCACGTCAGGGAAACCTATGGAGAAATCCAGTTCGCGGTCTCCCAAAAGGCGGCTTCGCTGTTCCTCGGTCAAAAGACGAAAAATCATTTCCTCATTGTCGCGAAAATCGATGGGGGCCGTGTCGGGCATGGGGGCGATTTTCCCGAAGGTGCGAAGGCACGGGGGAGAGCCCGCGCAGAGGTGCAAATCCGACGCATCGCTTTTCGCCAACTTGAGCAAGAATTCTCTAATGTCTGGGGCCATCGGGTTCCTCCAGTTCCTTCCATTGGCGAACGATCCAGCCATACAGACCCACGAACAACGCCAAAATAGCAACCAACAAAACGAAAAAAATCGCCGCGAAGGCCCGCGTCGCCGCCGGCACGGTGGACACGTTGTCCCGGTAGACAAAGACCAAAGCCCCCCCCACCACCAACAGAGCGACCATCCCCCGCGTGAAACGCTGAAGAATGGACAAGAGGCCCAGTTGGCGCCGCCAAAATTCGGAATTTGCTTTCGCCGCGGCCCATTGACGAAGGGCCGACGCCGGGACCCAAAGAATTCCGTAAACCGCCGCCAACACGGCCAGCCAAAGGACCAAGGGACGATCCGATAAGAGACGGAGCTCCGCCGCGAATGCGCGGACCGCTTCCTTCGATTGCAATTCAAGAACGATCGCCACCGATACCGCGGCGTGGAGAAGCGCGATTGAGAAGGGCAGGTTCATCCGCCAAAAAATCGGCCACCCCTCAGAAAAGTTGTCCCTTGTGAGTCGATCGAATAGAGTCTTCATTCCATGGTCCTGGTCTTGCCGAGAGTTAAGCATAGCGCCTTTGCGGCAAATTTCAAGGGTTTTTTTTACCCCGCGCGGGACGCGCCTTCAATGTGATAAAATATTTCCGATAAAAGGAGATCTTATGCGTTTTTTGGTGACGGGCGCCGGGGGACTGATCGGCGCCAATGTGGCGATGGGCCTGGAAAACCGCGGCCATGAAGTCCATGGCCTGGACCATTTCGACATCGGCCGACGGGAGAATTTGGCGAACGTGCGGGGCCCTATCCATGAGGGCGACATCCGGAATTTCAACTATGACTCGCTCGGTCGGTTCGACGCCATTTTCCACCAAGCCGCCATCACGGACACCACCGTCACCGACCCAGAACTCATGATGTCCGTGAACGTGGAGGCTTTCATAAAAATACTCGATTACGCCCAACGCACCGGCTGTCCCAAAGTGGTCTACGCCTCCAGCGCCGCCACCTATGGGAAAGGCGCGCCCCCCAACCGGGAGGACCAGCCCCCCCAACCCGCGAACATTTACGGCGTCAGCAAGGCCGACATGGAAAAAGCCGCCAAAGCCTTTACGGAAGCCAACTCGTCCGTGAAAGCCGTGGGGTTGCGTTATTTCAACGTTTACGGCCCCTTGGAGTTCCACAAGAAGGCCGCCGCCAGCATGATCTTCCAGTTATACCGACAGATCGCAGACGGCCAGCCGCCGCGGGTCTTCAAGTGGGGGGAACAATATCGGGACTTCATTTATGTGAAGGACGTGGTGGAAGCTAATTGGAAAGCGTTCGAATATCCCGGAAACGGCGTTTTTAACGTGGGGACGGGCCGGGGAACCCGCTTTAACGAAGTCATCGCCTGTTTGAACAAAGCTCTTGGAACTTCTCAACCCACCGCCTATTTCGACAACCCTTACGGTTTCTACCAAGACGCCACCCGCGCCGACATTTCCCATGCCCAAAAAGAGCTCGGCTGGAAAGCCGCGTATACGCCCGAAGCGGGAATCATCGACTACGTGGCTTGGCTTCAAGCGCGAGAGAAATCCGCCGCCGGCGCCTAACTTATTCCCCCCAATAAAAATCCCCGCGGGAGCGGGGATCTTGAACATCCGATAACGGTTCTTCCTAGGGATTCCGCCGAACCACCAACCCCTTTTTTTTAACCACGTGTGCCGTAATAATGAACTCGGCCACCACCGGGATGAGGAACACCAAAATAAAAACCGCGAACCCCGGCATCCATTCATTCGCCATTATCAAAAAAGCCACCAAGACCGAAAATAGGGATACCCCCAGGGCAATAAACATCAGACCCCATCGGTGCCGAAGGAAGACCATTTCCCCGCAAGTCGCGCAGGAGATGGATTGAAAGGGGGTGACGATGCTCATGACGTCAAAGAATGTGATCGTGCCCCCGCAGGCGGGACAGTGGGTGTTCGGCAGTAATTTCATGGCTCTCCAAATCTAATGCTTGTTCGGCCGCTTGTCAAGGGTTTTAAAAATAGAGGGAACAAATCAAGCTTGTTTCGACACCAGGACCGACAATTCGAGCCAATTCGAAAAGTCCACGATCGACGGTCTCAGCTCACCCAGCAACCCCAGAAGAGTCTCCAAGGCATTCTTGATGGGAGAGTCTTCCTGTAACGACTCCAGACCTTTGATTTCGTATCCAGCCGGCAGACCCACGGCGATCGCCAACGGAGTGTTCGCCAAAGGGGAATTCGCTCTCCAGTTCAGAAACCCTTCTTCCAAGCGCGCGGCGGATACGGTCCCGGGCGCGTCTGAAGAGGGGGCCAGGACGACGATACCCGCTGGGAGCTTAACCAGACCGGCTAACACCCGTTGAGCCTCATCGTCGGCGGCGGTGAGAAGAAGTTGCGGCGGCGGAACGCCTAAACTTTCGGCCAAAGCATAAGCCGCTTGGTGGGACTTCATGAGGCGGTCCAAGGCCGGAAGATCGGAACCTGAAATCGCCGAAAGAAAGACGGGAACCGATGCGTTGGGCCCCGCGACGGGAACGGTGCCGGATCCCAGCGACGTAAACATCCGAAGAGCCGATGCGACGTCTGGACGAGAAAGCTTCTCTTCCCGGAACTTCACTTCCAGCGCCTTTTTCATTGAACCGCCTCTCGTGGAATCGCAAACCGCCTCCACCCCCCGGCGAAGGGCCCGGATCGCCCGCACGTCCAAGGATTCAACCTCCAAGGACCCCGGACGAGGCAGGAGCCACTCGAGGGTCGAAGCAAGATCTTTTCCTTTGAAGTTCCCCCCCCCACCGGCAAAGGCGGCCACCACCGCGAGAAACTCAACATTGGCCGCCTCCACGTCGCTCCCGACCCCCGACTTAGCCCCTCCCCCCAAAGCCGCTACTTTTCCGTAGAACGGAAAAAAACTGTTATATAAACCGTGGATAAGGGAAGACACAAAGGCCCCCCCGACCAACCATTGCTGAGGTGAACCCAGAACAGGGATTCCCAGGAACGGGAGAATAAAAGGAACCAGCGAAATCACCAGGAAAGGACCAAAGAACCAGTGGCTCACCAAGCGCAATAAACGGCGATCTTGATCAAATATATAGCTTTCCTTCAGGAACCACCCCTCGTCTATCCACGCCTTATCGAAAAACAACCCTTTTTCCCCATGTGAGATGGGAAACGATTTCCAGAGAAAGCCCGTCGAGAGGACCAGCCACAGGAGGGCCCTCCATGTGCCAACCCCGATCCACTCCGCCACCACACCCGCCCCCCCCACCAATACCACCTGCTCGGCAAAACCCGCGATCCCGGCGGCAACGAGGTGGTGGTATTTTAAACCCATCCACCTGGTTAATCCGTCAAATACAGGGCGCCCAATGAAAGGAAGGAGACCCGCAGGCGGCGATGTCTGGCGAGAACTAGACTCTTTCATTCGGACCGATAAAAGGCCTTTCAAGGAATCGGGAATGAGCCTGAAAAGGGCATCCTGTTGTTCCGAGCGAACCACCTGGGCGAAAAAAGCCCGGCGGCCAAGACCCTCGCCGTCATGGAGAATCAGGTTCAGAATCGGGCCATAAAGGCTCGTATCCTCCGGGGCCGGACCGCTTTTGATTTCGCGGTCCAGTTCCGAGAGGATGTTCACCAAAAGTTGCGCGCGGACATGTGCCGTGGTGGTCGGGCCCATCGGGATCGTCGGGTCTTGCCGAGAGAGGATATCCAAGAGCACATAGGATTCCAGGGGACTCAAATTTAATATCCGTTCTTCCAGGGGCCCCGGCCCCAAAAGGACTTCCCTTGACCAATCGATCACCAGAGGCCAAAGGTCTTTCTCGGACTGTAACCCTCTATTTCGGAGGAATTGGGAAACGATCCCTTCGGGCTGTTCCTCTTCTTCTGTTTCCGCATCAGGACCCGCACTGAAAGAAACCAATCCATCCACCCCATTTTCAGGGGCAAACGGACCTACACTTTCCGCGCGACCGTCGTGGATCAAACCCAACGACAAAAAGAAAATTAAACCCAACCCTAAGGATTTCAGCCCATCCCCCCAGGCGCCCCTCCCTGTGTGGGTGGTTTCGCGTGGGGCCTTGGGCCGTGCGTGAGAAGGATCCACGGGGGGCCGGGAGGAGCCGGGATTCCATTCATAACCGACCCACCCGTGAAACAGAATGCTTTCAGCGGGTTCGTTTCCTTCAAATAATTTTGTGAGAGTCCCTTTCCCCTCGCGGGTGAAGGTTTCCAACAGGCGTTCGCTGTTCTCCTTGTAGGTCGGGTTGCGATTGTACCAGCCGATCAGCAAGATCCCCCCTGGACGAAGCATTTCCACCATTCGATGAAGGGTCTCCCGTCGATCGCTTTCCTCCGCGTAGGGGGAAGCAATGACGCTAAAAGCCATCACCACATCCGCTGTCCCTTTCAGGCCGCGGGAATCCCTGGCCTCTTGAGCCAAAATAATTTTCCCGTGGCCTGAGGGATTGGTTTCAGCCGCGACCTCTAGCCGTCTAAAAGAGACAGGATTGCGTTCAAAGAGATGCACCGTGGCTCCGCGGCGAAGAGCGCCGTCCTCCAGGGTGAGACCCCAAGGCTGACCCTTATTGACCAACCGCCCTCCCGGACCGACGGAGACCAGAACCGATCGCGATCCCACGTTCAGCCGGTCCAAAACCTCGGCGGTCTGTCTTCCCAAGAGCGCGACCACGCGAGGCCATTCCGTGCGGGACGGCCAGACGAAGATCGATTCTTCCAAACCCTCGAGGCCATGGCTCTCTGTGGATGGAGAGGGGGACCCTTTCCATTTCGCCGGTGTGGCCGCGGGGTTGGACCCGGAATAGGCGACTTGGTAGGCTTGCCTGAGAGCCTCCAGGAGATCGGACTTCCTCGTTGCCAAAATGAGAGCGGATCCCAATCCCCCCAAGGCTTCGGGGGAGAGCCATAGGGTTTTCATTTCAAAGGCCGGGAGGTGAAAGACAAATGGCAATAACGCGGCCAGAATTCCGAAATACAAAAGCAACGGAGAAAAAACCACCACGGCAAAAAGGAAAACGGCCCTCACGGCCTTTTTATCGATTGACAGAAACCCTTGGCGAAAGCGAGGCCATCGAAGAAAACGATTGACGGCATGGTGTACCGCAAAGAACAAAGGTACGACGACCGCCGGCGGTGCTCCCCACAAGAGGGGCGAGGCGCTCAGGCCGGCGATCAGAAACGCGGATATCATGTTGGGCGGCGCCCGTGAGCGATCCCCCGTTAAAAGGTCCACGAAATGCCCGCCCACGAACACGCCCAACACGGAGCCGGCCAAGAGATTCGGAAGGTGCCCATCGTCTCCGGTCACCGCCGCCCACGCGGCGGTGAGGAACACGCCGAGACTCACGGAAAAAAGACCTTCCGTCAAAAACGCCGATTGTTGCCACGACTCTTCCCCCATTTGGAACCGGGCGGGGACAGCTAAATTCCAAACCCGGAGCAACCAGAACATCACTCCCCCCAAACCAGAAGCTCCTTTCCCATTCGTTTGGTGGGACGCCCTTTCTTCCAGTGCGGCCAACCCCGCCCACGCATCATGGTTTTGAGGATCGATACGCCTCGATTCTTCGTAGGCGGTTCGGGCCTCTTCCCAGCGACCAGAGAGAAGATGAAATTCCCCCAAGGTATTTAGGGCCACGGTGTGTCGATGATCGTTCATCAAGAGATCCGCCGCGGAAACAATCCGGGCCGTTTCCCCAAGCCAGCGGTCGATTTTATCCATATCCGACGGGAACCCCCGAGCCAAAGCCGCCAACGCGGGCTCCACGAAACGGCCCCTTAAGACGGCAAGGTCCGGATTTTCCCCGACATGGTATCGGGAACGAAAAGCCAAAAGTATTTCGGCCACCCCCCCCATTTTGGTCTCGCCGATAACGTCGCGCCAAGAACCGGGGGACGACGCCAAAACATGGAAGATCCGGTGGAGGTGCTCGTAGGCCCGAACGCCTTCGCCCCGCCGGTGAAGAAGAACCGCCGTCCCCACTCGCGGCAAGGATTCAATCGCATTTTCAAGGACGGGAATAAATTTGTCCGCCATCACATTGTCCCATTCGAATCTCTCGATCACGTTCCGTTGCTGGGGGCCCAGGTCCCGCGGGGAATGGCGATCCATGTAAGCCAGAAGCCGATCGGCAATGAGGTCGGGGGAGTCGTCAATGGAGAACAAGGGGCTTCCGTTCCCCATGGTTTCCTTGTGGGGCGCCAGGTCCGTGGCGGCGACCACGGTTCGCACAGACGCGGCCTCAATCGCCGGCATTCCAAAGGACTCCATGCGGGAAGGCATCAACAAGACGTCCGACAACACCACGAGGTCCGATATGTACTGGCGATGGCGGCGAAAACCAGAAATCCGCGTGGCATCCAGGAAGACGACATGCTTTTCCGCCACCTTTCGCATGGTTCGGTCAAGCCAATCCGCCGCCCCCGCATCGCGGTTCGCTCGGGTCTCGCGGAGAAGATCTTCAAAAGAACTGACTCCTGGCACCACCAGGATCAATTTTGTTTTAGGTCGCCGACGAGCCAAAGCTTCGGTAATCTGGAGGGCTTTGGGGATGTCTTTGTTCCAATCCACCCTCGTTGGGAGCAACATCACGAGATCTTGGGTGAAAAGCCCATTTTGAGAAAACTCTTCCGCCGCCTCCGTGGTGAGGTAATCGGGGTTGTAAGCCCAAAGCGCGGGAGGGACGACTTGGAACGGCGGGGACCGCGGATAACTTCGGGCGATCACCTCGCGATAGGCTTTGCTGACCGTTACATAGGTGACCTGCGGAAGGAAGAGGTTGGGATTCATCAAGCTGAGCGGGTAGTGAACCTCTTCCCGCTCCATCGCATTGTGCACGAAAACGATGAAGTGCTTTTCTGGATGTTGGGTTATATAGCGATGGAGAGACGCGGTCAAAGCCAGGTTCATTGGAACCGAAAGAACATTGTGAACCACCACAACGTCCTGGTTGTTCAATACTTTTTCCAAATTCTGATCGATCTCCCATTCCTCCATCGAGGACAACCCCTCGATGCCCACGTAATCCAGGTGGGAGACCGAATCGAATTCGCTGGAACGGTTTCCCGCTACCACCCGAACGGGGATCCCGGCTCGCGCCAACCAACGGGCTTGTTCCGTCATCACGATATCCACGCCGCTCACCCTCGGCGGAGCGGTGAAATGAAGAAACGCGACTCGGATTCCGCCAGGGGGTCCCCGGGCCGCCAGCTCTTGAAGTTGGCGGCGATGCCGAGGAATTCGAGCCCGACGGTCTCTCACGATCTGACGCGCGTCCTCCTTGAGAAGCCGCCATTTATCCAAAAGGCGTGGCGAGAGATCTCCCGTTTTTTGAAGGCGTTGCCAAACCCCTTCAGGTTTAGGTCCATTGAGATGGATTCTCGGCCCCCCTCTCAACTGCGCGGCCGCTTCCTCCAGGTTTGGATCGACCGAAAACGCGCTGGCGCTCCATAATTGGATAGGCACGGCCGGTTGTCCCGCAGCCTTGGGTTCAATTCCATGGACGAGCGGGGATGGCGTCATTCGGCCGTCTTCTTCGAGATCCCAACTCCAGGCCTCGGCAAAGGCGAGCGGACCCAACAGCCGTCGCAGGGAAAGGAAATCTCCGAGCGCTTGGAGAATCTTCTCCCGGTCGGCCGGATTTTCCGCATTCTTGAACTGTCGGGCCCAACCCAAACCGAGGGCGGCCGTCACCCAACCCCAGACGACGGTTCCATGATAAGCCTGACGACCTAAGACCTCCCACAGATAGGGGTTATCCGCCAAGGCGGGATTTGAAATCAACACGCCCGCCTCGCTCCATAGCCCTAAAGGAAAAGGGCGGCTCCAGAAATCAACAAGCCGCCGGGTTTCCGGAGCAGGGAGGGTGTTGTCCAACAACGTAAAAACCTCGTCCGAATGAACGATGGGGACGGGGTGACCCTCCCCATCCAGAGCCACCGCGGTGAACGAAAACCCCCCTTTCAACCAGGGGGGATCTCCGTGATCGGTGACGAAATCCTTGACGCTAATCCCGGGAGCCAACAGTCGGCGACCCAGACGCTTTCGGTTTTCCGGAGAATGCCCTTCCCAGGCTAAAAAACGGGAAAGACGGCGTCGAACTTCATCTTTGGGGAAAGCGACCTGAAAATGGGCTTTGGCCGTGCTCCATGCGTCTCGGGCGCGGCCCAGGACGACCCGACCATCCAAGGCCTCCTTCAGCAACGGCCAATTTCGCTCGCCGACCCTTTCCGTCATTTTCGAGGACGTGCGCCCCAAAGAATCCAAGATTTCTTCCAGCGAGGCCAGCGCGCTTGGGATGAGAAAAGCGTTCAGGTCCGCGGGATATTTTCCAAACCCGAGAGCGGCGCTCGAGTCGCGCCAATTCCCGATAAAGGATTGGCCGCGGGAATCCGGTTGAATTCGAACCAACGCCAGGGCCGTTCGGTGGAAATCGTTCAGTTTCGTAAGCCCCGCCAGGCTTTCGCTGGGATGTTCCTCGCGAAGTTTTTGGAACGCGTCGACGTAGGGGCGAGAGAGGTGCAACAACACGTTGGCGTGAGCCAAAACAGAATCGAGGTTCGATTCTCCTCGGGCGTTTCGGGTCTCAAGAAATCTCTGCTTTTCGGAGGGTTCCAATTCAAGGAGGAACCGGGAGAGCAACCCGGTCAACAGCGCATTGCCGTCGAGGACATGATACTCGGGTAAATCGCGCGGACCGGAAAGAGCGCGACGAACCAGGTCCACCGCGGCCCCTTCACGACCGGCCTCCATGAGGCGGTTGAATTCCACCACCGCCTCATGGAAAAGATATTCCCCATTCCTCTCATCGCTGACGGCCACCCACCCATCCACCTCCGGAGCTCCCTCCATTGAAAAACGCCCCAAACGGTTTAAAACGCTTTGGATGATGGTTGCCTTGACCGCCGGGGTGAGCGCCGGCCACATCAACCGAGCCGCCACGAGAGTGTCCCGACCGAAATAGGACGGGTACATCCAGGAACCCGCCAACAATTTTTCCTCGTAAACCAAGGCGGCAAAACGTTCCGCAGAATCACGGAAAGAGCGATCCCCCGCCATGGCTCGCCTCGCCTTCAGCGTAAATATTTTTTCAAATGGGAGGGGGGTTAGCGGGTCCACGTCCGAATCCATGCGAAACCGAATTTCAATCGGGCGGTTCCCTTCCACCTGGAGTTCTCCGTTGGCGGTCAGGGTGGCTTGCTCGGCGTTCAACAGATCGATGAACACACGATAATGTTTTCGTCCATCGTAGGTCGTTTTGAGAATTTCAACTCCCCGAATCACCCCACCCCGGTCTTTAACAAAATAAATCCTCGGCTCAATAATATCCTCCAGAGGAGAAGGCATTAATTCTTGCAGGGCTTTTTTTGTCCCGGGGGGAAGCCCTTTCAAATAAGCGAGGAATCGTTTTTCTTCTTCCCTTATCGAACGTCCATAAAACAATTGCATCCGAAGGGACACGACGTTCAACAACAACATTTTGGGGAGGTCGATGGTTATTTGCCGTGGATCTCCCGCCTGCAAAGTCATTTCTACCCCCCGGTACCCTCCTTCGACGCGGGCGGGTTCGCTGGCGATGGTGTTCCAGGCCCACGGCGTTTCCGAATGAGCGGGGAGGAATAGCGCGGCCTGTCCCGCGGGAAGATGAAAGAGGAGGTCTTGATGCTCTTTCTTTTCCGACGAAACCTCAAGGTGAGCCGCGATTTTGGTTCGACTGTCACGAAGGATCAAGTGTCGGTATTTCCCGATCGAGACCGAAAGGGTTTCCTTGCTCCCCTTTGGAGTCGGCCAGAACCCCATGGCGGGGATGGGACTGACCAAGTTGAACAAGAAATGAGCACCGATTCCGGTCAAAATCCCATCGCGAATCAACAGCGTGGCCAAGGGAACAAGTTCTACGCCTCCGAAACCTGTTAACGAATGAATGGTGGCGGAAATCGTTGCCAGGCCGAAGAACCAGTAGCCTGAATCGACGACGGTTTTGTAACTCTCTGGGGATACGCCGAATTCAGCGGCTTTCAGAGCTGGGTGGCGGCCCAAGAACGGATTCCGTCCCGCCAACAGCCCAGCGATACCCGCCACCCAGGCGGCGGGAATGGCCCAAGGAGAATGCATCCCGAAAAGAAGGAAAGTCGCAACGGCGAGACAAAAAGCGGGCAAAATGAATAATTGCTCTCGGAGCAAATTTAACGGGATCAAACCCCTTTCCTGGGCTTTCCAGAAGAAACGAATCTTTCCGGCTTCCGAGGACAGCGTTCGAACGAGCGAGGCACCCCCCCGCGAAAACCAAAAGGTGACCGTGGATTCCCCGGCCTTTACGGTTTGGACGATTCGAGTGATTTTGTTTAACACAGGGACGGGCGCCAAACGGCCCATCACGTCTCTCGCGGAAGACCCGAACCGGGCTTCCGAGGCCGCAATCTCGGCCGGGGCTTCGAACTCCGCCACATTCTCTTTGATTGGTTCAGGAGCCAAAAACAACTTTTCTCCCTCAAAAAGCTTCTCTAACGGGGTTTTTTCCTGACTGAAGATGGTGAGGGCGGCGGCCCCCTGAGGCCCCTCCAGTTTTTCAATCCGCGGAACGAAAGAGGCGACGGCCAACCCGGCTTTCGTCAGCCGTCCGGTGATCCCCCCAGCGTGATATCCTCCCGTGATCAAAACCGGGAACCGAAGGCCACGGGTGGTATGAGGAGAGCGGTAAAGGGAAAGGAATTTGTCGGCCATGGCGGCGTCGCGGGCGTCCGCCTGGCGGTAGAAATCCTCAAAGGAGGCCAGGTCTCGAAGGGCCGGGTTCGCCGTTGATCCCTTGAGCGTCGACAGACGATAGTCCGCCCATTCGCCGGGCGTGAGGCTGAAATCAACCAGTTTGGCGGTCAAAAATAGATGACGATCCGCGAGAACTAGCAAACGCTCTTCAGCGGTTTTTCCGTTCGATCGTAAGCGTCCTTTTCAAGCCGGGCGACGCCGTCGAAAAGATCTTCCGCGGAAATGGCCTCCGCCGCCAGCACGTAGCGGATGTACCCGTCCATGGCCGGGAACGCCGAGAGAGAGACCGAACTTTGGGAGCACAGCCGGGAGAGGTGGCCGTAAAAGTCGCTGGAGGTGATGCGCCCTGCTCTGAAATCGACGCTGGATGCCACCAGGAGTCGAAGCTGGTCAGGGGTGAGGGCGGCCGCCAGTTTCTCCAGAAGACGGGTCCGCTCGGTTTCGACTTGCGAAAAATCCAAGCGGGATTCCATGTCCAAAACCCTCATAAACCCCTTCACCTCCGGACCGACTTTGTCCGGAGCGGCCTGGGCCAAGAACTTCAGATAGACGCCGAATTTCCCCCCCTGGCGATAGGCCTCCACTGAACGGTCCAGGTTCATAAGTTCGGTGTTATAAACAGCGGCCTTTTTTTGTTTCAATTCCGACTGGGCCGTGGAAACCGCCGCCCGGGCCTCCGCCAAACGCGGCGCGGACTTCCGAAAAGCATCGACATTGGATTGGTAGAGAACCGGATCTTCGACCCCGATGAAGGCCGGCATCTTTTCCGGTCCTGAGAAAGCGGCGTGAATGGGCCCGGAGATTTTATTTTCACGCAAGAGGAAATCGGCCACCAAACGCACGCTCCCCCGGCCGGGAAAGGCACGAAACCGTTCGAGGTCCAGGGTCCGGTGCGTCCCCTCCAAAGCAAAAAAATCGACGTCGTCCCGCGCCCCCAGGGCGGCGACGGCCTGGGCCATATTCTTTTGGGCGCCCAGATTCCCATGCACGTCCTGGATATAGACCACGAGTCCCTCCGCCTTTCCCCCCGGCGGCAAAGTGATACGACGAAGGGTCCCGGCGGAAAGCGGTAAAGCGTTCAAGAGACGAACCTGGGCGGCCGTCAATCCCTCGGGGAGGAGGCGTTGGGTTTTGGGGACAAAAGGGGAGGGAACCGTTCCCTCCACCTTCGGAAGGCGGCCCAGATCGGTCAGAGGACCCGGTCCTGCCACCAGCGACGCCAATACCGGAGAAGAATCTTTTTGTTGGCGATCGACGGCGGCTCGGCGTCTTTCGGTCCACAGGTTGGATTCCGGCGCGTGGGCAAATAAGACATTCGTCCCCAGAAAAACAGGGAGAAGGGCCAGGGAGGTGATTCTAAAGAAAGCAGGGCGCTGTTTCACCCCCTGATTCTACAGGTCGCACCTTAATTTGGCTGGAACATCCTGTAACAAAGATGTAACAATTTGGAGTCGGCCAAAAAAAGGCCGCGGGGGGTTTGCCCGGCCGCGGCCTTTCTGTGAAAAAGACGAGGATGAAAAGGCGTTACATGAATTCCTGAACGACGGCCTTCCAATCGTTGTCCGAGAGGCCCAACGAATGTTTCACGAGGGGACCGAACTCCGAGAGGGCGGGGTCCTGCTGTTCGTAGGTGGGGCGCTCCACCTGGTAGAGGACGCCCAGGGCGATGCGTTGGTCCCATTCAAGGCTGGCCTTAAGCGCCGCTTCGATGTTCGTGGCGTCGTGGCCCTTATCCGCCAGCTTGTAGACCCGCTCGCGAAACCAGGCGTAGGTGTTCATTTTGTTGTAGGTGACGCAGGGGCTCAAGACGTCCACCAGGGAGAACCCTTTGTGCGCGATGGCTTTGGTCATGATCTCGGCCAATCCGTTGGCGTCGCCGGAAAATCCCCTGGCCACGAAAGACGCGCCGGCCATGAGAGCGATCCCCAGGGGGTTCAGTGCATTTTCGATGTTCCCGCCGGGTGTGGATTTCGTTTTGATCCCTTTGGTGGTGGTCGGGGACGTCTGGCCGGTGGTCAGCCCGTAGATTTGATTGTTCATGACGATGTAGGTCATGTCGATGTTCCGGCGCACCGCGTGGACGAAGTGGCCCACGCCGATCCCATAGCCGTCGCCGTCGCCCCCCGTGGCCACCACGGTGAGGTCGTGATTTCCCAGCTTGACGCCCTGGGCCACCGCGACCCCACGGCCGTGCAGGGTGTGCATGCCGTAGGAATGGATGAAACCAGGGAGGTTGGAGGAACAGCCGATGCCGCTCACGACGACCAGGTTCTTGGGGTTGATGTCCAGGGTGGCGCAGGCTGTTTGGAGGGAATTCAACACTCCGAAATCACCGCACCCGGGACACCAGGTGGGTTTGATCTCCGAGCGAAATTTTGACGCCGCTTGGGGGGTGGCAAGTTCAACCATAGGGGTTTCTCCTTGTGGGGTTGGGTTTACGCGGTGACCGCGACCCGTTTAATCGCAATATCCAATTCGGCCGTCACCAAATGTTGAACTTCCGGGGCGCCGGGTTTCAAGAGTCCTTTCACACGCTCTAAAAGCGGCGCGAAATAGAAAGGTTCCCCGTCGAATTTTCGGATGTGGTGAGGAAGGGAAAGGCCGGTCTCCTGGCGGAGCAGTTTGGCAAAAAGGCCCGAGTAATTGTTTTCAATCATCACGGCTTTCTTCGCGCCCCGCAGTTCTTTCAGCGCCGCGTCCGCAGGGAAAGGCCAGACAATGCGGAACTGCAGGTGGTTGACTTTGACTCCTTCTTTTTCCAAGGCCAGGCGGATGTTTTTCAAGGTCTTGTAGGTGGACCCCCACCCCACCAGCGTGAGGTCGGCGTCGGCGGGCCCTTCCTTCACGATGGACTGCCCCGCCACTTCCCGCGCCAAACCGTCCATCTTGCGGAAGCGTTTCTGTACCATTTTAACGCGGGTGGTCGGGTTCGTGAAGATGTCTGAAATCAGGCACCCGTCCTCATCATGCTCGTCGGAAGCGGCCACGTGCTGGCCCCCCTCGAGCCCGGGGAAGACCCGGGGAGACACGCCGGAGGGCGTGTCTTTGTAGCGCTTGTAATCGTCCCCGCTAAGGGAAGAAACGATGTCCCCCCGTTCGATGGGGACTTTGTTCGTCAGGGCCGAGGGATCCACGGTTTCCATGTGTTCGGAGAGAAGCAGGTCCGACAAGAGGATGACGGGAAGTTGGTATTTCTCCGCAATGTTCAAGGACTGAATGGTGGAATGGTAGGCGTCTTCCACCGTGATGGGGGTGAGGATCGCCTTGGGGTATTCGCCCTGGCTGGCGCCCAGGGCCTGAAACAGATCCCCCTGTTCCGTTTTCGTGGGAAGACCGGTGGAGGGGCCGCCCCGTTGAACCAAGACCGCCACCACGGGTATTTCCGTGATGCCGGCCAATCCCAGGGCTTCGGTCATCAGGGCAAACCCGCCCCCCGACGTGCCCGTCATGGCCCGGACCCCGGAGAACCCGGCGCCGATGGCCATATTGATGGAGGCGATTTCATCTTCGCATTGTTTCATGACCACGCCGTATTTTCCGGACCGCGGAGCCAGCCAGTGCATGATGGCCGAGGCGGGCGTCATGGGATAAGCGGAATAGAAGGTGCAACCGCCCGCCACCGCGCCCAGGGCGATGGCTTGGTTCGCGCCCAAGAGCATGCGGCGTTGGCCGTCGCCTTTCAATTGAATGTCGCCCAGGGTCTGGAACTTGGACTTGGCGTAATCGAACCCCTTTTGGGCGACCTTGACGTTCAAGTCGGCGATTTCAGCTTTCTTCTTCCCAAATTGGGATCGAATGGCTGTTTCAAAAACATCCCAGGAAAGGCCCAGAAGGTAAACCAATACCCCGCAAGCCAGGGTGTTCTGCATGACGGGATTTCGGCCGAACTCGGCCGTTAAATCTCCCACGGGAATCCCGTAGGCCATGGCCCCGGCCGGGAGGAGCGCCGGATCCAGCTTGACCTTATCGCTGTTGAAAATGAAACCCCGTCCTGCCGAGCGATTCACGGAGTTGAGATGATAATCAATGGAATCTTGGTTCAGGGCGATCATGAGGTCGAAGCCGTCCCCCTGGGTGTAGACCGGCTCCGAGCCCGTCTGAAACTGATAAACCACGTGCCCGCCGCGGATGACCGATTGGTAGGAGCTCTGGGCGAAATAATGCAAACCGCTCCGACTGCAGGTTTTCGCCAGAATTTCACCCGTGGACGCCACGCCGTCGCCGGCCGCGCCACCGATCCAAATCGTTGCTGATTTTTTTTCCATGGGGAATGTATCCTCCTCAATTATAAAAGCTGACCTTCGGAGACCGACGCCGCTCGCTGGCCTACAGCGCTGACTCGTCTTTGAGCAACGAACACCGGTGGGATTTAAACATGACTATTTTAATAATATATTATTTTTCTGTCAACTCGTCGTCGGAAGAGCGGTTTTTACAAAAGGGTGAAATCGATGTGGCCTTTCCAGGGATTGGTGGATTGGAGGCGCACTCGCACCGCGTCGCCGACGCCCAGCTTCCCCGTGTCGCCCAGAACGCGGCCTTCCACCGGGGGATGGGACAGGCGCACCCAGGTGCCTTTCTCTCCCGCGCCCGTCACCAAGCCATCGAAAGTTTCGCCCAGGCGGGGTTCCATCATCACGGCCGCCAGGCATTTGCGAACCAAACGCTCGACTTTGTTGGCGTCGTCTTCTTTGGCGGTGCAATGGGTCGCCAGCGTCGCCATATCTTCCGGACTCGCGGGGCTTTTCCGTCCGAGGAAAGCCGCCTTCAAAAGACGTTGGGTGAAAAGGTCGGGATAACGCCGGTTGGGGGCCGTGGAGTGGGCGTACCCCTGGACGGCAAGCCCGAAATGGCCCAGGGGCTTTTCTCCGGGCCCTTGGACGCAATATTCCCCGCGACCTAACAGTTTGATGATCGAAAGCGACAAATCCTGAAAGGTCTCCGGGGATTCCCGCCTTCGTTTTTGCAAAAATCCCTCCAAGCTCCTGGCATCGGGTTCCTTGGGAAGGTCCCCGCCCTGCCGGGCCGCCAGTTCCACGATGCGGTCCCACTGTTTCGGCGTGCGGACCACCCGGCGAAGGCTCGGGAAACCCCGCCCTTCCAGGAAACCCGCGGTGACCTGGTTGGCCGCGATCATGAAATCCTCAATCAATTGGGCCGCGCGGTTGGGCTCCCGAACATCCATATGGATTTGACCGTCGGGAGAAACCGTCGGGCGGAACTCCGCCGTGTGCAACGTCAGGGCGCCGGCCTCGTGCCGCCGGTTTCGGAGGGCCTGGGCCGCGCCGTCTTGAAGCCGGAGTTGTTCCTGAAGGGCGGGGTCCCGGCGAATCCGTTCGGCCGCTCCCCCGGAAACGTCTCCGCGCCCCTCTAACCACGCCGCCACGGCGTTGTAGGTGAGCCGCGCCCGGTTCAAAACCAGGGCCGGATAAACGGAAGTGTCTTTCACCGCGCCGTCCGCGGCGACGAAGAGTTCGGCCACCACGGCCAAACGCTTTTCCCCTTCGTTCAAGGACGTGAGGTGGGTGGAATACCGTTCGGGAAGCATGGGGAAGGTCTGCACCCCGGTGTAGATGGAGGTGGTGTTGGTTCGCGCGGCCCCGTCGGTGGAAGAGGCGGCGGGAACGAACCCGTCCACGTCGGCGATCCCCACGAACACCCGCGTGCCACCGTCCTCTTTCCGGACGAATTCAATCTGGTCCAGGTCCCTGGAATCGTCGTTGTCGATGGAGGACCACAACCATCCCGTGAGGTCTTTCCGTGCGATCCCGTCCAAGCGGGGTTCCCCCGCCCGCTCCGCCTCGCGGAGGGAAGCCTCGGGAAACTGCACCAGGAACCCCCGGTCCAGCATGGCCTGCCTCGCCACCGCCCGCAGGTCCACGGAGGGGCCGTTGGTCAAGCGGGCCTCTTCCGATTCAGGCTCAATTTGTCTCGGGGTCCTTGGGGGTTCCGGCGACGCTGAATTGGGTCAGGAGATCCTCCCGGGAACGAGGCGGGAGGACGGTGATTTCCGCGTCGCCCTCCATGATCCGCTGGGTCTCCAAAATTTTAAAAAGAACCTCGGAAACCTGTTTGTCCTGGGCCAGGCGCTGAAGTTCCTGGCCGACAATTTCCGAGCGGATGGCGGCGGCGCGGGCGAATTCGGCGGCCGCTTCTTTCTCGGCGGTGCTGGCGATGATGTTGACCCGGTTGGACCCGTCCTGCCGGATGGCCGAGGTCACCTGGCGGAGACGGTTGACGACCTTCTCCTCGATCTGGTGGATCATGCCGGCGTCCCGGAAATGCACTTTTCGGATATAAACCGATCCCACCTGGTATCCCCATTCCTTGGAGTCGTCGGACACCTCGTCCCGCACCGTCTGGCTCATGCCGTGCCGGTTGACCAGCATGTCGGCGAGCTTGAGGTTGGAGAGGCACCGCACGGTGGCGTTGGAGACGTTGGCCCGGAGGGACCCTCGAGGGTCCGCGTTTCGGAACACGTGAGCCACGGGATCGACGATGGACATTTCATACCAGACCCCGATGCCCATGGGCGCCCCTTCCTCGGAGTTCACGGGGTTGCTCCGGCTGTATTCCTGGTCCAGCCGGAGATCCCGAAGGTGGCATTGGCCGAGGAGGTTCACGATCAGGGCCCCCGGCCCTAATTTGAACCAGAGCAGGTGGAGGCCCGGCTCATCTATGACGCCCAAGACGTTTCCAAAAAGGACGTAGACCCGCGCCTCCCGCTCGCCGACCACGGCGTAGAAACCGATGAAGCGGAGAAATCCCAGGACCAGGCCTTCCAGCATGAACCCCGCCAGGAGGACGCCGACGATGACAACCCAAGAGGGGAACATCACGCTTCCCCTTCCACAATCACCTTCCGGGCCTTCTTAAAGAGCGTCAATTTGACGTTCCGCAAATAAAGGTTCAACGCGTCGGGGCCGCTCTTCCTCAATATCGCCAACTGTTCGCCGAGCTGTTTAAGGAGCTGGACCTCGGCTTGGGCCTTCAACGTTTCAATTTCCACGGCCTTTTTGGATTGGACAATTTTCTGGTCCGCGGAGGCGTCCGCGAGGCTGATTTCGGAGGAGACTTGATTGTGGGCAGTGTTGATGGCGGCCAGGGCGGATTCCACGTCCACCGGCGGTTCGATCTCGGTGATGAGAGCCGCGTCCAAACCCATCCCGTAACGGGAAATGGAGGTGCGGCATTCCTCCTCCATGCGGCGGTTGATCTCGCTGATGTTTTTCCGTAAGTCGTTGATCGAAATGCCGGGGACATGGCTGGAGGCCAAGGGAGCGTCCGCCAAAACCGGAGCCTCGAAATTGGCGATCCGTTCCCGCAGGATGGCCACGAAGTAGCCCATCACATGGACGATGGGATTTTTGACGCCGAAGAGGAAAGCGTAGAGGTTCCGTTCGCTCACCGCGTAACGGATCTGGCCTTTAAGGCCCGTGTTCAAATGGTCTTTGGTGACGGCCTCCAATACCTTGCCGCTTTGGTTGGCCGCGACGGATTCCGGATCGAAGGCGATGTTCGCGGTTTGGGTGGCGATCGAAACCTTAAAAACGGCCTGCCAGGGGAACTTAAAGTGCAGGCCGGGGGGAACGACAACCACCTGGGGATAGGCGTAGCGTTCCCGCTCGTCCGGCCGGAGCGCGGCGGCCAGCGGATCGTCCAGGGACGTGAACGCCCCCCGCCGCGAGGCCCGCCCGAACGTGGTGATGACCGCCCGTTCGTTTTGATCGACGGTAAAAAATCCCGTCAAGATCACCCGAAGGGCAAACCAGAGGCCCAGCCCGATGAATATCGAATCCGCGAGATTTCCCATTTCCACCCCTTTGCCTTGGACGACGAAAATAAACCACCCTGAAATGAACAGGGGGGCTTATTTCGATGAAGGAGACCTAGGTGAAGCTTTCCAACGATGCCCCCTGCTTCGGCTAAACCCTCCGTCCGTGATTAAACGGAGGCGGCCGAACCCAGAGAGTTGTTTATCTAACGGCCGCTGTTCTTTCGTTTCGAGAAACAATCCTTGCAATAAACGGGACGATCCCCGGTGGGTTTAAAGGGAACATCGCATTCCTTCTTGCATTCCGCGCAAACCGCCTTATGTTTCTCTCGTGGTCCGCCGAAACCGCCGCCTGGTTGATTGTCCATGATGCCCCCTAATTGGATTAACAAAATTCACTGAAGCCAAAATCTAACATATTCGGGGTCTTCTCGGTTTTATGTGTGCAAAACGGGAAAGGCCCTATAGCGGGAGCGGACCGGCGGGACCGTCTTACATTGATTCTCGGACCCGTTCCATCCCGACCCATAATGTCATTTTTGGAATGGGCGGAGGTCGATTGAATTCCATCAGGCAGGTCAAACGGGGGTGTGTAACGGCCGCTCCCTCGCGGCATTTCCACTGGCGCGGTCTGGATTTGAACCCGCGACCTCCAGCGGAGGGTTCGGCCCTCTGGGCCGCCGCGGGCCCTCGTAGCTCTGCGAAGGGGGTCCGGGCCACCAACGATACCATCGACAAAGGACTGACTTTAAAGCGGGTGAGTAACGGGATTTCCCCTTCCCCCGGCGCTTCGCGCCTCCTCCAGGGGCCGGCCACCCTCGCTGTCGCAGGCCTTCAGCCTGCTTTTCCGCCATTCATGGCGGCGCTTCGGGTTGGCTTCAAATCCCATCAGGTTAATTAAAAATGGGGTGCTTTTAAAAATTTGAAAACTATTCCTCTTGACTTCCCAAATGTAGCCCATTCCTATTGGGACAATTTCCGCCTGACGGGAGATTACTACATCAGACCTACGCGGTTGACCCTGTAGCATGGGCTTCCAGCCCATGTGGTTTTGTGGTGCCCCTTTATCGTTCCGAACGGATCGACGAACGTGATAAAGCATTTTCCTTCTCCCGTCCGTGGGAGAAGGGTCGCGTGGGTATAAACCGGGTACACTGGTAACAGAATAGACCGGGCACATGGGTAACAGGTACAACAAAGGGCAAGGAGGGACACACCTATGCCCTGGAGAGAGACCTACCCCATGGAAGAGCGATTGAAATACATTGGCGATTGGCTGAAGGATGAAGAGCCCATGACGGATCTGTGCCGGATCTACGGCATCAGTCGAAAAACTGGGTACAAGTGGATTGAACGGTATCAGACGCATGGATTGGATGGTTTGAAGGAGATGAGCCGAGCCGCATAGCCATCCCAATCAGACCCCCGCGTTGACGGAAGAAGGGCTGGTTCTGTTTCGGCATCAGCACCCGCATTGGGGCCGCGCAAATTGGTCCATCGGCTAAAGGAAATCCGGCCAAACGAGATTTGG
This sequence comes from Elusimicrobiota bacterium, assembly GCA_016721625.1. Classification (NCBI taxonomy): domain Bacteria; kingdom Pseudomonadati; phylum Elusimicrobiota; species Elusimicrobiota bacterium. Next base: position 1,124,710 of record JADKHR010000001.1, read on the forward strand.
CCGGCGGTGAGCACAGCGGGAGCGATTCTGAAGCGCCACGGGCTGACGAAACCGCCACGCCGCCGAAAACGAACGCCGATTTTCGCAGGGAATGTGCGCTCGGCTTGCCGCCCCAACGACGTATGGGCTACGGATTTCAAGGGATGGTTCCGAACACGGGACGGCGGCCGGGTGGATCCGCTGACGATTACGGACCTGGCAAGTCGTTATTTGATCGAGTGCCGGGCGCTGACATCGACGACGGGAGACAACGTTCGTCCCTGGTTCGAAGCGGCTTTTCGGGAGTTCGGTCTGCCCTGGGCGATTCGATCGGATAACGGACCGCCGTTCGCCAGCGTGGGATTGGGCGGGCTGTCGCGGTTGTCGGTGTGGTGGATTCGGCTGGGGATCATTCCTGAGCGCATTCGACCCGGCCATCCGGAAGAAAATGGGTGCCACGAGAGAATGCATCGAAGTTTGGCGGAGGCGACGGTAAACCCGCCGGAGAAAAACAGCATGGCGCAACAAGGATCGTTTTGCGTTTTCCGAAAGGAGTTCAATGACGAGCGGCCCCATGAATCTTTGGGAATGGCAACGCCCGCTCGGATTTATCGTCCGTCGGAAAGAACCTATCCGCTGAAGCTCCCGGAGCTGGAATACGGAAACGGGGTCGAAGTCCGGCGCGTGAGGTCCAACGGCGAGATCAAATGGGGTGGCGACTTTATGTATGTGAGCAAAGCGTTGATCGGCGAGCAAGTAGGTTTGCGTCGTGTCGATAACGATCGGTGGACGATTCATTTTGGCCCTGTTCCTTTGGCGATGTACGATGCGTCGAACAAACAATTGCAACCTTTTGATTCAGTAAAACTGTCACCCATGTGCCCGGTCTAAAGTGTTACCTATGATCCGGGTTGCACAGTGTGCCAGTGGCACACGTTAGCGACGGGCCGAAAAGGCCCCGGGTCCGAAGGACACCGAAGGGACGGATGAGGGGCGGTTTTCCGTTGACAATTCCCTCTCCCGTTGGCGGGAGAGGGCCAGGGAGAGGGTGGGCGCGTTTGACTTCGGAGGGGCCGGGAAGCGCGGGCTGCATTTTTTTTAGCCTCAATTTGTGCCCGCTATGCGGGCGCCACACCGCACCGCTGTTCTCTCCACGTTCACGTCCAATGAATGGGACAGTAAGCAGGACAAGCCCCGGGCCTTTGACCTGGCGGGGGGCCACGGTGTCCGCGCTCGAACCACCGGCCACCGAGAACCCAAGCGACTTTCCTCTCTCATCGAAAACAGACCCCGCCACAAAAGAAGAGCCCCAGCAATTTCGGGCCGGGGGAGGAAGCTCGGACCTTGGTTGAATCGCTGGACGGGAAAGAATGGGGGACCGCTCCTCTTTCGGTGGATGAAGACGACTGTTCACCAGGCCGCCCACGGCGGCGGCCTGCGCGCCTGTTAAACGCTGACGATTGATTCGTCTCCGTTGGGGTGACAAGCGGGCAACCCAACACGCGAAGAAACCCCGCGCTGAAAGAACGCCCGTCGCGGCGCATTAAACGCGCCGCAACTCCTGCCTCCGAATCCGACGTTTCCCGCCCCGATCCACAGGAAAAGCCGCGCGGCCTTTCTGGCCGCGCCCCGCTGGGCTCCGGTGGATTCGTTCCCGGCGGAGCGGTTCCGCCCCTTGCTCCGGTCGGGGAACGGAAACCCGCTGACGGTTATTTCGTCGGTCGCGGGAGATATGTTCACCGCTCCGGTTTGCGGACAATCGGCGCGCTGGACGAACGCCCGTCGCGGCGCATTAAACGCGCCGCAACTCCTGCCTCCGATTCCGACGTTGCCCGCTCCGGTCCAACGGAGAAGCCGCGCGGCCTTTTTGGCCGCGCCCCGCTAAGCTCCGGTTGATTTGTTCCCGCCGGACCGCTTCCGCCCATTGCTTCGGTATGGGAACGGAAACCTGCTAACGGTTATTTCGTCGATCGCGAGAGATATGTTCCCAGCTCCGATTTTCGGGAAATCCTTGCGCTGGACGAACGCCCGTCGCGGCGCATTAAACGCGCCGCAACTCCTGCCTCCGAATCCGACGTTTCCCGCCCCGATCCACAGGAAAAGCCGCGCGGCCTTTTTGGCCGCGCCCCGCTGAGCTCCGGTGGAATCGTTCCCGCCGGAGCGATTCCGCCCCTTGCTCCGGTTGGGGAACGGAAACCCGCTGACGGTTATTTCGTCGGTCGCGGGAGATATGTTTCCCGCTCCGGTTTGCGGAAAATCATTGCTCCGAACGAACGCCCGTCGCGGCGCATGGTTTCCGGACTAGCGTCCTCCAACCAGCCCTTCGGGCCCAGGGCCTGTTCGGCCCGCGCCAACCGTGTGCCACTGGCACACGGCGCCCTCGCCTCCCTCGGCTCGGTCATCAAACGCGCCGCAACTTCTGCCTCCGGTTCCGACGTTTCCAGCTCCGGTCCACGGGAAAAGCCGCGCGGCCAGAGGCCGCGCCCCGCTTCCGCCCCGGCCCCGCTCTGCGGGGCTCCACCTCCCGGCCCGCCGGTCACCTATCGGCTTCGCCCTTTCTTCGCGCGCGCACACCAAAATCAAGTGGAATTCGTCGGTCCGGGAGGTGGACTCAATCCCCTTCGGGGACTGAGCGGGGCGGAATTGTGCCCGTTCGGGCACATACCCCTCCGGGGTATACAGATGACATGAAAAATCAAGAATAGGGGCAACTTCTCAATCCACATCCAAACCGGGGCACGAGTGCTCGCGCCCCATTACGATCGCCAAGATGCAAGAAAATTAACTGCCGCGTCCGCAAAGACCGGCCGCTCCGCCACGTCAACAGCCAAGGCACGCGGCCTTCGGCCGCGATAGGAGCCGTCGCTCTGCTCCGGAACAATTTACGGCGTCCTGAAACTGGCCCCTCCCCCCCACGGTTCTTGCCTTCTTTCGCCCTTGGGTCACCAACGTTCTTAGTGCTTTTCTTTATCTCCGCTTCGGGTCCGACGGCCGTGGCCAGGCCCCTGCACAAAGGCAGGGGCGGGGGCGGGGCCACATCCCGCCGCCCGTACAACCCCCCCTCCCCCCTTCAAGGGCAAAATCAAAAAGATTGGCCAACACGGGCGCCGAAAGGCACGGCTTACCCGTGTCGCGGATGACCACGCGACCAGCCAAGGTCCAAATAATGCGGCCCGCCAAAAACGCGGGCCGCCAGCAATCTAAGGCGCCAAATTTCACGGCTTGCCCAATCGGCGCCCAATGGGCGCCTCAAAAAACTCAAAAGCGCTGGTGGAGATCCACCCAGCGCTTTCGATAATTGCCTACGAATGGTTAAGGGGGCCTCAATAAACCCGCGCTAGCCCCCGGTCAAGTAATTCTTGGTTCAACCATTTACCGTCCCGGTAAACCCGGCCCCACTCCATTCGTTCATCGAGGCTGTAGAACACATGACCCACAAATCTCCGTGCAAGTCTTCCTTGCTCGTCCTGATCACTATCTTTTTGGACTTCGCCATTTGATCTCGCACGTAGACAAAGGCCTCTTCTCCGCCGTCTTCTTTCAACGGCGGGGCATCCACCTCCGCCAGACGAATCCGCTGGCCAATCAACACATCAAACCCAAGGTCCAGGCGCACAAGGAGAGTATCTCCGTCGACAACTCGAAGAATTGTCGCCCGGTAAATAAAGGGTTCTCCTGCTGGGCGCTTTAATCGTTTTGGGGTGGTGCCGTTTCCCTTTGTGGGGTCTTCGCCGAAATGGTCCGCTTGGATTGCTTTCACCAGTTCGTCTCGCGTCCATTTCTTTTCTATTGCCGTTGTTTCGTAGAACTGGCGGGCCTTATCAACCTTTACCGACAAAAGTTCTCTGACATGCGCCCATGTCAATGGGGTATTTTGGGGGACGCCTTTCGGGTAATACTGATGGTAGAGAACACAACGGACCAAGGTTGTCCGGTCGGCGTGGAGTTCATTGGCCAGACGCTCCATGATCGACTGGCCATACCCCGAATTTTCTGTTATTCGCTCCCGTGCGATTCTGGCCCCGCAATTCCAATACGTCCGCATTAATTCAAAATTAGCCGCCGCTTGCGCGCGGGCCCGTCCGGCATCAATGATCTTCCTCAGGTCAAGGACCAGTTTGTCGAAATTCTGGCCGCTCAAAACCAAATTTTTCGCCATTTCTTTTCCCTTTGCAGGTGAACCCATTAACGTCGTCTCAATACCAACTCCAACCCCTCCCGCGCCTTCGCGGCCACCGTTTGGTCAATTGCCAGAGATTCCAGGTATCCTCGGAACAAATCCGCCGACACTTGGTCCGCCGCGCCCTCAATGGCGGCGGCCAGCGTCAACATCTTTTTCCAATCGTCGCCGTTGCCCACCATTCGGCGCAAGGCTTGAACTTGCCCGCCGAGGCGGGAGAGCCGCATTTGTATGGTCGTTTGAATGTTCGTCCCTACGGAAATGTCAATCCGTTTTCGGTTTTTTGCCATACGACTATCTTTCCCTCCGTGCAACTTTTCGATGGGAGAATCCTAGAAAATCCAAGCTTGATCATGACCAGGCTCGGTGGTAGAAATGGTTTTGAACCAAGGACCCCAGCCCCACCGTCACTGTTGTGTTTTTTCGCTCGTCTGTTTCGTTTTTTGAAAAAGTGTTGAAGCCCCTTCCTTCCGTTTCAGCAAACGCCAGCTGTCGGCATCCTTGCGGAAGTAACTCGTAAAAAGATGTTTATGCGACCCATCCCTAATTTCCAAAATCGTGCCCACAGGCAAACGCCCCGGTATTTCCTCCGCTGCAAATTGAAGATCCGCCGAGCGATTGTCTCTTGTGCGGTTGATCTTCTGTCCAAGAAGACGCCGTCCAATTTTCCCGTCCTTGAAATCCATCACGGCGACATATTCCTTTTTCAAGTGGTTCCATGTGGTCGGGTAATCGGGTTCCTGCGGCACACCAACGAGTGTGCCCAAGAAGGTTTCAAAACGATTCCCGAGAGACGTTTTTCCCCATTCGGATAAGACGGTCCGCGTTGAAACCACATGCGCCGCTTGATCGACGGGCGGCAACTTCTCCATCTTGCCGCTTCCGACTTCATGCAGTGGGATTCCGGCGGCTTCCAAGAACTTGCGTTTAAGCGCATCACGTTTCCGGTTGTCCTCTTCCGCGTGTCCGCCCCCCTGATATTCAAAAACCAAGCGTGGAAATCCATCTCGGTCACAGACAAGAAAATCCACCCGACATGTCAGAAAATACCAACGGTCCGCTTTCTCAGCAATGATCGATTCCGCCGCCCCCACCCGTATAAACGCCGCCAAAGGCACCTCGGGGAAAACGAAAGCGTAGGCCCTCTTTAAGGTTCTGTATAGCTCCACGGCTTTCGGTTTTCCCAAAACCGACATGGTTTTTCCGTTCCGGGGATCAAGCAAAAGCATTTCCCGCAATTCCGGCAACAGGTGGACCCGGTTCCCCTTCTCAATCTCAATCAAGTCCATCCTTGCCAAGTTCCGCATTAAACCTTTCATCGCTTCCCCGCCAACACCAACGCAAACGGCGGCCTTCTCGGCATCTCCCTCACGAGCCAGCTCCACGAGGAAAGCGTATTCCAGATCGTTTAAACCTTCGTGAGCGCCCGATTCGACGGCGCTCTCCATCGCTTTTTTCCTTACCGAAAGTTTCATCGTCATTCTTTAATGCGTATGGACAGGAAGGCCGTCATGGGAGTGGGGCGCGAAACGGTGACGATCGTCATCAAGCTCCCCAAGCGGATGAACATGGACCAGTGCTCCGGAAAGACTTTTTACATGATGGAGAAGCTGATGATGGACCTCTTTGGCGACAGCGTGCCCTTCGGAAACAGACATTTTAGGGTCCACGGCCACGTTGATTTCAGCTTGAAGACGGTGGCCGATCCATCGAGCGCGGGCCTCCGTCACGCCCCGCACGCCAGCGGCGTGGCGAGCGGCGTGATCGATTTCGTCCAGCACCTCTGGTTCAACCCCGTCGAGCATCCGAGCAAAAACTGTTTTGGCGGATTGAAAGACGATACCGAGAATGGCGATGGTGATGAGGAGGCCGATCACGGGGTCCGCCAGGGGAAAGCCCAACTTGACGCCGATGGCGCCCAGGAGGACGGCAAGGCTGGTGAACCCGTCCGCTCCGGAGTGATATCCGTCGGCCACCAGGGCCGCGCTCTCGATCTCTTTGCCGACGCGAATACGGAACACAGCCACGGCCTCGTTCCCGATGAATCCAACAAGGGAAGCGGCGATCACGGCCCACAAATGAGTGACGGGCTGGGGATGGAAGAGTCGTCGGACCGATTCGTACCCCGCAACGGAAGCGCTTAAGAGGATGAGAAGGACGATGATGAGCCCAGCCAAGTCCTCGGATCGGCCGAGACCATAGGGAAAATCCCGCGTGGGTTTCCGACGGGCGAGGAGAAAGGCGAACCCCAGGGGAATGGCGCTGGCCGCGTCGGCGAAGTTGTGGATGGTGTCGGCCAAGAGGGCCACACTCCCCGAGAAGAGAATAACCACCGTTTGAATCAGGGCCGTGGCCATCAAACCCCAGAAAGACAACTTGACCGCCCAAAGGCCCCGCCCGGTGCTGATGATGGAGGGATCCACGGGCCCGTGGGTATGTCCGTGCACGTGGGAGTGTCCATGCTCTGCCATAAATGTCTCCTTAAAAAGACAGGATTCTTTCGGAACCATCCACCCATGCGGCCAAGTCCTTCATGGTCCCAGGGCATGCGTCACGAAAGAACGTCGTGAGCGGGAGGAAGGCGAGAAGGCCACCCCCCAGGACGCTCCGCTTGGACAGCTCCGAGACGGCCACGACCAGGACGACGGTGATGATGAACTTGACGACGATATAGGCCAATTCAGCGCCTTTTTAGAATCCAACCAAGACCAGGACCATCTCCGTGGCGAAGGCGACGGAGAAGCCCACCAGGAGCCCTATCTCCACGATGGTTTCACCCTTGAGGTGCCGCCCTAGGTGCATCAGTTCGCCGATGAGGTAGAGGAGCGTTCCGGCGGCGAGGGACATGGTGAAAATCTTGAGGACGTCGGACTGCCAGTAGCTCCCCAGGATGGCGCCGAGGAAGGTGGGGCCGCCGCCGATGAGTCCCATGGTGAGGAGAAACTTCCAAGATGGTTTCTGGCCCGAGAGCGGCGCCGCGATGCCGAAACCTTCCGTCGCGTTGTGGAGGCCGAACCCCAGGGCCAGGAGGATGGCCAGCTTATGGTCGCCCCAGGAGTAGGCTTGGGCGATGGCCATGCCCTCCGTCAGGTTGTGGATGCCGATGCCCGTCGCGATCATCTTGGAAATGTGCCGCCCGCGTTCGCCGGGCGTGGAGACCTCGTCTTTGCCTTCGTGGATGAAAGCCCTCTCGAAATAGATCATGCCCAGGAGGCCGCAGGATAGGCCGAGGATGAGCAGCCCGCTGTAGAGGAGAGCGTTGTGGAGCTGCGGGAACCCATCAACCGATGACTTAAAGAGGTCCTCGATCCATTCCATCATCTGGCCCATGATCTCCAGGAGCAGGAAGAGGACGATGCCGGTGGACGCGGCGTTCAAGAAGCCCCGCGTCTTTTCTCCGACCCGCGGAAGGACGGCGATGGGCAATCCCAGGAAGATGGTGGCGCCCGCGATGGCGCCCAAAGTGATTTGAAACGGCATTTTGATGCCTCCTATCTTGCGTTATTGGTCCTCGCGGGAGTCATTGGATTCTTCCAAAGCTTCCCATCCTTCCTTGACAATGAAGCCGGCCATGACGAGGCCCGCCAAAGGATCGGCCCACCACCAGCCCCAAAGAGCGTTCATGCCCAGGCCGAGGAGCAGGATGATGGACAGCCAAGCGCAGACCATGGTCTCCACGGCGTCGGCAGCCAGGGCCTTGCTATCGAGGTCCCGGGCCGTCTTTCGTTTCGCGAGGCCGACCCAGGGCATGACGATGGAAGAAAGGATGGAAAGGCCGATGCCGACGAGGCTTTCTTTCGAGGTCTCCCGCAGCCACAAGGCCCTTGCCGACTCATAGGCCACGTAGGCGGCTAAAAGAAAGAAGGTGACGGCCACGATCCGAAGGGCCAGCCGTTCAGCCGCAAGCTCCTCATCGGGCGAGCCCGTCTTCTTCAGACGCCAAATGAGGGTGGCCGCCGACGTCACTTCGATGAAACTGTCCAGCCCGAAGCCGACCAAGGCGACGCTTCCCGCCGCGACCCCCGCGCCGATGGCGACGAAGCCTTCGATCACGTTCCAGCCGACCGTCAAGTACTCCAGCCGGAGGGCCCGGCGGAGGAGGACGTTCCTATTTTCGGATGGGAGAGTCATGGAATTCTTTTTTCATCGGCTGGAACCTCGTCACGCACTTCCCGTCCCGGCGCCTTTTTAGGCAAAGACGGAACAGACCCGCTTCTTTTCCGGATTCCTTGGAGATGCGGTCCAATAGCAGGGACAGCCAGGGCTTCTCCCGTTTCCAGAAGTCCTCGCGAATCGAGAAATATACCCACTTCCCCGCCGGGCGCTCCTTTAAAGCCCCCAGCGTCTTGAGTTTTTTCAGGTGGGCGGAGGCCAGCGGCTGGGACAACCCGACAATCCCCTCCAGTTCGCAGACGCAGAGTTCCTTCTTGGCCAGGAGGGACAGGATTTTAAGCCTTCGGGGATCGGCGATCGCTTTAACGAGACCGATGGTGTCCATCACGCTCTCCAATCATATAAACCAACGTTTATATTATATCCGCCCCCGTCTTCCGCGTCAAGGCGTCGTCCTATGACAGCCCGTTATGAGTGGGTGTCCTCGGGACAGCGGACGATTTCCAGTTGGAGGGTGGTGTGGTTGATCTCGAACTCCTCTTTCAAGACGCGGCGCAGATCGGCGAGGATGCGGTCTCCCCGCGCCGGGTCGTCCACGTCCACGTGAGCGCTCAAGGCGTCGAAGCCGGAGGTGATGGTCCAAACATGCAGGTCGTGGACGGAGCAGACGTTCGGGACGCGCTTCATGGCCGCCTCCAAGGCGTTGACATCGATGTGGGCGGGGACGCCTTCCATGAGGATGTGCACGGCCTGCTTGAGGAGCGTCCAAGTGCGGGGCACGATGAAGAGGCCGATGGCCGCGCTTACGATCGGGTCCGCCGCGTACCACCGCGTGCGCCACATGATGGCGGCGGCCGCGATCACACCGATGGAGCCCAGGGCGTCGCTCAAGACCTCCAGGTAGGCCCCTTTGACGTTCAGGCTTTCCTTCGCCCCGTGGAATAGGAGCCGCATCCCCACGAGGTTGACAATCAGGCCAACGACCGCTATCCCCAGCATGGGGCCGCTCATGACCTCGAGCGGGTGGCGGAGCCTTTCCCACGCCTCGATGAGGATGAGCACCGACATGAGGAGCAGGATGGAGGCGTTGACGAAGGCCGCCAGGATTTCGGCACGGTGGTAGCCGTAGCTTTTGCGTTGGTTGGCCGGGCGCTCCGCAAAGCGCATGGCGAGGAGGGAGAGGCCCAGGGCTCCCGCATCGGCCAGCATGTGGGCGGCGTCGGCCAGGAGAGCCAAGCTGTGGGTGAAGAATCCGCCCGCCGCCTCGGCAAGCATGACGGCCGACGTGAGAGCGAAAACGATCAGGAGCCTCTCCTTGTTCCGCCCTCCCGCCGACGCGGCGTGGTCATGAGACATGGGTGTGCCCTCCCAGGCGCGGGCGCGCGGAAACCAAGCTCATGCCCGCCGCCTCTCCGACAAGACTATATGGCATTCTCTCCTCTTTCGCCGTCGCTGATCTTGACGACCTCTTGTACATCATAGACGAAGATCTTTCCATCGCCGGGCCGGCCGGTGTGGGTGGTTTTCTCAATCAGCTCAACCACCTCTTTCCATAGGTCGTTTGGGACCACGATTTCTAATTGGACCTTTTGGGCATACGCCACCGCTTCCACCACCACTTTGTCCGTGGCGTCACTGGCCTGGCTCTTACCAAACCCTTTGACTTCCGATACCGTCACGCCTGGAAGGCCGGGGTGTTCTTTCAGAGCAATAATCACTTGTGTCAACAGGGAGGGGCGAAGGATGGCTTTGATCTCTTTCATAGATAATCTCCTTAGATTTCGATTTCTTTCGAGCGCGATTTTTTCTCCACCAGGCTGTAGAGGGTGGGGAGCACCACCAGTGTTAAGAGAGTGGCGGTGACGAGCCCGCCGATGACCACGGTGGCCAGCGGGCGTTGGACCTCGGCGCCGATGCCGGTGTTGAGCGCCATGGGGATGAACCCCAGGCTTGCGACCAGCGCCGTCATGGCCACCGGTCGGAGCCGGACCAGGGCGCCGTCCCGCGCGGCAGTGCCCGCGTCGAGCCCTTTCTCTCGGAGTTGGTTGAAGAACTCGAGCATGACCATGCCGTTTAAGATGGCGATGCCCATGAGCGCGATGAACCCCACCGACGCAGAGACGCTCAAAGGGATTCCTCGGAGAGCGAGGGAGAAGATGCCGCCCGTCATGGCCAGGGGAATGCAGGTGTAGACCAAAACCGCCTGGCGCAGGGTACCGAAGGTTCTCCATAGGATAACCAAAATCCCCAGGAGAACTACCGGAACGATGACCCCAAGCCGTTTCCGGGCCCGTTCCAAGTTTTTGAACTGGCCGCCCCAACTCATGGAATAGCCTTCGGGCAGTTTAACCTCCCGCTCAATGGCGGCGCGGGCTTCCGCCACATAGCTGGCGATGTCGCGCTCGCCCAGAAACACGGCCACGGCCGCGTAACGTTGGCTGTAGTGGTGAGCGATGGTGGTGACCTCGTCTTTGCTCTCGAAGTCGGCCACCTTGTAAAGTGGAACCGACCCTCCGTCCATCCCGACAGGCAGGGATTTGATGGTCTCCACGTTCTCCCGATGTTCCTCCTCCATCCGCAAGACGATGGGGAACCGCCACTGTGCCTCGTAGAAACTGCCCACCTCCTTGCCGGCCATGGCGGACTCGAGCAGGCTGTTGACGCTGTGGATGTCCAGACCGTAACGGGCGATGGCGGCGTAGTTGGGGCGGGCGCTCAAAACCGGGCTCTTGCGGAGCGCGGTAAGGGCGTCCATTTCCGCCTCGTCGGTGCCGGGGATTTTCTCCAGAACAGCGATGGATTTTTCCAAGAGCTCGATCAAGACCGGCAGTTCTTTCCCGTAGATCCGCAGGCTCACGTCGGCCCTGCTTCCCTCCATGATCTCCATGAACCGCATCTCGATGGGCTGATTCTCGCTGACCTCCTGGCCGGGGACTTCCGTCTCCAGAGCGTCTTTAAGGGCTGTGTATAATTCCGTTTTGGTGCGCGGTTTCCCGTTGGGCCCCTTGGGCCAAACGTCCCTCTTTAATATGACGAAGGTGTCCGACAGATGAACGCCCATGGGGTCCGTGGCGGATTCGGGTGTCCCGATCCGAGAAAAAACGCGCTCAACCTCGGGGAACCGGGCGATAACCCGGTCGCTCCGCCTTTGCATCTGGAGCGAGGCGTCCACGCCGATGTCCGACTCCCGCGTGAAGTTGACGACCATGTCTCCCTCATCGAGAGGCGGCATGAAGTCTGATCCCAGCCGTTGGTACACCAAGACAGAAGCCACCAGGAGGACCGCCGCGGGGACCAACGCCAGCGCGGGCCGTTTAAGGCAGGCGTTGAGCGTTGGCCGGTAGAGCGCTAAGAGGCCGCGGTAAATTCGGTCCTTGCCGCCCTTCTTCGGTTTTTCCAGGAACAGATAGGCCAAGACGGGCATCAGCAGAACCGCCACCAACAATGACGCGCCCAAGGCCATGAGCACGGTGACGGCCATGGGATGATAGAGTTTGCCTTCGATCCCTTCCAAAGAGAGGATGGGCACGTAGACCAGCATAATGATTAAAAGACCGACGGAAACCGGTTTGACCACTTCCTTCGCGGCGTCCAGGAACAAGAGAAGACGCTCCCGTGGCGCAAGTTCGCCTTCGTGTTCCTCCAGGCGCCGCAAAATGTTCTCGATCATCACCACCGCGCCGTCCACCAAGAGGCCGAAGTCGATGGCGCCCAAACTCATGAGGCTGGCGGAGACGCCAAAGACCCGCATGCCGATGACCCCGAAAAGCATGGAGATGGGGATGGCCAGAGAGACAAAGAGCGCCGCGCGCAGGTTGCCCAAGATCAAGAACAGGACCGCGACGACCAGCACCGCGCCTTCCGCCAGATTCTTGACCACAGTTTTGAGCGTGGCGTTGACCAGATAGCTTCGGGTGTAGAGAGACTCCAACCGAACGTCGGGCGGCAGGGGGGCCTCCTTTAACGCCCGCTCGGCGTCGATGGACACCTGGCGAGAGTTGGCCCCGGAAAGCATCAACACCGTGCCGAGGACCGTCTCTTCCCCGTCATACGTGGCTCCTCCCATCCGCTGGGCGTACGCCTCCCGAACATCCGCCACGGCGGAGAGGGGGATTGGTTTTCCTTGCACGTCCAGCTTAATCGGAACCCCCCGTATTTCATCTAAACTTTGTAGCCGTCCCGATCCCCGGACAATCACCTGCCGTCCTTTGGGCTGGATGTACCCACCGCCGAAATTCTCCCCCAGTCCTTGGAGGCGCTCCGCGATCCCCTCGATGGTCAGGCCATAACGGTCCAAGCGTTCCGGATGGATTTCGATATGGATTTCCTTCTTGTAACCGCCCGTGGAATCGACCTCGGCCACATTCTTGACAGCGCGTTTCATGTAGGGGGCGATGACGAAGTCCTGAATTGTGCGGAGGGCGAGCAGTCTTTCTCTTTCGGGCTTGGCGGCGAGGGCCGTGCCCGGTTTAGCCAAAACCGCGTACATGAGGACCTCCCCCAACCCCGTGCTGATGGGCGCAAGTTCAGGCGACAGGTTTTGGGGCAGTTCGCCCGCCACGCCTTGGAGCCGTTCGCCCACCTGCTGGCGAGCCCAATAAATGTCGGTTCCGTCTTCAAAGATCACGACCACCTGGGAAAGGCCGTATTTCGAGAGGGAGCGGACGTCCTTCACACGGGAAATCCCGCTCATGTCCGTCTCGATGGGGAAAGAGACGGTCTTCTCGATCTGTTCCGGGTCCAAGGCGCCGGTTTTGGTGTTGACCACTACCTGGACCGGCGTGATGTCCGGCACCGCGTCCACGGGCGTGTGGGCCACGGCGTAGAGGCCGAGACCCGCTCCAAAGGCGAAAAAGAGGACGACCGTCAGTCTATTCTTAAATACCCAATCCAGTAAGCGTGTCATGAGAGTCTCCTAGTACGAAGCAAGAAGGGCCAGCGCGTCCCGCTCGCCGACGGCGGCCATGATCGCTGTCCAGGCATCGGCGAGAGCCCGCTGTGCGTTTTGCACCCGCCCAAATGTTTCGGAAACAGAATCGTCCAGCTCCAGGAACGTCAGGAGGTCCACCTGCCCCCGACGGAAGCCCTGCTCCGCCTCACGGATATGTGTCTCCAGCTCGACCGGAAGCGTTTCCGGATACTGTTGGGCTACGCGGCGGGCCGCCTCGTAATCCACGAAGAGCCGCGCCAGGTCGGATTTAAATTTCCGCTCCTCAAAGACAAGCCTATTTTCCTCAGCGGTCTGCTTTTGTCCCGCGCTCAAAACCCCGGCCCGGTTTCGGTTCCAGCTCGGTAGGTCCAGGCTCAGACCCAAACCCATGGTTTTTTCGATCTCTCCCGCTCGGGCCTCTTCATAAGACGCTCCCAGAGACGGTTCCGGCAAACCCTCACGCGAAGCGAGCGTTTTCTCCAACGCCGCGCCCTTGACCGCCAGTTTTTGAAGAAGGAGGTCAGGATTCCGGTCAATCGCTTTGGCGAACCACGCCGCCTCATCCAGCGTTTTCGCCCCCACCAACCAGGGGACTGTTACGTTTGGCACAGCCCCGGGTTCGAGCGGCACATGCACTTTCAGTTTTTCCAAAGATACCTTGACCCCCGCCTGGCCCAAAACCGCGTCGGACGTGAGGGCGTTCAAGCGGTTGCGCACGATACGGCTCTCCGCTTTTTTCTGTGGCGTGGAAAACTCCCGGCCCGCCAAGTAATCCTGAACTAACTCAAAACGTTTCTGGCGTTGCTCGGCAAAACCCGCTTTCCGGCGGTTGACGACATATTCGTAGGCGGACTGGATGACGGTCAGCGTGACGCCAATCTCCGTCGCCCCGCGCCGCACGCGCCAGGCTTCCGCCTCCAGGTCAAGGATTCCTCCGCGCAGACCCATTTTCCCTAAGAGCGGGAGCGGCTGGGAGACGCCCACCTCGTAGCGGAGCCCGCTAGCGGGGCCCACCCGCTTCCGCCCGCCGGAAGCGTCGAGGGAGAAACCCGGCCACGTCCTGGCCTGGGCGCCGGACTGAACATTCTCCTCGATCCGTGCGCTCTCGGACCCCAGCAGAGGGTTGTCGCGAAGGGCGAGGGACACGAGCTCTGATAGCGAGAAATTGGACGGGGGGACGTTCTCCGACCCCGCGACCACGCGGGCCGGAACCGCGCCAACGCAAAAACCGGCCATGGAAATAAAAATAAAAAAACGCTTAAAAAATCGAAATCGTTTCATGCGATACTCCTTCAACGAATATGACGACGAGAGGGGATGCCCCCTTTGGCACGGACGAATGTCCACCGGACGAATGTCCGTGGGGGAGCGTTCAATAGTGGAAAAATTATTTAGGAGGACGTTTTGGGAGGACGAAAGAGGGACTTATCGAACAGGTGCTGAACGAAGAGAGGCCTCAAGACAGGAGCGTGATTTAAAGAAAGAACCGCTGGCCTCGCGGCCAAGCCGGCCGAGGGAAGAACGTTGTGGTTGTGGCAAAGAACGCCGCAGGAAACTCCGTGTGACGTATCTTTCGAGCAATCGAGATCAAAGCTTTCCACCGCGACATTATGGGCGATGAAAAGACAGACAAGAAGAGAAACCCATTTCCACATGACTCAATTTATACCAGAAAATGAAACGTCCGGCAATTCGCCCCGTTGGAATTTCAGAAATTGACACCCTCTGGTAGGTTTGTCAGAATCTTCTTGTGAGTAGAATGAATTTTCCGTAAAGGCAAAAAGAATCGGGCCGCATGAAATCCCCCCCCTAAATGTTTGTAGGTTGGGGGGAAATCCCGGTTAACAATGGAAGACCAACCGCGCGGCAATGTCGAAGGTGATACCGACGAATCCCTGATGAGACAGTTTCAATCGGGGGACGGGGTCGCCTTTGAAATTTTATTCGACCGATATTCCACCCACCTGATTAATTTCGCCCACCGATTTTTATTTTCCCGAGAAGAATCCGAAGACGCGGCCCAAGAAGTCCTCCTACGTATTCATGGCGCGAGGGACCGCTACGATTCTTCCCGCCCCTTTCGTCCCTGGTTATTTTCGATTGCCTCACGTTTGATCTCCAACCGTCTGCGCCAGAAAAAACGCCATCCCCTGGTTTCTCTTTTCCATTCCGCCGATGAGGGGGGTGACGAATCGATCCCCCTTGACGTGCCGGACCGATGGGATTCGGGCCCGGAGCAGATCGTCGAGAAACACCATTTGGCCGCACACATTCAATCTGTCCTTTCCCGGTTGCCGGGGAATCAGCATACGGCGGTGGTCCTCGCCCGGTTTGAAGAAATGTCCAATGAGGAGATCGCCCAAACCATGGGGATTTCGGTGTCATCCGTAAAATCCCTCCTCTTTCGCGCCCGTCAAACATTAAAAAACGATCTGAAACAATTTATTCCAAATCATCCCGTTCCCCCAAAAACTACCGCAACTTTTTAAAGCCTGCGGTGTATAGAGGGGTGAAGGAGCGAAACCATGAACTGTAAAAATGCGGTCAAAGCGCTACCGGAATACCTTGATCTCACCCTTGGCAAAGACGAAGCTTTGGGGGTCCGAGACCATTTGGCACTTTGCCCAGAATGCAGAGAGCAAGCCCGCCTGTTCTCGTCCAGTTGGGAAATGCTTGATGTTCTTGAAACTGTCCAGCCGTCCGCCTATTTCCGCGCGCACTTTTGGGAACGGGTGCGCGAACAGGAAACCCGGGCCTGGGGCCGCACAGGCCTTTTCTCAAGATTTCCTTTAGCCCCAGCGCTGGCCGGGTTCTTTGTCCTATGGTTATTGGGAGTCGCCGGAGGGGCCCACCTGTTTAAACTCCGCCATCGAACGGTCACGACAACGGAAATCGCATTGAATCGATTCCTCTCGCCCTACCCACAAAATTCTGTTGAACACATTTTCCAAGAAGGACGAACGCCCGGGGGGAACGTATGACGATAAAACGCTTGACTCTATGGAGCGCGGGGGCTCTCGCTGTGTTGGCCATCGCCCTGGGCTCCACTTACATGATGTTGACTTGTTGCCGCGCTCATCCGACGGTAAAATCGTTGGACATGACCGGCGCCCACCGTTGGATCCACCAGCTCCATTTGTCAGAGGAACAAAAAACGAACCTCATCCCGTTGGAAACCTCCTTGCAGAAGGACTTAGAACCTCTCCAAATGAAACTGGCAGACGCCCGGGTGGCTCTGTGCGGTGTGTTAGGGGATGACAATGCCGACGAAAACCAGGTAGACCGCTACGTGGACCAGGTGGCAGATTTAGAATCTCAACAACAACATCGGATTGTGCGGCATCTTTGGGAAATGCGTTCTGTTTTAACGCCAGAACAAAGGAAATCGTTTTTCACTTCCTTAACACAAGCAGTCTGCGAAAACTGCCTGGTTCCGCCCCCGGCATCTCAACCTAAAGCACATAGAAGGAGAGGATCATGAGCATGTGGAAAATACGGATGATTGGCATGTTGTCGGTGGTAGTCGTGGGGGGGGCTGTGTTTGGGGCATCGCCCACAACCCAAAGGGGGCACGCGGATGACCCCGTCCTTCCCGAGGGCCGTTATTCGGCGAAGGCCAAATCACTGGTGTGTGGTGGGTGCGCTGAAGCTATAGAGAAGGCGATGGGCGGTGTCCCTGGCATCGCAACCGTCACGGTGGACGCCAAAACGGGCGTCGTGGGGTTTACCGTTAATAAGGGGGCCTCTGTTGCGTGGTCCGATTTGCAAACGGTCTTGAAAGCGGCATCGGACCAAATGGGAATGGGGGCGGACTATCGCTTGTCGGATTTCCAAATCGCTTTATCCACAACGAACACGTCCACCGGAAAGAAAATCAGGGCGGCCTGTTGCCTTCCTCACCCGTAAGGAGTCTAACTCAAGGTGGGAAGGGCCATCATTTTTTGCAGTAGAGCATTATCGTTCAGAGCAGTTCAAAATACTTAGGAGGAATCAAACCATGAAAAGACTCAAAAGCGCCATTCTTGGCGTGGGTATCATTGCGGGGGTTTTGGGGTTTGCGCCGCAACTGTTCGCCGACGCTACCAGTCACTTAGAAAAGGCGGCGGCTTACGAACAGAAAGCCACCGACCTGGACGCGGTGATTGCCGAGCACAAGGCCATGGAGAAAGCGGGAATGACGGATAAAACACCGGCGTCCACCCGGCAGAAGATGGAGAAGCACTGCGACGCCATCATTGCCGCCACGACAAAACTGCAAAGCGAATACCGTTCCTTCGCCGCTTGGCACAAACTGCAAGCGAACGAAGAAAAGGGGAAGTAACCGTCTTCGGAGAGGCCCGCTTCCCGTTTATTTCGAGAAGCGGGCCTCTCCGTTGATTTGCAATCTTTTACAGGAGGAAAAACAATGGGAAAGTTTGTCATCGCCGGGCTCGGCGCCCTGTCGTTTGTCTTGCCCCTGGCCGCGCACGAACATGGGATGCACGACGAGATGATGGAAAAAATGGAAATGAAAGACACCGCGACGCCCGCCTCGGTCAGCGTCAAAGGGGAGATCGTCGATATGGTGTGTTATCTCGACCACGGGGCCACCGGCGCCAAGCACGCGGAATGCGCCAAAACATGCATTACAAGCGGGCTTCCCGTGGGACTCAAGACGGAGGACGGAAAACTTTACTTGTTGGTCGGCGAACATAAGCCGATCAATTCGTCACTCGCCGACCTCGCCGCTAAGACCGTCACCGTCAAGGGTAAGCTCGTGAGTCGTGACGGGATCAGCATGATTGAGAACGCCGAAATCACCCAGTAATTCATCATGGGTGACCTCTCTCTCATCCTCCACCACTTGAAACAACCGGAGTACCTCCACGTCGTGCTAAACCATTGGCCCGTGGAGGGCCTCGCGGCTGGGGCCTTCGCCTTGGCGTGGGGCCTTCTGGCCAAATCGAAGGAGGGTCGAAGAGGGGCGCTATGTTGGCTTGTTCTCATGGGCGTTATGTCATGGGTGGCGATTCATTTCGGGGAAAAGGGGTACGACCGGGTCTATGCCATGTCCAATGGCGACGCCCAAGCGTGGCTGGATCTTCACGTGGCCCGTGCCGAGCGTTTCGAGGGCCTTTTTACTTTGACGACTTTTTCAGCCCTGGCCGCCCTCGCCGCGTCGTGGAAACGTCCCGTTTGGGAAAAAAGAGTGTCTTGGCTCACACTGTTTTTCTCCATCGCCTCTTTCGCCGCGTCCGGGTGGATTGCTCAGGCCGGCGGTCAAATCCGACACTCCGAGTTTCGGGACGCCCCACCATCCGTGGCCACTCCCCATCCCCCAAACGAAAAAAGATGAAACCATCGATCGCGGAAAGCATGAGGAGATCCCCATGAAAGATCACGTCTGTTGCACAATCGTGTCCAAACCTCCTCCGACGCCGGAGGGGCAGGACGCAAAATTTAATCCCGAAATGATCCCGGGGGGTGTCGACGGTAAGTACACGTGCCCCATGCACCCCGAGATTATCCAGAACGGGCCTGGAACTTGCCCAAAGTGCGGGATGTCGTTGGAGCCCATGGCCGTTTCGGCGGAGGAAAAGCCGGATCCGGAGCTGGCGGACATGACGCGACGGATGTGGGTGGGGGCCCTCTTGAGCCTGCCCCTTTTCCTATCGGCCATGGGTGAGATGGCCGTTCCAGGCTTGCACCATTTTTTCGCCGGGTCCGCCGGACGGGTCTGGGGTTGGGCCCAGTTCCTGCTGGCCACGCCTGTGGTCCTGTGGGGTGGGGCGCCCTTCTTCGCCCGAGGGTGGAAGTCCATCCATAACCGCAGCCCCAACATGTTCACCCTGATCTCCTTGGGGACGGGCGTCGCTTATCTGTACAGCCTCATCGCTGTTTTCTTTCCGGGGATATTCCCGGACACCTTCCGGGATACAAGCGGGCGCGTGGCTCATTATTTCGAGGCGGCGGCCGTCATCGTCACCCTGGTGCTCCTGGGGCAGGTGCTGGAACTCCGCGCCCGGCAGCGGACATCCGAGGCCATCAAGAAGCTGCTGAACCTATCGCCCAAGACGGCCCGGCGCCTCTTGGCGGACGGACGTGAGGAAGACATTTCGTTGGCGTCGGTCCAAAAGGGTGATTGCTTGCGCGTGCGGCCGGGGGAAAACTTGCCGACGGACGGGATCGTGACGGAAGGGCGGAGCGCAGTGGACGAGGCCATGGTCACGGGGGAACCGCTCCCCGTAGAGAAGACCCCGGGCGACCGCGTCACAGGCGGTACGGTGAACGGTACCGGAAGCCTGGTGATCCGGGCCGAGCGGGTAGGTGCCGAGACGCTCCTTTCCCGTATCGTGCGGATGGTGTCGGAGGCCCAGCGGAGCCGGGCCCCCATCCAGGGTCTGGCGGACAGGGTATCGGCCGTCTTCGTGCCGGTGGTGGTGGGCGTGGCGGTAATCTCTTTCATCCTCTGGGCGGTGTTCGGTCCCATGCCACGGATGGTTCATGCCTTGATTGCCGCAGTGTCCGTCCTCATCATCGCCTGTCCTTGCGCCCTGGGACTAGCCACACCCATATCCATTATGGTGGGTGTGGGACGAGGGGCCCTGGAAGGGGTTCTCATCCGGAGCGCTGAGTCGTTGGAGAGGATGGAAAAAATCGACGTGTTGGTGGTTGACAAAACGGGGACTTTGACCGAGGGAAAACCCCGCGTCGTTTCCGTGGTTCCTGCGGACGGACGGGACGAACGGTCGCTCTTGGCCTTGGCCGCCGGTTTGGAGAAGGGCAGCGAGCACCCGCTCGCGTCGGCGATCCTAAAAGCCGCCGAGGAAAAGGGCGCGGCGCCCCTCCCCGTAGATGATTTCGCCTCCGTGACGGGCAAAGGCGTGCGTGGAAAAACGAAAGACGTTGTGGTGGCCCTGGGGAACAGTGCGCTCATGAAGGACTTAAACATTTCCCTGGGGAGCTGGGAGGAAAAGGCGGGGGCCTCGCGGCAGAAAGGGCAGACGGTCATGTTCCTGTCAGAGGGGGGCCAACTGGCCGGTTTCATCGGCGTGGCCGACACCGTGAAGAAGTCCACACCGGAAGCTTTGGACCTGCTTCACCGCATGGGCGTGCGTGTGCTTTTGGCCACGGGCGACAATGAGGCCACCGCTCGAGCGGTGGCGCGAGAGTTGGGGATCAACGATGTACGGGCGAGCGTCCTGCCTGAAACGAAAGCGGAGATCATCAAGGAATTGAAACGTCAGGGTCACGTCGTCGCCATGGCGGGGGACGGCGTCAACGATGCGCCCGCCCTGGCTTTGGCGGACGTGGGAATCGCCATGGGGACGGGCACGGACGTGGCCATGGAATCCGCAGGGGTAACGCTACTGAAAGGCGACCTGCGCGGCATCGCCAAAGCCCGCCGCCTTTCCCGTTCTGTCATGAGGAACATTCGGCAGAACCTTTTTTTCGCCTTCATTTACAATGCCCTGGGGGTGCCCGTGGCGGCGGGGTTGCTTTACCCGTTCTTCGGTCTCCTGCTTTCCCCGATGATCGCGGCGGCGGCCATGAGTTTCAGTTCCGTTTCCGTCATTCTCAACGCGCTCCGATTGAGAAATACGCCTCTTTAAAACCGCGCCTCTGCTTTTACAAGGAGCGCCTAGTTATTAGGGGACAATTTAACGAAGATAAGGTGGAGTGAACTTATCCGGCGGTTTCGCTTCTGTCTCCGACCAGAAAAATATTTTCGGGGGACATCATGAAGTCGAGGGCGTTCGCATGGGAAGACGTCATCCTAGCCGTGGCCGCCCTTTCATGGCTCGCGGCTAGGGCGCGGATGGAACTGTTCCATTATTTCGTGCAGGCCGTCATGGCGGTGGCGCTCATCATCGGGATACGCCGGGGCTAAGCGCGGCGTTGTGGCGTTCGGCGTTCGTTTCGGTTCTCGTGGCGTTGGTCGGGTTTCGGCACGGACTCTCCGCCCGGGAGCTGACGGCGGATTTTGTCTCCGTGGCGGGGTGTGGCCTTCTGGCGGGATTTTTGGGCGACGGCCAGCGCCGCGCCCGCGAAGCGCTGACCGAAAGTTTCCGAAGGACGCTTGAAGCCCTCTCCCGCGCCCTGGAGGCCCGGGACCCCTACACCGAAGGACACTCCCGCCGAACGGCCCTCTATGCCGACGCCATCGCGGAAGTGTTGGGTCTAGGCCGGGAGTCCCGAGAGCGATTGCGTTGGGCGGCCCTCCTTCACGATCTGGGAAAAATCGGTGTTCCCGACGCCCTGCTACACAAGAATGGCGGATTTACACCAGAGGAGCGCGTCCGGATGGAGGCCCACTCCCTGATTGGCGCCGGGATCATCGAGGGGTTGCCATTTCTCAAGGATGCCGCCCTTATGGTGCGCTCCCATCACGAGCGGTTTGACGGCGCGGGCCGCCCGGACGGCCTGGCCGGAGAGGCTATCCCCCTGGAAACCCGCGTCCTCACCGTGGCTGACGCACTGGACGCCCTCACGACCGATCGTCCTTACCGCAAAGCCACCGGCTGGGCAGAATCCATCCGAGAGTTAGAGAAAGAATCCGGTATGCGCTTTGACCCTTCGGTCTTGGCCACTCTTAAACACCTACCACTCAACGGAACAATGGTTGGCGCGGGGCTACCGTCGACAGCGTACGGAACAGAAATTTCCAGCCCTCGTGGACGGAAATAGTCGGTCACCTAAAATTTTTGGGTTAAGAAAGGAGCTCATCTTTTACGGCTTCTTCGATGATATGGCGAACCGTTTTTTGAATGGAAAGCTCTTTCATAAAGGCACGATGTCGAAGTTTCTTGTGGGTTTCCACCGAAAGATGGATGAGCAGAGCTTTACCCAGGCCCTTTCCCTTGTAAAAACCGAATCCACTCCGTTTGTCGTATTTTATCTTTCTCACGGAGGTAACATACCAGAAATAAACCCATTGACAAATAGAACTGATAGCAGTTATACTAAATAAGGGTTTGGTGAATTTGAACCCCAGGGGAGGTTTCCATGACAGCGAACAACGATCCACGCGCCGTTGGGAGGGAGGGAATGGTTCGGAGCAACGGACTAGAAATTTCAGTCATTATACGTGACGTTCGACCCAGAGCGAGCTATTTTGATTTTAATTGAGCCAACTGCAGGCCAGGGAATGATCTGGATTGAGAGTGACAAAGTCATGATTGTTGGATAAAAAAAAGTGGGGAGGTTGCCAAGAATCGCTTAGTAGCAAAACCGGCGATCCTGGTCGCTAAGACTCATTGGCAGACCAAGACATGTCCCAAAAGCGGGGGCCTGGTGCCCACGGTCCCCGTGTGCACCCAAGCCCCCAACGACGGGACGCTGTTTAACGGCAAGGAAGAGGAATACTTAATATGCGCGCGGGAAGAAAGGGCGAAGCCGATAGGTGACCGGCGGGCCGGGAGGTGGAGCCCCGCAGAGCGGGGCCGGGGCGGAAGCGGGGCGCGGCCTCTGGCCGCGCGGCTTTTCCCGTGGACCGGAGCTGGAAACGTCGGAACCGGAGGCAGAAGTTGCGGCGCGTTTGATGACCGAGCCGAGGGAGGCGAGGGCGCCGTGTGCCAGTGGCACACGGTTGGCGCGGGCCGAACAGGCCCTGGGCCCGAAGGGCTGGTTGGAGGACGCTAGTCCGGAAACCATGCGCCGCGACGGGCGTTCGTTCGGAGCAATGATTTTCCGCAAACCGGGCGGGAAACATATCTCCGCGACCGACGAAATAACCGTCAGCGGGTTTCCGTTCCCCAACCGGAGCAAGGGGCGGAATCGCTCCGGCGGAACGATTCCACCGGAGCTCAGCGGGGCGCGGCCAAAAGGCCGCGCGGCTTTCCTGTGGATCGGGGCGGAAAACGTCGGAACCGGAGGCAGGAGTTGCGGCGCGTTTAATGCGCCGCGACGGGCGTTCGTCCAGCGCAAGGATTTCCCGAAAATCGGAGCTGGGAACATATCTCTCGCGATCGACGAAATAACCGTTAGCAGGTTTCCGTTCCCCTACCGAAGCAATGGGCGGAAGCGGTCCGGCGGGAACAAATCAACCGGAGCTTAGCGGGGCGCGGCCAAAAGGCCGCGCGGCTTCTCCGTGGACCGGAGCTGGAAACGTCGGATGAGGCAGGAGTTGCGGCGCGTTTAATGCGCCGCGACGGGCGTTCGTCCAGCGCGCGGATTGTCCGCAAACCGGAGCGGGAAACATATCTCCCGCGACCGACGAAATAACCGTCAGCGGGTTTCCGTTCCCCGACCGGAGCAATGGGCGGAACCGCTCCGCCAGAACGAATCCACCGGAGCCAGCGGGGCGCGGCCAGAAAGGCCGCGCGGCTTTTCCTGTGGATCGGGGCGGAAACGTCGGATTCGGAGGCAGGAGTTGCGGCGCGTTTAATGCGCCGCGACGGGCGTTCTTTCAGCGCGGGTTTCTTCGCGTGTTGGGTTGCCCGCTTGTCACCCCAACGGCAGACGAATCAATCGTCAGCGTTTAACAGGCGCGCAGTCCGCCGCCGTGGGTGGCCTGGCGAACAGTCGTCTTCATCCACCGAAAGAGGAGCGGTCCCCATTCTTTCCCGTCCAGCGATTCAACCAAGGTCCGAGCTTCCTCCCCGGCCCGAAATTGCTGGGGCTCTTCTTTTGTGGCGGGGTCTGTTTTCGATGAAGAGGAAAGTCGCTTGGGTTCTCGGTGGCCGGTGGTTCGAGCGCGGACACCGTGGCCCCCGCCAGGTCAAAGGCCGGGGCTTGTCCTGCTTACTGTCCCATTCATTGGACGTGAACGTGGAGAGAACAGCGGTGCGGTGTGGCGCCCGCATAGCGGGCACAAATTGAGGCTAAAAAAAATGCAGCCCGCGCTTCCCGGCCCCTCCGAAGTCAAACGCGCCCACCCTCTCTGTGCAACCCGGATCATAGGTAACACTTTAGACCGGGCACATGGGTGACAGTTTTACTGAATCAAAAGGTTGCAATTGTTTGTTCGACGCATCGTACATCGCCAAAGGAACAGGGCCAAAATGAATCGTCCACCGATCGTTATCGACACGACGCAAACCCACCTGCTCGCCGATCAACGCTTCGCCTCACATACAAAGTCGCCACCCCATTTGATCTCGCCGTTGGACCTCACGCGCCGGACTTCGACCCGTTTCCGTATTCCAGCTCCGGGAGCTTCAGCGGATAGGTTCTTTCCGACGGACGATAAATCCGAGCGGGCGTTGCCATTCCCAAAGATTCATGGGGCCGCTCGTCATTGAACTCCTTTCGGAAAACGCAAAACGATCCTTGTTGCGCCATGCTGTTTTCTCCGGCGGGTTTACCGTCGCCTCCGCCAAACTTCGATGCATTCTCTCGTGGCACCCATTTTCTTCCGGATGGCCGGGTCGAATGCGCTCAGGAATGATCCTCAGCCGAATCCACCACACCGACAACCGCGACAGCCCGCCCAATCCCACGCTGGCGAACGGCGGTCCGTTATCCGATCGAATCGCCCAGGGCAGACCGAACTCCCGAAAAGCCGCTTCGAACCAGGGACGAACGTTGTCTCCCGTCGTCGATGTCAGCGCCCGGCACTCGATCAAATAACGACTTGCCAGGTCCGTAATCGTCAGCGGATCCACCCGGCCGCCGTCCCGTGTTCGGAACCATCCCTTGAAATCCGTAGCCCATACGTCGTTGGGGCGGCAAGCCGGAGCGCACATTCCCTGCGAAAATCGGCGTTCGTTTTCGGCGGCGTGGCGGTTTCGTCAGCCCGTGGCGCTTCAGAATCGCTCCCGCTGTGCTCACCGCCGGCCAAATCTCGTTTGGCCGGATTTCCTAGCCGATGGACCAATTTGCGCGGCCCCCAATGCGGGTGCTGATGCCGAAACAGAACCAGCCCTTCTTCCGTCAACGCGGGGGTCTGATTGGGATGGCTATGCGTGGCTCGGCTCATCTCCTTCAAACCATCCAATCCATGCGTCTGATACCGTTCAATCCACTTGTACCCAGTTTTTCGACTGATGCCGTAGATCCGGCACAGATCCGTCATGGGCTCTTCATCCTTCAGCCAATCGCCAATGTATTTCAATCGCTCTTCCATGGGGTAGGTCTCTCTCCAGGGCATAGGTGTGTCCCTCCTTGCCCTTTGTTGTACCTGTTACCCATGTGCCCGGTCTATTCTGTTACCAGTGTACCCGGTTTATACCCTCCCTGGCCCTCTCCCGCCAACGGGAGAGGGAATTGTCAACGGAAAACCGCCCCTCATCCGTCCCTTCGGTGTCCTTCGGACCCGGGGCCTTTTCGGCCCGTCGCTAACGTGTGCCACTGGCACACGCGACCCTTCTCCCACGGACGGGAGAAGGAAAATGCTTTATCACGTTCGTCGATCCGTTCGGAACGATAAAGGGGCACGACAGAACCACATGGGCTGGAAGCCCATGCTACAGGGTCAACCGCGTTGGTTTAATGTAATATTCTCCCGTCAGGCGGAAATTGTCCCAATAGGAATGGGCTACATTTGGGAAGTCAAGGGGAATAGTTTTCAAATTTTTAAAAGCACCCCCAATTTCGAAACCCCCCACCGGGGTCGACAGGCTCAACGGCTCACGGTCGTTGGGTCTTTTTCTTTCCCCACCGAAAGCGTCCGGTCCCATCCCAATAGTCGTCCCCCTCCGGCATCCAACCCCCGAACCGGTCGAATTTTCTCCATCTGCCGCGCGGCGCGGAGTAGAAGAAGTCCACTCCATCGGGCTTTTTCCGTCGAGCGGGGGCCGAGTCTCCGTCCCCTCCGCTCGTTCGACCCCGTCACTTTCCGATTCCCGGTTCTCCCAAAACGAAGTCCACCCGGATACTCTTTTTCGAATAGTGAATGCTCCTCAGCCCTCGCCGAACCGCAAGGGCTTTTTCAATCCCAACCCCGCGCGCACACCAACCCCATTAGGAGCCCTCTCCCTGTCCTCCCTCTCCCCTCTGGGGAAAGGGACAACCCTCCGATGGATCCCTCTCCCGGCCTCTCCCCATCCGGGGCGAGGGGAAAAGCAATTCAAACGCCGAAGGGATTTTCGCGCCCGAAATCCAAAAGCCCCTAAACTCTTTCATCGGCCCGCCCCCCGGCCCGGCGGAAGATTGCCATATAAAGCGGCCACGCCAACGGGCCACGTTGCGGCCCATCGACGTGGCCGACTTGGTTTAATTTTTGGGATGTCGCGGGATGGTTCGCCCAATCAATTCGTCAATGGAAATGCCCATAACATCGGCGATTTTGACCAGGGAAGACATGGCTGGGTCTTTCGTGAAACCCTGCTCTACTTTTGTGACCACGATGAGCGAGACGCCCGCCTCTTGGGCGAGCTTCTGTTGCGTCAGGCCATGGGCCTTCCGCAAACGCTTTAAGCTTTCCGCTAGATTCGTATTCATCTTGACGGATTAATATAATAAAGAGTATTATCTATTATATAGTTCATTGTAGGTTTTTTAGATCCTACCCATTGGAGGAACCTCATGCAAGAGAAATCTTTGACCACTTCCGAAGTCTCTCAAAAGAAAATAACTCGTTGTGCCGTCTACACACGCGTATCAACCGATCAACAAATGGAGGTCCAGTTTAACTCTTGTGAGGCCCAAGAGGACCGCATTCAGTCATTCATCGCCAGCCAGGATGGATTTGTCTTAGCGAAGGTTTACTCTGACCCCGGATTTACTGGGGCCAACACCGATCGTCCGGGTCTCCAACGGCTTTTTGCCGACGTAAAAGCGGGCCTCTTGGATATGGTGATTACTTATAAAATTGATCGCCTCACCCGTTCCCCCCGAGATTTCTACCAATTGATCGAACTTTTTGAGGCCCACAATGTCGGCTTCATCTCCGTCACAGAACGGTTTGACACATCCACTCCGTCCGGTCGGCTCCTCCGAAATATTATGCTCACCTTCGCCCAATTTGAACGGGAATTAATTTCGGAGCGGGTCAAAGACAAGCTCATTCAGCGCGTGAAACGCGGGCTCCATTCGGGCGGTTGTACTGCGTTTGGCTACAAGACGGAAAATGGAATGCTCGTCTTTGACTCGCCCAGGAATGAACATATCAAACTCATTTTTGAAACCTACGTAAAAACCCGATCCATCCGGGCCATCTTGCGGGCACTAAAAGAGAAAGGCATCGTTTCCCGCAAAGGAAACTCATTTTCTGACTCGACCATTTGGTGTATGTTGCGAAACCCTGTCTATGCGGGAAAGATCGTCCATAAAAAGAAAATTCATCCTGGACGTCATCCAGCCATCATCTCCGAAGATCTTTTCGCGCATGTTCAGCGTCTCGTTGACGAAGCCCCTCGGCTCCCGCCAAATCCGGACAATCATCTGCCCTTCGCCGGAATCATCCATTGCAAGGAATGTGGATCCATCATGAGCGTCGCGTTTACCCACAAGAGGAACAAGACCAGCGTGAGGAAATATTTTTACTACCGGTGTAACAGCGTGGGGCACAATGGAAAGACGGCGTGCTCGACCAAACAGATCGGAGCGGACCGACTTCACGACATGGTTTATAGGAACCTGTTACGGATTTCCCTGGATACCGAACACCTTAAAAACCTAGTTTTTTCCCTTCAAAATCAAACCGGCCCCGGACCAGAATCGGGATTTGAACCGCTACAAGATTGTTACAAGATAACCCCGGAAAACCTTCAAAAAAACCTAAAGGCATATGTAAAGGCATGTGCGCGCAAAACCGGGATTGAAAAAGCCCTTGCTGTTCGGCGAGGGCTGAGGAGCATTCACTATTCGAAAAAGAGTATCCGGGTGGACTTCGTTTTGGAGAACCGGGAATCGGAAAGTGACGGGGGTCGAACGAGCGGAGGGGACGGAGACTCTGCCCCCGCCATCGACGGAAAAAGCCCGATGGAGTGGACTTCTTCCACATCCGCGCTCCGCGCGGCAGACGGAGGGAATTCGACCGGTTCGGGGGTTGGATGCCGGAGGGGGACGACTGTTGGGATGGGACCGGACGCTTTCAATCGGGAAAGAAAAAGACCCAACGACTGTGAGCCGTTGAGCCTTCCGACCCCGGTGGGGGGTTTCGATATTGGGGTGAGTAACGGGATTTGAACCCGCGACCTTCCGGGCCACAGCCGGACGCTCTAACCGCTGAGCTATACCCACCAAAAGAGAGGCGAAACTGGCTTCGCGGGAATGATTATACAACACCGTCGATAAAAAAGGGAGATGCTGAGACGACGAGGGCCAGGGCCGGCGTTCGCGTGGACGGTCCGTCCTTCCCTTGCTATAATGGACGGACAGAAGGCAAGAGGAGGGGCCATGGTCAAAGTCGTGGAGGTGCAAGGCACGCCGAACCCGGACGCACTTAAATTTATTACGGACGCTCGGCTGGTGGAACGGGGGGCGAAATCTTTTGAGGACCCCGGAGCGGCCAAGGACGACGCGCTCGGGAAAGCGCTCTTCGCCTCGGGGCCCGTGGCCTCGGTGTTTCTTCTGGACCGGTTTGTGACGGTGACCAAGGTTCCCGGCAGCGAATGGCCGGCCATGGAATCCGACATCCGCGCCGTCATTGAAACCCAAGCCCAAGCCATGGCCGCCTCGGCCCCGGCCCCCGCGAGCCCGTCGGTTTCCAACGATGAGATGCTTTCCAAGATCGAAGAGATCATCGACGAAAATGTCCGGCCCGCGCTGGCGGGAGACGGAGGCGGACTGGAAGTGTTGGCGTATCAGGACGGCGTCCTCACGGTTCATTACCAAGGAGCCTGCGGCAGTTGTCCCAGCGCTTCGGCGGGAACGCTTTACGCCATTCAAAACCTTCTCCAACGGATGCTGGACCCCAAGATCCAGGTGGTTTCCGTTTAGGCCGAAGGGGGAGCGAACTCGGGGCGGGACCAGAGGGCGGGGTCGTAGGGCGCCAGTTCCTCCGGAGTAAAAAAGAAAGCGGTTTCGCGGGCGCCGGAGGAAGGAGAATCGGAGGCGTGAACGAGGTTCCGGCGATTGTCCGTTCCCCACTGGCCGCGGAAAGTCCCCGGTGCGGCCTTCTTGGGGTCGGTGGCGCCGATCAGCGCGCGCACCCGTGAAATAACATTTTCCCCCTCCCAGACCGTCACGACGGCCGGGCCCGTGGTGATGAACTTCAGTAGTCCCTCGTAAAAAGGCTTTCCCCGATGTTCCGCGTAGAATTCGCCCATCCGCTCCGCCGTGGGCCGGATCATCCGCGCCGCGAGCAGGCGAAACCCTTCCCCTTCCAACCGGTCAATAATTTTTCCCACCACGGACTTCCCCACCCCGTCGGGTTTAACGATCACGCAAGAAATTTCTTTCGCCATGCTTATGCCCGCAACTTCCGAATGATCGCGTCGCCCATTTCTTTAGTGCCCACGGCGGTGGGGTCGTCGGGGCGGGGTTTCATGTCGTAGGTGACGTCTTTGCCCTCGGCGATAACGGCGGCGATGGCGGCCTCCAGCTTTTGGGCGGCGGCTTTTTCCCCGATGTAATCCAACATCAACACGGAGGAGAGGAGCACGGCCGTCGGGTTCACTTTGTTCATCCCTTTATACTTGGGAGCGGACCCGTGAACGGCTTCGAAGAGGGCGAGGCCTTTGCCGATATTGGCGCCGGGGGCGATGCCCAACCCGCCGATCAAGCCCGCGCAGAGGTCCGACAGGATGTCGCCGTACAGGTTCGGCAGGGCGATCACATCGTAGAGTTCGGGCTTTTGAACCAATTGCATGCACATGTTGTCGATCAGCCGTTCCTCATACTCAATTTTTCCCTCATACCGTTTCGCCACCTCCCGGGCCACCTCGAAGAAAAGGCCGTCCGTGTATTTCATGATGTTGGCCTTGGTCACGGCGGTCACTTTCCGGCGCTTGTGAAGAACGGCGTAATCGAAAGCGTATTGAATCAGGCGTTCGGACCCGGTGCGGGAGATGGGTTTGATCGAGATGGCGGCGTCGGGGAAAATCTTTCCCTTGGCCCAGCCGATGATCTCCAGGGCCTCCTTGGACCCCGCTTGGTATTCCACGCCGGCGTAAAGGTCTTCGGTGTTTTCGCGCACGACCACCAGGTCGATGTTCTGGAAACGGGAGCGGACGCCGACGTAGGACTTGCAGGGGCGCAGGCAGGCGTAGAGGTCCAGCTCTTTGCGGAGCGCCACGTTGACGGAACGGAACCCCGTGCCGATGGGCGTGGTCAACGGGCCTTTCAGAGCCACTTTGTTTTTTCGGATCGACGTCAAAACGCCTTCGGGAAGCGGCGTCCCGTATTTCTCAACGACATCGGCTCCGGCTTCCACCACGTCCCAGGCGATTTTGACGCCCGTGGCCTCGAGAACTTTTTGAACCGTCGCTGAAATTTCGGGCCCGGTGCCGTCGCCCGGGATCAAACTAATGGTGTGAGTGGTCATAGGGCTCCTTCCTTCGCCAAGGTTGAAACCATTGTAGCGAATTTATTTCAATTAGTAACGGCTCAGGTCTCCTGCTGGTCACCCGTCGGAAATCCCCACCCTCTCCCCGATCCTCTCCCGCGAACGGGAGAGGGAGAAACGTCTGGACCTGAGTAGTTACTTCAATTAAGCATTTTGCCGGATGAAGGCGCGGATCCGCTCGGCCGACCGGGCGGCTTCCATGGAGTCGGAAACGCGGATCAGCCCCTGGGGGACCAACAGATACAGCACCCAGGACATCAGCTCCTCTTTAACGTCGTCGAGGATCCGGTCCCGGTCCACGGTGAAGATTTGGACCGTTCCGGAGGAAGCCCAATCTCTCCGCACCTGACTCAGGAGCCGGTCCAAACTGATTTTCCCGTCCCGCTCAAAATCACGGGCCCGCGCGAGGTGAAACGCGTCGAGGGCCAGGAGAGCCCGATCCGCCGCGGCCCGTTCCGCCGTGTCCGGAAAAGTGTCGGCCAGCCGCGTCCGAAGGGCGGAGAGAAGGCTCGATGATTCCGGGTAAAGACGTTCGGCTCCTTCAAAATCCAGCAGGGCCATGACCCGGGCCGCCCCCCCTTGAGGGGCGCGGGCCCGTTCCATGAGGTTCGCCAAAAGTTCTGCGGCTTCCCGCGACGTTTCGACGGGCGAGGTCAGGTGGAACACCCCGACCGCCCAACGGTCGGCGGTGCCTGGGTTGGCGGCCACGGCGTCCGCGGTTGACAAGGGAGCCATGCGGCGGAACCCCTCTTCGAATCGCGCGCAGTACACGCGGAGCAAGTGACGGACGAACTCGCCCGTCGGAACGTCACCGGGATTCCCGAACCGGACGCCCGTCAACATCAGCAATCCAATAATAGATTGGGCCGCGGGGGCGAAACAGTCACGAATGCTGTCGGCCAAGGCGTTCCGCCGATTCTCCGTATCTCCCGAAGCGAACGAACCGGTTTGGAGCGCGGCCAGTTGACCGCTCTCCCTCCCAACGGAATTCAGATATCCTAACACCAAATCGCTCGATAAGTCGATCAGATCCGCGCGGCTTTTAGAACCGGGCCAATAACTTCGCAGGTCCCACCGCGCTCCGATGAAGGATGAAAATAGATCCAAGACCGCTATCTTTTCTTTCAAATGGAGAAGCGTCATTGTTGCCGCCCACGTCTGGGCCGCCCCCTCGGCGCCCCCCCCTCGAGACAATGCCTCCGTCAAAGGGCCAGGCTTTTCCAGACCCGCCGCCGGATTCCATTCGCTCGCGTTCAACCCGCCGGACGGATTCAAACCCCAGGCGAACCCCGCGAATCCCCCGTTCGACACCGCCGTGGTAAGGTCCTCGGGTTTAACAAAAAGCGGGGTTCCTTCCGGGTTCTTCAGCCATGTGAAAAACTGAACCCGCCAATCTTCCGCGCTTCGAACGGCTGGAATTCCAAGAACGGGAAGCCGCCGGCCCAAACCAAGAATTCGGTTGTCCAGCTTCTCCAGCGGTGGAGTGAGCAAACGCAGTTGAAGGAACTTCCGATTCAACAGTTCCCCCCGTGGATCAACGGCCAGGGCTCTCGCGTGGGCCTCCCCCGCCGTCGCTCCGCCGACCCGTTCGACCACTTCCCGGAGGGCCCGGGCCAGAACCCGGTTGGGCACCTCTCCGGCCGTGGCCAAGGCGGGAAGCTGAATGAACACGTCGTAAACGCCTTCCTCGAGCGCCTGCGAAATCTGAAAAAGGGAATGTTCGCCTGGCTCTTCGAATAAGACGCGCGCATTGGAAACCCGAAGGCGAAGGGCGACGGGTTTCCCGCCGATGGCCAGGCGAAGATTCAGCGTGGTCCGGTCAGGAGACAGCTCCGCCACGGGAGGTTCCTGAAAAGCGAGGAGTGGAGAAGTCTTGATGATTTCCTTGGCCGCGGAGAGCAGAGAGATCTGCCATTCCTCCTCCATATCCCCGTAGGCATGGGCTTCCGCCAAACGATAAAGGAGGGAAGCGCGGGCCCCCGGTTCCGCCTGAAGAGCCAAATCTCGAAAACGCCTTTCCTCCTCCATTTGAAGGGACTCCACCCACCGAGCCGTTGGCCGGGCGACCCAACCGAACCCTAGCCAGCTGGTCGTCCGTTGCAGCGCGGTGGCCCCGACCCGGGCCGCCGTCGCCGTGGCCCTCCCCACCCCGGAGAGGACGCGGACAAGCGCGGTCGCGATTCGATCCCTGGAAACGAGAGAGAAAACATTCCCCCTTTCCGATAAAGACACAAAAATTAAAATTATTTTCTCAAAGACATCCGACCCGCTCCCGACCGCCCTGACGGACTGGGCCGGAACCTCCCCTTCCTTTCCGACGGCAGCCATTCCTGAAGCGGGAAGCGCGACCCAGGAATCAAAATGCCGACCCGGGCCCATCTTCCCTCCCGGCCGTCCGGCTCCACTCTCCGTCGCCTTGAAGGAAAGGAGCAGGCGCCGTTCCCCGACGGGAGACGTTCGACCTGAATCGGAGCGGTGAGCGCCAATCCATTCCGAACCGCCTGGCCGCGTGAATGGTTTTCTCCACCGCGCGACGGGCCTCTTCCTCGGAAAGGGCCCCGAACTCGCCCGCCTGATCGAGGAGCGCCTGATAGACGAAAACCTGTTGGAATTCCCATGTCCGATCGGAGGCCACGCCGACGGGCAGGGTCGCGGTGAGGAGGGGTTGGTGAAGCCCCGTCCGGTCCCCCGATAAAACCAATCCAAAGGCCGCTGGTGGTTCCGGAAAGAATCCAGCGATCCTGGAAGGTTTTTGGTCGAGGCCACTCGCGGGATCAAAGCAATGTAACCGAGGCCCCTGGACATGGCCTCGAGGCGGAGGCCTTCGGCGTGGTATCCCCCGGCCACGAGGACCGCCAGCCCGCTGCCCGTCCAACGGGCGAGTAGGTTTTTGACGAGAGGGGCGTTCCGTTCCTCGGCCCAACGGTAAAACCCCGCGTGGCGGTCCATGACGGAAACGAGATTCGGCCAAGGACCCGAACGAGCGGGCACACGACGGGAGAGGGATTCCCCGCGTTCGGACCAGCGCCGGAGGGTTTCTCGACGTTCGATGAACCGTTTAAACTCCTCAGAGGACAAAGAAAAATCGTTCAGTTTTTTGATCAACCGAAGGTCCGCGTCCATGGCGGCCAATTCCTCCAAAGCGGGGGTGGTCCGAAGCGCCTTGAAACGTTCCTCGGCCAGGGCGTCGATTTCCCGCCAAAGTTCGGCGCGGTTTAAACCGTCGGCTTTGGCAGCGTAGGCCGCGTAGTCCGTCAGGCCCGGGTAATCGTTGAGCGAAAGTCCGTGCCGTCCTCCGAGGTCCTTCAGAACAGCATGAAAAGAGGCGTAGGGCGCCCGTCCCAACCGGTAGGCCAGGCCCGCCTCCATCCATCGGCGAATCTCGGGCTCGGAAAGACGGGGAGCGAGAGCCTCCAAAAACCGTTTTTGATCTTCCTCCACGCGGGCCACGGAGAGAACCTCTTCCTCGGCCGTCGCCCGCAAAAAGACCTGGAGATTCGGACCCATTTCCGTCAACGCTCCATCCGCGAGAGATCGAGCGTAGGAGGCCAACCCCAACGAACCCTCCTCATAGCGAGTTCGAAGATCGTCCAACTCTTTCAAGGCGGGAGGATAGAGAACGGCTTTCAACCCATGGACGAGCCGCCGCGCCTCGCTCACCCGAGCGTCGTCTTTCGCTTGCCCGGCCATAGACTGCGTCAACGAAGCGATGTTGGCCGCGTAGGCGCGGGCGTCTTCCGCACCCCAAAGCCGCACCGGGGTCTCCGTCGTCAAACTGAAATATTCGGGGCCGGAAATAAACCCGGCCTTCAAAAACCGATTGGCCGTCCGTTGGAGGCCCCGGGGCGCCGCCAAGGCGCGGAAATCCTCCGTGCGGAACTCGCCCGCCGCCCCCTCCACGCCCACGGGAAGTCCGGATTTTCCGCCCAAACTTTTTGCCAACTGTTCCAGAACGGCGGCGGTGTTCCGTTGGGCCTCCTCCACGTCGTGGAGGTCCTGGATATGAATCAAAACGCGGCGTTCTTTGCCGGAAGGAGGGAAGAACTCGCCCAGATCCGCGTGGAGACCCACGGCGGATTCCAACCAGTCGGGAAGACCCGCCGGGGAAGCGGGGCCGGGCCGAGGCGCCACTTCTTCAAGGGGCGGAAAAGCCACCGACAGTTTTTCCCACACCCGGCCCCCGGGGGCATCGGCCGTCCGCGCGGCATGGACCGCCTTTTGACGCTCCGACCAGAGGTCACGCCCGGCCCGAAGGCTCGAACCGTCGCAAAAGAAGAGGGCGCTCGCGAGGAAAACGCGCAAGACCCGGCCCCCCCCGCGCACAACAAGACAATCCCTTTGACGGGCTTCTTTTTTCCGTTTCATGTCAAGGTTATTATAGCGCGCGAGAACAGAAGATCGGGCTAAGAAGTTGTAACGTCTTTGTAAACGAGCGGAGGAGGGCCTTCCCCCCCCGGGACGCCGAACAACCGGTCCACTCCGCGCCCGAGAACGGACAGGGTGCGGCTGTTGTCTAACAGGAAATGGGCTCGTCGGCGTTTTTCGTCCAAGGGCATCTGGGCGGCCATGCGTCGGCGGGCCTGGGCGCGGGTCAACCGGCCGCTGGCCGCGAGCCGCGCCAAACAAGTCCTTTCCGGGGCCCAGACCACCACCGTCCGGTCCACCATGCGGTCCAATCCCGTTTCAAAGAGGAGGGGCACGTCCAAAATCAGGATCCCGCGCCGGTGGGCGGCGATGCGCCGCCGGAACTCCCGAACCACGATGGGATGGAGGATGGCTTCCAATTTCTTGCGGATTTCGGGGTGCTCGAACACCACCCGAGCCATGGCGGCGCGGTCCAGGCTCCCGTCCGACCGGCGAACGGCGGGCCCGAAAAGCGACAGGACCCGGCGATAGCCCGCCCCCCCCGGCCGGAGGGCCCCATGGACAATGACGTCCGCGTCCGCCGCCGCCAGCCCGCGTTCCCGGAGCAGGGAGAGGACCGTGGATTTTCCCGACCCGATTCCACCGGTCAGGCCCACCACGAGGCGGGGCCAAGAAGGCTTCCGAGAACGGGCGTTCATGTTTGGCACCGGGGGCAAAACACGGCGCCCCGCCCGCCGACCTTCACCCCGCGCAAAACCGTCCGGCACGTCGGGCAGGGAAGCCCGTCCTTGCCGTAAACCAACAGCCGGTCTCGGGCCTGCCCGCGTTCCCCTCGAGCGTCCCGATAGTCGCGGAAGGAAACCCCCCGATGGGCCAGACCCTCCTCCAACACCCGCCGGATGTTTTCAAGAAGCGCGGGGATTTCGGCGGTCCGGACCGCCCGGGCCCGCCGGGTGGGGCGGATCCCGGAACGGAAGAGGGCCTCGGTCACGTATATATTCCCGAGCCCCGCGATCCGCTTCTGGTCCAACAGAGCCGATTGCATTTTGGCCGAGGATCGACGGAGGTCCCGCCCCCAAGGGGAAGGGTCGATCCCTCCCTCCAAGGGCTCCGGGCCCAGGGCGGCCACGGCGGGGTCGGCCCGCCAATCCTCCGCCAGCCACCATTCCCCGAACCGGCGCGTGTCGGAAAAATTCAAGGATTCCGCGGTCCCCTCAAATTCGATGCGCGCCCGGGCCGCGGGATCAGGCGGGCCGAACACGAGGCGGCCCGTCATTCGCAGGTGGGCCAAAAGCGCCGGGCCGGGGCCCAGATCAAAGACCAAATATTTTCCTCGGCGGAAAAGATCCGCCACGGTTCGGCCCGCCAGGGCGCGCACAAAATGGTCCACCTTCACCCGCCGCCGCACGCCGCCCCCCGGCCTGAACCCCTCCAACACCCGGCGGTCCCCGATCCGAACCGCGCTGATTTTCTTCCCGACCAAAAGCGTGACCAGGTCCCGCCGAATGGTTTCCACCTCCGGCAGTTCAGGCATAGCGGGTCATCTCCGCCCAGTTGGGTCCGGTTTTGAGATCCACCCGGACGGGCACGTCCAAGGCCAAAGCGGACTCCATGGTTTCCTGAATGGGACCGGCCACGCGGGCCAACTCGGCCCGGGGCACCTCGAAAAGTAAATCGTCGTGGACCTGCAGGAGCATGCGGGTTTTCCAGCCTTTCTTGGAAAAAAGGGCGGCCAGGTTCCGCATGGCGATTTTGATGATGTCCGCGCTGGTCCCCTGAATGGGAGTGTTCATGGCGGTCCGTTCGGCGAAGCCGCGCACGGAGGCGTTGGACGCCTTGATTTCCGGCAAGTAACGGCGGCGGTTGAGAAGCGTGGTCACATACCCGTCGCGGCGGGATTCTTCGATGATCCGCCGGATCCAGTCTTTGACGCCGGCGTATTTTTCCAGGTAGGCGTTGATGTACGCCTGGGCCTGGCCCATGGGAATCCCCAACTGCTGGGAAAGCCCGAACCCCGTTTGCCCGTAGACGATGCCGAAATTCACCGTTTTCGCCACGCGACGCTGTTCATCGCTCACGGCGTCCGCGGGACCCAGATGGAAAATGTCCCGCGCGGTGGCGGCGTGGATGTCCTCCCCTCGCCGAAAAGCCGCCACCAGGGCCGGATCCCCCGAGACGTGGGCCAAAACGCGCAGATCGATTTGAGAATAATCGGCGGAGAGGAACACCTGGCCCTCCGCCGGAACGAAGGCCCGCCGGATTTGCCGCCCGTATTCCGTGCGGATGGGAATGTTTTGGAGGTTGGGTTCCGAGGACGACAAACGTCCCGTGGCCGCCACGGCTTGGTTGAAACTCGTGTGGACCCGCCCGGAGTCCCGCACTTTCTCCAACAGCCCGTCGATGTAGGTGCTCTTCAGTTTGGCCAGTTCCCGATAGGCCAGTATCTTCGCGGGCAAGGGATGGCGGGACGACAGCGTTTGAAGAACGTCCTCGTCCGTGGAAAACCCGGTCTTCGTTTTTCGGACCACGGGAAGCTTCAATTTCTCGAAGAGGATCACCGCCAGCTGTTTGGGCGAGTTCACGTTGACCGGCTCTCCCGCGAGATCGTGAATCTCCCGTTCCAAACCCGCGATGTCCCGGGCAAAAGATTTCGAAAGGGCCGTGAGATGGGGAACGTCCAAGGCCACCCCGGCCTCTTCCATGGCCGACAGGATCGGCACCAGAGGCATCTCCACGTCGAAGAAAAGCCGTTCCAGTTGTTTTTCCTTCAACTGCCTTTCCATGAGCGTCTTGAGGCGAAGCGTCACCTCCGCGTCCGCCCCCGCGTAGGAGGCGGCGTCTTCGATTTTGACCTGATCCATGGTGATCCGCTTGGCCCCGGTGCCGATCAGGACGTCGATGTTCGTCATGGCCTCTCCCAAAAAATCCAACGCCAGGGCTTTTAGACCGTGGGTTTGCCGGCCGGGGTTTAAACAGTAGGACCCCACCAGGGTGTCGAAGGAAATGGGGGCCAGGGGCATTCCCGCCCGGGCCAACACCTGGCTGTCGAATTTCAAGTTCTGACCCACTTTCGGCAGACGGACGTCCGCCAGAGCGGGACCCACGGCTTTGCGGACGCGGTCCAGCGGAAGCTGACGGGGAACCCCGAGATACGAGTGGCCCACCGGGATATACCACGCCTCGCCCGGTGCGATGGAAAGAGAAATCCCCACCAGAGCGCAAAAAAAAGGATCGAGGCCCGTGGTCTCCACGTCCACCGCCAAGAGTTTGGCGGCGCCCAGCGTTTTCCCAAGGCGGGTCAAGTCCTCTTCGGACAACACCGTATGAACGACCCGGTTGACCGGCCGCCCCAGGGCCACCGGCTCGCTCGGGAGAGGAGAATCCTTTTTCGCCTCCCCTGCGGGAGCCTCTTTTTCCGTCGGCAAGGACAGCTCGGAGAGAAGGCTG
This sequence comes from Elusimicrobiota bacterium, assembly GCA_016721625.1. Taxonomy (NCBI): domain Bacteria; kingdom Pseudomonadati; phylum Elusimicrobiota; species Elusimicrobiota bacterium. Next base: position 1,163,095 of record JADKHR010000001.1, read on the forward strand.
TTGAACTCCAGCCGGCCCAAGAATTTCGCCAATCCCTCCGCGGGCCTTTCCGGAAGGCCGCAATCGGCCAAATCCAGGGACAGCGGAACCCGGCGATCCAGCACCACCAGGTCCCGGCTCAGACGGGCTTCTTTTTCGTGGTCCCTCAATTTTCCTTGAAGCGAGCCCTTGACCTCGTCCAGGTGCGAATAGACCCCGTCCAAGGTGGAAAACTTCTGAAGCAGTCCGGTGGCCGTCTTTTCCCCCACGCCGGGAACCCCCGGGACGTTGTCCGAACTGTCGCCCAGAAGGGCGAAATAGTCCACCATCTGATCCGGGCGAAGACCGTATTTTTTCTCCACCTCGGCCGCATCGTAACGAACGCCCCTCTGCTCGTTCAACACCGTGACGGGCCCCCCCACCAGTTGGAGCGCGTCCTTGTCCGCGGTCACCACCACCACGGCGTAGCCTTCCCGGGCGCCGGTTTCGGCCAAGGTGGCGATGAGGTCGTCCGCCTCAAAACCCGGCTGAACCGCCAAGGGAAGGCCCCAGGCCTCCACCATGTCCCGGGCCAGGGGCAGTTGAAATTTCAGGCCGTCCTCGATTTCTTTGCGATGGGCTTTGTACTCGGGGTAGGCTTTGTGGCGGAAGGTGGGCGCGGCGTCGTCGAAGCAAACCACCAGTCGGTCCGGCTGATTTTGACGAACGATTTTGGTCAACATCCGGGCAAACCCATACAGGGCCCCCACCGGCTCGCCCTTGGAGTTGGACAAGGGAGGAAGCGCGTGGTAGGCCCGGTGCAGATACCCGTGGGCGTCGATGAGAAATAAGGATTTTTTAGGGTGGGTCACGGGGCGCCCCGACCCGGCGGGGAACTTACACTCCCAACAGTTTGTCGATGGCCGCGCGCCACTCTTTGTCCATTCCGGAAGCGAAACCGGGCCAGACGCCCGCCACGCGGCCTTCCTGGTCGATAAGAACGAAGTGGGGAATCCCCCCCACCCCGTAGGCGCTGGAAATGTCGGAGTTCCCAGCCAGGAGAACGGGGTACGGGGTTTGTTTTTTAGCGACAAACTTTCGAACGTCGTCCGGGTCCTCGTCGAGGTTCAGGCCCAGGACCTGCACGGGCTTCCCCTGATAAGCGGCGTGGAGTTTTTCCACCAACGGCATGGACATTCGGCAGGGCGGGCACCAGGTGGCCCAGAAATCGATGAAGACCACCTGGCCCTTGAAATCCGCCAGGGCCACGGTTTTCCCCTGGGTGTCCAGGAGCGAAAACCCCGGAGCCCTGTTCTCGTCGCCCGACGGGACCGCACGCTCGGCTCGGCGGGAGGGCGCCTCGGCCGGCCGCCCATTCGAGTTCGATCCGCAGGCCGTCCAGAGCGCCGTCCCAAGAAGAACGGTCAACAGAGACAGGGGACGCCGGACGGGGAAAGATTTCACGCGGCGATTATTTCAGGAGCGCGTCGAGCTTGGCTTTAATGTCTTTTTTGGAATGGACGCCCACCATCTGTTCCACCACCTGGCCGTTCTTAAAGAACAGCATGGAAGGGATGGCGGAGATATTGAACTTGGAAGCGACTTCCGGGTTGTCGTCGGTGTTCAGCTTCCCAACCACGACCTTTCCGTCGTATTCCTTGGCGACCTCTTCGACAATGGGGCCCAGCATGCGGCACGGACCACACCAGGGCGCCCAGAAATCCACGAGCACGGGCAGGGCGGACTTCAGGACCGCCTTGTCAAAACTGTCGTCGGTCAATTGCAGTTCCATGAGAAAGCTCCTTTTCCAGGACGAGTCCTTCATTTGATCAACGCCCGCGGAAGGATAAAGTTCCATCCTCAGGAATCAATCACCGAAAAAGTTTAACACACCCGGCGTACTCCGTCAAAAGGTAAATGTTCCAATAGGGATCTGCTTTCATCGCGCTTTTGACATATGCTTTGAAAAAAATTCCGCGATATGGAACGCGCGAATTTTAGATTTTGATTTTAGAAGTCCGGCGCGGACCTGGAGGAGGCAGGAGACGCTGGAGGTCAAGACCCACCGCGCTCCGGTGACCGAAATGTTTTCGGCTTTCCGTTTTCCCACCTCCCTGGAAATTTCCGGCTGCAAGAATTGGTAGGTGCCGCCCCCGCCGCAACATTGGTCGGATTCGGGGAGTTCGCGGTATTCAACGCCGGGCATGGAGGCCAGCAGGCGGCGGGGTTCCTGGACCAGCCCCTGGGCGTAGCGGGCTTTGCAGGCGTCGTGGTAGGTCACCACCGTTTTTTCCCCTGGCGCCGGAATCTGGGGCGGATGGGCGTCCAGCCATTCCAGCAAATCCTTCGCGCGTTTTGAAACAACCTCCGCCCGGGCCCGCCAGGGGGGGTCGTCCTCGAAAAAGCGGGGCCAGTCCTTCACCGTGGCGGCGCAGGAGGAATCGTCGATGAGGATGACCGCCGTGGGATACGTTTCCAAGACCTCGATGTTCTTCCGGGCCAGAATCCGCGCGGCTTCGAGATCGCCGAAACTTTGGCCCGGGAGGCCGCAACAGACCGTCTTGGCCGTCCCCGATCGGATCCCTTGCACTTTCAAAATGTGCGCCGTGGCCAGGCCCACCTCCGGGGAGAGGCAGTTCGGGCCGCAGGACAAGAAATGGATCACCTCGGCGTCCTGGGGAGCCGCGGGCAGGAGGTCCCGAAGAAATTTTTTTGGCGCTTGGTCCACCACGCTCTCGGCCGCCGCCAGCCGAGGCGAGATCCACCGGAGGATCCCGAGCCGGTTCAATAAACCGGAAATCCCCAGGGTTTTCCCCACGTAAAGACATTTAAGAAATCCCTCGAAAAGGGCGGGCCGGGGAATTACGGTGCGAAGGAAAAACCGCAGGGGCCAAGCCCCGCCTTGGAGAGTTCGAACTTTTTCCCGGGCCTGGGACATGAGCCGGGCCGTGGGCACCTGGGCGAAGCAAACCGAGGTGCAGATGCCGCACAGAAGACAGGTGTCAAAAGAACGCCGACCGGAGGAGGGGTCCAGCCGGCCTTCCAGCAGGGCCCTCCAGGATTGGTTGCGGCCCCGCGGAGAGAGGGACTCGTCTCCCGTGGCCAGATAAGTGGGACAAAAAGACGTGCAAAAGCCGCAACGGTTGCAGTGCATCACGTCGTCGTAGGCCCGGGATTCGCCGGGAGAACCGGGCGCGGCGGGGCGGCTGTGGAGGTCGGGTTCAGTCGCCATAGGGGGAGAACAGCGTCGGGTTGAATAGGTTCCGGGGATCAAAAGCGGATTTGATTTTTCGGTGGAGCTCGGCGGCGGGGAGCAACGAAAAGTTGGGCAGGACGGGAATGGACGCCTCCAGAACCTCCGCGGGGAGTGGATGGAGCCGAAGGGTCATTTCCACCACAACCCCCAGAGTGCCCCAGGCCCCTTGGAAAAGACGGGCCGCGTCGTATCCGGCGACGTTCTTCATGACCTTGGCGCCAAAACTTAAAAGTTCGCCTTCCTCCGAAACGGCTTTAAGGCCCAGAAGTTGGTTCCGAAACGGCGGCCGCCGGCTGGCGTTGGTGGAAAGGATGCCCCCCAGGGTTCCCTCCCCGGCCACATGAAGGTGGAGACCGTCCGCCGCCAAAAGGGCCCGGAGGGACGGCAAGTCGGACCCGGCGCCCAGGGTGAGGGTTAAATTGGCGCGGTCCAGGTCCAGGATGGCGTTCAAGCCCGTGGTGACGAGCACGGGAACGCCCGCCGGGATCGACAAACCTTTTGAACCCAGGCCCTGGATGAAGAGCGAACCCCGCTGGTCCCGAATGGCGCGCACAAGGTCCAACGCTTCCTCCACCGAAGAAACGGCGAGTTCACCCGCCGGGGCGGGGCCCCCCGCCCGGGGGCCGGGGGCCGATTCCACCACGGGGATCAGCTTGTCGGGATTGCAGAGGTTATCGGGATCGAAGGCCCGCTTCACCTCGCGAAAAAGGGAAAGGGTGGGCGGTGAGAAGAGCCAGCGCATGGCGTCCCGTTTGTCGGCGCCGATCCCATGCTCGCCGGAAATGGATCCGCCCAGGTCCACGCAGACGCGGAGCATCTCTTGGCCGGCCTCCTGGACGCGGGCCGTCTCGACTTTGTCCCGCTCATCGAAAATCATGTTGGGGTGAAGGTTGCCGTCCCCCGCGTGGGCGATCAGGCCCATGCGGAGATTTTTCCGTTGGGCGATGGCGCGGATCTGCCGCACGGCTTCCGGCAGGCGGGTCCGGGGCACCACACCGTCTTCCACTAAAACGTTCGGCGCCAGCCGCGCCATGGCGGGGTAGGCGCCCCGGCGCCCTTCCCACAGCTTTTCCCGTTCCGCCTCGTTCCGGGCCGTGCGAAAATCCGTTCCGCCGTTTTTGGCGCAGAGGGCACGGATCCGGTCTCCCTCAAAAATCGTGCGTTCCTGGGGCCCGTCCACTTCGATCAAGAGAACCGCCTCGGCCTCCGTCGGATAGCCCGCGTGGACAAAGGCCTCCACGGCCTGGACCGTCACCCGGTCCATGACCTCCAGGGTCGTGGGAACGATCCCGGCGGCGATGGTGTCCGTCACCGTCTGAACCGCCGCGTCCATGGAGGGAAAAGCCACCAAAAACGTTTGGACGTCTTCGGGTTGAGGCAAAAGGGCCACTTCGATCTTGGTCGCCACTCCCAGGGTGCCTTCGGATCCCACGAAGAGCCCGGTCAAATCGAACCCGGGGTCGTCCACGGACACCCGCGACGTTTCCCCGTCGGGCCGGACCCATTCCAAAGCCGTCACGTGGTGACTGGTCACGCCGTATTTCAGGCAATGGGGCCCGCCGGCGTTGGTGCCCACGTTGCCGCCCAGGGTGCAGGCTTTTTGGCTGGCCGGGTCCGGGGCATAGAAAAGGCCCCGGGGCGCCAGGGCCCGATGGAGGTGAAGGTTCACCACCCCCGGTTCCACCCAGGCGCGGCGCCGGGCCGCGTCGATGGACAAAATTCGGTTCAATCGGCTGAGGTGGATCACCAGGCCGCCGGTGGGCGCCACGGTCCCGCCACAGAGGTTCGTGCCGGCGCCCCGGGCGACGAAGGGAACATTGAACTCCCGGGCCACGCCAATGGCCCGAGCCACTTCCTCCGCCGTGCGGGGGAGGACCACCGCCCCGGGCAGTCGTTTCTCCAAAGCCGCGTCGTAGGCGTAGGAGAAAAGGTCCCCCGCACCGGAAAGGACCCGGCCGGGCCCCAACGTTTTCGACAACGCTTTTAGGAAGGACGACGACATGTCAAAGCGAAATCGTGGGGGGCTGGCATTGTGAAAACCATTATACCAGTCCGTCGAAGGGACGGGAGGGTCTTGTTTCACGGGGATGCCTGTGGTATAACAAACCCATGAAACGTTACCTATTGACGGCGGCGGGGCGGGATCGGGCGGGGCTGGTGGCGGCGGTTTCCAAGGTCCTCTTCGAGGAGGGGTGCAACTTGGAGGACAGCGCCATGACGCGGATCCAGGGTGAGTTCGCCATCCTTCTTATTTTGACCGGGCCGGACAAACCCGGAAAACTCCAAAAGAAAATGAAGGCCCTGGGGAAAAAACTCTCCTTGGCCGTGCACCTCAAACCTCTCTCGGCCCGGGAATCCACCCCCCCCAAAAAAACCGGCGAGCGGGTTCTGATCACGGTGTACGGCGCCGACCGGCCGGGAATTGTGCACCGCGTCACGAGCCGCTTGGCCAAAAACCGGGTGAACCTCTCGGACCTTTCCACTCACCGAACGGAGTCCCGGGGGAACCCGTCGGGATACATCCTTTATCTGGAAGGGGAAACGCCGGAAGGGGTTTCTCCCGCCTCCCTGGAAAAAGACCTTCGAGACCATCTGGCGGAGATGGGGGTCACCGTTTCCGTCAAACCGCTCGCGTCCCAAACCCTCTGACGGGCGAGGCCCGCTTTCTTATGGCAGACGCCCCCGCCTGACATGATCCGACCGATCCTGCTGTTCCCGGACCCGTCCCTTAAAGAAGTGTGCGGCGAGGTCGGCGCGGTGGACGGCGCCGCCGCCGAACTGCTGAGGGATCTGGCGGACACGCTTTACTCCACCCCCGGCGTGGGGATCGCCGCCCCGCAAATCGGGGCGCTCTGGCGGGCGGTGGTGGTGGATGTCACCTGGCTTCCCCCCCGCAAAGGAAAAGAACCCCCCAAGGGACACGGCCGTATTGCTCTACTCAACCCCCGCGTCGTCAAAGCCGAGGGATGCCTCACCTTTCGGGAAGGGTGCCTGTCCATCCCTGAATTTTTGGCCGACATCCGACGATCGTCCTTCGTCCGAGTGGAAGGCCTGGACCGGGACGGGAACCCCGCCGCCTACGAGAGCGAGGGGTTTGAAGCCGTGGCCCTCCAACACGAAATCGACCACCTGGACGGGATCCTTTTCCTGGACCGGGTGGCCAACATCAAGACCGACCTGTTCCGCCGAAAACAACCCCCTCGGGCTAACGGAAGCTGAAACGCAATCCCGCCGTGGCCGCCCAGTCGTCTTTCGCGTAGAGGCCCCCCAGGTTGATCTTGCACAACGGGAAAAAGGTGAACTCCAGCCCGCCGAGCAATTGCAAAATATCGTCGTCGGCTTTGGCGGAATTTTTTCCCGACACGTTCACGGCCCCGCCCGGAGAGGCGGTTCCCACCACATCCACCGACGTTTCCGCGTCGCCCATCAAACGGCTGTACCCCGCGCCGATATACGGCGTGATGATCACCAACTGTTTGCTCGCGATGACCCGGGCCGTGACGGCGCCGGTCCGCCAATCGGATTTCATCGTGGTCGCCGCGTCCAGGGTTCCGCCCGTCACGGGGGCCACGTAACGTTCCGTTCGTTGAACATCTCCGTTGGCCTGGTCGTATCCCAAGGTTAACGCCACGTCGGGAAGCACCACCCCGGTCGCCCCCTCGCCCATCAGCCGGCGGCGGATTTCCACCCCGAACACGGAGTTCTTGACTTTGGATTCCACCCCGTTTTTCGAATCGCTGAAGTCCATGCGGCCGTATTTCACCCCCAAATCCAGTTCAAAGGGAAGGCCGACCTTCGCGTGGACCAGGGGCATCGGAAGCATCATCTCCGACGGCATATCGAACCCGGTGGTTTTGAGCGAGACCAACGACAGCTGATGGAACCCGTCCTGATCCACCTTCGAAGAGCTCACTCCCGCCTCCACCCCGATCTCGACCCCCAGAAAATTATGCACATCCGCGGGAATTTGGGGGAGGGCGGCCGCGTTAAAAGCCGTGATATGCGCCACTTCTTGGCTAAACCACTTAGCGATTTGTTGTGAATCCGACTGGATGTCATCCTGGACAGCGGCGGAGACCGGTCCAACCAAAACACACAGGAATGCCGAAAATAACAGCGTTTTATTGAACTTCATAGGTTTTTCACCGCCCTTATCCACAGTTTTATCCACAAAGCTCACTTTTTCACTGAATTTACGTGCCAAATTCGCCACAATCCCTCCAAGGTCAAATCCGGGACCACCGCCTCGATTTCAGGAACAGCGGGGGCCAAAACAGCCGCCAGCCCCCCGGTGGCTAAAACCGTTGGCCGGCCACCCATTTCCTTGGCGATTTGCCTCAAAAGGCCCCGGGTGAGGCCCACGTAACCATGGAAAAGGCCTGAAGCGATGCTGTCTTGGGTGTTTTTTCCGATGGCGTGGGGAGGGCGGTGGAAAGCCCCCACCAGGGGAAGTTTGGCGGTGCGCTGGTAAAGGACCTCCGCCGCCATTTGGGGGCCGGGCGCGATGGCCCCCCCGAGATAGGCCCCGCGCCGGTCCACGCAGTCGAAGGTGGTGGCGGTGCCGAAATCCGCCACGATCAGCGGGCCCCGCACGCGAGCGAAAGCCGCCGCCGCGTTCACCACCCGATCGGCTCCGACTTCGCCCGGAACATCGTAAAGGATTTTGACCCCGGTCTTCACTCCGGGGACGACAAAGAGAGGGCGGTGCCTCAATTGTTTTTCGGAAAGGTCCCGGAACACCGGATCCAGAGGGGGAACCACGCTGGCGATCACCACCCCCGCCAACAGGTCCAGGGAAGGTCCGGCGGCGGAGAGAAGACCCTGGAGTGTGACCCCCACCTCGTCCGCCGTGGCGTGGCGATGGGTGGCCAGCCGCCATCCGGCCAGCGGCGCGGGAGCGTCCCGCCTTTTTTCCGCGGGAAGGGCCCCGAGCGTGACATTGGTGTTGCCGATGTCAACCGCCAACAACCAGGGGCCAGCCTTCCCGGCGAGGGAGGAGGAACCGGGCGGCACGCGCGGGGTCGGCAAGAGGGGGCGCCTGCCGGGGATTCTCAGTTGACGGATGTTTCCGCCAACAAGGGTTCCGCCCGGGAAATGCGTTCCAGAGCGGAACGGAAGTCGTTCAAGTGGTCGTGGAACACCATGACCTTCGACATCCGCCCAAAACTTTTCTCCGTCAGCATGATGTATTTGTGGCCGTTTTTCGTGATGTGGCTTTCGAACACGTAGGTTCGTTTGCCGCACTCCAACGTTTCTGTGCTCATGGCCTTTTTTTTCCTCCCAAGGGTGAAGAGCGATTTAATTTTTAACATGGTCCGCCCGCTTCAACGTTTCCACCAAGTCCTGTACGGCCTGGGCGGATTTCTGAAGCGCCGCCTTTTCATCATCCGTCAGCCGGAGCTCCATCACCTGTTCGATGCCGCGGGCGCCCAGCTTGACGGGCACGCCGAGGAACAAACCGCGAACCCCGTATTCCCCCTCCAGATACGCCGCGCAGGGGAAAATACGTTTTTTGTCTTTCAGGATGGACTCCACCATGGCCACCACGGAGGCCGACGGCGCGTAGTAAGCGGAACCCGTCTTGAGGAGTTTCACGATCTCCGCCCCGCCGTCCCGGGTGCGCTGGAAAATGGCGGCCAACGATTCGGCCTTGAGAAGGTCCCCCACGGGAACCCCGGCCACCGTGGTGTAGCGGGCGATGGGCACCATGGTGTCGCCATGCCCCCCCAACACCGTCGGCTGGATGTCTTCGACCGACACGTCGAGGGCCTCCGCCAAGAAAGCCGCCAACCGCGCCGAGTCCAAGACCCCGGCCATGCCGATGACCCGGTGTTTGGGGAACCCCGTGGTCCGAAGTGCCACGTGGGCCATGGCGTCCAAGGGGTTCGACACCACGATCAGGATCGCCTCCGGCGAGTGGCGGGCCACCTGTTCGGAAACGCTTTTCACGATCCCCGCGTTGATGTTGAGAAGGTCGTCCCGGCTCATCCCCGGTTTGCGGGGCACGCCGGCCGTGATCACCACGATATCGGATTGGGCCGTCGGCCCGTATTCGGTTGTACCCACCACGCGACTGTCGAACCCGTAGAGGGGACCCGATTGCCGGATGTCCAAAGCCTTGCCAGCGGGCATGCCCTCGGTCGCCGGAATATCCACCAACACCACATCCCCCACCTCGGCCTCCGCCAGGCGTTGGGCCAGGGTGGCTCCCACGTTGCCGGCGCCAATCACGCTCAATTTTCTCCGCATGGTTCCTCCCTCGGAACTCGTATTCCCGCGTGACGTATCGCCGCGGGATCTTTTTCCGTTCTTTGAATGGAAAACTAGATTTTAACCGGTTCGGGAGGAGTTGACAAGAGCAGGCGCGCCTGGTCTTTTAAGCGATTTAGAGCGAGAGGTAGGCCTCGACCACGCGGGGATCGAATTTGGTGCCGGAGCCGTTGCGAGCCAGCTGGGCCTGCAGGACCGCCAATTCTTTCTCGGAAAGGCCGTTCAGTCGGAGTTCCTCCAACTGTTCCACCAACGCCACGATCCGGGCGCCCAAGGGAATGGCTTCCCCGGCCATGTGGTCGGGGTGGCCGGTGCCGTCCCAGGCCTCGTGGTGATGACGGATAATGGGGATGACGTTTTTAAATAGGCGGACGCCTTTCAGCAGTTCCGCCCCCAAAAGCGGGTGGGCCTGTTCCCGCGTCCGGGCCTGGGCCTGGGGCGTCGCTTTTTCCAGGAGCTCCCGGTGATTGACGGCCAAAAAACCAACGTCGTGCAGGAGCGCCCCGTAGTAAAGGTCCGGCCGTTCGGCCTCCGTCATCCCCATCTTTTTGCCGATGGCGCAGGCCCGCTCGGCCACCCGGGCGGGGTGCCCGACGTTGGCCGGGTCCGTGGCCTCGATGGCGGCGGTGAGGATTTCGATCATGTTATCGAAAAAATTGTGTTGGGACTCGGCTTGGCGGGCATTTTCGATGGACACGGCGGCCAGGCCCGCCAGTTCTTCCAGAGCCCGCTTGTCGGTCGGGGTGACGTGCCCCGCTTTCTTGTTGAGGCCTTCGCAGACGCCGATCACCCGGCCGTCCACCAGGAACGGCACCGCGAGGACGGATTTCGTGGAGAAGCCCGTGGCGCGGTCCACGTCTTTGGCGAACCGGGGGTCGTGTCGGACATCGTTGACGAGGACGGCTTCCCCCTTGCTGACAACCCATCCCGCCAGTCCCTGGTGAAGGGGAACCATCTGGCCCTGCACGATCCGTCCCTTTTCTCCCGTGGCGGTGCGGAAATAGAGGTTTCTCCCTTCCTCGTCCAGGAGCAGGAGCGACGCTCCCTCGGCACCGGTCAACCGTTCGGCCACGCGCACGATTTCTTTCAGCAAGCCGTCGACGAAAAGGTTCGAGGAGAGGGCGCGCGCGATGCCGAAAAGTTCCTGAACCCTCCGTGCGTCTCCCCGGACGGGGCGGGCGGAGGATTTCCTCGGTCCGGACGGGGGCCGCTTCAATGGGCCGCCGCCGCTTTTTTCGCGGCGTCCTCGGCGGCCTCGGAGGCGCCGCCCAACACTTCCCGGACCGTGGTGCCGCCGTCCAGAACTTTCTGGAGCCCGTCCATCAAAATCGTCCGCATTTTCTGCGGGGACTTCTTGACCGCCGCCTCGCGCACCGAATCCACCGTCATCTCCTTCAACATCACGGCTCGGACGGCGTCGTCGACCACCAGAAGTTCGTGGATGCCGAGACGGCCTTTGAAACCCGATCCATTGCAGTTGCGGCACCCCGCCCCCTGGTAGATCTGGAGACCCGGGGCGACCTTCATCCCGTTGGTGACAAAAACCTCCATTTCCTCGACGGAAATAGCGCGCGGAGTCTTGCAGTCGGGACAGATCCGCCGGCACAGCCGCTGGGCGAGCACGCATTTGAGCGTGCTCGCCACCATGAAAGACGGGATGCCCATGTCCACCAACCGCGTCAAGGTGGAGGGGGCGTCGTTGGTGTGGATCGTCGAGAACACGAGGTGGCCGGTCATGGCGGCCTCCATGGCGATGTGGGCGGTTTCCTGGTCGCGGATTTCTCCCACCATGATGACGTCGGGATCGAGACGCAGGAAGGAGCGGAGCGCCGTCGCGAAATCGAAACATTTGTCTTCGCCCAATTTCAGGTCGGGGTTGACCTGGACCTGCACGATGCCGTCCAGGTTGTACTCGACCGGGTTCTCGGCCGTGAGGATCTTGATGTCCGGGCGGTTGATGTGGTTCAGCGAGGCGTAGAGCGTCGTGGATTTTCCCGACCCCGTGGGCCCGCACACCAGGACGATGCCGAAATTCTTTTTTCCTCCCACCCCCGCCATCAGCGCCAGGAATCGGTCCAGGGTGTCGGGGAAAAACCCAAGCCTCTTGATGTCGACTTGCACGGCCTTCCGGTCCAGGATCCGCATGACCACGGATTCGCCGTAAACCGTGGGGATGATTTCCACCCGAAACTCGATGGGGCTGCCCTTGGCCATCACCTGGATTCGTCCGGACTGGGGAATACGCCGTTCCGTGATGTTCATGGAATTGGTCATGATCTTGATCTTCGCGATCACGGCGCTCCGGTACGTCCAGGGGATCTGGAAAGCGGCGGCCTTCAAAAAACCGTCGACGCGGAAACGGACCAAGACCTTGGAGTTCCGGCCCGCGGGGTCCTCGAAAGGTTCGATGTGGATGTCGGAAGATTTCTGCCCGAGAGCCGACAGGATGATCCCGTTGACGATCTTTTCGACTTCGGGGGCCGAAGCGTCCACCTCGGTCACGTCGGTCTTTTCCTTAACGCGTTCCAGCGACCCTTCCACGTCCGGGATGACGGCGTCGGTCACGGATTTAAGGAGTTCCGCCCCCTGACCGCTCCCCGAAATGCCGTAGACCTTGTCCAGTTCTTTTAAAATGTCCTCCGGCATGGCCATGTAACGCTGAACTTCCAGGCCGGTCTTGATGTGGATGTCTTCCGACACCATGAAGTCCCGAGGGTCCGCCATGGCCACCAGAAGCACCTGGTCTTCTTTGGCGAACGGCAGGACCAGGTGTTTTCGGGCGTCGGCCTCCGGCAGGATATGAACCACGTCGGGATCGATCTCCATCTCGGCCAGGTCCACCGCCTTGGTGCGCCATTCACGGGACAGGACCTGGAGGATGTCGACTTTGTCCACCCATTTTTTTTCGACGAGGATCTGTTGAAGGGGCCGACCCGAACTGGCCGCTTCTTTCTCGGCCAGGGCGAGGTTTTCGGTGGTGACGAGGTGGGCTTCGAGGATGATTTCCGCGGCGGTTTTCCGTCCGACGTTGGGGCGAAGGGCCATGGAATTAGAGACCCGACGCCGGGAACGCCATGGAACAGGCCACCGACCGGGGACGGGGAATCATGCCGGAATATCGAGACCAGGGGATCAGCATCCCCACCTATCTAACCCCAGAACGGAGAATTGTCCAGAGGTTTTATGGAGAGGACTTTCGGGGAAAGGCCGAGGACGGCGGTGGAGAGAGGGAAGCGCCGCGCCGGCGCGTGAGAGCGGCGGCGCCGATGGCCCCCACGGCGGCCCACCACGACCAGGCGGCCAGGAGCGCGCGCCGATGGTGAACGCGGGACCGTCGGAGTTCCCCGGCGTCCCGCACCCACGCCAACGCCCCGGTCAGACGCCCGTCCATCCACACCGGGGCCCAAAAAGCCCAGGCCCCAGTCTCTAAAGAGCGATCCACGGGAGCGGAAAGGCGGAGCGGCGGGGCGGGAAGCGGGTCCCCTTCGAGCCGGAGGACCTGACCGTGGGGGTCCAGCAACGCGGCGGAGCGGCTGTCCGGATCGCCCGCCAAACGACGGAGCAGGCGCGCGCGGTCCGCCCCCCCGTCGCCGAGCCGGTCCGACCAAGCCGCGGCCAAGCGCCGCCCTTCCCGCCGGAAGGATTCGGTCTGGATCGAAACCCCATAACGCTGGACGTAAAAGAAAAGGAGGCCGACCCAGGCGAGCGAGAGAAGGTATCCCGCCCAGACCCCTCCGGGCTTCACGTTACCCTTGTCGGGGAGAGAGGCGCCGGAGGGCGGCGGCGACGAAATCGCGGAACAATGGATGGGGGCGCAGGGGACGGGACTTGAGTTCCGGGTGAAACTGCACCGCCACGTACCAGGGGTGGTTTTTCAGTTCCACCGCCTCGGCCAGGTGGAGCCGCGGATAATCACCGACGACGCGCAGGCCGGCCTTTTCCAAAGCGGGCCGGTATTTATTGTTCAGCTCGTAGCGGTGGCGATGGCGTTCGTAGGCCATGTCGCGGCCGTAGGCCTTGTGGGCGAGAGAACCGGCTTTTAACCGGCAGGGATAAACGCCCAACCGCATGGTGCCGCCCAACTGCGTGATCTTTTTTTGCTCGTCCATCTTGCAGACCACGGGATGGGGAGTTTTGGGGGAGAACTCGGTGGAATGGGCCTTCCCGAGCTTGGCCAGGTGGCGGGCCACTTCGATCACCGCGCACTGCATGCCCAGGCAAATGCCGAAGAAGGGGATCTGGTGTTCCCGCGCGAACTTGGCCACGGCGATTTTTCCCTCCACCCCGCGGTCGCCGAACCCGCCCGGGATCAGAATCCCGTCCACCTGAAGGAGCTGGGCTTCCAGGGTCTTGTCTTCCACATCCAAATACTTCACGACCACCTTGGCGTCGTTGGCCAAGCCCCCATGGAGAAGCGCTTCGCCGATGGACTTGTAGGCGTCCTTTAACTCCACGTATTTTCCGGCGACGCCGATGGTCACGTGGTGCCGGGGGTTTCGGATCTTCTCCACCATGGCTTTCCAGGAGGCCAGGTCCTTGGTGGGGCTCCGCTGGCGGAGCATCATGAGCACCTGCTCGTCCAACCCCTGCCGTTCGAACATGAGGGGCACGTCGTAGATCGTGTCCACGTCCACGGCTTCGATCACCGCTTCCTTGGGGACGCTGGAGAAAAGCGCGATTTTGTCCCGGATCTCCACGCCCAGCGGGCGGTCCGAGCGGCATATGATGATGTCGGGCTCGATCCCGATCTCGCGAAGTTTTCCGACGGAGTGCTGGGTGGGTTTGGTTTTCAACTCCTCGGCCGCTTTAATGTAAGGGACCAGGGTGAGATGGATGTAGAGAACGTTGTCCCGGCCCGCGTCGATCCGCATTTGGCGGATGGCTTCCAGGAAGGGCAGGGACTCGATGTCGCCCACCGTCCCCCCCACCTCCACGATCACGATGTCGCGGCCCTTGGCGACGCGAAAAAGGCGGTTTTTGATTTCGTTGGTGATGTGCGGGATGACTTGAACCGTCTTGCCCAAAAACTCGCCCCGCCGCTCCTGGCCCAACACGGTCTCGTAGATTTGGCCCGAGGTGCAATTGTTGTCCCGGGTCATGTCCACGTCGATGAACCGTTCGTAGTGGCCCAGATCCAGATCGGTCTCGGCGCCGTCTTCGGTGACATAGACCTCGCCGTGTTGGTAGGGGCTCATGGTCCCCGGGTCCACGTTCAAGTAGGGGTCCAGCTTGATCATGGTGATGTTCAGGCCCCGGGCCTTGAGCAGTCGCCCCAAGGAGGAGGCCGCAATGCCTTTCCCCAACGAACTCACCACCCCGCCCGTCACGAAGATGAACTTGGCCATCGGTCCCCCTTTTTCTTCCGCCGCGCGGTTCACGCGACGGCCCCGCGGTGTTTTAAAATCGCCTCCACCCGCGCCACGTCCTCGGGGCGGTCCACGCCGATGGAATCGTCCGGCGTCACCGCCACTCGCAGGCGGACGCCGTTTTCCAAGGCGCGCAACTGTTCCAGCTTCTCCGCCGTCTCAAAAAAACCCGCCGGCCAGCGAACGAAGGCCCGCAGGGTTTCCGGGCGAAAGGAATAGACGCCCAGATGCTTGAACAAAAATCGGTTGGAGGGCGGCGCCGCCGGCGCGCCGTCCCGGAAAAAGGGAAGCGGAGCCCGGGAAAAATAAAGGGAATCCCCGCGTTTGTCCACCAAGACTTTGACCGCGTTGGGATCCGGCCAATCCGACGCCGTCAACGCCGTGGCCGCCGTCCCCAACCCCACCGACGGGTCGGCGTGAAGCCGAAGGACTTTCCGCAAGGTCCGCGCGGTCATGAGCGGTTCGTCCCCTTGGATGTTCAGATACAACCCCGCCCGGATTTTGCGGGCGACCTCGGCGACGCGGTCCGTGCCGCTCCGGCACTTTTCCGACGTCAAGACCGCCTCGCCTCCGAAGCCCCGAACGGCCTCCGCGATGCGCCCATCGTCCGTGGCCACCACCACCCGGGGAAGGGCCTTCCGCGCGGCGTTCCACACCCACCAGATCATGGGCCGGCCCGCGATGGGCGCCAGAGGCTTGCCCGGAAACCGTTGGGCCGCGTACCGCGCGGGGATGACGCCCAAAACCGTTCGATCGAGCGTCACGGCCGAAGCGCTTCTTTCAGTTCGGCGGGGCTCACCGTGGCGGTTCCCAGTTTGGCCACCACGACCCCCGCGGCCGCGTTGGCGATGCGGGCCGCCGCGTCCAAAGACGCGCCCGCGGCCAAGGACAAGCTTAAAGTGGCGATGACGGTGTCGCCGGCGCCGGTCACGTCGAAAACCTCCCGGGCCTGGGAGGGAATGTGCAGGGGGGGGCGGTCTTCCCGGTACAGGCTCATGCCGCGCTCGCTCCGGGTGATCAACACCGAATGGCACCGCAAACGACGGAGGATCCGTCGGCCCAGCTCGTCCACCTCTTGGTCGTTTTTGGGCGGCAGAGCGCGCATCCCTTCCGTGGCCTCTTTCAGGTTGGGCGTGATGCAATCCACGCCCCGATAACTTAAGAAATGCTCGATTTTAGGGTCCACCGTCACGAGTTTGCCTTGCCGATGGGCCCAGCCCAGGACGCTCTTCAAAAGCCGGGCGTTCACCAACCCTTTGCCGTAATCCGAAAGAACGACCCCCTTCGAACCGGAAAGACGCTCGCGCACGCTGGCCAAAATTTTATCCACGAGGCCGTGCGAAAAGGGGGAACGGTTTTCCCGATCGAACCGCACCACCTGTTGGTGCCCGGCCAACACGCGGGTTTTGAGGATGGTCGGACGGGAACCGTCGGCCACCACGCCGGACACGTCCACGCCGCGATCGCGTAGCGAAGCGAGCAATCGGTCCCCGTCCGCGTCTTGGCCCACCAGGGACACCAGGATCGGGCGTCCGCCCAGGGCGGCGATGTTGGCGGCCACGTTGCCCGCGCCGCCGGGCATGAACTCTTCATGCTGAACGTCCACCACGGGGACCGGGGCCTCGGGAGAGAGACGGCTCACCGCCCCGCGGATGTAGCGGTCCACCATCAAGTCCCCCACCACGAGGACGGGGATTCCCTCAAACTTTCTCGTAGGACCTGGCATGGGGCGAATTATACTAAAAACCCCCGCTCGATCATCTCAGGGAGTCGAAGCGGCCATGGAAGGGCCCATCCCGGACGGCGAAAGAGGAACCCCGGGCCGATAGTCTTTCATCTCCGCATCAAAAGACCCTACCATCACTTTGGAGCGTAGAAGGACGGGGACGTGGGGAAAATCTTCCGTGACCCAAACCTCCAGCCGACCCTTGGCCTGGAAGATCCCCTCCCCGGCGAGGACGGGTTCCAGCCGCAGGCATTGGAAACGGCCCGCCGGGACGCGGACCGATTCCCGTCGCAGGACCCGCACGACCAAGGGCCAGGTGGTGGCGCCGGAATTCGCGTCCACGGCGTATTCGCGGCCGATCTCCAGCGGTCGAGATCGAATGTAATAGAGAGCGGAGAGGACGTCTTGAACGAACGGGGGCACCGAACCGTCGCGGGAGCTCTCCTTTCCGTTCTTCCACTTCCGGTAGAGAAAACGCTGTTCGGGATGGTCATAAACGGTTTCGACCCGGCGGGTCGTTTTCCCCTCCCGCAAATCCTGCCGGAAGCGAAGGGAACAGAGGCTCTGGGCGTCCACCCAGGACTCGTTTTTGTCCCGGACTTTGAAGAACGCATCCATGCCAGCGTTGGTGCGAGCCTCGGAAAGAAGGTGGTAGGCGCTCCGCCCCGCGACCGGGGCCGTGGAAGTGACCTCCAAGGTGGCCGAACCGGCGGAAAGAAACCCGTATTTGATGACGTAAAGAATCGATTCGCCCACCGCCGGCGGAGGCGCGGTTTCTTGGCGCCACTGGAAGACCAAGGCGGGGGCGGTGGAGGGAACCGGGCCCTCCCCCCGCGCCGCCCCTCCGAGCCCGAGCAACCAGAGGCCCGGAGCCCAACGGAAAAACTTCACCAACCGACGAGGCCCTTCACAAGGATGACGGCGACCCCCGCGGCCCAACCGAGGGAGGCGTTGTATTCCCGATTTTTCCGGTACCGGGCCCAGGAAAATTGGTCGGGGTTTTCCCGACGGAAGGGGCGGAGGCTGGGGAGGAAACGCCGGTTGCGCCCCGTGAAACTCCGCCAGGCGTCGCCGAAATAACCCTCCAGGGTTTTCTCCTCCTCCTTGATCCGCCGCGGATAGATCCACCCGAAGAGGAAGAAGAACATCGCCCACAAGGCCGCGCTCGCCCCGATCCGAACCCCCGTCCCGGCCAGACAGAACCCGAACGCCATCAAAATACTACCAGCGTAAAGGGGGTGGCGCACCCACGCGTAGGGCCCGTCCTGGGCCAAGCGCTTGCCCTTTTCCAAATACCCCGCCGCCCACCCCCGGACCCAGAGACCCGCCAAGGCCACGAGAATTCCCGCCGCGGCTCGAGGCCAACTCGCCACGTGGGATCCCAGCAAAAAAACCAGCCCCGCCATGTATCCTAAAAATACGCGCCACCGTGAAATCACGCTCGTCACCTCGCCTTTTTAGAGAATCGTTTTAGTTTCAGAATTTTGGACGGGCGCCGCCCGGGATCCCAGCGCCCAGGCCGTACCGGCCAAGAAGTAAAAACATAGGACCACCTCGGAATCGTTGGTCCAGGTTTCCGTGATCCCGGCGAAAAGGAGACCCACGAAACCGAAGAAGATCCCCAGGGCGGGCGGTCCGGACCGGGCCGCCCGCCACAACAAACGCCCCACTGCCGCCAAGAGCCAAAGGAAAACCGCCAGACCGGGGAGACCGCGCTCCACCACGGACTGAAGATACATGTTGTGGGTTTCGGTCCACGTCATGTCGGGCGGCGAACCGCCCCAGCGGAGTTCACTGGGAAGGATAACGACGTTGCCGGGGCCGACCCCGACCAGCGGATGATCTCGGACAAGCTCGAGGGATTTGGCGTATAGGCCCATGCGAATCCGATTGGAACTATCCGACTTGGTATTCACGATGCTGGCCGTGCGTCCCCGCAGGCCCGGGCTGACGCTCACGAGGAGCGCGCTCAGCGCCGCCAACAGGAGAAAGACCCCAAGAACCTTTCGGTCCCGCCGGAGGAAACCCCAAAGTGAGAGGGTGATGAACATCGCCATCCAGACCCCCCGGGTTCCGCTGGCCAGGACAGCGAGGAAAAGGATCGCCCCGGACGCGGCCCAGACGGGTCGGAGGCGCACCAGCGCCAACCCCAAAACCAGGGCGCCCGCCAACAAAAGCATTTCGGCAAAGGTGATCGGATGGTTGTAGAACCCGATGGCGCGCCCGCCCCAGGTGCAGAGGAGATGGACCAGCTTACCAGGCAACACCGCGGCCCAAGCGGGGGTCGAGCCCGCCGACCACCCCAACCCTTTTTGGAGAATGCCGAGGCCCCCCGCCACGGTGGCCCCGACAGCGAAAAGCGACAGCCGTTGGCGCAGGGCCGGGGCCTCCCCCGTATGCGCCGCCAGGAGGAACACGACCACCAAAATTTCGCTCCGGAGCGACCACAGGCTGTGGGCCGGACGGTCGGAGAGCAGGCCGGAAAAAACGGCGATTCCGATGCCCGCCACCCACGGAAGTTCCACCCCGGTCCAACGAAAACGCGGCCGCTCCACCGCCAGGGTGACCAAAACCATCAGGAGCGCGACCCCCCAAAAGAGGTTGGAAATCGCGATGGAGAGAGGCAGGGCCAGGGCCAGACCGGCCATGGCCCCGTCGGAAACGCGCCGAGCCGCTGACGAAATCTTTGGTTTCTCTAAATTCACGGTCTCCGGTCCTTTGGTCAGAATCATGGCTTCCAGCGGTTGTGGATCCAGAGCCATTGGGTGGGGCGGTCCCGCACCCAACGCTCCAGAACAGCCGTCATTTGCCGGGTCACAGCGTCCACACGTTCCGGCGTGGACGGACCGGGTTCGAGGGGGAGCGGGGGTTCCATTTCCACGGTCAACCGCCCCTTTTCCCGCCAACTGCGGAGCGGGACCACCGGACAGCCCAGACGGAGGGCCAGAATGGCGGGCAGGCCCGTGGTATGGGCCGGCCGGCCGAAAAAGGGAACTTGCAGGCCGCCGGCCGTGATCCGCTGATCGAAGAGAAGGCCGATGACTTCGCCGGACGACAGCCGCCGAAAGGATTCCCGCACCGCGTTCTTGTGCATCAACACATTGACGCCCAGGCGGCGCCGTTCCGCCGTGATCCAATCGTTCACGAAAGGGTTCTTCATTCTTCGGGCGATGGCGGACACCGGAACCCCCGTGAGGGAGGCCGCCCGGGAGGCGTATTCCCAATTGCCCAGGTGTCCCGTGAAGAGAACCACGCCTTTTCCCTGGGCGTGGGCCGCGAGAAGATGTTCTCCCCGATGACGCGGACCTCTTTTTGAAACTCCTCCGCCGTGAGGCGCCCCAGCCGGGCGAACTCCCAGATCCCGGCGCCCAGATCCGACCACACCGCGCGGGTCCAGGCGCGGATTCGGGAGGGAGACTCCTCCGGGAAGGCCAGGGCGAGGTTCTCGGAGGCGACCCGGGTTCGTTTCCGCGCCACTAGCCCCACCGCCCGGCCCAGGGCTCGACCCACCCCGCGACCCGGAAACGCCGGGAGGCGTCCCAAAAGGAAGTGGAGAGCCCGAAGGCTGAGATATTCTAGGAAAAAACGGAGTCGATCACCGGCGCCCACTGGGCCTCCTCTTTCACCCGCCACTCCAACCGGGCCACCAGGGCCGGAAAATCTTCGGGCAAACGTTCGCGGTCTTTTTCCGTCACGACAATGCGGCGTTCTTCCCGCCGCGCGCGATCCAGCGCCGCCGACTGGTCGGCCGTTGAGAAAAAATGATGGTCCCCATGGCGCTCCCCCGCGACCTTGGCGCCCAACCGCCGAAGAGCCTCCTCGAACCCCGCCGGGTCGGCCAGACCGGACAAGGCCAGGAGCGAGGCGTCCTCCAGCCGTTCCGCGGGGAAGGGTTCCCCCGTGCGATGATCTGAAAACGTCAAAAACCCGTGGGCGGCCGCGGCCCGGCGTCCCAACGCGCGCAGACGTTCTTGGAGCGCGGCCAATTTGTCCGCCGACAACCGTTCCGCCCGGGTTAAAAGCACCAAGTGGGCTCTCGCCAACGCGGCGGGCCGTTCCCGCCAGGGCCCGGCCGGCAGGATCGGCGTCGGAAGATTTTCCAGGAAAACACGGTGGGCCAGGCGCGCGTCCAGACAGACGAGGTTGCGGTCCCGGAACATCCGAAAATGCTGAAACCCGTCGTCCATCACCAAACAGTCCGGCTTGAATTCCTCCCAGGCCCGTTCGCAGGTCCGGGCCCGGTCCGCGCCCACCGCGACGGGCACGCCCGATCGGCGGGCCAAGAGGCGCGGTTCGTCGCCCATGGCCTCCGAGGCGGGAAGCGCTTCCCCGGCATTGGGAACGAGCAGAACCGGGGCGCGGCTTCGCCGCCCATAGCCGCGGCTGACGACCGCCGGCCGGTGGCCCCGTTTCTTCAACTCCCCCAGGAGCCACAACACGCCCGGCGTTTTCCCCGATCCGCCCACCGTCAGATTTCCGACGCAAAAAACCGGAACGGGAACCCTCACGGTTTCCAACAGACCCCGGGCGTAGGCCTGGGCCCGCGCCCAGGCCAGCCCCTCGACCAGGAGGGAAGGGCCCCAAAAAAAGCCCCGCCAGAGCCGTCCCCACGCCGTCGAAGGGTCGGGAAACGAAAAGTTCATCTCAGTTCACGGCGGCCGTTCGGAGAACGGCTTCCGTTTCCCGAACCACGCGCTCGGGGGAAACCCATTCCATGCACTCGTGGCCGAAAGGGCAACGATCCCGGTTGCAGACCAAACAGGCCAATCCTTCCGCCTGGAGGAACCGGTGAGGAGGGCGGCCGGGGTTCCAAGACCCTGGGGAGGTGGGCCCGTAGACCGTCACCGTGGGGGTGCCCACGGCCACCGCCAAATGCATCAGGCCCGAATCGTTGGTCACGGCCACCCGACAGCGGGACAAGACCGCCGCCGCCCGGTGAAGCGACCCCGCCGGCATGACCCAAGCCCGCCCCGCAAAATCCGCGGCCACGTCCTCCAACGCCGCCCGCTCATCGGCTCCGCCCACCAGGACCACCGCCCGGCCGGGCGCGGCCAGGAGACGGCGAATGGTTTCTTTGAATTTCGCGGCCGGCCATTGGCGGATCGCGTGCCGGTGTTTGGGCATGACCGCGATGCGTTCCCGGGCGCGATCCAGCCCGCTCTCGGACCACCAGGCGCGAAGGGCGTCCATTTCGGAGTCGTCCACCCCCAAACGGGGCAGAGCGTCCCCGGGCGCCTGGACGCCCAACCGACGGAGGAGAGCGAACTTGTTTTGAACGGCGTAGACCGCCGTGGTCGGGCGCGCCACGCGGTGGGTATAGACCAGGCTCCAAAAGGGAACCACGAACCCCGCGCGAACCGGAGCGCCGCTGGCCCAAGCGAGTTGAGCCGTGCGGGGATTGTTCATGAAATCCAGCACCCAATCATGCGCCGTCGGCGCAGTTCCCGCAACCAAAACCAAAACTTCGACTTATCGAACACCAACCGCTCGTCCAAGCCCGGAGTGCGGTCCAACACCGGCGCCGCCGCGGGTTCCACCAAAAACTCGATTCGAGCGTCGGGGAATTGGCGCCGCAGGACGTCGATCACCGGCGTCGTCACGATGACGTCTCCGATCCGACGCAGTTGAAGGATGAGGATCTTCATGGGCGCCGTTCACCCGCTCCCCGGTCCATTTAGAACCGGGCCTGTCCGCGGGTCAGGTGGAGGTGGAAATCCCAGCGGGTGTCGTCGCCCCGGACGAAGATCCGTTTCAGGCAGAAAGGAGCGCGGACCAGGTCGCCCTTCCCCCGATGGACGGAAGAGGCGGTTTTGTACCCCGCCTCCTGGATTATCCGCCGGAGTTCCAGGCTGTCGGCTCCGTCGCCGTAGGGGTGGGCGAAGGAAACGGGAGCGGCGCCCAATTTTTCGGCCAGGATCCGACGGCTCTCGACGATTTCGGTTTTCGCCGCCTCCGGGGACAAGCGGGTGAGGCGCGGGTGGTTCAGGGTGTGGGACCCGATGTCCCACCCGGCGTCCCGAAGCGCCGCGAGCTCTTCCCACCGGAGCATGGGCAGGCGGGTTTCCGTGGCGGGGTCGTGCCAGAAATTGTCCCGACCCACCGCGTTCACCACGACGAAAAGAGTCGCGGGAAAATCGAAATCCCGAAGCACCGGCAGCCCGTTTTCCAGGTTGTTCCGGTAGCCGTCGTCAAAGGTCAGGACCACCCCCCGGGCGGGCAGGGGTCGGCCTTCCGCCAGGCGTTCCGCCGCCTCGCGCAGAGTGAGGGCCTCGTAGCCCCGCCGCTTCAGATAGTCCATCTGCCAACGGAGCTGTTCCACCGACACCCAAAGCTTCTTCAGCCGCGAGCCCGCCGGCGGCACGCCCACCCTAGGTATATGAGCACCGGCAAGCCTCCCACGGGAAGCCGCCACCAATTCCAGCGGGCCGAAACGCCCAGGGCCGAAAGGCCCCCCGCCACCGCCAGGGTTTCAATGAGCATCGCCGTCTCCTTCCATGACCCGGATCAGCTTCAGCCAGGCGTAATAGGCGCTCAGGGTCGCGTAGATGAACCCCGCGTTTCCGTCCAAGAACCCGAGTTTCAGAAAGTAGCGAACCGAGAATTCCCAGGGCAGGCGCAGGTGGCTCCACGGAGAAAACCGTCGGCCCCGGCGGAATTTCTCCCGCGCGATGAGGCCCGTGTAGCGATTGCATTTGTCCAGATACTCGGAAAAATTTCGGTAGCTTTCATGCCGCACGGGATGGCGGAGCCGCCCCAGAGGAGGGACCACGGAGATCCCCTCGTGAATTTGTTTTCCTTCATAATGCGCCTGGTCCCGCCGAAAAAGGCGGAGGTGCCACTCGCTCCAATGGCCGCCGAAACGCAAACGCCGGCCCAGGAACACATTGTGGAAACGGAGGTGGAACCCGTTGACTGTCGGGGTGGCGGCCAGCGTCTTCCGGATCTCCGCTCCCAGAGGCGCGCTCAAACGCTCGTCGGCATCGAGGTTCAACACCCACTCGCCGGTCGCCTGTTCCAAAGCGAATTGCTTTTGCGGGCCGAACCCGGCGAAGTCCCGTTGGATCACCCGGGCGCCGAAACCAGCGGCGATCTCACGGGTTCGGTCGGTGGAACCGCTGTCGACGACCACGATTTCGTCCGCCACGCCTTTCAGGCTTTCCAGGCACGCGGGGAGGTCCCGTTCCTCGTTTCGGGCGATCACGATGGCGGAAAGTTTTGGCGGCATGGCCATCCTTTTATCCTTTACGTCCCGGGGGCAGGAGCCGATCGTAAAGTTTTTCGTAGGCGTCCGCCATGGCGGTCACCGAAAAAAGCCGACCCCGTTCTCGGCCCCGTTCCACCCGCCGCGCCCCTTCGGCGGGATCGTCCAAAACCTTCCGCATATTGTCGGCCAGCGCCGCCGGGTCCCCGGGGGCCGTCAGCTCGGGGACGGCCGCGCCGCCGTAGAGGTCGGGAATGCCGCCCGCCCTCGTGGCCGCCGTGGGCACGCCGATCACGAGCGCGTCCAGGAGGGCGGTGCCCAACCCCTCCTCGGCTGAAGAAAAAACGAACAGGTCCGCCATGGCCGTATATTCTAACACCTCCGGACGGTGTCCTAAAAACAGAACTCGACCCGTTAAACCTTCCGCCCGGGCCAAGGATTCCAGTTCCGGCCGCAGGGGCCCTTCGCCCAAGATCAGAAATTTCGCCCGGGGATAGGTCGAAGCCAACCGGGAGGCCGCGCGGAGAAACGTCGCGTGGTCCTTGTGGGGCACCCAGGGCCCCCACCGTGACCACCAGAAGGTCCCCGGCCGCGAACCCGTGTTTCCGGCGAAAGACGTCCCGGTCCTGGGGCCGGGGGTACCCCGCGGGGTCGATGCCGCTGGGAATGACGGCGATCTTGCCCGAAGGAACGCCGCCCGAAAGGGCCTGCCGTTGGATCGCCGTCGATAGGACCGCCAGGGCGTCTAAACGGCCGTACTTCCAGCGGCTGAAAAACCCCGACCCCAGCGGAAAATCTACCCGCCGCGTCGCCACCAAGCGGGCCTCGGTTCCCCGAACCGCCAGCGCCCCCAGGCCGACGGCATGGCCCGTGTGGGCGTGCAAAAAATCCGCCCGGCGGGACCGAAGATGAGACCTGAGCCGCCGCGCCGCAAAAACATCAAACTCCGCCAGAGGCGTCAGGGGTAAAACGGGCAATCCCGAGCCGCGCGCCGCCTGGGCCAACGGTTCTCCCGGACGGCAAGCCAGTGCGTTGTCATGTCCGCGCCGGGCCAGCTCCTTCGCCAACCACAGGGTTTGGCGTTCCCCCCCGCGCCAGCCCCGCTCGGTGTTCACATGGACGATGCGGAATGGTTTCACGCGGAGGTTCCCCTCCGTCGGGCCACGGCCGCCCGGTAGACGCTCTCCGTTTCCCGCCCCAGGCGGTCGAACCCGAAACGGGTTTCGGCCGTGCGTCGAGCGCGGCCCCCCATTTTCTTTCGCCGGTCGGCGTCGTCCATCAAAAGCCGGATCGTCCGCGCCAGCCCGGTGGCGTTCCGGGGCGGGACCAAAAACCCGTTGTCTCCGTTCAAGACCATTTCCGGTAGCGCTCCGACCTGGGTGGCCACCAGAGGCCGACCCCGGGCCAACCACTCCAGGGCGGCCCGGCTCACCGCCTCGCTCTCCACCGAGGCGATCACGCCGATGTGGCACGACTCCATAAACACCCCGGCGTCCGGAACCCGCCCCAAAAATCGCACCCAGCGTTCCAGCCCCAACCGCCGGACTTGCTTTTCCAAATCAGCCAGGGTCGTTTGTTTGTTCTCGCCGGCGATCAAAAACACCTCGTCCCCCAATCGGTCCTTCATTTGCCCCACGGCCTCCAGGAAATGGAGATGTCCTTTGACGGGGTCCAACCGGCCCAGTATTCCGATGCGGAGCGGCCCCGGGGGTTCCGGGGTCGCGGGGGGCATTTCCATCCCCGGGTAGACCACAGACACTTTGTCCATAAGAAAGGGAAACCGCGCCCCATAGACCTCCGCCAGGGTTTTGGACGCCGCGATGACGGCATCCGTTTGTCGGAAGAGAAACCCCTGCCCGGGACGGGGGACCACCCGGCGGGCTTCCCCCCGGGTGCGAACCAGCGCGGTAGGGCGGAACCGCGTGAGGAAAAATCCAAGACTGTGGCCCCGCCCCGTGTGGGCGTTCACCACGTCAAAACCGGCCCCGCCCGCCCGCCCACGGAGGGCCAAGGCCGATCCCCAGGGGAAGAGGGGCAATCCCATCTCTCCCGCCTGCCGCGCGGCGGCCAACCCGGGCCGGGCCGCCACCCACACCGCGTGCCCCAAAATCTGGAGCGACCGGGCGGCCGCGAGACCGTAGGACGTGAGGCCCGAATCCCAGGGCTCATCGAGAATATGGAGAATTTTCACGAAACGCGATCCTTTGGAAATGTTTTCAGAAGCGCCTGGCCCGCCGCCACCACGCGATCCGCCGTCACGTCCCCCATGCAGAGGAAGTGACCCAGGGGGCAACGCCTGGACCCGTGCACCGAACAGGGCCGGCAGGCCAGCCCCGGGGTTTCCACGACGGACGCCCAAGGCGCCGTCGGAAAAAAGCCGAAAGGTTTTACGGTGGGACCGAAGACCGCGACGGTGGGGACGCCGAGGGCCGCGCCCACGTGCATGGCCCCCGAATCGTTCGTGAGCAGAAGGGCGGAACGATTCAGAACCAGCATCATCTCCCGCAGGGACGTTTGGCCCACGAGGCTCTGGGCAGGGCCGTGAAGGGAACGCAACACTCCCTCCGCCGCGTCCTGGTCCGCCGCGGCGCCCAGAAGAACCACGGGCCAGCCCCGTTCCCCGGCCAGCCGGTCCGCGGCCTCGGCGAACCGGTCGGGGAACCAGCGTTTCGTCGCGTGCAGGGCGCCGGGGGCCAGAGCCAGGAAAGGGCCCGGGCCCAGCCGACGCTCCCAATCGGCCGACAGTTTTTCTTCCGCTCGAATATAAAGTTTCGGAATTCCGTCGGCGGGGATGACCCCGAGGGGGACCAACGGTTCCTGATACCGGTCCACGATCCCCCCGGCCAGGCGGGGAGACTCGCGTTTGAACCACACCAGGGTCCGGCGCGCCCCCGCTCGTTTGTCGTAGCGAACGCGACAGGGGGCATTGGAAAGGAACGTCCAAACCCTCGAACGGGGAGTGTCGTGCAAATCGATCAACACGTCATACTTTCTCCGCCGGATTTCACGGGCCCAACCCCACAGGCCTCGATCTTCGAACACCGCCACGTCCTCCGCATAAGGGTTTCCTTGGAAAACGGGGGCAAAGGCCCCCTTGGTGAGAACCGTCAGCCGAGCCCCGGGCCAGGCGGTTTTGAGCGCGGCCAATACGGGGGTGGTTAAAAGAACATCGCCGAGAGAAGAAAGACGGATCACGAGGACGCGAGCCGGGTTCATGATCTGGTTTTCAACATCCGCCACAGGGCCGCTTGGATCGCCCGATTTGGTCCGGCGGAATGGACAGGGCTTCCTGAAGCAGATTCAGGTTCGCTTCCAGGGCCCCGCGCTGGCTGTCCGCCAGGGCCCGCGCCGCCTGGCCCAAAGAGGCCCGCCGATCGGCGGAACGGAGGAGACCGGCCACGGCGTCCGCGAGGCCGCCCGGATCTTTGATTTCAACCGCGGCTCGGTTTTCCCGAAAAAGAGAAACGATTTCCCGGAAATTCTCCATGTGGGGCCCGAAGACCACGGGCACGCCCCAACGGGCGGGTTCCAGGGGGTTCTGCCCGCCCCGGCGGACCAGGCTCCCCCCCACAAAGACCACCGTCGCCAACCCATAAATTTCCGCCAACTCCCCCACCGTGTCCAAGACCAGCACGTCCACCAGTCCCGCCGACGATGAAAGCTGGGAGCGGAGCGCCGTGCGGAACCCCCGTGCAGAGAAGATCGTGCGCACCTCGGCGGCCCGTTCCACGTGCCGCGGCGCCGCCACCAGTCGGAGGGAGGGCCACTCCCGGCGGAGCTCCGCGAAGGCCTCGAGGGCGGCGGCCTCCTCCCCGGGGTGGGTGCTTCCGAGAACCCAGACAGGATCTTCATCGGAAAAACCATAGACTTTCCGGAGCGCGGGACGTCGGCCGGGGTCCGGAAGGGGGAGGTCGAATTTGAGGTTCCCCGTGATGGCCACCGCTTCTGGGCGGGCGCCCAACTGGAGAAACCGGGAGGCGTGGGTGGGGCTCTGGACGCCGACGCGGGTCAAGGTGGACAACAGGGAGGAGAGGGGCCTCCTCAATCGATAATAAAGCGGAAACGCTCCGTCGGAAATTCGTCCGTTCACCACAACCACGGGGATTTTTTCCGCCGCGAAGGCCCGGAGCCAATGGGGCCAGAGTTCTGTTTCGACCAACACCACGGCGCGCGGGCGCCCTCGCCCGATCACCCGCCGAACCGCGCCCGGGCGATCGATGGGGGCCAGGCGAACCACGTCGGCCACGCCCAGTCTCAGGGCCAATTCTTTTCCGTGGACGGTGGTGGTGGTCAAGAGGCGCGGAACACCGGGGAAGCGGGCCGGCAGAGCGCGCAAAAAGGTTTCCGCCGCTCGCACCTCCCCACCGAGGCGGCGTGAATCAAATGGCCCCGGGGCCCCCGCGTCCCCCCCCAACCGAAGCGTTCCGGCAGGCCCCGCAGGGTCCGACGGAGGCCGTAGCGCCAGATGAAAACCAGCAAGACCAGGGGCCAAAGCAGGAAAAAGAAGGTCGAATAGAGAGTCAGCATGGGGAATCCTCCTCCAACCGGTGACGAGCTTCGGTCTCAACAGCGATCAAGGCCGATCGCAACCGGTCTTCCGCCCACGGCCCCGCCTCGACGATGAACAAAGGATCGCCATAAACGACGCTGTAATGAGCGAAGGGATAAGGGATGAGGAAACGGTCCCAACTTTTCAGCTCTTTGGTCCGGCTTCCGGCCCAGGCAATGGGCACGATGGGCGCCCCGGTTTTGGCGGCCAGGGCCAGCACGCCGGGCTGGATGGACTGGAACGGGCCCCGGGGCCCGTCCGGGGTAAAGGCGACGGAACGGCCGGCGCGAACGATATCCACCATTTTCAAGAAAGCGCTTCCCCCGCCTCGGCTGGAGGAACCCCTCACGGTTTCGAACCCGAACCGATGCAAGGCCTTGGCGATCAACTCCCCATCGCGACTTTGGCTCACTAACACGGGGACTCCCCGATTCCGATGTTCAAAAAGCATCAAAAGTTGATATCGGTGCCAGAACGCATAGATCACCGGGAGACCTCGCTCCAACCGTTCGCGGAGCCCCGGGGAGAGGGTCGTTCGAAGTTTGGAGGACCGGCCGATGAAGTGGACCACCGCCCAGGCCAACCCGGAAACAAGGGTGGACAGAATTCGGTCGCGGCGGGAAAGCGTGGGTGTCAGAGGGCCTCCCTCCGGCGAGGATTTGATGCGAGTGGAATTTTAGCATGTTTTTTAGAGGGAGAAAGTGCGTCGAAGGGAGGCTTGGCTCGAGGAGCAACCGAAGAAGCGATCCCAACGGGAAGGAGCGTTTTGGACGTCCCGTGGACCGCCTATAGTATAATTATTTAGGGCGTCCCCTATGCTTGGAAGGGGGGCCCCAGGGGAGGGCGCCGGCGCGGGTGAAGCGGGGGGTGAGGTGGGAGGCGGCGTCGTAGGACATGGCGAGGCGGGCGGCGTCCAACAGCTCGAGAGTAGCGCGGATGTCTTGGGGGTCGGAAAAATCCCGGCGGTCTTCCAGTTCGCAGGAGTCTTGGCGGGCCTCTTCCGACACCAGCCGTTCAATGAAGTGGGCGGCTTGGTCGGCCAATTCTTCGCCCAGGGCCGTCAAGAGGCGGGCCCGGAGACCTTCGCCTCGGGATAGGGCTTCCGCCAGTTCCAATTCAAAACCGGTTCCGATGGTGGCGGTGTAGAGGGTCAGGCAGACGGGGCCTTTTGTCCCGCCCGGAGCGGGGCGCCAAAGGGGTTCCATCCACGCGGGAGCCTGGGCCGGGGTCCAGGTACCGTAGAGGGCGGCGGTGTCCAGGCGGTGAATCGACCCCAAAGCTTCGGCCTCGGCGGCCTTTTCCAGTTCCGGCGTGATCTGGGCGTTGTCGAGCAAGGACTTGAGGTTTCGGAGGACGGCGCTGGGGCGCGGGTGAAGGCGGAACTTGCGGATCTTTTTGACGGGACCCACCGCGGTCGTCACGGTCTTCCCGTCGGTCAACGGAGCGTCTTGTTCCGCCGCGTCACCCAAAGGTAAACGATGGGGGAAGCGATGAAAATGGTGGAGTAAGACCCGATCACCACGCCGAAGGTGAGGGCCAAGGAGAAGTCCCGAATCACTTCACCGCCGAAAACCAACAGGGAGATCAGGACCAAGAACACGGTCAGGGACGTGATGATGGTACGGGAAAGGGTTTCGTTGCAAGATCGGTCGATCAGGATATCCAGGGGTTCCTTTGTCCGGCCGCGCAAACGAATATTCTCGCGTATACGGTCGAAAATGACGATGGTGTCGTTGATGGAATAGCCGGCCAAAGTTAATAGCGCCGCCACCACGGTGATGGAAATTTCCCTATTAAATAAAGAAAGGAACCCCACCGTCAAAAAGACATCATGCACCAGAGCGATGACCCCGGAAACGCCCCACACGAGGCTCTTGAAACGAAACGCCACGTAAAGGGCGATCCCCAACATGGAGGAGAAAATCGCCAACATCGCCTGGCCCACCAAATGTTGTCCAACCACGGGACCTACGTATTCGGCCCGGGTGCGGTTCTTGTCCACGGGGTTGTCTGGAAAGGCTTTGGCCAAGGCGGATTCGATCTGCGTCGCCAACTCTTGCTTAAGACCTTCCTCGGATTTGAAGCGAATGATCACGGTATTCTGTCCGGGCACGCTTTGGAGCTGGGGATCTTTCAGCCCCGCCTGGGCCAAGGCCTTCCGAACATCGCCAATGGAGACGGCCGCCTTCGTGAAAGTCGCTTCCACCAGGGTTCCCCCCGTGAAATCAATGCTCAAGTTGGGGCCGCGAGTCAGGAGCGAGACCACCGTCATAACCCCCAGCGCGCCGGACAGCCAGAAAAAATATTTCCGGTTAGAAATGTATTTGAAGTGAGGGGTTCGGAAGAATTCCATTACACGCTCAACTTTTCCACGCGGCGATGCATGAGCCACAGGTCATAGACCGTGTGGGTCACAATGATGGCCGTGAACATGGAGACTAAGAGACCGAGGGTTAAGCTGATACCGAACCCTTTCACCGGGCCCGTGCCGAATTGAAAGAGGAAAACAGCGGCGATGATCGTGGTGAGGTTGCCGTCCAGGATGGCGGAGAAGGCCTTGTCGTAGCCTTGCTCCACCACGAGGCGCGGACTTTTTCCCAAATGGCTTTCCTCCCGCATACGCTCCAAGATGAGAACGTTGGCGTCCACCGCCATGCCCAGGGTGAGGATGATTCCCGCGATGCCCGGCATGGTGAGCGTGGCGTGGAAGGCGGCCATGGCCGCCAAAAGCAAGAAGAGGTTCAGCAGGAGGGCTAAGTTCGCCAGCATCCCGGACCATTTGTAATAGGCCGCCATAAAGATAAAGATGAGTCCCAGGCCCACGGCCCCGGCCAGGAGACCGCCCTTAATGGAGTCTTCCCCCAGGGTGGCCCCCACGGTGCGTTCCTCGATGATTTCCAGCGGCGCAGGGAGAGCGCCCGCCTGAAGGACGGATTTAAGGAACTTCGCGTCTTCGGCGGTGAATTGGCCCTCGATGATCGCGTGGCCGTCCCGGATGGCCGTGCGGATCACCGGGGCGCTTTGCACCACGCCATCCAAAACAATGGCCAAATTCCGGTTGACGTTGGCCTCCGTGACCTGCGCGAACTGCTTGGCCCCTTCGTCGCCAAATTCAAGGGCCACGTGGGGCGCCACGCCCGAATAATCGTTCCCCATCTCCACCCGGGCGTTCTTCAGCGCCGAGCCCGTCATCTCCGCGGAGGATTTCACCAGATAAAAGGAGGCTTCCTTGCCCGCCAACAACTCCGTCCCCGGGGGAATCAGACCTTCCAGGGCGCCGGGCATTTTCCCAGGCCGGAGGTCTTTGGCCCCCAGGCCCAGCTCGCGGGCCTTCTTTAAAAGGGCTTCCGGAACCCCGCCCGAATCCACGATGCGGAACTCCAGGAGCGCCGTGCGGCCGATCAAATCCTTCGCCTGTTCCCGGTCTTTCACGCCGGGAAGCTGAACCACGATCCACTTTTCCCCCTGTCGGACGATGAGGGGCTCGGACAAGCCAAATTGGTCGATGCGGTTGCGAACAACTTCGATGGCGCGCTCAATGGCTTCGCGGAGCGTTTCAGGACGGTCGTCGGGGAGTTTGTCGGTTTGGAGTTCCAGGAGCAGATGGATGCCCCCCTGGAGGTCCAACCCCAGATTGAGGATTTTATTGACGAGCGGGTTCCGCCGCTCCCGCATGGCTTGCTGGTCCGCCAACGGTTGGGAATAAAAGCGGAAGGAGGGATAGAGGAACGCCCCGCCGATCAGCAGAGCGATGAGAATGAAAACCGACTTCCAATACGCTTTGTGCATGAAGAACTAGGCGGTCTTGGAACCGTTCACGGCCGGTTCGATTTCGGAGGCGGGGTCGTTCTGAACGACTTTCGCCACGTAGCTTTTGTCGATCAACACCTTGGTTTCCTCGGAAATCTTGACCTCGATGACTTTCCCCTTCACGGATTGGACCGAGCCGTAGAGGCCACCTTGGGTCAAAATTCGGTCGCCCCGCTTCAGGTCGTTGACCATGCGCTGGTGTTCCTTGGCCTGTTTCTGTTGGGGTCGGATGAGGAGGAAATAAAAAATGCCCAGGATGGCGAGCAAAGGGGCGAAGCTCATGAGCCCGCCGGACGGAGCGCCGCCCGAGGGCGCGGCCCAGAGCGGTTGAACTCCAAACAACGAAACGGCGAAAATGAACAGGCGCATAAATTCTCCTAGGGAGCGGCGGAACGTGTGAGGCTTCCGGCGTGGTAACGATCCAAAAAGCCGTTCTTGAAATTCGAAAAACCGCCGTCGAAAATCGATTGACGGATGCGGCGCGTGAAGTCTAACATAAAGGCCAAATTGTGTAAAGACAGGAGGCGGAGGGCGGCGTATTCCCCGGCCCGGAACAAATGAGCGATGTAGCGGCGACTGTAGCGGCGGCAGACGGGGCAGGAACAGGCCTCGTCCACCGGGCGATCGTCCCGCCGGCAGGCGTTGGTGCGGAGATTAAGCGGTCCTTGGGAAGTGAGGGCCTGGCCGTTCCGCCCGTTCCGCGTGGGCCACACGCAGTCGAACATATCGATCCCCCGTTCCACGGCTTCCAACATGTCTTCGGGGCGCCCCACGCCCATCAGATAACGCGGCTTGTCTTTGGGAAGCTCCGCCACGCTGGCTTCGATCATGGGGCCCAGAAGGTTCCGGGGTTCTCCCACGGACAAACCGCCCAGGGCGTAACCCGGGAAATCCAACGCCACCGTTCGGCGGGCGCTTTCCCCCCGAAGGGCGGCGAAGGTGGCGCCCTGGACGATGGGGAAGAGGTGGGTGTTTCGATGGGCCTCGCTTCGCTGGCTCCAAACCTCCTTGGCCCGGGCCGCCCAGCGGAGCGTTCGGTCCATCATGTCCCGCGCCTCGGCCTCGGAGCAGGGGTAGGGCGGGCATTCGTCCAAACACATGGCGATGTCAACCCCCATCCGCATTTGGGCCTGGGCCACGTTTTCCGGCGTCAATCGGTGCCGGGCGCCGTCCACGTGGGAGGCAAACTCCACCCCCTCCTCTTCCACCGTCCGCCGGTTGGCCAGGGAGAAAACCTGAAACCCGCCGGAGTCCGTCAAGAGTCCCCCTTTCCAGGACATAAAAGAATGGAGCCCGCCCGCTTCCTCAAGGACGTCGATGCCGGGACGTAGCCAGAGGTGGTAGGTGTTCCCCAGAATCAGGCGGTAGCCGAGGGCTTCGAGATCCTCCGATATGAGAGTTTTGACGGAAGCTTGGGTGCCGACCGGCATGAAGACGGGGGTTTCCACTTCCGCGTGGGCCAAACGCAGACGCCCCCGCGCGCGGCGCCGTCCGAGTTTTCAAGAGCGAAGAGGGAATTCACGCCCGGCAGAATAGCAAATGTTTACCCCGGCCATTCAGTTGGACCCGAGGACCGGCCGGTCGCAGAGTGAGTGACACCTGGGGCGCCAGAGGCGCTGATGCGGGCCAACTGAATCATTCGGGTTAGGCGTTGGTCTGGAGATAATAAAGGTTCTTGACCTCTTCGGCGAGGAGATGGGTGGCGTCCACCACCAAGCCCCCGGCGAGGGCGATCAACAGTCGCGCCAGATCCTTGGGCAAGTCCGATTCGATCACCCATTCGCCGCGGTCCATCAAGAAGAGATCCGTCGCCGCCAAATCCGCCACACGGGCGCGGCCCTGCACATCCAACAGGAGCGATTTCACGGAAAGTTTTCCGTCCACTTGAGGAATTTTGGATTTCACCCGCACACCGGCGCGGATGTCGCGCAGCCCCGCCAAATCGCGGGGCAACCGGGCCAGGTCCTTCCGGCCGTCGGGGAGGACCCAAGTGAGCTGATCGGCGGCCAGGTCGGCTTGGCGGGACAAGAGAACCCGAAGTTCGGCCAAGCGGGTCTCGTCCTGGGCGGTCGGCGCGCCGCTCAGCATCGACGCGCTGATTTCAACGATCAAGGGGCGCTGCTCGTCCACGGCTTCGCTCAATCGCTTCCCGGCGGGAGTCAAACCGGTATTGAAGCCTTCGGCGAACACCTCCGCCCAGACGCTCCATTGGGCGGGCGTCAGATCGTGTTCACCCAAAGTGGCCAGCGCCAGAAACACCGGTGGCGCCGATGTCGGCAAGGCGGAATCGACGCCGCCCTCCCGACGCGAAGCGGCCGCCACCGCGGCCCCGGCCCAGCGAACACGCTCTTCCGACAAGAGGCCGTTCTCGTCGGTCAAAGACCACGCTCCGAAATTCTTTTCCAGGACGGCCCGGGCGGCTTGGCCCCGCCGACGCTCCGATTGAACGAAAGACCGGACGCGGGAAATGTCCGCGGTCAACCAACCCACCGACACCGGGCCCGCCGCCCCACCCAAGAGGACGCGGTCCAGCGTCGTCCGGCGGTCCACCGTCAAGCTTTGGAGCATCGCGGAATCCCAAATCATCTGTTGGCCCGCCCATTTCGTGGAAACCGCCGCGGAAGCCCGACGAACAAGACGGGCGGCCATGGCGGCGAGTCCCAGCCCCATGGCTCCGGCCAACCATAGACGGTCCAAGGTCAGGGCCGCCGCCGTCAAGGCCAACACGCCGGCCAAGCCTAACAACAGGTCGAGGGAAGCCCCCCCGCGCTCCTGGCGCGGGCGGAAAACGCGCGCTTGGCCGAGGATTTTGCGGGATTCCTCCCTCACCACGCGGCGGTCTTCGGCGTTTCCCACCAAAAGCGTTCGGGCCAACCGAACCCAAACCAAGGATTCCCGGGTGAGGCGTTGGATCGCGGACTCGCTCAGCGCCGGCGTTTGCCATTCGGTCATAATTTCATTGCCTTCCCATTCCAGTTGGTCGGTGACGGCGTCCCGCCAGGGGCCCTTGGCCTTATCGGCGTAAAAGCTCTTGACGCTCCGGACCCCCGCGCGAACATCCTCAGTCACGCGGCGTATTTCGACGTCCTTGTCCTCCGCCACGGCCGCGAGGAGCGTTTCCGCTTGCGTGAACAATTCTTGGCTTTTGTCCCAATTTTCCAAGGCCATGGCCGGGTTTTGGCTGGCAATAATCCGGCTCCTTCGCTCGCTCAAGCGACGGCGCAGGTCGCGAAGGGCTCTCAAATTCTCCGGACGTTTATCGGCCAACGTTCGTTGCGCTTCCTCGGCCGCGCGGGCGTCCAGCGCGGAGGCTTGAGCGGCCAGCTCCGCGGCGTGGGCATCCCACAGGACCTGCAGTTTTTGGACGCCGGGTTTGTCCGCCACCCCCAGAAGGCGAGCGTCGTCCAACGAATTCCGCGCGGAAGTCCAATCGGCGATGGGGGCCTCGGCCAACAGCCCGATCTGCCTTGGGTATTGTTCCTGGGCACGCTTCCAATTCAGATTCGCGAAATTGGCGAAGGGCCGCACCGCCATCACCGAGGGGTTGTCCCTCATGGCCTGGAGGCCCTTGACGGAAACGTCCTCGGCGTTGGCTTTCAAAAATTCCACCACGACGTTGTGGGCCGCCTTGTTGTCCGAGGCCGCCGCCCGCGGGACCAGGGTCCGGACCACCCAATCGACGTCGCTGACGCGTTGCAGGTTTCCCAGGGCGTTTTCAAAAACTTTGATTGGCGCGGCCCCGAACGTATGATCGAACGCTCCGTTCGCGGCGGTCAGGAGGTATCGCCGCAAGGCGTCCAGGCTTCGACCGAAAGCCGCTTTCTCGCCGCGCATATTCAGCAGGAAAGCCGCGTCCGCCGCCAGCTCGGCGGTGGCCGGGTCGACGGCGTTCACGGACGTCGCCGCCAACGCGGCGGACACATCGAACCCCATGGCCTCCAATTGAGCCAAGGCCTCTTTCATGGATCCCAGGAATTGGAAATCCACCCGCTCGGGTCTCTGGGTTTTTTTGTCTTTCAACACGGCGTCCCGCGCCGCGACCAACCGCCGGAAACCCTCCGTGAAATCTTCCGCCCCGAACCATCGGTTCAGCCACACCCGGGCCACGTCCGTTTTGGCCGGGTGAAGGGCGATGGCCTTGGGTAGCGCGGCTTCCGCGGCCGCCAAATGTCCCTCGGACGGCGCCAGCTCGTGAAGGAAAAGTTGCGCTGATAAGCGGGCGCGGAAATGACGGATGGTCGCATCCCCTTTGGCGGCGGCTTGATCCAACAAGGCCAACGACTGCCGGGCCAGCCGCTCATTTTCCACGAGGGAATCGGCGCCCGCGGCCCGTTCCAGATGCAGAACGGCCTCGCCCGTGAACGCGCGCGGGTCTCCGGGCGCGCGGGCCTGCGTTCGACGGAACGCCTCCGCGGCTTGGTCCCAATGCTTCTCGGCGGCGTGGGACTCGGCGATGAAAAACTCCAGCTCAAGGCTCAGATCCCGGTTGTTTTGAATAGGGTGTTGGAACGCGCCGTCGGGGGCGCTCAACGCCTCGGTGGCGATGGCGCGGGCCTCTTCGTATCGGCCGCGCAGAAACGCCAAGCGCGTGCGCGTGTGGGCGATGGCCGCGCGGGCTTCGGCGATTTTGGGAATGGGCGGGGGGCGCTTCCCGGACGTCGGAGAGTTCCCGGCCGCGGAGTGGGCCAGACCCCATTGGACGCCGGCCTTTTCCGCCAGCGGCTCCGCTAAATCGAAATTTCTCGTGTCGAGGGCGCGCGCCGCCAGGTTGTCCAGCATGAGCGTGGCCATGTAGTTCCGCGCCAATTCGTCCGCGTAGGGGCCGGCGACGGCGGGGGTCGATAGGGAATTCGCCAAACGCCAGAATCTCTCCAGCAATTCCGTTCGGGCTGTTTCCCGTTCGGCTTCCGGCAAACCCGGGACCAACGACAAAAGCCGGATCATGAGAATGCAAACCCCGTCGACGTAGGCGGCGGGGTCACGGCCCGCCATCGACTTCATCTCCCGCAAATAATCATGAACCTCGATCCAGGTTCCCGAGCGGAACAGGGATTCCACCTTCTCGGCGTTGACGCCGGCGCGCGGACGTCCCATCGCCACGGCGGCCGCGACGAAAGGCGCGGCCAGAACCTCGGAGGTGGAGGCGCCGTCAATCATGGACTGGGCGGCCAGGGCGACGTCCGGCATGGCCAGAAGGATCAACGCCCCCAAAACGGTCCCTATCGCCAGTCTCCCGGGGTTCAATGCCGCGCGCCACCCGGAGAATCGAGCCCAGGGGGCGGCCAGGGGGGAGAGCCCGGAGCGTCCGGGAGGAATCGCCGCCGACCCGAAATCTTTTATTTCGATCACGGCTGGATCCAGGGGTTGAATGGGGGCCGGGGCGACCGCGAAGGTTTCGGCGCGGGGGGCCTCAACGCGGAGCCCCCACCCCGCGATCAACAAGCTGAACGCGAGGACGTCGGA
Source organism: Elusimicrobiota bacterium (assembly GCA_016721625.1). NCBI lineage: Bacteria > Pseudomonadati > Elusimicrobiota > Elusimicrobiota bacterium. Next base: position 1,200,694 of record JADKHR010000001.1, read on the forward strand.
CCGCACCCCTGTTTCGATCCCCGACCACGGGGACTCGGGCATCTGCCAATCATTGGTGAATTCCAACGGTGTAACCTGAGCGGCGGCCTGGCCCCGGGGCGCGCGGAGGGAAAAAACCACCGTTCCCTCCTTGACGTCGCGACGCCAGGACCATCGAACTCTGTCGGCCAGACCCGTGGCGCTGGATGGATACAGGGATTTGACCAGGGCGGCGATTTTGGCGACGCCGGCCCCCCAGCGACTGCCGGGGCCGCGTTCCGTCGGCGGAACGTCGGTGTTGGGGTGTTGGATCGAGAATTCGCCCTGAATCGCGTCGGGAAGAATTTCGGTGGATGGATTGGCGACTTCCAGCAGGATGTCCCCCCCTTGCGCCCGCAGAGTGATCGAGGCTTCGGCCCCGGGGGTTCCGTGTTGCTCGGTGTTTTCGAGCGCCAGTTCGGCGATGGCGCGAAAGGCGGTGGGGTTGATTCCGGTCAAGGCGTCGGGCGTGGCGTCGACCAGTTGGGTAAAAGCCTGGTCCAAAATGGCGGATCTTTGCGGGTTGGAATTGTAGACGCCTCCTTCATCCGGGACCCCTGCCGTGGGAACATAGCGAATGGTTTGGAGGGAAGGAACAAAGCGCGCGAGAGCGGCGAGGGGGTCGACCACCGCCAAAGGCCAACCGGCGGGGGGCCGGAAATCGTAACGCGCGTGGAGAGAAGGAACGATCAAAAAGGGCAATACGGCCGCGGCCCAAAGGACCATATCGGAGGGAGGCCCCGCCACCGGCGCGCCCGCCAACAGCGCGGAGAGCCAAGGCAGGGCAAAAAAGAGACCGACGTGAACCGCCCTAAGCACCGCCCCGAACCCCAACAACCGAACCACATCGCGATCGCTGGAGGAACGGTCTTTGAGACGACCGGTGTGGTCGTAATAGTGCACGAGCCCGGCGTGGCCAAGAGGAAACAGAACCAGCGCCGAAGCGGAGGCGACAAGGAAACTCTGCGCCTCGCCCAAGCCAAAGGCGCTCCCCAACAGTCCCGCCATCAGTGAAATTCCCCCCATGAAGGACAACTCCTCGAAGAACCCCAGAACGGTCCCGATGCGGCGGTCCGCCCAACCCAGAAAGCGCAACTTTTGAATGACCGGCCGCCAGAAGGGAAGAAGCCCCGCCGGAGCGGACGGGACGCCCACGGTCAAGCGATTGTTTTGACCCCAGGAAATGCCCTCTTGAACCATCCACACCGGCTCGCGATCGTCGCGGGTTTCGATGATAAACTCATATTGCCCCGGGGGCAGGTCCACGTCCGCGGCCAACGTCACGTTTTGGGAGCCCAATTCCCCGACCACCACCCCGCCCGCCGGACCCAAGGGGATCTCGCGCACGGCGCCCCATTCCATGCCCCAGCCACGAACGGGGGCCAACCGCGCCCGGGCCTCCAAATGACCGGTGCCCACCCCGGGGCGCAGATGGACCAAGGCTTCGATTTTGACCGGGGCGTCGGCGGGGAGGACCAGCCCCGTCCGCCAGCGCGCGTCGGTCTTCAGGTCCACGGGCAGTTGATAGCTCAGATTAAAGTCCCGCAGGGACGCCGCGGCGGTGAGGCGCGCCTCCAATGGCCGGCTCAAACGCACCGACGTGGCCTGGTGCGCGGCGAAATTGTCGGGGCGGTCGAAATAAACGCTGGTCGCCCTGGCCAACGTGTCCAAATAGGCGTCCGACTTCTGGTTTTCAGGGATGAGGGTATTCCCGTGCCCCGGCTGGTTCCAATCGATGGGAATGCCCTGGCCGCGAATCAGCCCCTCGCCGTTGTGGAAGGGAGGAGCCATCACCAAGGCGCCCGAAGCGGAGGCCGCCACCTCGGTGTAGCCGTTGGCTTCGGTGTCCTTGTCGGAGTCCAACACCAAGAGGTCGAGCGACGTCAGCGCCTTCTTTTTTAATTCCGAATTCCCCGAATCGATGAACAACAGCCGACCGTGCCCCGGTTTCCATTCTCGATCCAAATTCCCGGCCAGTTGGGTCAGTTGCAGGGCGATGGTCGAACTGGGGCTTCTGGGATCGCTCTTTTGCTGGATGGGGGCGAAGAGCACCACGTTCACCCCGGCCTGAACCAAGGCCCGAATGACGAACCGCGCCCAAGCACGGTCCATGTTGAATTTTTCGTTCACCAACCGGCCCACGAACCCAAAGGTTGGTTGCGTCAGAAGAGCGGGGTCCAGCCGGGCGTCTGTACCGGTGGTGCGATCGCGCAACACATCCCGAAAGCGTTCAAAGACCTCTGATTCCAAATGCTTCGACTGGCCCTTGTCATTGACGGCCAGAAGCTCCGTAAAAAATTCTTCTTTGGCGAGCCGCTTGGCGTCCCGCACTTGACCGGCGGTGGGGCGGAGCTGATCCACGTGGTCCCCCGCGACGCGTTTCAGGTAACCGCGGAACAGGCCCGCCGACCATTCCAAATTAGCTCCGTTGGTGATGCCGACCACGGGGTGGGGATCGTCGTATTTCCGCGCCACGTCCCAACCGTGTTTGCGCGACACCCCCTGCACGTGCCCCGGAGTCGCGGCGACGCCCGCCGAGGTGACGTCGGGGTAACCGTTTCCCTCCGGGCCGGTGCGGGCAAAATAGCCCATCAACCGGCCGTGGTCCCATTCGGGGATGCCGCTTAAAAACGAGAGGCGGCTGAAATGGTCATTGGGGCGGCCCCAAAGGTAGCCCTGGCGATTGAAGTAGGTGTGGGTCTTGAAGCTACGCGCGATCCACCGGGACAACGGCTTGAAGAAAGGAATCTTTTTCGCCAGGGACTCGGCCCGCGGGTTGCCCCCGGCCACCGCTTCGGCCACCAGAACGTTGACGAGGGCCGTCTGCGCATCGTTGCCGTGGATCACCGGCGGACGCCAGGCCGCGCCCAACGCGCGGAGCCGCACTTCTTCCAAATGCGCGATGATGGCGAGGCTCGCGACGCTAAAGAAGGCCGAGAAGTCCTCCCAGCTGGCCGGGTTGTCGCCTCCGCCCCGGTAGTCGTAGAGTTGCTTCGTGAAAAAGGCGTCGCCGTCGGGATTGTCGCGGAAGAGGTAGACCGGGTTGCCCTCTGGGCCCTTCATGGGTCGAACCCGGATTTTGACGGGGTGGTCCTCGAAAACCACGTCCAGATCAAAGGGCGGCTCGTCGCTGGGCAACAACGGTGTCGACGGAGGAACCGCCGCGGCCAAAACCAGCCCTTCGGCCGTTCGTCGGTGAGTGTAGTCCGGCTCGATATCGACAATGTCCACGTTCGAACCGCGGGTGATCTCCCGTTCCGCGTCGCTGTGGAAGACTTGCACGGGGCCCAACCCGCCGGCCCACACCTTGCGCCCTTCAGCCGAGAGGTGATAGACCCGTTGGTAGGCGATGCCGTGCAGTTTGGCCCATGAGGCCGGCACGCGGCCCGTCATCAAAAGAATCCTGTCCACTAAGGGCCGGTCCGCCAGGGCGGCGTCCCGAAGCACCGCCGCGCCCAATTCCTCCAACAGCCGGGTCTCCTCGGCGCCGTCCAAAAGGCTGATCGCCTTTAGCAGGGGGTGCAACGCTTCCACCGGACCGGAATCCATGAGGGGCTTGGCCCAGTCTTGCTCGGTCCGGCGAGCCTCCGCGGCGCGGGGGTCCTCGTCCCCGGGACGGCGAGGAGCTTCCCCTTCCACCCGACGCATCAAATCAATCCGGTCTTGCGCGCGACGTTCCATCGCGGTCGGCGACAGGCCCAAGGGAAGGTGCAGGGCGTCGTCCGCCTCGGACAGGAAGGGAATCAAACGCCCTTCCGCCATTTTCCCGCGCAACTCGGTCGCCAAGGAATAAATGTCTTCGCCGCGGAAATCCCGCTGGAGACGGCGCACGCGCAATGCGCGGCCGAGAGCATTCTTAGGATGGTTTTCCAGCCCCTCCAGAGACAGCGCGAAGGCCTCGTCGGGCGAAAGACCCCAAAAAAGGACGGCCTGAAGACGGATCGCGTCGAGGTGGTGGGTGGTTTTTGCGTCGGCGCCAAAAACCACGTGGTAGCCTTCGTGAAATGCGGCTTCCATGAGGTGGGGGTGTAAAACCGACCGTAGCTCGAAGAACTCATCGCTCAACCCGAGGCGCCCGCGGCCGCCCGTCCGGGGTTCCTGCGAAAAGCCGTAACCCAAGACACGCGATTGGCTGTGGCGTTGAAGCCCGTCGGCGTCAAAGACGCCCAGGTCGGTGTTTTGCCTCAGGGAACCGATCTTTTCCCGAAGGACCTGCGCTCCGCTCCAAACCGCCTGGGCCAAATTCGGATTGGCGGACGGGGGGGGCGGACCCGCCAGCTTGGTGGCGAGCCACTCGTCCAAAGCGGAATAGGCCGCCTTCACTTCGGCCGCCCGTTGCAATGGCACGGCGGTCAAATCGACTCCCGCGGGCACGTGGCCGATGAGCGCGTCCGATAGCAGGGGCCGGGCGTGGTTTTGAGCCACCAACCCGATCTTGAGCGCGTTCAAATAACCGTAGAATTCACCACCTTGAGGATCAAAGTTCAGGCTGGGAGGAAACCCGCCGGCCAACCCCTTGGCCCATTCGAACCGCTCCCGAGCCACGTTGGCCGGCTGACGGCCTTGATAAGCGACCCCCCCGTTATGAATAACGGTGATGAGCGCCGCGTCGCCCAGGCTGTCGGTGTCGCGGATTTCGCCTCGGTCCAACGCCATGTAGACGTCGAGATATTCCGGCGCCACTTTTGACCAGTCACGCGGGCCGACCATGGTTCGTTTTTGAATAGCGTTGTAGGCGTCGGGCGTTTCCTTAAAGACTTTCAAGGCGTGCTCCACCGCCGACCAAAGGGAGTCAGCCGTCTTGAGATCGAATTTCAAACCGGTGCCGTACCCCGGGTATTCCCGTTCATCGATAATGGTGGTGTCCAGACCCCCCACGCGACGGCCGATGGGAACGGCGCCGTAACGCATGGCTTGTTGATGGGCCACCCCGCAGGGTTCGAACTCCGAAGGCCACAGGGAAAAGTCCGCTCCGGCCAAAAGCATATGGACATCGTCTTTATTGAAGGTTTCACGGAACACCATCTTTCCTGGAAAACGGTCCCGAAGTTCCCTGAGGCGGGCGACGTAATGGTATTTTTTTTCCTCTTCCGGATGGGCCAGCCCCTGAATGACCATCTGACCGCCGCTGTGGAGGACCCGCCCCGCCACGCCGATAATTTCCTCGACCCCTTTTTGGCCCGTGATGCGGAACGCGCTGGCGAAGACCGGCGCGGCCGGGTCGACGGTTAACCCAAGCGCCTCTTGCATCCGGGTTTTGTTCTCCCTTTTCCCCTCCGGGTCAGCCGCGCTGAACGGCGTGTAATCGTAATCCAGGAGAGCGGGCTTGTTCTCTCCGGACGCCGGCTGTTGACGTCGCGGTTTGGGCCGACGGGGGTCCCAACCTTGGTGGCTGATGCCGTTGGCGATGCCCAGGAGACCTTCTTCGTCTTCGCGGAAAATGCCCACCAGCTCGCCGCTCCCCAGCTCCGTCAACAGCTCGTGGGCGTAGCGGTCGCTCACCGCCACGCGGAACGCCCGACGGCCTTCAACGGGCCGGGTGGGCGCGTGCCCCCGCACGTAGGCCAACGCTTGGGCCGCCTGCCAATCGTGAGCTTGAACCACGCTGGGCTTTAGGTTCAACGCCTCCATGGCGCGGACGGACGCCGCGGAGAAAAGAGTGGCCTCCCAATAGAGGTCCCGGGGAGAGCGCCCGGCGCGGAACATCTCGACCGATCCCGCGAAATCGATTTCTTTGTCGGCGTAATTCGTTCGGTACACGAACGTCTGTCGACCGTCGACCGAGGTGACCCTCGCCAACCGCGCGTCGTAATCGCGGCCGGAGTAAAACCAGCGGAAAGCGTCCACGGTTTCGCCCTGGAGAACCCGTTGGCGCACGTCCGCGGGGATGTTGGACCAGAACGCCTCTTGGCCTTCGTATCCGTTCGGGAACAGTTCGGGGTGGGCGATGAAATCGACCGTCACCCCTTCGATTTCAGTCTCGTACACGCCGAAGGTTTTCCCGTCCACCACGACCGTGGCCACCCGCCTGGCGGTGTAGGTCTCTTGGCCCCGGGTCAACGTGAACTGGGAAACGCCCTCCACCCCTCGGGTCAAAATTTGGTCGCGAACCTCCCGAGGCACCCCCCCTTGATGCAGAGGGACGAAGAGACGCGTGGCCACCCCCTGGCGGACCAGCTCCGGCAAAAGTTCCGTGACGACGTCCTGAACGCCGCCCGCGCCCCAGAAAGGTCCCTCGTAAGCTATGTTGACCACCTCGCCGCGGATCGCGGCGTCTTTCGGGCGAGCGACTTGAACCCCGCCCTCTAACCCGGAATCGACGCTGGTGAGCAGTTTCCGCGCCCAAGCGCCCAGCCAGGGCACGAAGTCCCCGGCGACATCAAGCGGGGGGTGGGTCGCCTGCCACCACTTGTTGAAGCGATCGGTTTCCTTGGTCAGTTCGGCGGCGACGTGGTCGGGGGCGCGCGCGAAATGTTCGTCAAAATAGGCCCGCGCCACGTAAAGGATTTTCTTCGGGTCGGCGCTATTTTTGGACGTCAACCCGCTGGCGTGGGCCCGCACCCGGCCGAAGGGGCCGTTAAACACAAATTGGAAATTCCCCTTTCCGCCGATAAGGTGAACCTCGAAATCCCGGGGAACGCCCAGGCCATACAGCGGGTGATCCGCGGGGAGCACCACGTCTCCAATGCTCTTCAGGCTGTGAATGCTTTGGTTCAATTTGCCAAGGGGATCAATGTCGGCGCTCACGGCGCCGAGGTCAGGGATGGCCTGCTCCAGAGGGGGCGCCCGGGGCTGGGCCGACGTCGACGGGGCCTCCGCCGCGCCGTAGTTCCGCGGCTGTTTGGCCGCCACCCGTTTGAGAGAGTCCTGAACCGACCGCACGTTCGCCGCCAAATCCGCCTGGATGTCGCCCAAGGTCTTGCCTTTGTATTTTCCCGCCACGGCCTCCCACCGAGCGGCGTCCGCGGGGGAGAGTCCGCTGGTTTGAAGCGTCGCCACCGGGGAGGTCGCCGGGCGCCCCTCCGCGAGCAATCGCTCGACCAAAGCGTAGTTGGCCGAAAAATTATCGATGTTTTCCTTCAACGGTTCGAAGCGCGACTCCGCCCCCGCTGACGGCCCCACGGGCACCTCAACGAAAACCGTGGGCACGCGCCACGTCACCATGCCGGCCAAACTGGCGGGCTGGAGGGCCGGGTGGGTTTTGTCTTTTTCCCAGAGCTGGGTTTGTCGGCGGTAACCGGCGATCAGTTCAAAACGCAGGGCCAACAGAACCTCGGGGTCGTTGCGCGCGTCATAAAAACGCTTCAATTTCGCTTCAACGTCGGCCTCCGTCGCGTCCGGGGTGTTGAAAAATTGGCGGGAGAAATTCGCGATATCCACCACGTAGTTGGCGGTGTTGAACATCGGGAAATAAGCCTCCGCCGCCTCCGGCGACAACCCCTTGAGGAAAGACCCGTCAAATTGAAATTCCTCGGCCAAACCGAGCCGACGGCCGAAATCCACGGCGGCGGAGGTTCGACCTGCCTTGAATTTCACCGCGGACGCGCCCTTCGCCCCCTTGGGTTTTTGGGCCAGCTCGTTGAGGAGGGGGGCGCCCGTCAATCGCATCACGGCGAGCAGGGCGGGCGACGGGAGGGCCGCCAAGTTGTCGATGTTGGCGATGAATTGAAACCGCTTCCCTTGCTTGAACACTTCGTAGGCCCGGCCGCTGACGATGAAATCGATGAACGACGTGTCGTGGGCGTCGGGCCACATCACGTCCATCACATCCATGCCGGGAACGCTGTGCTTGTAAAAATCCCCCGTGCGGGCGTCCAACAGATGCGCTTCGCGCACCCGGACCACTTTCACCGGCGCGGACCCTTCCGCCGGGTGGGTGTACAGGCCGGGGGTGTACAGCCATTCGGGCAAATTGTCCAGGACAAATTCAGGCATAAATCGTTCCATGAAGTTCGGCACGTAACCGAGGCGAATCAATTCGAAACGGATCTGACTGTCCGTCAAATGGCTGGTGTGGACGTCGACCTCCAGCGCGGCCCCGGTGGCCAGATTTCGAGCTCGGGCTTGGGCCAAAACTATTTCCAGAATTCCCCGGGGCGCCCCCTCCTCCAGGGGAACGGTATAGACGCCTTTCGCCCAGTCGAGAACCACCTTTGCACCCGTGGCCTCATCGTATTCTTCGCGGGCGTAGCGAGTGCCTTTGCCGGCGGCGCTACGGGACACCATGGCCATTTTCTCCAAGGGAAGTCCCAGCCAGTCCAAATCCCCGCGGGTAATGAGCAGGTGCCCTTCCGGGTTAAACCGAACCCGACGCCACAGGTCGGCGCGCTCGGCGGATTTCAGGGTCGGCCAAAGATCCGTCAGTTTCTTTTTAAATTGTTCGCGGGTGAGGGGAAGGGCCATCGTTTGGCCGGGAACGGGGAATTGAAGGGAGTCCCCGACGCGCACATCGTTCCCGCGGGTCCAGGGGTCGAATTGGGCCAAAGATTTCGCGATGACGTTGATTTCGGAGATGGGTCGGGGGTCGCTGATCAGAGCGTGTTGACGGGTCAGTTCTTGAACAAACTTCCACAGGGGGAAGGGTTTGCCGATTTCCGGGTCCAGGTCGACGATGTTTTTTCTTTGAAGGAGAGCGAGGGCTTTGTTGAAGACGGGGGAGCTCGGGGCGGCCCCGTCGAACACCGCGCCCAAATGAAGTTGCGCCAAGATGCGATCTTCCGTGGTGAATGGCCGCCGGAGAATCTCCGTGGCCATGCCCACATGCTGTTCGGGCGTCAAATGGGGATAGGCGTGAAGGTAGGACGTCCGCTCGCCGCGCGCCCGCTCCAAAAACGCGTTCCACCGGGGTGCGGCGCCCACGGCGCGGGCGGCCGCGGCGGAGTGAAGCACCCGCAACAGGGCGCGGGGGCGGGCGGACGACGCGACCGCGTCGACCTCCGCCTCCGACGCCGGACGACCGGACTCTTGAAAGCGACGAATGTGCTCCGCCTCGTGGCGTAGCATCTCCCCCACTACCTCCAACAGGAGGTCCTGGTCCTCCCCTGGGGGAAGGGTTCGGAAAAGTTGTTTGAACCCGTCAAAAACCGCGCGGGGCAGATACGCCTGGTGCCGCCGGTGCCCGGGGTGGAGGGCGACGTCCGCCGGGAAATCCCCGTCGACGACGATCAAGTCGAAGTCCGCGGGCCACCCGTTCGTTAGGATTCCTCGCCGCAGCAAACCGCGCAGGCCCTTCACGAATCCGTCCGTGTCCTCTTCCACGGGAAGCGTCTTTAGGTCCTTGTCGTTTTTGAGGGCGCCGGCGCGGTCCCCGCACACCGCCGCGGCCTTGCCGTCTTTGATCAAAGCGAGAATCACCCGGTTGATCCGTCTGTGTTCGACGACGCTGAGGCCCCCGCCGGACAAACGGATGGCTTGCCCCGGGGCCGCGGTGTCTTCCGTTCCGCCGGTTTCGGCGCGTCGATAACCCAGCTCCCGCCAGAGGAGAGCGCGCCATTCATTGCGCCACCGTCCGGGGGCGGTGAGCGCGGGCGCCACGGCCTCCACTCCCGCGACCAATTCGTTCAGCTGGGCCCGGTGCCGCCACACCGGGTATGACCTCAACTTCACGGTCGAAAAACCCGCAGAGCCGGGCTCGACGGTTATCGCGGGCCCCGCGTCCACCCGGCCGTGATGGGCGGTGGCCACCAGCCGCAAGGTCGAGGATCGCTCGCTGATCCAGCGCGAGACCGCCGTCGTCCCGGGCTTGGCGTATTTGGTGTTGGTCTGGGCGTCGGCGGCGGGTAGCGCCGGAATCTCCACCGTGGCGGTGAACACCGCCGCTTCCCCTCGGGGTTCCCGATCAAAACGGATTTTAATGTCGCGCCCGTGCCGTTCCTGCGCCTCCGGGGCGAAAAGGCCATGGGCCTGGATGATCATGCTCCCGGCCCCCATGCTCTGTCCCGGGCTCGGGCCCCGCGGGAAAACAGGGGTTGGATCGGCCATGGAGTGCGTCTTCAAGAGCGCCGAGGCGAGTTCCGGAGACAACGGTTCGGAGGTGACGTTGGAAACGGTCAGGGTGAGGGCCCCCTGGTTGTAGACCAAGAGGACGGCGGCCGGTTCGCCTGCGTCCCCGTGTTGAGAGATGTTGTCCAAGGAATGTTCCAGAATATTGGTGAAGCGGTCCATATTAAGGGATGGGACCAACCGTTCGACGCGGTTCCATTTGGGGTCTTCAGACAACCCCGAACGGCGATCCACTATTTGCGCGCCCGTGCCGGTCCAGGAAAAAAGCGTCACGGGTCCTTCCGCCAGAGCCAGGGTTTCGGCTTCGAGGTTAAACCGTTCGATGTCCGGGAATTGCGCCCGATGGGCGGTCAAAGCGTTGACTATTTCCTCGACGCGGGTCTCCCTCTCGCTCGACGACAACCCCGTCAGGAAGCGGGAGGTCAAGTCCGCCCGCCACGCCTCGCCTAAATTCTCGGCCATGACCCAAGTCGGCGAGTCGCTTTCACTTAACCAAGAGGTCAGTATTTCTTCCTTTCGCGGAGTCCCCGCCGGAGCGGTGAAAAGGAAAGACACTTTCGTCACAGCCGCACCGTCCGGCGTTTTGTCCACGGGAGCGGATTCGCTCCACAGGACTTTTTGGGACCGCCCGTCCGAACCCAATCGGAGGGATTGGATCACATAGGATGTGCCATAGCCGTACATGGTGTTGACGCCCCGCAGCCTTTCCTCTCGCATAAGGGTGGTCAAAACGGGAGAACCTTTCCGAAACACCCGGTCCGGTAAAGTGACGTCATCCTTCTCCGTTTTTCGTTTCCCCGCCTCCGGCAACTTCGGAAGACGTTCGTCGGAATAATTTTCGACGCGGATAACCCAATGGCCCGCTGTGAGGGCCAGGCTGGCCTCGGCGGGACTCTCTGGCCGGATGATCCCGTGAAGATGCGCGTTCGCCAAGGAGTGATTGAGAGCGGCGACCACTTGCTCCATTTCCGGACCGGGGACAGCCGCCCGGACGTCGTTGATCATTCCCTTCTGGAAAAGGTCGAAATCGTGTTGGCCGTCTTTATAACTTCCACCCACCCATCGGCGCGAGACCAGGGGTACCCCCGGAGACATCATCCCCAAGGTGAGCAAATCCAACCCGAGGGAATCGTCAAGAGTCCCCCTTTCGACTCCCTCCACGACCTGGGATAGCAACCCCTTTAAAAGGGATTCGCGGTCGGTTCCTCGAGCCCCCCGCAACCAAAGCCGTTCCACCAGGTCGGGCCACCATTGGTCCGGGGGGGTGGTCCGACCGGGCAAATTGAATTTTTGAATGGCGTCGGCCAAGAGCGTCAAGCGGCGCGCGTCGCTGGGATCGGCCGACGGCGGCATCGCCTCCGCCACGGACCGAGCCACATGGTCGATGAGCGTTCTCTCCGTGGCCGCCCCGAACCAGTCTTGGTCGAGCGCCCCATGAAAGCGTGCCTGCGCCCAGGCCGCCGCTGGGCCGAACCCGCCATGGAGGGCCCCGTCGCAGTATTTGTTGTATTCAACCGTTAACGCGGCGGCGTCAGGAAAACCGGTTTCGGCGACCCGGGCCCGCAAATAGTCCCGGGTCATATCGCGGTATCCGTCGCCCACATCGGCCATGGCCAATATCAACGCCAAGCGGACGTGCCTCTCTTCCAGCCCTTCGATGGAGGAAAGGTCCTGCTGCCCCAAGGGCCCGATAGCGCTGTGCGCCCGGAGCACCAGGGAGGCGTCGGGCCCCAAATCCAGTTGGTAGCGGTCCAACATGGCAAACACGGCTTCCTCGTGGGCGGCCAGGGCCTGGTGCTCGGGCGATCCGCGTTCGTGGTATTGCACCTTCAAAATACTCTCGATGCAATCTTCGTGGAATTTACCCATGTCGTGGGCCGCCGCCGCCATCGAAAGAATTCTTTTGTCATCGAGCGGGAGATGGAAGTCCGAGGCAAACTGCCGCGCCAATTCCTGGGTGCGCCGAATATGTTCAAAAATCGGAAGCAATTTCTCTTGTGGAATCCTGTTTTGGGTCGACACCTTCACAATGGCGGCTAAGTGGGCCTGTTCAATCCGCCGCTCCTCGCGGCTGAGCCGCCGGTTGTTGAGGACCCGGCGCAGGGCCGCCAGCAAACGGCCGGGCGTCCCGGCCACGCCGTCCGCCCAGGACACCTCGCCCAAATCGCTGGGTTCGATCTCATGAGCGTTGTAAATCCGGATGTCGGCTTCGAGGCTTTCCAGCGCAAACCGCCCGGCGTAGACAGGTTTGGCGTCGGGCAGAGGGGCTTCCCCATGGGAGGGAACGGCCAGGATGACGAATCCTTTATTCATGCCCAAATGAGTCTCCAAACGGACGACCACGGCGTCCAACGATTTGCGGAACTTCACGGGGCGGGCCCCCACCGACTGGATCGATTTGAAACCGGAGGACCAGTCGTCAAACCGGGAGAGATCGCCCGCCTGAAATCCGGTTTTGATGACAGCTAAAAATGAATCCAGTGAATCCCATAGAGCCTCGGCGGTTTGTCTCCGCGCGGGGCCTTGTGGCACGTCCGCGACCGTGCCCTCGGCTTGGGTCAGGGGGGCATAGGCGAGGTGGATAACGTCCCCGGCCAGGAGCGTCTCCAGCGGCAGGGGCGCGCGGGCGAAAACATCCAAGGGCCGGGCCGGTTCGCTCACGCGGGCCAGGCGGGGCGACACGACGGCGAAGGACACCCCTTTTTCCTCCAGAATGTCCTCCAACCCGGCGGTGTGGAACCCGCCCGCCACCAAAATCCCCGTGGCGGCTTTCTCGGCGGCCATTTTTTTCAGAAGATGATCGACCAACGCGCGGTTGCGCTCCAAGGCGGCCGCGCAAAATTGCTCAAACGGAGCCAACAGGTCCTCGGGGATTGTTTCCCCCCGGGGCTCCCCCGCCATTTCGGCCAACGCCCCCGGGATCCGGAGGATGGCCACGCGGTCTTTTTGATAGGCGGCCCACTCGGCGGGGGTCAGCGCGTGCTGGGATAATTTTTCCAGTAGCGCCAGCCCCCAACGCGCCCGAACCAATCGGGTCGCGGTTTCCGTCGTGGCCAGCGCGGTGAAGGCCGATCGTTCCAATTCATTCAATTCGTCCAGCAACTTCTCCCGTTGGATGGTTTCGGCGTTCAGCGCGTAGGCGATGTAAGCGTTCAGCGAGGGGTAAGCGGACAAGCGGATCCCGTGGTCCCGGCAAAAGCCTTGAGGAAATCATAGTAACGTCCATGGGAGAGCGCCCCTCCCGGAACCGGAGGCTTTCGTTCACCAGCCGGTCGAGCGAGGCCGGGGACACAACGCGCACCAAAGCGTCGATGAGCGCCTGCCGTTCCGCTTCCACCCGTTTGAAATCAATCCGTTTTTCTTCCGAAAGGAGGTTGACGAGCCGGGCCACGTTGGGGAACGAGCCCTTGGCCACCGGGGTTTCCCAGAGGGCGGAGGTGTATTGGCTCAGCGATTCCCGTTTCGCCGCATGCGCCAGGCGGCGTTCATCCAGCGCGCGCAACCTGGCCGGGTACAGTCCGTCCCGAAGGCCGGAAGCGGTTTCGGACAATTCCCGGACCCGCCGAGCCAGGACCGCCCGGCTTTTTTCGGCGGCGGAAAAGGCGTCGACGTGCTTCTTGTAAAGGGCCCTGTCCTCCACCCCCCAAAGAAGCGTCGGTTGGGGGGCCGTGATCGCGGCGGCTTCGGGCCCCGTCAAATAGCCCAAATGGACAAATTCCCCCGCCAAAGCGCGGGCTATGTCCGGCGGGGCGGACCGGTAAGGCTCGAGGTGGAAGGCGCCCACGGCGCCTTCCAGGCCCACGACGTCGGCGCGCCCGGCGGCCCGCAGGCCGCCGACCAGCCCGGCGAGGTTGCGCTGGGCCTCTTCGTTTTCGTGCACGTCCTGCAAATGCACCACCAGGGGGCCGCCCGCTTTCTTCGCCATGTGGACGCGGCGGATGTCCCCGTGCGCCGCGACGGCCGCGGGTAGCCACCCCAAGGTTTCCACCGCGTCCGGAGGAAGGATTTCCACCAGAGAGGGGTTTTCGCTCTGGGTGAAGGAGGGCGCGAGGTTCGGGAGAATGGCGTCGGGGCCCGCGGCGGGATGAACCCCCGGAAGGCGGGCGTAGAGCTCGCCCGAGGCGCGTTGCCGATCGGCGGCCTCGCGGCGTTCTTTCCACAAGCTGGTCTCAACGGCGTGGGCGCCCACGACGTTGGAAAAAACGTAGGCGGCCGCGAGGCCGCCACCCGTGATCCGCCTAAGGAGATTAAGGGGCATGCTTTTTGTCTCGCTTGTACTCATAAAAAGATGACATCAATTTTTCACACAACCGGCCAATGCCGCTCTGGCCGACGCCCCGCCCCAGGGGCAAGGGAAGGTCGGCGTCCACCGGGTCAATTCGCCGTTGGGGACCTTTGATCCAAAGATAAGCGGGTTTGGATTCTTTGCAAGAGGTATTTTCAGTCTCGGTTTTCAACATACAAAGTCCTCCTTGTGCGCCATCCCGACACTGCTATTAAACCTATGCGACCTTAAGATTGCCTTGCGTACATGTAAATATTTTGTAAACGACAACGCCCCGAAGGGGAGGGGCCCCTGTCAAGCCCGGGCTTTGCATTAGGCGTGAGCACCGGCCGAACAGGCCCCGGCCCCGAAGGCGAAAAAGTCCGGCATCCTTCGTTAAATGCCGAGTCCTAATGTAAAGCCAGGGTTAACCCCTTTCCGACGCGGCCGACGGGGGAATGGTTAGGCCGCGGCGTTGAGGACATCCGCGTATCTGGACTCCTTGTCAAACTCCGAACCCGCGCGGAAGAGAAGGCCGTTGGTCAGGGTGATGAGAAGTTGGACCAGGTTTGCCGGAAGGTCTAACTTCCATTCCTCTCCGTTGGAAACAACCAGGTCCACCGGCTTTAGGTCTTTTAGCGCGCGGCGCCCTTGAACCGCGAAGAGCAAGTCCTGCAAGGAGTATTGATTCCCGACCTTCGACAGGTCCGTCTTGAGGACCGATGAAATCCGCGCCGTGCCCAAGACGCCCAAATCGGGGTCGGAGGCCCACAGGGTGTTCAGGTCCGCGCCCGCGCGCGGGAGCAACCAGGTCAGTTGGCCGTTCTCCAACGACTCCCCGTGCCCGGCCAAGACCTTCAATTGAGAGAGGGTCGTTTGGTCCCGTTCGGTGGGTTTACCCTGAAGGAGCGTTTCCG
The DNA here is from genome assembly GCA_016721625.1 of Elusimicrobiota bacterium. Lineage (NCBI taxonomy): Bacteria > Pseudomonadati > Elusimicrobiota > Elusimicrobiota bacterium. The sequence continues at coordinate 1,215,895 of JADKHR010000001.1, forward strand.
ACAATTCCAAAACCATGGGGCGTTTTAGAGCCAACGCGGAGAGAACCGCCTCCCGCCCGTCGATCAAGCCGCCGTTGAAACCCCGTTCGAAGACAGCCACCCAACGGGTCCATTCGGTCGAGGAGCCAGCGGCGAGGAACTCTCCGAAACTGGCGAGGGCGTTAAAGATCCCGGGGGCGAGGCCGGCGCGATGGGCGGATTGGCGGAAGTGCTCTGCCAAAGCCGCCCCGGACCGAAGCACGGCGCCTTCGGAAAGCGCTCCTTCCGCCCCGGTCAATTTCCATTGCCCCAGCGAACCCGCGAGGGACTCGCGAGCGAGGCGGGAACCATCCCGTTCCCTGTCCACGAAGGCGCGAACCTGAGCCAAGTGAACGTTCAACCGCGAAATGTCCAAACTCCCGGCCGGCCCCCCCAACAATTCGCGCGCCAGAGCCCCCCCCGACGTGATGGAAGTCGCGTCCCGAAATTCGGTGGTATGCCTTCCCAGGGCGGGCGTTGAACCGACGATCACTCCGAACCCCATCATGAAGTTCGACCAGGTGTCCTCCAACCCGACGGGGAACAGGAAATGCCACAAAGCCGCGAAGGCCCCCGGAAAAAGAGCGAAGGTCAAAACCCCCAAAGAGAGAACACCCAACCAAAACCACCCTGGAAAACCCAATCGCGACGAAAAACCCTTCCAGCGCTCCCCCAGGCCGACGGAGTTCGAAGAAGCGGAAGGCGAGGCCCCCGCGGACTTCGATTCAAATTCCTTGAACCGGCTCTCCACTTTCTCGAAAAAATATCGGAGGTCCTGGGCCCCAGGATCCCCCCCATCCGAGAGCATCAGGTAAACATAGGGGGGGCGGCGGGGAGACGTTTCGATGGATCGGCGCGCCGCGTAGCGACGCAACCGGAGGGGATCGCCCCGCAAGAGGCGTTGGGCATCCGGGTTTTGGCTCCGCCAGGACGTGCCGGCGGGTTGGGTTCTCCAGACCATGGTTTCCAAAAGGACGGGAGCGCCGTAGACCGGGCGGGCGAGGCTTCCCTGATAATCCGTGTGCGTCCGTCGAACGAAGCGAACCACTTTTTTCAAGAGCCCGGACAGGGCCCGCTGGCCTCCCCGCAGAGCCCCCTCCAGGGAGGGGCTGGGGGATCCAAAGAAACGGATTTCGCCAATTTCAGGTCCGTTCATTTTTGTTTGACGGTGGAGCAAAAACAAGGCCGCGGCGTAGCGGTCGGCCGCATCCGCTCTCTCAAGTCCCGCCCGATCCAGCACGTCTTTGACCTCCTCGCTTGATAGACGTCCGGAAGCGAAGACGCCGTCATCGTTCAGACCGATCGAGAGGAACCTGGACGTTTGTTCCGGGGGTTCGGGCACCTGGTTCTTGTTGGCACGGAGGGTCTCGTCATAGGCCGTCACCACGGGCGTTGAAACGGCGTTTTTCTCCTCCATGGCCCCCATAACAGCGGCCGTGCGAAATATCCCCTCCATCCAAAGAGCGAAGGCCACGGGAAGGTCTTCGGGAAGAATGATCTCCGCCACGGGATGGCCGGTCCGGCGAAGGTTTTCCACGGCCTCGCTGTTCGGGTCCGAAATGCCCTCCCGGCGGACATGGATGAACACGGCACGGGATTCCTCGGCAGGGGGGTAGAAACCGGGATCCAACGGCATGTCGTAGGACACCATGGGGGAATCGCCCTCCTCGGAAAGAAGTCCCGGCTCCAGACTCCGGGCGGACATGGGACCCAGCCCTTCCAATAGAGGCGGGAAGATGAGAACCGCCTGGTTTTTCCCTTCGCGGATGTAGCCTTCCAACCAGGCCGCCAGCCTTAAGAAGGCGTCCTGCGAGACTCCCTTGTGGGCCGAGGCCGCCGTTTGTTCAAACACCGTCGTTGGCGACACCCCCCGGAGCGCCAAGAGAAACGCGTAGGGCAGGCCGGGATGCAGGAACCTCTTCAACAATTCGCGGCCGCCATCGAACTGAAGGGGAAACTGTTGGGCGCCAATGGACTGGGCCCAATTCCATCCCAAGGCCGTGCGATCGTCGGGCCGCTTCGGAGGGTCGGCGAAAAACAGAACATGCTTGAAGGGCTTATCTTGGTCCGCTTTTCCAAAAGCCTCGTTCACCAGGCTGGTGAGACCCTGTACCTCTTCTTTGCTCTCCTCCCGGAGACCCTTGGACACCACCACGAGGGCGCTCTTTTGGATGGCCCGCCCCCACACGCGTTCCCGAACCGTCGATGACCCCATTTTCATCCACCCGCGCTCCCAGGGGGTTGCCTCGGCGCGGATGAGCCGTTTTCGCAACGCCTCAATCTCCCCCGGATCAATGTGTTCCAACGGCAAAATCTGCGCCGCGCCGGAACCCGCCGGCCAGGCGTTCATCATATTCCCCAAAGGTTCAACCCCCCCCACTCCCACATAAATCACATAGCGAATCCCTTCGCTCCGGAACGTGGCGGCCACTCCCGCCAAACGTTCCAGGTGGATCTTATCGTACAGGGTCTCTTCCAACGCGTTGGCGCGAAAAGCCAACTTTTGCACTCCGTCCACCGATCCGACCCGGCGGAAAATACCCCGGCCGGAATAAAGCTTTTCCAACCACCTCTCCTTGACCATTCGACGCATCCATTCTCCCCAGGCCCGGGGCCGAGCCGAAAAACGGATTCCCACCCCGGGGGAGACCGTCTCCAGATAAGAGGCCATTTCGGTGATAAACTCCCGTGTGTCCGCGGGGGTTCCTTCCTCGGGGACGATCGTCGTATTCGGGAACGTCTTTTTCGGGACCTTCCCTTTGGCGGAGAAAAAAGCGCCCACGGCCTCGGCCGCGGGACGAACCTCGTCGATGTCCGGTTTGTCGTCCGCAAACATCAACGCCGATATGGATTCAAGGCTGTAAAGGTAAACCAACAAGGCCAGGGCATCTTTTTTTGACTGGCCGAAGGGGATGAAGTTGATGGAACTGGTTCCCGCCACCACCGCGGACAAGGGAAGTCCGGCTTTGTCGATTTCCGCCTGGATACGCTCCGCGGCCCCCGCCCGAGTGGCCTTCGGAATATTTCGGAGAACATACTGGACACGGCGGTCGTTCAATAACAGGGAGACGCCGTCCGGGAGGGTTTGGGATGTTTTCCCGGGGGCCGCCGGTCGCCTCTCCACCCCGGCGCCGTAGACGTCGGGATGAATTCGCTCCCGCGCGAGGAGAGCTTCCAACCAGAGGGCCACGGCCAGACTGGTGGGCAGAAGAGGCGAGTCCAGCCCTTTCCGCACCGTTTCCGGCCAGAGAAATTCCCGCTCTTTGCTGTGGATTAATTTCCCGTAACCCGCGGGGGAGTTCGATCCCTTGGCGACGGCCTCGGAAATAAGGCCAACGCACCCAGCGAACGAGTCGCTGATTCCCGCCAAACTATCGGACAGAGCCTGGGGCTTAGGGGACGAAGAGTGCTCCTGATCCAAGACCGAACGGGCGATTCGGGATTCGATGGTTAACGCCAAGATGTTTCGAACCGTCAGCGAAGATCGATTCAAGGCTTCCCCCAGCGAATTCACCGAGGGGGCTTCGCGGTCGCTCGCGAGGCCCTTTAGTTCCCCCACCTGCCGCCGCGCGACAGAGAGAAGAGCCTCCCCATGGGATTCAAGGGTTTCTCCGTTTTCGGCAAGTTTCTTTTCCACGGCCAAAACCGTGGATTCGAAGCCCGGCCAAACCCCCACCTGCCCGGGGGACAGAAATCCGCGGGCCTGATCCAACAGCGCCCGGCGGGCCTCTAACACATTTCCACCCTCGGCGAGGACCTTGGCCTCAAAGGTTTCTGCCATGGCGGTAAAGAGGTCCTCGGTCATGGCCGGCTGGTATTGCGCCGATGTGCGGTCGTAACGCCGAAAGTCCATGATGCTGGCGATCATGGGTAAATTGTTCCCCAAGAGAGAGGCCAGTAAACGGGGTCGGCCGCCCGAAAAAAAAGTGAGGGCCAGGAAAAGCCACTTCAAATCCTTCATCAACTCCTCAAAACTCGTGGCCGTGTGGGGAACCACCACCGCTCCCGCGTGCACGGCCCGCACCATCGCCTGAGCCGTTTGGACGGGGATGGGCGTGTTGGGAAGGCCGAGGGTATCGTCTTTATCAAAAACGCCGACCAAGCGACCGTAGGTCTCGTATTGCCGTTTCAGAGCGAACCACGTCAGGAGGCGATGGGGACGGTAATGAAATCGACCCTCCTTCGTCCATCCCGCCAACGAAGAGACAAAAACCCGCGCGCCGAGAAGTTCTTCCAGCTCCATTTGGATTTCTTCCGGCGTCCGGGTTTCCCAGAAACCGGTGACCGTCTTGGCCGCCCAGCGGTTGGTTTTCGGGTCTCCCGCCAAGTTTGACTTTTTTTCCGCCTCGGATTTAAGGAAGGCTTTTCGTTCCTTGGCGCTTTGTACAGGAACGTTGACGACCACGTCGGTTAGGAAGGAGCGCAGGGCGACGGCCCGTTTATCGGTTGAAAGCGATCGCTCCAATAGTTTCACCAGGTCCACGGGCGTAAGTCCGTCCGTATCCGGGTTTTGGGTGGGATTGAAGAGCCAGGTGATCGTGGCCCCGCGGCGCTTCGCCCTTATCAGGGACTCCACGATCCCTTCGGGAGCCAGGGCACCGAACAGACTGGTTAAACTCCCCGGACCGATGACGATTTCTTGGCATTCGTTAATGGCCCGGAGGGCCTCGGGGTCGGCAAAGGGAAGGGAATTCCGCCTGTTCCCCCGATGAAGATCCGCCAAATCGATCCGCGCAAAAGGTCCCGCCTCTTGGGCCAATCCGATGGCTTTTTCTCCCAGGGCTTCCCGGCCCGAAGCATCCACGCCGATGAGTTGAACGTCTTTGGACGATTGGAAACCCGCCGGGAGAGGGACCACGGAACTGTCCAAAGCCCTCACCAAGCCGTCCACCGCCCAGTAATAGGCGGAGGGTCGGAGGATCCCCGGAGAGGACACGGCGCCGTCCCGATACAAAGCGCCCAGATAAATCAAATCGCGCAAGGGTTGGGGGCGGGGGGTCCGCACCGCCGGATCGGGAATGGTGTCCGCGCGAATTCCCGCTTGAATATCAGGGGGGATCGCCTGAAGGCGGGTGCGAATGGCGGTGAGGAAGGCTTCTTTTATGATCGGGTCTTCTTTCTTCATTTCAGAGATGACTTCTTCGTTTTGAAGCGGAGACACCAACCAGCCCTCAGGAGGACCCGTGTAATTGGTGATTTCGGCGGCCAACAACGTCCGCACCCAAGGGCGAGCCACACCGCCTTCGATGGCCCGCATGGGATAGCCCATGTAGGGAAGGGTATTCACGGGGACCCGGTCCAACCTTTTGGCAAAAAAGCGGGGAAGCGCCCTCCACCAACGCCGCGCGGAGGCCGGGTGTGATTTCCAAGCGCGTTCCACCACCGACTGGAGGGCGGCGGAACGGCCGGAATCGTTGAGGTTGCTCATCACAGCCTTGATGGGCCCTTTGATGGTCGGGATACTTCGAAAAACGCGGCCCAGGAGTTCCGCCCCGCTCCCTCCACCGAGGACCACCACCTCGGCCGGTTCAGCGACCCGCACGCCCACCCGACGAACCCTCGCGCCGTGAGCGACCCAACGCCCGACGGTCACGAAGGCGTTAAACAAAGCGACGACGGGGGTGAACAGGGGAACCAAATCGAATCGATTTCCGTTTCCAACCTCCTTCGACGGGTCATCGAAGGCCGACTCTTTGCTGAAGACCCATCCGTTGACCACCGCGTGAGGAAAGGCCAACCCGGCCACCCAGGCCAGGGATTGAGCAAACGAACTCCAATCAAAGAACCCCGCGGCGGCGGAAAAACCCGAAAGCGATAAAAGGGCCCCGGCGGTGATCGCCAACTTTTCCGCCGAGAAGGCGAAGCGGAGCCGCTCCCGCCAGGTCCCCTCGGCCCCCCACAGGTGGGCCATATGCCACGCCAACGGGTAAACCAACCCCCACAGGGGAGCCATGAACCCGGCCCCTGGCGTGACGCCGACCCAGGACAGAAGAACCGAGGGCAAAACGCTCTCCGCCAAAACGGGCAACCCCACCCGTCCCCACCACCCGTTTCCAGCCAAACGATAAAACCCTTCCAACCAGGGCCATCGCCCGCCCCGCTTGCGGGCGGAGGCTTTGGCTGGCGTTGCCCCCCCGAGGTCGAGGACCACCCAGTCGTGGGCGAAGCCGTTATATCGTTCAGGCTCCCGGCCACTCGCGATGAGCCCCTTCTTCCAGACCAGCGGGGCTAGAAAATTTCGGGTGCGGGCGTCGTCCCCATTGAAATCCCAGTACCATCCGACCAAGACCTTTCTCGCGTTAAGGAGAACCTGATCCAGGATTTTCGCCTTTGACTCCGCGTTGATCGAGGGATCGCTCAACACGCTTTGCATCAGGACGAGCTCGACCTGGCCGAGGCCGACCCCGTTTTGACCCACCCGCGCCGCCGCAGGGGCCGGAACGATGAGACGCTCGGCCATGTCCTCGGGCAAAGACCGCCGATAGTTCTGCCATTGGCCGTTGAACTCAGGGTCCGGTTCATAGAGGACCACGCGCGCGCCGAGTTTCAACGCCAGAAATTCCCAGGGGAAGGCGGCGGTGGTCTCCTGGCGGAGGAGGTCGCAACTTCCTGGACCGATGGAAGCCACCTCGCTGGAAGGACCGATGCCCCATTCTTGGAGATGACGGACCCCCGCCTGTTCCAGCCCGCGCCGAATAATTCGCCGGTCTTCCTCCGAACCCTCCACCGGACGAGGCCAGGCGATCGTCCCCGCCCCCCCGTTCCTCGCGCCGATCCCCCTGGTCCGACGGAGGGCCGCGAGGTCCTCTGCGAAAGTTAACAACCGGCTGGGGAGTTGAGCCAGAGGAGGGAGGTCGCGAAGAAACCTCTCCCAACGGGACAACCCAAAATATCCGGGAGGGATCCCGTTCGGCTGTCGACCGCCGAAACCCAAGAGCACCGCGACCGACGTCCCCGTGGCCCAGGAAGCCCCCTCCGGGAAAGGGATGAGCCCGGCCACAAATCCCACCCCCAGGGCCGATCCGATGCCCAGGACCGCTAGAAAAACCACCGCCCCCAGACCCGCCTGGCGCCCACCGGAGATGACCTTCAGAACCGGTCGCCGAGGGGAAGAAGCGCTCGGGGAACCTTTTTCGAAGAACCCCACCGTCTCCGCTTCACCCTCACAGAGGATATGGGACATGACCGCCGTTTTGGGAACCCCCTTTTTCGGGACGATGGCCTGGATCCGACTTACGAAGTCGGGACGCCCGATCAAATGCGTGACGAGACCGGCGTCTCCCATTCCGAGATAGACCGCAAAATCGTTCGGCTTTCCGCTGTAATGAACGACATTGCTGTTGAGCACGAACACGCACGTTCCCTTCGGAAAACGGTCCACGAAAGAATTAAAGAGCTGGGGGACAGCGGCGAAATACGGTACGCCTGGCTTTGTTTCCTCCCAACGTTTGAGCGTCGGCAGGAGAGCGGAAAGGGTTCGAGGGAAGACCACCACGTCCCCCGGGTTCAGGGACTCCGGAGAAACGGCCATCGATGAAGCCCGCCCCGTTCCCCCTCCTTTCGTCAAAAACAATCGAGCCCCTCCGCTCGATGTCACATCGACGTCCGCTGTATAGATCTCGGCGGTGGGCCACTCGCTCGATCTAAGATCAACCGGACCCCGGATAAAAACCCGGAACTGAAGGGAGAGGGGAGGGCCTCCCAGGCTTCTGCCAGGGCGGCGTCCCTTTTTAACACGTTCGCCGGGGCCACCGCCGCGAGGCGGCTTTGACGGATCGACTCACGGATCGTCCGGGTCAGGTTCGCGTCGATCGTACCGAACCATTCGATTTGGAGCGCGCGCAGGAAGTCGTGGGCCTTCCCCTCTCCCCCGGCCGCTTGGGCCCGGGCGGCGTAGACCGCGGCCCGATCGTTAATCAGTTGGAGCGAATGGATCTTTGCACCCAGAATGACCCGCAAAGAGCGAGAGCGGGGATCGTATCGGAACTGCATTTTTTTCGCGGCGACCAGATGTTCGCCGAACTCATGAAAAACCGCCAGGTCGGCGGTCAGCGGGTCGGACGTTGGGGAAGAAGCGAGGTCCTCATGGACCGCGATGAAATTCGCGCCGGCCCCGCCCCGAAAGTCAAATATTCTTTCGCTGAAGAGAAGGACTTCAGGAATCTCCGCCGCGTGAGCCTTCAGGTAATCGCCGAACACCTGTTCAAACAACGAGAAGCCCGACGACGTTCCCCTTTTCCACCCGGCGAGTGCGGAGATCGAATCACCCACCGTTCGGGAGTGTAGATAAGGAAAGACCTGCCCCAATTCATTCCCCTGGAGGTCGCCCATGGTCAAGACCCATACCCCCGCGAACCGTTTGCGGACGATTTGAATCAAGGTTCGGCGGCCGATCTGAGCGGTCGCTGGGGGGGTTTCCACCTTCCGGGTGAAGTCGAGAATGGCTTGGTTGACGTCCGAAGCGTATTCCTCGGACCCGTGGAGGCTGTGCATGGTCAAAGGATTGACCTTCCCTGCCGCTTTTACGAGGACGACGATCGAACGGTTGTCCCCCGTGATCGATTCCGCGAGGCCGACAATTCCCGCCGAAAGAAAATCCTGGGGGCTGTACACCAACAGGAGGGGAAGGCCTTTTAGTCGCGTGATCACTTTTTCCTCGATCCCGGGAAAACGGTCCCGGAGAAACCGGCCCACGGCGAGGGCCTCGTTTTCTATGTGCGCGAGGTCCCGGAACTGGGACCGGGGAAGGAGGGGCCGCCCCATCAAAACTTCCCACATCCCCGATAGAAAGGGAAGGGCGGCTTGGTCCAGGGAGGAGGCTAGACGATCGACGTCCCGATCCGCCCGGGGCGGTCCGGAAACGAAACGGGAAGCCGAATGAAGCGCCCTGGCCGCCCACCCCACCATCGCCCGAGCGCCCTTGATTCCCAACAGGATGCGCTCGTAACGGACCAAGTGGGGGACGGCGGGGTTCAGAAGCGTCACCGACAACAGCCGTTGGCGAACCCAGGGGTCCTCTTCCGATACCAAATGAAACAGCGTCAGCGCGCCGAGAGAATGGCCCACCGCGTGGAATCCCCTTTCGACCAGCGACCGACCGGCCGCGTTTTTCAAGCCCTTCATGACCTGAATTAAATCCGCCGCGGTCTCGGAGACCAGCGTGTCCGGGGCCGGGAGGGGCCCGCGCTTGGGGACGATGAGGGCCCGGTAATTTGCGAACAAGGCGCGCTGGCGGCCCAAAGAGGGGTCGGCTCCGCCGCCGGGAACCCAAACCATGGGTCTGTTTTTTCCATTGGGATTGATCGCCACCAAAACCTCATGGCCGTTTGGGAGGACGACCGTTTTGGTTTTCCACTCCGGCCAGGTTTGGACCTCGGCCCAGAAAGTGCCGGGGTGAACCATGCCGAAGACCGCCCACCCCCAGGCCCCCAGATCCGAAAAATGGTAACCCGCCGCCCAGGCCACCGCTCCGCCGGCCATCACGGCCAGGGTCGCCAAGGACCCCAAGTTTTTTCCCGTGGATCGAGGCGGGACCGGGAGCGCGAGGCGAGCCGCCAGGGAAAGGATCAACATCGCCGCCATAGAAACCCAGTGAATGCCGAAAACCGCTCCGATTCCCACCACCAACAGAGGAGTCCAGGTGGAATGGAGCCAGCCCCAGCGAGTGTTACGCCCGATGCCTTCCTGGGCCAGGGCGCCCTTCGAAACATCGGGCGCCCCCGCCTCCGCGCCTGCGTCCTCCGATGACCCGATCGGCCGGAGGAAAAGTCGTTGGAGTTGGGCGCCCCACATCCCCGCGGCCGATGCTCCGTTGTTGAACCAGGAAGGAGATTCCTCCTTGGCCGGATAGACCCGGAACACCGCGTCGCCTCGGGGGGTGGACAGGGTTTGTTCCGACAGGGGGTCGCCCGGGAACCCCGCCGATTGAAAAAGCGCCGAGTCCTTGGCGATGTGTGTTTTGAAAGCAACGGCCACCGAGAGAGTGTGTTCCTTTCCCTTTCCGAAAGAAGACCGCAGACGAACGGTCAAATGGGAGACCAAGCCTCCCGCCCGGGTTTCCCCCGCGGTGGTGGCGGCGATGCTGAGGCCCGGAGGCGTTTCAGGGACTTTCCCGTCTATTAAAAACCCAAGCGAGGAACACGCGAGGGTGAACACCCCGTCCATGGCGGCCTTTTCGAAGCGCACGCGTTGGACCATGGGGTCCGGGACGACGGGAATGGATTCGGCGGAGAGCCGGGGAGATTGGAGGGTGATCACGTCCCCCGCCAATAGTTTTTCCAGGGGGAGCGGGTCCCGGACCAGGAGCGGAAGGGGCCGGCTGTCCTGGGAAAAGTCGGCCAGCCGCGGGGTAACGACCGCGTAGGAGACGTCCGCTTTTTTTAGCCGTGAGGCGAGGCCTTCCGTATGGAACCCGCCGGCCACCAGGACGGCCATGGGCGCTTTTTTAAGGCGCATTTTGTCCAGCAGGTTTTCCACCAGGGAATCATTTCGTTGGATGGCGCGGGAGGAAAAATCTTCAAAGGGCTGGAGGAACGCGGGGGTCAAAACCTCGTCGTCGGGAGGCGCGGGGCGACGGCTCAGCCCCCCCAAGATCCGGGGGAGGGAGGGGAGAGCGTTTTTCACCGCGGGATAGGCGCGCCAGTCTTCGGGGGTCATGGCATGCCGAGCTAATTTATCCAGGAGGGCCAGGGCGCGGCGGGTTTTGGTCAAAGATTTTTCCTCGGGCGTCCGGGCCAGGCGGCTTTCAACGGCACGCTCCAGAGAATCAATTTCGGTCAGGAGGGAACCCCGGTCGATCTTTTCGGCCAAGCCCAGATAAGACAGGTAGCCGTTCACATGCGTGAAACCATGGAGACGGATTCCGTTCCGTTCCGCCAAGGAACCCAGGAACTCGTGATAGTCGGCCTGGGAGAGTCGGCCGAGGCGATAATGGACGCTTTGATCCAATACCTTCTTCAGGTCGGCCGGAGACAAACGCCGAACCAGGATTTCCATCAGATCCCGTCGTTCGCTCTCGACGGCTTTGAAATCTATTTTTCCTTCGGCGTCGAGGGCCTGATGAAGAAGCGAAAGGTTCGGGTACGGCCCCGCCGAAACCGGGAAGGATTCCCATAGGTAACGAACGTGGGCCGCCAGGGTCTCCCGGCCCGCGATATAAGCGGTGGAACGAGCGTCGAACTCTTTTAATTCCAGGGAATACAATCGGACGGCGGCCTCTTCGGAAAGGGTTCGGAGATCGGCCAAACCGCCCAAGAGCCTGGATCGCTTTTTTTCCGAATCGCCGAAGGCCAAAAGATTTTGGCGGTAAAGTCCCGGGGTTTCCACGCCCCACAGGAGGGGCGGCGTTTCCGCGGAGAATCCCACGAACTCCGCTCCTCCGATATACCCCAGGCGAAGGAGGAGGTCCGCCGCGCCCCGACGGACGTCGCGGTTCACAAAAGAGCGATACGGATCCAGGCCAAAGCCCCCGGAGGCCCCCTCCAGCCCCACCAACCGAAGGCCCCGGGCCCCCAGCGCTTCCAGCAAACCGGCTTGGCTCCGTTGGGCGTCCAGGCTTTGGTGGGCGTCTTGCACATGGATCACCAAGGGAGCTTTGGGATTTTTGGACAACCAGACCGCCCCGAGAGTTCCATAGGGCGCCACCAGGTCGGGAAGCCACCCTAAACGATCTTCGGCCCCGGCCGGAAGGCACCGTTGGGAAACAGGCATGCCCTCGGCCGTCTTCGTTGGCGTGAGGGCGGAATCGAAACCAGCGCCGGGGCGGGAATCGGGCCCAGGGCCAGAAGCGCGGCCGGAGAATCCCGGCGCACAGCGGCGCGGCGGGCTTTCCAAAAATTGGTTTCGGCCGCATAGATCCCCGAAACGTTCGTGGCCAGGTAAGCCGCCGTCAGAAGGCACGTCCCGAAAGGACGGGCCCCGCATCGCCCGAAGCGTTTGAGGAGGTGGGATAGGTTTCTCATAGGAATTCCATGACGCCACATGGTAACCCGAAAGGGATTAAGGATGCCTTTTGGAGTTGTAAACTTATTGTAACGATTACAGGACGGCCATGGCGTCGCCGTAGGAAAAGAATCGGTAGCCGTGGGCGAGGGCTTCAACGTAGGCCCGGCGCAGGGGGTCCACGCCGGCGAAGGCGGCGGCCAGGAGGAGCGGGGTGTGGTGGGGCATATGGAAGTTGGTGAGAAGGCGGTCCACGGAGCGGAACCGGTAGCCCGGCGTGATGTAAAGAGCCGCCGTTCCGGACCCGGCTCGGACCGCGCCGTCGGACCCGGTGGCGGACTCCAGGGTCCGCACCACCGTCGTGCCGACGGCCCAGATCCGTTTACCCTCGGCGCGAACGGTTCGGAGAGTTTCGGCCGTTTCCGCTGGAACCCGGTAAGGTTCCGGCAACATGCGATGCCGGCGATAATCTTCCGTTGATATCGGCCGGAAGGTTCCCCAACCGACCCAGAGAGTGACAAAGGCGACGCGGACTCCCCGGCCCCGGAGCGCGTCTAGGAGTTCCGGCGTGAAATGAAGACCGGCGGTGGGGGCCGCCACGGCGCCCTGGGGAAGGGGACCGTCGCCCTCGGCCGCGCCGGGAACCGCGAAAACGGTCTGGTAGCCGTCGCCATCCTCCCACCGCCCATCGGACGGACGCTTGATGTAGGGAGGTAGGGGCATGAGCCCCAGGCGTTCCAGCGCAGGGGAGAGGGCGGCGGAAAAAACCAGTTCCCACTCCCCATCCGCCCGATCTCCGGCCACCCGCGCCGAAAGGCCCTCGGGAAAAAGGATTTCCGCTCCCGGACGGGGCCGGGGCGTGACGAGCGCGGTCCAACGATCCGGCCCCTCCCCGGGGAACCGGGCCAGGAGCAACACGGTCACCCGCCCCCCGGTGGGTTTCTGGCCGACCAGCCGGGCGGGGAGGACCCGGACGTTGTTTAAGACCAAGGCGTCCCCCGTTGAAAAAAAATCGGGCAGGTCCGAAAACGTCCGGTGGGACAGCCCCCCGTCGGCCCGGCTCAAGACCATCAGGCGCGCGCGGTCCCGCTCCGCCAACGGGGTTTGGGCGATGCGGTCCGCGGGAATTTCGGGAAATCCCAGAAATTCAGCCGGCCTCGCCCCACGACCTTCAAAAGCGCTCATGGGCGGACCGGAAACAGAAAGAGGTTGGCCGCTATTCGGTCCAATCGACGACCTCGACCCGGTGGTAATAAATCCGAAGGATCTGCCCGTAGGTCATGCTGTTGTCGGCCAGAGTCTTCATGCCCCACTGGCAGAGGCCCACGCCGTGGCCCCACCCGCTCCCATGGATCTGCCACGCTCCATCCAATTTAGAAACACCGGCCCATAATGTGCTTCGAATCAAGGCCGGATTCACGATGTTCCGGAACGTGTTGGCCAGGAGGTCCCGGGTGCCCCGCTCGCCGAAAATCCGGACTTGGTACACACGGCCGGAAGGCGTGTGGCTCAAGATCCCGATGGCACGGACCGCCCCGATGTGGTATCCGGCGCTGGCCAACCGTTGATCCACAAGGGCGTAAGGAACCCGGGCCATCCAGTGAAATCGGGGGCTCGACCTGCACCACCCGCACCGGACCACTTTCAAGTAGGGCTGACCTCCGTGTTCCCACACATTTTCCGCCGATTCCGTCGATCCGCCGCAACAAGAGTGGTAGACCGCGCTGATGAGCTTTTTTTTCCTGTCCACCAAGACCTCGCCGCGAGTGCGTTTGACGGCGGCGTCGGTTGTTTTCCGTTCGGCGGAGGCGCCGGCGTAGGTTTGGCAGTGGGGGGACGGGCAGAAATCATAACCGGACGACCCGTGACGGCCGCGGTTCCGTAGAGCGTAGGTCCGGCTGATGACGGATTGGGCCTTCAACGCCTCCACGGGCCACTGGTCCGAGGTTTCCATGAGGAGAACACCGCGAACATAATCCTCCACGGAAAGCCGGTTCACCACGCGGATTCCGGCGCCGCGCCGATCCAATTCGATCGCGCCGCGAAAGGGCCGCTTGTTAACGGTCACGACCCCCTCCGGGTCGGCGGGTTCGATGGTGATTTTATTCCCCCACCGTTCTTTTCCGACGAAGAAACCGGTTTTCGCGGGGAGGATTTCCTGGGGCTGACGGTATTTGACCTCGCGGCGGGGAACGGATCCGGTCAGGAAGTAGGCGCCCGCCCCGAGGACGACCGAGGGCGCGCTCGCGCGAAGACCGATCCGTATCAGGGGCGGACGGTCGGCGCGTGCGGAAGAGGCGAGGGCAAAAGCGAATAGGAGCGTTGGGAGAAAACGCCGACGCCACCGCGACTCACTGTTTTTTTCCGGCGGAGGAATGGGAAGAGACCTCCCCTGGCCCTTCTTTCGGAAGGAGGGGGAAAAAGAAAGGTCCGCTTCTTTGTTTTCCAACAAAAAGTCTCGCCATGGGTTTTCTGGCCCAAACGTTTGGGCACCCAGGCGGGTTTTTCCCCTCTGGAAAAAGGGAAGCGGCCGGCCAGCGGAGCTCATGGCCCGAAGAGGTTCGCTTGGTTGGGGGCGGCGGGAAGGGGCAGGCCGAGGTGTTGGTAGGCGAGCGGGGTCACCACCCGCCCGCGGGGCGTCCGGGCCAGGAAACCGGCTTGGATCAAATAGGGTTCGTAAACGTCCTCCAGGGTGTCCCTCTGTTCGCTCACCGCCACGGCCACCGTGTCGGCGCCCACGGGGCCGCCGCCGAACTTGGTGATGAGCGCGGTCAATATTTTTCGATCGATGTGGTCCAACCCGGCCACGTCCACTTCCAGCGCCTCCAGGCCCCGGCGAGCCACGGCGTGGGTGACCCGGCCGCCGGTTTCGACGTCGGCGAAATCGCGCACCCGGCGGAGAAGGCGGTTGGCGATCCGGGGCGTGCCCCGGGAGCGGTGGGCAATTTCCCGGGCGGCCTCAGGCTCTATGGGGGCGTTCAAAAGACGGCTGGACCGGATGACGATGGCGGCCAGGTCGGTTTCGTTATAGAAATCCAGGTTCGCGATGATGCCGAACCGCTCCCGGAGCGGGCCGGTCAAGAGGCCGGCGCGGGTGGTGGCGCCGACCAGGGTAAATCGCGGCAGAGGCAATTTGATGGTTTTGGCCGAGGGCCCTTGGCCGATGATGATGTCCAGGGAAAAGTCTTCCATGGCCGGGTAGAGGGCTTCCTCCACGGAGTGGTTCAAGCGATGGATTTCATCGATAAAAAAGATGTCCCCCTCTTTTAAGCTGGTGAGGAGGGCCGCCAAGTCGCCCACCCGTTCCAAGACCGGGCCCGACGTCTGGCGAAGGCCGACGTTCAGTTCCTTGGCGATGATATGGGCCAGCGTCGTTTTGCCGAGCCCCGGCGGGGCAGAGAAAAGGCAATGGTCCAGGGGCTCCTTCCGTTTTTGCGCCGCCTGGATGAACACCTTGAGGTTCTTCTTCAGTTTGTCCTGTCCGACGAATTCGTCCAGGTTTTGGGGACGGAGCGTGACGTCGAGGGTTTCGTCCTCGGGCAGGGGATGCTGGGTGACCGTGCGGTCGTCTTCTTCGAGCACTAGGCCCTCCCCGCCAGGTGGCGCAAGGATTCGCGCAGGAGGTCCTGGGAGGTGGCGCGGGGACTTAGGACGTCCCGGGCGGTTTGGGCGGCCTGGCGGGCGGCGGCTTCCCGGTACCCCAGGCTGACCAAGCCGGCCACGGCTTCCTCAAAAGCGGAGGCGTCTCCGGAAACCGCGGGGCCGCCCTGGATCGACAGGGATTCCATCTTGCCCTGGAGGGCGGCGACCAGCTTTTCCGCCGTCTTGGCCGTGAAACCGAACATCGTCACCAGGGATTTGGCGTCTTTGTCCAAAATCGATCGACGGAATTCGGGGAGGGACGTGGCGGCTTTGTCCAGAAGTTCCAGGGCTTTCTTGGCGCCGGCGCCCGGGACGTTTTGCCGCAGGACCAGATAGACTTGTTTTTCCTGGGGGGTCAGGAAACCGTAGAGAGAGGTCCCGCCGCCGTACATGGCGATGGATTCGACGATCAAGAGACGCACGTCTTCCCCCACGGGCGGCAGTCGGAGCGCGGAGGAGGCGGAAAGAGACACCTCGTAACCGACCCCGCCCGCTTCCACCACGCACCCCTCCGCGGTCCGGTCCATCAACGCGCCGCGGAGCGAAGCGATCACGCGGGAACCGCCGCCGCGAAAGAGGCGGAATTCAGGTGGCAGAGGGCGATCGCCAGGGCGTCCGCGGCGTCGTCGGGTTTCGGGATTTCTTTCAGTCGGAGGAGCCGTTGGACCATGCTCTGCATTTGGGATTTATCGGCGGCGCCGTAGCCGGTGAGGGCCATCTTGACCTGGCGCGGGTTGTATTCGTGGATCGGAAGCCCCAGGTCCGCCAGCGTCAACAAAATGGCGCCGCGCCCGTGGCCCACCGAAGCGGCCGTGCGACTGCTTTTGGAAATGAAGAGATCTTCGATGGCCGCCAACACCGGACGCTCCCGCTCCACAATGACGCGCAGGGCGCGCGCCAGAAACAAGACCCGGTCCGCCAGGGGTTTCCCCCGGGGAGTTTCGATGGCGCCGTAGCCCCACACGCGGTATCCCTCCCGGCCTTCCGTTTCCAACACCGCCCAGCCCACGGTGCCGAGGCCGGGATCCACGCCGAGAACTCGCATGGGCCCGTTAATCTTGCAGGTCGGCGTTGGTATAGACGTCTTTAACGTCGTCGTGGTTCTCCAATTCCTCCAGCAACCCCTCCATTTGACGGGACGATCCGCCGGTGAGCGGCGTCCGCGTGGAGGGGATCCGGGTGACCTCGGCGGAACTGAGCGGAACCCCTGCGGTTTCGAGAGCGGCTTTGACTTTGTCGAAATCGGCGGGAGCGGTCAACACCTGAAAAGCGTCGGGGTCGTCGGAAGTGATGTCCTCGGCGCCGGCTTCCAGGGCGATGGTCATCAGTTTCTCTTCGTCTTTCCAAGCGGCCTTTTCGACGACGATTTGCCCTTTGGTTTGGAACATCCAGGACACGCAACCGGACTCGCCCAGGTTGCCGCCGTGGGAGGAGAAGATCTTTCGAATTTCAGAACTGGTTCGGTTCTTGTTGTCGGTGGTGCCGGTGAAGAAAACGGCGGCGCCGGCGGGGCCGTAACCCTCGTAACTCACCTCATCAAACGTCATCCCGGGGATTTCGCCCGTGCCGCGCAGGATCGCCTTCTTCACGTTCTCGCCCGGCATGTTGGCCGCTTTGGCGTCCTCGATGGCTTTCCGAAGCCGTGGGTTGTTCTCAGGGCTTCCGCCGCCGGTTCGGGCCGCAATCGTCAACTCGCGGACGATGCGGGTGAACACCTTCCCCTTCTTGGCGTCTAGTAACCCCTTCTTATGCTTGATTCCTGCCCATCGACTGTGACCGGACATGACGGCTCCTCCGAGAAAGTGTTCTCCGAATCCATCTTACCAGATCGTTTTTCGACTGACAACGGCGGGGCGGGGCGTGAGGACTGGAGAATGATCTAAAAACCGGTATACTAATCCTTATGAGCCCTCGAGCGGCACGCTGGTTGGCCCTGACGGGAACGGTCCTTTGGTTGGCCCCGCTCCTGCGGGGAGCGGCCCCGCCGTCGAAGAAATCCGGGAAAAGGTGGTTCTCCCGTGGGTCGGTCCGGGCGGCGCCCGAGAAGGAACCTTCGTTCCGGGGGTACCGGATTGCCCGGATCTACGTGATCCGCCGTCAGATTTTCGATGTGTCCATTCCCTCGGAAAACAAGATGGGTTACCGCGCCGTGAACCACCTCCACATCACGACACAGGAACGCACCGTCCGCGAACAACTGTTGTTTAATGAAGGCGACCTCTTCAACCCGGAACTGGCCCGGGAAACCGAACGCGCGCTCCGGCAGATCCTGCGGCTCCGGGACGTGCGGGTGAAGGCGGTCCCCGTGGGCGGGGGACGGGTGGATGTGTTGGTGGAAAGCCAGGACACCTGGAGCACGGAAATCCTCCTCTCGATGTCGGGGACCGGCAGCGAAACCAATTATCTTCTCGGCGCGCGGGAACGGAACGCTTTGGGCCTTGGGAAAAAAGTCGGGTTCCTGTATAAGAAAGACACCGACCTGATCAGCCGGACCTTTTCCTACGACGACCCCGCTCTCCTGGGAACCCGGCTTCGGCTCGCCGGCAATTACCAGGACACGGCCGACGGATCTTCCCGTTTCCTTTCCCTCGAACGACCGTTTTACTCCAGCCTGACCCGCTACTCCGTGAAAACCCAGGGCAGTTATGACAAGTCCGACACGATCGTTTATCAAGATGGGAAAGAAGTGGATCGATACACCCAGGAAAACCGAAAATTGGGAGGCGGCGTTGGTTTTTCTTTGGGCTCCACGACGCGGAGAATTCGGCGGTTGGGGCTGGGCTATTCCTACCAACACAACCGATTGGACGCCGCCGGATCCGCCGCCACCGCCGGACAAGACGACGTGTATCATTTGATCGGGCCCTCCATGGAATGGCAACAAGTGGATTTCATTACCGAGGACCACATCCGTCAATATACCAGGGAAGAAGATTTCAACCTGGGGTTCTCCCTTAAAGGCAATGTGGGCGTGTCCCAATCCCGTTGGGTGCCGGGAGCGGCCAACGCCACCATGCCCCAGGGAACCCTCACCCAAGGCCGTTTGTGGGGCCCCGGAAATTTAGGTTTGGTGACGTTCCAGGGAAACGGCCGCTACGAAAATGGTTGGCAGGACACGGAGACCAAAATCGATCTGGAATATTACAACCACTTCCTGCCCTGGAGCACCTGGGCGGGGCACCTGGCCTGGGACCAGGTCCTCCATCCCGCGGAGGACACCCAGCTTCTCCTGGGAGGAGACACGGGCCTCCGGGGCTACCCGGTGAACCAATTCGCGGGGAACCGGCTTTTCCTGGCCAACCTGGAAAACCGGCTCTTCTTCGTGCCCGAGGTGTTGAATTTTTTCGGGGTTGGGGCCGTGGTGTTCGGCGACGCTGGGTACGCCTGGCCCCGGGGCCAGGCGGTGCGTTTCGAGGACCTTCGGGCGGATTACGGGGCGGGTCTGCGAATCCACTTGACCCGAGCCAGCCTGGGCCAGGTCCTTCGATTGGACTTGGCCTGGCCCACCCGGGCCAACAACGGAAATCGGTCCCCCGTTTGGACCTTCGGCACCAGCCAGGTCTTTTGATGAAGAGGGCCGCCCCCCGGTGATACCCCTCAGGAGTGGGAGGCCTTTCCGACGTGGGTCCGCGCGGACTCATGAAAACGTCTCACTCGGTCGTCACAGATCAGGTCCCGGGGCCGCACCGGGCGGCGGAGCGTCACGCCGGAGAGGGTTTTGCATCGGCTGAAAGCCACGTAGGCCTGGCCGTGGGCGAAGGCCCCGTTCCCCAAATCGATGGTAGCGCACTCGAAGGTTTGGCCTTGGCTCTTGTGGATCGTGATGGCCCAGGCTAAGCGAACCGGAAACTGTTGAAAGGTGCCGACGACTTTCTTTTTAATGCTGGCCGCCTTTTCGTCGAACACATAGACGTAGCGTTCCCAGGACACGGGGGTCAACTCGTGGCGTTTCCCCTTGATCTCCACTTGAATGGATTCCTCCGATAGGCCCACAATTTTCCCCAAATCTCCGTTGACCCACTCCAGGCTTGGATCGTTCCGGAGGAGCAAGACCTGGGCCCCTTTTTTGAGCACAAGCTGAAGGTCCGTCGGAAAGCTGGATGGGTCGAATTCTCCGGTCACCACCCCCTCGTAGCAACGGGCTTTCCCTTTCAAACGATCCATCTCGGCGTCGTTGATGACGCGGGAGATGGCATTCGTCGTGCTCAAGACCAGGCCTTCCCGCGCCCCCCCTTCGGTCTTTTCCACTCGTTGATTCAACCGCGCGAAGTCTTCCCGAGTGGCGGTGTTGTCCCGCAGGCGGTCCAGCAACGAAAGGAACTCCGGATCGGACCCCTGACGGAAGACTTTCCGCAATTCGAAACAGGTGGCGTTCATTTCCCGCCAGGCGTTGGAGTCGAAAAAATAGGGGCCTGAATAACGTTGGGAGAAAATTTCGTTCAGCCCCGGCTCGACCACCGGCGGAAGTTGGAAGAGGTCGCCAAAGAGGACCACCTGGGCCCCGCCGAAGGGTTCGGACACGCCCCGGGTGAGCCTCATGCAGACGTCCATGGCGTCCAAGAGGTCGGCCCGCACCATGGAGGCTTCGTCGATCACCAGGGTTTCCAATTCTTGAACCGCGCGGCGGTTCCGCCCAGCCCGCTTGACGTCTTTTGGGTCCATGAAGTGGGGCGGAAACCCAAAGAAGGAATGCAGGGTTTGCCCCCTCACGTTCAGAGCCGCGATCCCCGTGGGGGCCAGCACGACGCATTTCTTGGAGGCCTGGCCTTTGAACAAATGGAGGAGGGTCGATTTCCCCGTCCCCGCGCGCCCGGTGATGAACAGGTTTTGCTTGGTGGAATGGAGGAGTTCAAGCGCCTCCCGAAATTCCGGAGTCATCTCGATTTTCGGCCCTATTTCACCATCGATGGGTTTCACGGAGTTCACCGGGTTAAAAGATAGACCGGAGCGAGGAACGTCGGAAGCGAGGCGGGAGGACATCAGAAGTTTTTGGTTCGACCTACGGGAGAAACAACGCTTCCCGCGAAGAAAATGTGCCGAGGGTCAGAATTGAACTGACGACACCAGGTTTTTCAGACCTGTGCTCTACCAACTGAGCTACCTCGGCGGCGCTAGCCGCCGTCCCGGTTTGTAGGACGGGACGGCCTCCTTAAATTTCTGAACGGCCCCTCTGGGGCCATTCGCGCCTGTCCTCGCGCTGTGCGCGAGGGCGGCGAAGGAAGTGGAAGGCTTGATTCCCAATAATTCTACTGAATTTTTAAGATGGCCACTGTGATTCGGCGATTTTGCAGTTGAGTCTTCACCCTGTCGGCCCAACCATCCCAACGGAGACGCTTTTCGATGTCTAATTCTTTTTACAATACGCCCCATCAAGCGTCGTCCCCTCCGGACACGGGGGAGGAATGTTCATTGCTCCTGAATCGATTAAAAGCTTTTTCTCAGCCATGGGCATTTTTTCGATCATGGTGCCATCGCAATCCATTTGAACACCAAAAACGCCACCTCCAGCAGGGGAGATATTCCTTGGCTGAACAATGTTGCCATTCCAATCCCGGGCGACCATTTTGCCGTTTTCGCATCCGTATTGCTGATAAGCGCTATGATCTGAATGGGCAGGAGAAAAAACAACTTTATAATTTTTTTGGATTTTGGGGACAGCGATCAAATTTAAACTTTCTAAACCGGGACCACTGCATGCATCGATATTTGAATTAATCACTTTCACCGAGTAATAAATTTCTTTATTAGAATCATCCCTTAAAACACTTTTTTCAAATCCCCGGGCGGCGCATGACCCACTGGCCAAATTCCCTAATATCGTCTTCCGAGTAAAATCAATCTGCGGGAATTTGACTTCCTTGCATGCCATGTTCCTAGCACTCCTCATTGTGTTCTGAAAATTATCGTATGCCGCATTATCACCTAGGACGAATTCTCCCTCCAAAAAAGGTTTCCCTTTGTCGCGTTCAAATTGGGGCACATCCAGGGCACTTAAAATGTAACAAGATTCCTGTATATCGACGTTCTCGAATTTCACTGTTGATTTTTCTTGAGCAAAAGCAAGGCAAGGAAGACAAAGGACAAAAGAGACGGTCTTGTAAAGTTGATTGAAGTTCACTAACCCCATGACCAATTCCTCCTTTTTCCCCAGTCCAACCCCACTCCAAGAAAAACTAATTATCGAGTAAAGTTTTAAAACTTTGAACCGAACGACTTAAATTCTTCCATTCAAACCAACCCAACACTCGTGTTCCTTGTTTTTCAGACCTGTGCTCTACCAACTGAGCTACCTCGGCGTAAGGGGTCGAACGCTTGCATAGGAACCATTCTACCTAATTTTCCTGCGGGGCGTAGAAAACCGACGATGACTGAGTTGAAGGACGCACCTACCCCAAGCGACCCTAAATTCGACCTATCCAATAATTTGGGTTCCTATGCAAATGCATAACAGCAACGACCACGACATTTTTAGGTTCAACCCGATAGAGGACCGCGTAGGGGAACCGGCTCACGAATCTGCGTCGAATATTCGGCCGATACAGTGGCCAGCGGATAGGATTCGACTCCACGTCTTCAACGGCCGATTGGACACGAGCCAGGAAGTCAACCCCAAGACGTTGCGCCTGCCCCTCATAAAACCTGGCCGCATTGAGCATCTCAATCTCGGCCAATAGAAGAAACCGTGACTTCATGCGATCTTTTTCAGGGCATTCCGGAACACATGTTCACTAGGCGATGAAGACATCTTTCCTCTTTTGTAGGCCTGGTAACGACGCTCCGCCTCTTCGGCCCACAATTCTTCCCGTTCTTCCACGGTGAGATTGTCCAAACTCGCAATCAGCTGCTCAGCCAAATGGGCCCGTTTTTTCAAAGGCATTCGCAAAAGGGAAGCTTCTTGTTTTTTCATGGTCAAATTATCCTCCTTTGTCAACATCCAGAACAGTCTCACCCTAAAAAAAGCGCCATCCGACCGATGCCCCCGAAATGACAGTATAGCAGAGCCCGGAGCCGCCCGACTACTTCAGTTCGAACGACCGGAGAATTTGTTCGAAGGGGACCAGGGATTCGAAGGTGCGGTCGGGGACGGCGGCGCAGAGGAGGGCCCAGCCGACGCCGTCCCGGACAATGAAAAGGCCGCGATAAACGAACGCGCCCCCCAGGGCCCCCGGGCCGTAAAACTGGGCGAGATAGGCATAGCCGGCGGGATAAAGGGCCTGCCGACCTTGGAGAAATTGCCACTGCCGGTCTTGGGCGAATTTCCGGGCGAATTGTTCGGCGGAGATATCGGCGTCTAAAACCTCCCTCCGAAGTTCACCCCAGGCGTCTCCGCCGGATTTACGGAACCCCACGAGGGATCGCCCGCCCTGGGGTTCCCACCCCCAATCCGCCGGGACCGAGAGGGCGACGCCGTAAAGCGGAAGTTCGAACCGTTTGCCCACCGTCCGGCCGATTTCTTCTGGCTTCAATCGGGGCAGGCGGGCCTTCATTCCCATGTAAGTGGAAACGTTCAACTCGGTCGGGCGATGGAAAAAAAATCCCCGAGCCAGATAGGCCTTGGCCAGCTCGATGCGCTGGTCCGTGGGAGGGTGGGATCGGAGGTAGGGCTCCCAGTTGTCCGGGCCCGCTTTTTTTTCAAGAGCCCCCAGCCGTTCAAAGAAACTGAGCGCCGCCTTGGGGTCGTAGCCGCAGGAAACCATGTAGCGAATGCCCACTCGATCGGCTTCGAGTTCGTGTTCCCGGCTGTAGCCCAGCAAATAGAGGTTGGTGAAGAGGTCCGCCGTCTGGGCCACCAAAATCATGGCTTCGGGACCCATCTGGATCCCGGAGGCGATGGCCCCCAGAAGGCCCAGCGCGCCGTATCCCATCTGGCGCTGGATCATGCCGATGGAGTGCCAGCCGGCCACGTGGCCGATTTCGTGGCCGATCACGGAGGCCAGTTCCGCCTCGTTCGACATTTCCTGAAGCAGGCCGCGGGTGACAAAGATGAACCCGCCGGGCGCGGCGAAGGCATTCACCAAGTCGGTGTCCAGGATAGTGAACTCGTAGTCCACTTTGGGTCGGTCGCTCACGGCGGCGAGTCGCTTGCCGATGTTCGTGACGTATTGGGAGAGGACCGGGTCCTTCATCTCTCCGTATTCTTTCAGGATGCTCTTTTTTGTCTCCAGCCCGATCTCCCGTTCGGCGGCATCGGAAATCAGCTTGGTCTGGCGTTTGGACGTGATGGGATTGAGGGCGCAACCGGGCAACAAAAGGCCCGCCACCCAGAGGGAGGCGAAAAAGAATCGCCGGGAAAAAGGGGCTCGTTTCATCGTCAACTCCGGGACACGAAAAAGGGATCAGAGGCCCGATCGGAGCCCCAGGAAGCGCGGCGGTTAACTTTCGTAGAACGCGCGAACGGCGGCGATGATCCGGAGAACGTTGTTTTCAGAGAGGCCCGGATAGAGCGGAAGCGAGAGCGCTTCCACGGAGGCCCGTTCCGCCTCGGGAAAATCCCCAGGTTTTCCGCCCAGGCCCGCGAAGGCCGGTTGAAGGTGAAGCGGGGTGGGATAAAAGACTCCGGACGAAAGGCCCCGGGCCGCGAGGAAATCTTTGAGCGCGTCCCGGCGGGGGGCCCGGACGGTGAAAAGATGGTACACGGGCTCCGCCCCCGGCGTCACGGCCAAGGGTCGGGCCGGGGAACCGGCCAATCCCCGTCGGTAAAGGTCCGCCAGTCGCCGCCGCTCCTCGGTCCAGGCGGCCAGGCGCGGAAGTTTTATTCGGAGCAGGGCCGCTTGAAGATTGTCCAATCGCTCGTTGTACCCCAGTTCCAAGTGCTCGTATTGGGCCCGACGGCCGCAATTCCGAAGGCGGCGGAGCCGCTCGGCCAGGTCGCCGTCGTTGGTCACGGCAATGCCTCCGTCCCCGAACCCGCCCAGATTCTTGGTGGGATAAAAACTGAAACACCCGATCCGTCCCAAAGCCCCCACCGGACGGCCGCGCCAGCGGGCGGCGTGGGCTTGGCAGGCGTCTTCCACGACGTTTAACGAATGGGCGTCCGCGAAGGCGTTCACGGCGTCCATGTCGGCCGGCTGGCCGAACAAGTGAACCGGGAGAATGGCCTTGGTGCGGGGGGTTAGCGCGCGCGGGAGAGCCCGGGGGTCCAGGTTCAGCGTTCCGGGATCGATGTCGACAAATACCGGGCGCGCGCCCACATAGGCGATCACGGCGGCCGTGGCGAAAAAGCTGAAAGGCGTGGTCAGCACGTCGTCCCCCGGCCCGACGTTCAGAGCGCGGAGGGAAAGCTCGAGGGCGGCCGTGCCCGAGGACATGCCCACCCCGTGGGCGGCGCCCGAGGCGCGGGCGAATTCTTCTTCCAGGAGCCGGACTTCTTCCCCCAGGATGAACTCGTTTTTTCGGTAAATCCGCCGGAAAGCGGCCACCGCCTCCTCTTCCATGGGCTCATGAACCGAAGCGAGGTTGAGGAAGGGGACGGGGTCTAGTCTTTCTGGATCCATCGGTCCACGGACCATCGGCGTTCACGATCAAAAAGCAGGAAGAGGCAAATCACCAAAAGGGCGGCGTCCAGGCTGAGCGCTTGGATCGGTTGAAGGTGGGGGCCCACTTGGCCGAAACAACCGCAATCGGTCATGGGCAGTTTTCGAAAGACGGCCTGGGCCAATACCGCGACGAAGGACGCGTAAAGGCCGGCCGCGAGAATCGCCGAGGACCCCGTCGAAAAACCCACCAGGAGGGACAACCCCACCACCAGCTCCACCCAGGGGACCAGCACCGACGCCGGCCGGACCAAAGCCGCCGGAAAGATCCAGTAGGACTCGAGCACCGCCGCGAACTCCGCGGCGGGCCGAACCGCTTTCAAATATCCGGAAACCGCCAGCACCGCCCCGGGAAGGATCCGGAGAACGGCGAGGGCGCGGGAAATTCCCGTCCGGACCGAGGCGTTCATCGGCCCAACTCCCGCTCGATGTATCGCGCGGCGTCACCGGCCAATTGAGTGTCCCCCACCAACATCCGGTCGTTCAGGAAAAAGGTCGGCGTGGCGGGGATCAAGAGAGCGTCCGCCTTGGCCTTCTCGTTTTGGACCACGGCCGCGATGGAGGGGCTGTCCAGATCTTTCGCAAACCGAGCCGAGTCCAAACCCAGGTCCTTGGCATAGGACGCCAACAAAGGGCGGGGGTCGGCAGATTCGGACCATTCCTTTTGATTGGAAAACAAGCGCTCCGCGTATTCCCAGAATTTACCCTGACGGCCCGCCGATTCCGCCGCTTGGGCGGCGAGGATGGCCCATTTGTGCTGTTTGAGCGGCGCGTGGTGAAAAACCAGCCTCACGTCCTTGCTGTAAACGCTAAGAAGGTTTTTTAGGATCGGAACCGCCTCCGCGCATTTGGGGCATTGGAAATCCGAATATTCCGTTATAACGACCCGGGCGCCGGAGGGGCCGGTCTGGCGGTAGGATGGCGCGTCTCCTGAAAAAGAGGGCGCGCGCCGCCCCACGGCGACGGCCACCAGGGCCGCCCCGACAATTCCCAACCCCACGAGTCCCTTCCGTTTGGTTTTGTGCACGCTCATCCGACTTTGTAGAGGTAGTCGCCGGCGCGGCACTTGCCGACGGCTTTGATGCCCACCGGATCGCCGGTTTTGGCTTCGAGGACCGGCTGGTGATTAATTTGAATGGAAGCCACCGCTTCGGTCATGTCGGTGGTGTGGCCGCGCACGTGAATTTTGTCCCCCACTTTGAGCGGAGCCTGGAGGGTGAGAGTGATCACGCTTAAGTGACTGAAGAAATCATCCACGACGCCCGCCAGGATCTCTCCCGGCAGAGCGTGCCGCCACGGAAGCGGATCCGGCGGAGGGGCCGCCGGTTTTTTGACCGCCGCTTTCTTGATCGAAACCTTTTTGACCGTCTTTTTTTTAACGGGCTTAAGGACCTTTTTCTTAAGCGTTTTTTTGGCCGCTTTCTTCACGGGCTTTTTTGACGTTTTGGTTTTCTTTTTCGCCATGGCACCACCTCCTGGGTTCAGTCTGGCCGCGGTCACATCGCGCCTATGATTGTAGACAAACCGGGGCCGTTACGCAAAAGATTCGGTTTCTCCGAGGAAGGATTAGAGCGGGGGCCGGTCGCGGACCATGAGGTCCAGGGCGACGGCCCGGATTCGATCAAAATTTAATAGGTGGTGCTCGATTTCATGAAAGCGCGCCAGATGGGACGCGCGGTTTCCCACCCGATCCACCACGGGACCCAGCTGGTTCATGGGAACGCCATGGCGAACGTAAACGGCGGCGGTCGCCGGGTTGCACATGAAACACCATCCCGTGAGCCGAAGCCGTTTGCTGACCCGGTACAACATTCGGAAGAGGCCCAAAAGAATGACCGCCCCCCGTCGGCGGTCCCGCCGAGGGGCGCTCGGCTTCCCGGGAGGGACGGGGAGAGGGACCGGCATGGACAAGAGGGCCGACCATACGTCGGCGAAGGCCCCGGCGTAGGGGTTCGCCAGGGCTAAACGCGAGAGTTCCGCCACTTTCTTAGAGGAGGCCAGCTTGACCTGGTGTTCCTCCGAAGCGGCCCCCAAGCATTGGAATCCCAGGGGCGAGTTGAGCACGAGCCGCACGGTTCCGACCGCGTTTCCTTCAGAGTCCAGCGCCACGGCGTGGATGGACCCAGGGTCGTAACGGTCCGTATGCCTGCCGTCGGGAAAGTCCGCCTCCGGCGCGAAACGATAATCCTTCACATAGGATTGGTAGCGGAGCCCATACACTTTTTCCAACAGATCTTCAGTGGTCGCCACCGTGAAGTGGAACCCGCCCAGGCGGAAGCTCAGCCCCTCCACGAGGGCGCGCTCTTGGAGGGCGGGGGTGTTGGCGATATGAAAAGTGTCGTCTCCGAGATGGGACATGGCGGCGGTTTTGGAGGGTTCTTTTAGGAGGATACCCCTTGAAACCTAATTCTGTCAAGGGACGGTTGCGGAAAATATTAAAATAGAGTTGTTCTTAGGGAGGAACGCCAAATGTCGGTGTTGGTAAAGACCGTGGGGCTCTTGATATTGTCCAACCTTTTTATGACCGTGGCTTGGTACGCCCATTTAAAAAACCTGAGCCACCGAGCGTGGTGGATAGCGGCCACGATCAGCTGGGGGGTGGCGTTTTTCGAGTATGGCCTCCAAGTTCCGGCCAACCGAATCGGCTATACCGCCTTCAATTTGCCCCAACTGAAAATCCTTCAGGAGGTCATCTCGCTGGCGGTCTTCGTGCCCTTCGCCGTTTTTTACATGGGTCAACCCGTCCGGCTCAACTACCTGTGGGCCGCCCTGTGCATGACGGGCGCGGTGTTCTTCATTTTTCGGGGATAAACCCCAAACCATGATTGACCTCCGGCGAGTGAGGCCCCTGAACGAAACGCCCGCGGGCCCGGGACCCGTCCTTTATTGGATGAGCCGGGACCAACGGGTGGCGGGCAACTGGGCCTTGCTCCGCGCCCAGGCGTTGGCGTTGGAACGACGGGCGCCCCTGGCCGTGGTGTTCACTCTGGCTCCGGAGTTCCTGGGCGCGCCCTTTCGGGCCTACGACTTTATGTTCAAGGGTTTGGCCCAGGTGGAGGCGCGCCTCTCGGCCGCGGGGATTCCTTTTCATCTTTTGTTCGGCCCGCCGGAAAAAACGCTTCCGGACTTCGCCGCCAACCATGGGGCCGGCGCGGCGGTGACGGATTTCGATCCCCTGCGAACCAAAACCCTTTGGAAAAAATCCGTGGCCGACCGGCTGACCGTCCGGCTGGAAGAAGTGGACGCCCACAACATCGTCCCGGCCTGGATCGTTTCCCCCAAACACGAATACGCGGCTTACACCCTGCGGCCAAAACTTCACCGCCTCCTTTCGGATTTTTTAGTCGAGTTCCCCCCTTTGGTCCGCCATCCCTTTCCCTGGGCTGAGAAAGCCCCGGGCGTGGATTGGGACCGGGCCCTGGCCCGGTTAAAGCCGGACTCTCGAGTGGGACCGGCAACGTGGATCAAGCCGGGCGAGGCGGCGGGGGCCAAGACGCTGGGGCTTTTCTTGAAGAACCGCTTGGAATTTTACGGAAAGAAACGGAACGACCCCACGGAGGAAGGCCAATCCGATCTTTCCCCTTACCTCCATTTCGGGCAGGTCTCCGCGCAAAAGGTGGCGCTGGAAGTCCGCCGGCGCGCCTGGGACACGGAATCCGGGCAGGCGTTTTTGGAGGAACTCATTGTTCGTCGGGAACTCTCGGACAACCATTGCCTTTACAATCCGCATTACGATTCTTTTGAGGGGTTCCCCGACTGGGCGCAAAAAAGCTTAAACGCCCACCGGCGGGACAAACGGGCCTTCCTCTACAATAGAGACGACTTCGAGCAGGCCGCCACCCACGACCCGCTCTGGAACGCCGCCCAAACGGAAATGGTCAAACGGGGAAAAATGCATGGGTATTTGCGGATGTACTGGGGAAAAAAGATTCTGGAATGGTCGTCCTCGCCCGAAGAAGCCCTGTCCACCGCGATCTATCTAAACGACCGCTACGAGCTCGACGGTCGGGACCCCAACGGTTACTCCGGCATCGCCTGGTCCATCGGCGGCGTTCACGACCGCCCCTGGTTCGACCGCCCCGTCTACGGCCAAATCCGTTACATGAACGCCAACGGCTGTAAATCCAAATTCGACGTCAACGGTTACATCCAACGAATCAAAAATCTTTGCTGATTTAGGCTTGGACGCGAAAGTAGCCGCGGTCCCAATCGACGAAACGGCGGACGCCGGTTTCGATGTCGGTGGCGGGGTGGATTTTCGGATGTCGGCCCAGGCGGCGGCGACATCGCCGGGGTTGACCACACCCCACCGGCGAAGGGCGACGGCACGGCCCTCCATGGCGGATTTGAGTAAAACGATAATTCAATTGTTGTTTTACTCAAATTTGTATAAAATGGTTTCATGATTCTTAGACATCTCACGCCGGTATTAAAAGCCCGATTCGCCGCCGCCCGGTCTGTCCTTCTGACCGGGGCGCGACAAACCGGGAAGACCACCCTCGCGCGGCAGACCTTTCCGCGTTTGCCCTATTCGTCTTTGGAAAACCCGGAAGACCGGAGCTTCGCCCAGGAAGACCCAAAGGCATTCCTCGCTCAATTTCCCGGCGGGGCGGTGCTGGATGAAATCCATCGAGTTCCGTCCTTGTTGTCCACCCTTCAGGGAATCATCGATGAAGGGGAAAGAAAGTTTATCCTCACCGGCTCCCAAAATATTCTCCTCCTAGAGAAAGTCTCGCAGTCCTTGGCGGGGCGATTGGCTCTGCTGACCTTGCCCCCTCTCACAGAAAGAGAACTATCGGGTCGGCCCGTTTACGACCCGGCCAAACATCTCTTTGCTCACCCCGGAAAGGCACCGTTGGGCGGCAGGCCTCTGATGGATCGGATCGTTCAGGGAGGATATCCCGAACCCGTGACGAAACCGAAGACCCTCTCCTTTTGGTTCGGGGATTACATTCGAACCTACGTCGAAAGAGACGTGCGGATGATTTTGAATGTGAAAGACACCCTGGCTTTCCAACGGTTCTTGGCCCTCTGCGCGGGACGTTCGGGCCAACTCCTGAACATGGCGTCGTTGGCAAACGATGTGGGAATCAGTCCCGGGACCGTAGGGCATTGGCTGAGCGTTCTCCAAGCCGGTGGTTTGGTATACCTCCTACCCCCCTATCATGAAAACTTCAACAAGCGTGTGATCAAATCGCCCAAACTTTATTTTTTGGACACGGGGCTCCTTTGTCGGTTAATCGGAATCCGTCATTCCCGAGAACTTAAGTTTCATCCCTTGGTGGGCGCCATTTTCGAGACCTATGTCGTGTCCGAAATTCGCAAAAACCTGCTCAACCTGGGTCGTGAACCGGAATTGTTTTTTTGGCGAGATCAACACGGGGTCGAGGTGGATCTCCTTCTGTTGCGGGGGGCCAAACGCGTTCCACTGGAAATTAAGCTTGGCCAAACCGTTTCCGGAGACTTGTTTAAAGGCCTTCGACGATGGAAAGAGCTTTCAGGAGACAAAACCTTACCCGCCTGTCTCCTTTACGGGGGCGAATCCGAGTATGAGCGCGAAGGAGTTACCATCAAATCCTATCGGTCCCTGTGAATCGGCCCTCCCATCGAAAAAAAATTAGCCCCTAACGCGAAAATAGCCGCGGTACCAATCCACGAAACGGCGGACGCCGGTTTCGATGTCGGTGGCGGGGTGGAAATTTAGGAGGCGAGTGGATTTTCGGATGTCCGCCCAGGTGGCGGGGACGTCGCCGGGCTGGAGGGGGAGGAGTCGTTTTTTGGCTTTTTTGCCGAGGGCGGACTCAATGGCGCCGATGAAGCGGGTCAAGGCCACCGGGCGGGAGTTGCCGAGGTTGAAAATTTCGTAGGGGTAGTCCCGGTCCAGGGCGTGAAGGACGCCGTCAACGATATCGGTGATATACGTGAAGTCTCGCTTCATGCGGCCGTGATTGAACACGTCGATGGGACGGCCTTCCAAGATCGCCTTCGTGAAAGAGAAAAGCGCCATGTCCGGGCGGCCCCAGGGGCCATAGACGGTGAAAAAACGCAGGCCCGTGCAGTGCAGACCGTAGAGATGGTGGTAGACGTGGGCGGTCAACTCGTTGGCCCGCTTGGTGGCGGCGTAGAGGGACACCGGAGAGTCGACAGGGTCTTCCACGGAGAAGGGGATTTTTTTGTTGGCGCCGTAGACGGACGAAGACGAGGCGAAAACGAAGGATCGGATGCCGCGTTCCCGCGCCAGTTCCAACAGGTTCAACGTTCCGAGGTTATTGGCTGTTTCATAGGCGAAGGGATGCGTGAGGGAATAGCGGACGCCGGCCTGGGCGGCCAGATGGCACACCTGATCGATTTTCACCCGCCCCAGGGCCCGGATTAACGCCTTTCGATCCGCGATGTCGACCTCGTGCATGGGAACGTCAGGAATGAGCGCCTGGACGCGGTTTCGTTTCAGACGAATGTCGTAGTAGGGGTTAAAGTTGTCCAGCCCGATCACGCGGTCGCCCCGAGCCCGGAGGGCTTGGGCGGTCCAGGCCCCGATGAACCCGGCCGCGCCGGTGACCAAAACGGTTTTCATTGAACGCGCTCCTTTTCTCCCACGGTTTCCACCCGCTCCAAAACCAGCCCGTCGCCGGTCCTCGCCTTATCGATATTATAGCGCCCCGGAGGGGCCGCTTCCAACACCTGTCGCAGGACCACGAGCCGGGGGCGCTGGGGTTCATCCGAAGACAGGACCCCCGCCAACCGCTGGACGATCCGCCCTCCCATCCAGGTCACCACAGGCTGGGTGCCCACCTTGATCACAAAGGTCTGGTCGATCTGAAGGAGCGGCCAGGTCCACCGGGCGTAGCTCACCGGAACGATGACCGCGGCGGATTCCGGGTTCACCGTGGATTGGCAACGCTTCTCCCGGGCCGACAAGACCCGGATGACCCCGTCGGGCGTGACGGAGAGAGAAGCGAGCGGTTTCCCCGGGCCGAAAGGCGCCGCCGCCCAGAGGATCCAGAAAACCAAGAACGCGCCTCCCAAACACCCCGCCGCGGCCAGGTCCGTGAACCGCGCCACCGGAGAACCCAGTTTCCACGCCAGCGCCCGGCGAAAGTAGTATAGCGCGGCCAGGAGAAACAGCATGCCCAGAGCCGCCAAAAGTTCCGTGGTTGGTTTTTGGTGGAAACTAAAGAAACGGAAACGATAAGCCGCCAAGAACGTCAGGACGTAGAACGCCACGCCGCCGGCCACCCGGAGTGTCAGGGCCGAGAGCGCCAGGGTTTTACGAAGGACCCCCACCCAAGGGGCCTCCCGAAGCTTTCGCCAGAAGCGAAACCCGCCCCCCTCCTGGCACCCTTCGCAAGAAAAACGGGTGGAGGGGTTCTCCCGGCCGCAGGCCGGACAAATCCAGGCCGGCGCCCAGGCTTTTTTCCCGGACCAGCGGGTCCGCCACCCCCATCGAAGGACGGGCCAGGCCCAAGACAAAATCAGGACCCCAAAGACCGCGAGGTGGAGGCGGGAGGACCAAACCCCCAAGCGGGGACCGAAATGATCTTCGAGGAAGAGAAGAAAGCGTTGATCACGAACGCGGGCGGGGAGCCCGAAAGAAACGGCGGAGGTGGTCGGCCGCTCGACGGAAAGCGATGGCGCGGTGGCTGATCCGGTTTTTCGCAGCCAGGGACATTTGAGCGAAGGTCCGGCCCGCCCCTCGGGGTTCAAACACCGGGTCGTAGCCGAAACCCTTTTCGCCGCGCCCTTCTTCGACGATCCACCCCGGACAGCGCCCCACAAACACCCGTTCCGTTCCGTCCGGACCCACGAAAGCCACGGCACAACGGAACACGGCGCGCCGACGGGCGCGAGAAAAGCCTTTCAGCAGGCGGATCAGTTTTCGGTTGTTGTCCGCGTAGGAACAACCCGACCCGGCGAAGCGGGCGGAATAGACCCCCGGCCGACCGCCCAAGGCGGCCACTTCCAGCCCCGTGTCGTCCGACAGCGCCCAGTGGCCCGTGCGACGGACGGCCGCCCGGGCTTTAAGGAGGGCGTTGGCTTCCAAAGTCCGGCCCGTTTCCCGCACGGTGTAAGGCGGAAAATCGTCTAAACCTCGCACGTCGGCCACCCCCCGGCCCAGCAGGCGGCGGATCTCCCGCACCTTGTCGCGGTTGTGGGTGGCAAGCACGACGATGGGTTTTTTCAATGACGGCTCACCCCTCTCATCCGACCCTCCGGGCCACCTTCCCCCCAGAGGGGAAGGAAAACACAGATTTCCCCTCTCCGCTTGGGAGAGGGCGGGGTGAGGGGCCTGAGGCCTTGCATTTTTCATCTAATGGAAAACCGGCGTAAAAGAGGCCTACGGGAAGTGGATCTCGAGGCCCTCGTAGGCGGCGCCCACGTCCAGGGTCGATCCCCGGGCCAGGGCCTGGGCGCGGACCCGTTCCAAGCGGACATCCAGGTCGGCGTCGGTCCGGTCGGGATCGTGGTGGAAGAAGAGGAGCCGTTTGACGTGGCCCTGAAGGGCCATTGCGAGAGCGTACTCGTAAAAGCTGTGGCCCCACCCCAGCCGGGTGGGGTATTCTTGCTCGGTGTATTGCCCGTCGTGGATCAGAAGGTCGGCGCCCTCGAAGAAATCCACGAGCATCAGGTCTTCCCGTTCCAGTTCCACCTGGCCGCGGTGGAGATCGTCGAAGACGTCCTGCTTTTTGGCCTGCTGGCGAAGAAGGTAACGAAAGGGCTCGTTGTCCGTCATGTAGACGATCTTGCTTTTGCCGGTGTCGATCTTGTACGCCAAGGCCAGGCCCGGGTGATTGACGTAGGCGGGGGTGATGGTCCAGCTGTTGAGGTTCAACGGGCGGGTAGTGAGTTGGACGAAGTGCAGGTCCGAAGGCATCTCGGCCAAGGTCACGGGAAAGTATTCCGGGCTCATTTGGCCCACGAAAATATTTTCAAGTTTTCGCCCCGTCCCTTCGCACCCATAGACCGTGAACTTGTTCCCTTTCACGTAGAGCGGGCGGAAAAAGGGGAACCCGACGATGTGATCGAAATGGAAATGGCTGATGAAGAGGTGGCCCTCCACGCGAGTGCCCGGCGGGGTCCGGCGGAGGATCTCTTCACCCAACAAGCGAATGCCGGTGCCGGCGTCCAAAATCGCCAGGGTGTTTTCGTCGGAAACTTCGATGCAGGCCGTATTGCCACCGTATTTGGTGGTTTCCGGTCCGGGCGCGGCAATCGAACCGCGAGTGCCCCAGAATTTAATTTTCATACCGTGTGGTGGACACAACCTCCCGCCAACGACGCTCTTCACCCCGGGGGCGAAACCGGGCGCGCTCATTATTGTTCATGACCGGCGATTCGTCAAGGCGTCCCCCCCCTGCGATGGGGAAAAAAAACCGGCCCCTCCCCCGGGGAACGAGGGAGGGGCCGGGAGAAAACCGCCGCCGAAAAACCTACGCGGGGACGGCGACCGCCTTCGCGAGGATGTAATTGACCAGGTCCACCACGCGGTTCGAGTATCCCCATTCGTTGTCGTACCAGCTGACCAATTTGAAGAACCGCTTGTTCAGTTCGATCCCAGAGCCTTGATCGAAGATAGAGGAGGACTTGGAATGAATGAAGTCCGAGCTCACGACTTCGTCGGAGGTGACCTCCAGGATGCCTTTCAGATAGGTTTCGCTCGCCTTCCGCATGGCGGCGGCGATCTCGGCATAGCTCGTGTCCTTCACGGTTTTGACCGTCAGGTCCACCACGGAAACCGTGGGGGTCGGCACGCGGAACGCCATGCCGGTGAGCTTGCCTTTAACCTCGGGGATGACCAGGGCCACGGCTTTCGCGGCTCCGGTGGTGGAGGGAATGATGTTTTGCGCCGCCGTGCGGCCGCCTTTCCAGTCTTTCCGGGAAGGACCGTCCACCGTCTTCTGGGTGGCGGTGTAGGAGTGGATGGTGGTCATCAGCCCCTCTTCCACGCCGAATCCCTCTTTTAAGAGAACGTGCACAACCGGGGCCAAGCAGTTGGTGGTGCAGGAGGCGTTAGAGATGATGTGGTGCTTGGCGGGGTCGTATTTGCCTTCGTTCACGCCCATGACGACCGTCAGATCCTCGTTTTTGGCCGGCGCGGTGATAATCACTTTCCGCGCGCCCGCGGCGATGTGGCCCTTGGCTTTTTCGGCATCCGTGAAGAGGCCGGTGGACTCGATCACGATTTCCACGCCGAGCTCTTTCCAAGGAAGGCCGGAAGGGTCTTTGGCGCTCACGACTTTAATGTCGTGGCCGTTGACCACCAAAACGTCGTCGTCCACCTTGTCGGGGGAAGATTTCTTCGATCCCACCGTGCCGCTGAATCGACCCTGGACGGAATCGTATTTCAACAGATACGCCAGGTTGTCCGCCGGCACAATGTCGCCCACGGCCACCACTTCCAATTTCTTTCCCAACAGACCCTGTTCCACCAACGCCCGAAACACCAACCGCCCAATCCGGCCGAAACCGTTGATCGCCACCTTGACCGCCATGTGATGCCTCCTTAACAATGTTAAAAAAAAGTGTCTCTTTTAGCCGCCTGGTGTACCCGACAGGCCATGCCATTTGTCGTTGCCCCATTTATGGGGCCACATTTTTTCAAGATGAGTTCTTTCGACGCTAAATCGCCCGATAAATCGGGCAACTACAAAATTCGGTTCAGTGCGCTAAGGTGATTCAAAAAAAGATATCCCCGCCCCATTGCCCCGGGCACCGTCATTGTGCGCGATAAAATGAAAGGCCCCCCGATTGGACCGCCCGGGAGGAAGCGGTGAGACTATTCTAGGAAACCGGCCGCCGCGCCGTCAAGGTTCCAACGCGGGAAGGCCGGGGCCCGGCTCGCCTTTCAGGAGCCCTTCCACCCGAGAGAGGAGCGTGCGCGGGTCCGCGGGTTTCGAGAGAAAATCGTCCGCGCCCACGGCCCGGGCCTGATGGCGGTCCGCCGGAAAGGTTTTGGCCGAAAGGAACATAATCTTGATGGCCGAAGTTTTGGGGGAGCCTTTCAGCCGGTGGCAGACCTCGTAACCATGAACTTCGGGGAGCATGACGTCTAAAAGGATCAGTTCCGGGGGTTCGGCGGCCACAGCGTCCAAACCGGCTTGCCCGTCCCCCGCCGTTCGGACCTGGTGGCCGGAGGTTTCCAGAACATACCGCAAAAACTCGCGGTTCGCGTCGTCGTCCTCCACCACCAGTATTTTGGCCATAGGCTTGGGGGGATTATAAGTCATGGGAGGCCAGCCGTCAATTTGGAAAGAGGCGGGGAATGTGATAATCTGCACACCTTCCATGGAACTCCCGACCGTCTACAACCCAGAAGAAACCGAAGCGAAGTGGTATCCCCTCTGGGAGGGGAAAAGACTTTTCGGCGCCCGGCCTGGCGCGGGGAGGACCCCTTTTACCGTTGTGATTCCCCCCCCCAACGTGACAGGATCGCTCCACATGGGCCATGCGTTGAACAGCACCCTCCAAGACGTCCTGGTCCGCTGGCGGCGCATGAAAGGCGATAACGCCCTCTGGATACCCGGCACCGACCACGGCGGCATCGCCACCCAAAACGTCGTGGAAAAGATTTTAAAAAAAGAGGGCAAAACCCGCCACGACCTGGGCCGGGAAAAGTTTTTAGAGCGCATGTGGGCCTGGCGGAAGGAGTCGGGGGACACGATCCTCCATCAACTCCGAAAGCTCGGGTGTTCCTTGGACTGGACCCGAACCCGCTTCACCATGGACGAGGCCAGTTCCCGCGCCGTGGCCGCGGCGTTCGTGGAATTCTTTCGCAAAGGATTGATCCAGAAGGGCGAGCGGCTGGTCAACTGGTGCCCGCGCTGTTGCACGGCGCTCTCCGACATCGAAGTGGAACACGAGGAACGCGCCGGGTCCCTATGGCACATTCGCTATCCGTTTGCGGACGACCCGGCCAAGGGAGTGGTGGTGGCCACCACGCGGCCGGAAACCATGCTGGGAGACACCGCCGTGGCGGTGAACCCCACGGACGAGCGGTTCCAGGGCTTGGCGGGGAAAAAAGTGCAACTTCCCCTCATGGACCGAGCGATCCCCATCGTGGCCGACGCGGCCGTGGACGCGGCCTTCGGCACCGGGGCGGTGAAGGTCACGCCTTCCCACGACGCCACGGATTTCGAGATCGGCGCCCGCCACCATTTGCCCCACGAGATGGTCATCGGTTTTGACGGAAAAATGACCGCCCGCGCCGGACGGTTCGCTGGGCTGTCTTTAAAAGAATGCCGCGAAAAAGTCGTGGCCGAATTGGACGCCCTGGGGCTTCTGGTGAAGGTCGAAGACCATCGCCACGCCGTTTCCACCTGCTACCGGTGCGCCACGACCATCGAACCCTTGGAATCCAGCCAGTGGTTCTTAAAAACCACCCTCATGGCCGAAGCCGCCGCCAAGGCGACGGAAGACGGGCGGGTCAAAATCCATCCGGAATCCTGGTCGAAACCCTACTTGGCTTGGCTCCACGACAACCGCGATTGGTGCATCTCCCGACAGATTTGGTGGGGCCACCAAATCCCCGTGTGGTATTGCCTGTCCTGCGGCGGCTATGCCGAAGAAAAAGCGCGGCTCATCCGCGAAGACCCCGGCTTCAAAAATGAACGAACGAAAACGTTCCTGAGGGAATCAGCCAAACCCCCCATCGTTCAGGCGGAAGCGCCGTCCGCTTGCCCGGAATGTGGGGCCAAAGACATTCTGCGCGACCCGGACGTTTTGGACACCTGGTTCTCTTCCGGGCTATGGCCGTTGACTACCTTGGGCTGGCCAGAGGAGACCGACGCCCTGCGGGACCATTACCCCACGTCGCTCCTCGCCACCGGCCACGAAATCCTTTACCTGTGGGTGGCGCGGATGGTGATGATGGGGCTTGCGCTTCGGAACGACGTTCCCTACCGGGACGTCTTCATTCACGGCATCGTGCGGGACAAGCAGGGGCGCAAAATGTCCAAATCCTTGAACAACGTCATCGACCCCCTGGACGTCATGAAAAAATTCGGGACCGACGCTTTGCGGTTCGCTTTGGTGTCCCAAGCGTCGCCCGGCCGGGACATGCAGATGTCGGACGACAATTTTGTGGGCGCGCGGAATTTCTCCAACAAGATTTGGAACGCGAGCCGGTTCGTGATGATGAACCTCAAGGGGTTCACCCCGGCGGACCTTCCCCTGGACCAGCGGACCCCCGCCGACCGATGGATCGCCCAACGGTTGGCGGACACGCTGGCGCTGGTGGACCAACACCTGAAGGATTTCGACCCGTCCCAAGCGGGGCGGGCGCTGTACGGGTTTTTCTGGAACGATTTCTGCGATTGGTACATCGAACTGGCCAAACCCCGACTTCTGCCGGGGGAGGCGTCCCCAGCCGCCACCGCGGCGAGGCAAACCTTGGTGGACGTTTTGGACGGCGTTCTGCGGGCCCTGCACCCCCTCATGCCTTTCATTACTGAGGAGCTGTGGCAGGCCCTTTGGACCGATTTGGGGGCGAAACCGTCCGGCCATCTCATGGAGGGGCCCTACGAAACTGTTCGGAAAGGCCCCATCGCTTCCCCCGAGGATCTGCGCGGGTTGGCGTTGGTTCAAGAAGCGGTCACGGCCCTTCGCACCATCCGATCCGAAATGAACGTGCCGCCCGGGAAACCCATCAAAGTGATCGTGAATTTGCCCGACGCCTCCACGGCGACGAAGACACTGCTCTCCAAAATGTCCCCCCACATCACCCATTTGGCGAAAATCGGAGACTGGCAGTGTGTGGAAACGGGCGAATGCCCGCGGCCGAACCAAGCGGCGTCCACCGTCACGGCCGACTTCGAGATGTTCATCCCCTTGGAAGGCTTGATCGATTTCGCCAAGGAAAGAACCCGCCTGGAGAAGGGCAAAGCGGAAAGCGAAGCGGGCATTAAACGGGACGAAGAACGGTTGGCCAACCCCGATTTCCGCGCCCGCGCCCCCGCCGACAAAGTGGCCGAAGTGGAGACCCGGATGGCGGAAAGCAAAGCCCAACTCCGCCGATTGGAATCCTTCCTGCGCGCCCTCGGCGCCTAGGAGCAATGCAGTTCACTTAAGGTGATATTTGTAGTTGCCCCTTTTATGGGGCGTCTTTTAAATCGATTAAATGGCGATGTCGACATCAAAGGTGCCCGATAAATCGGGCAACTACGCTTAACTGCGCCCAGGACCTGGGCTATACCGCCAGGGCGCGGAGTCGTTCGAAAAAACTGAGGCGGGGAGGTTCGCCGAAAATCGCGAACCCCTGGGACTCCAACTTTTCCAAAAGCATCTCGTAGATCCGGCCCATGGCCAACGCCGGGCGCGCCCGTCGACGGCTTTCCGCGGGAAGCGCGGCCCGGGCCTCGGCGAAAACGGCGCGGGCGCGTTCGGCCTGAAACGCCATCATCCGACGGTAGTTGTCGTTATACACCTGGGCCAAAACCTCCGCCTCCCCGAAACCGAAACGAACCAAATCTTCCTGGGGCAAATAGATCCGCCCGCGCAGAGCATCTGTTTTCACGTCGCGAATGATGTTGACGAGTTGCATCGCCAGCCCGAGCTTTTCGGCGAAGGTCCGGTGCAGGTCCGGCCCGAGCCCGAAAATGGGCAAACAAGCCAACCCCACCGTGCCGGCCACCCCGTGACAATAGACCCGGAGCGCATCGAAAGTCGCGTAACGGGTTTGCGTCAAATCCCGCTCCACGCCGTCCACCAAATCCAGCAGATCGTTCTTCGCGATGGGGAATTCCGACAAGACGGTCTGGAGCGACTTCCATACCGCGGCCTCGCGGCCTTCGAAATCGGCGGGTTCGCCGTTCAGAACCGCTCGCCAGCGGCCCAGGACGGCCCGGGCCCGGTCCGGTTCGTTGGCGTCGATGCCGATTTCGTCCACGGCATCGTCCACCGCGCGGGCGAAGGCGTAGACCGCGGCCAGGGCGTGGCGTCGGCGGGGCGGCAGGAGGATAAACGCCGGAGCGAAATTGCTCATGCGAAACACGCTGAGCGGACGTTTCAGAAAAGACAATTTCATGCCGCCACCGCCAAAGGAACCGGTTTCCAGAAAAGCCAGGGCAGAACCAGCCGCGCCCAGTCCCCCGCGCCCAGGGAAGGACGGCGAGACCACACATCAAACCCCTGCCTCTCGATCTTATTTAAAATTTCCATTCCACCCAGCCAAACGAAACGCAACTCCCGTCGGAGCGGGGCGGGGGCCTGGTCCGCGAGAGCGCGCCCTTCGGCGAAGATCGTCCGGGTGCGGCGAACCTGGAACCCCATGAGATCGCGGAGCGCCTCCGTGGCGGGGCCCTGAAGCGCGGCCTGTTCGGAGAGACCCCGCGCCGCCAGGTCTTCCAGCGGGATGTACAAACGGCCTTTCAGAGCGTCCACCGTCACGTCCTGCCAAAAGTTGGCCAACTGGAGGCCCGTGCAAATCGCGTCGGACCAACGGCCCATGGGTTCGGTCCAGGCGCCGAATAGCCGGAGCAGGATCTCGCCCACGGGGTTGGCGGAGCGCCCGCAGTAATAAAGGAGGTCGTCAAAGGTCGCGTGGCGGGCCTTTTGCACGTCCATCTCAAAGGCGGTGAGAAGGTTTTCGAAAGGGGCTTTGGGAAGGCGGTGGCGCGAAAAGACGTCGGCCAAGGCCCAGAAGACGGGGTGTTGCCGGTGATCCGTCAAGCAGGCCTCCAGGCGGCGCCGCCAGTCCGCGAGGCGCGAGAGACGGTCCGGGGCGGTGAGGCCGGGCTCGTCGGCGAAGTCGTCGGCGCACCGGGCGAAGGCGTAGACAGCGGCCACCGCCGGGCGGATTTCTTTCGGCAACCAAAAGGAGGCCACGGGAAAATTCTCGTAGTGTTCCCGAGCGAGCTTCGCGCAGGCGTCGTAAGCCAGCGGAAGCGTTGAAACGGAAGAGGGCAGGAGGTCGGCGGAAAACGGCATGGGGGAGTGGACCAACGTCCGGCGCGGGGAGGGATCGGCCTGGGTCAATCCCAGATGGGGGCGTGCCAGAGCGTTTCCATCAGCCAGCGAACCTCGGAATCGCAGTAGGCCATTTCGGAATATTGGGTCTTCCCCCGCTCATCGAGGTAGGTGAGAGCGATGGTCACGTCGCGGTGCCGCTCGGCATGGGTATTGCGGGACCACGTGGCGGACACGCACAAAATACCCGACGGAATATCCAAATGGCCCCGCCATTCGGCTTTGACGCAGGGGCCCTGGCAAACGAGGCCGCGGTCTTTGGGGCGTAGAACTTTCTCTTCTTCGGGCCGCCGGGTCGGTTTTCCGGTCATCCCCCCGGCCTCGCAAATGGAGGCCAGGAAATTTTCCAACTTCCGCTTGTTGATTTTCGGCAGGTGCTTGGGAGCGCGGTTGGGCTCCTTGTTTTCGTCCGGATTATGCTTTGTCATGGCTTTGTCTCCCTGCCTCATCTTTTAAAATAAACCAAGGCACCGACTGCCGCCCGTGGGGATGGCCCTCGGCAGCATACACCGCATCACCCCGGATCGAATACCAGGGGACGGTCAAGGCCGCCCGTTGGGGGTGATGGTCCGTCGGAAACAGTTGATCCTCGCGGACCACATACCACGCCCGCGGGTCTTCCCCGTCCGAATGATGGGGCGTCGTGTACGCCCACCCGTTCCGCAAAACGAACGTCGGTAATGCCTGGGGCCCTTTGGGGTGGTGCGCGGTATTATACAGATATTTTTCGGTCACGTCGGTTTCTCTCGGGAAGATTTTATCATAAATCCCTCTTCCCGCGCCCGCCCGTCTTTCTGCCGTCGCCGGATGCGCCGCGCCAGCAAAACTGCTAAACTTTCGCCCGCAGGGTCCGTAGCTCAGGGGTAGAGCATTCGCCTTTTAAGCGAGGGGTCGAGGGTTCAAATCCCTCCGGACCCAAATTTGGACGGTTCCTCCGTGTTGGTCCGGAAGGATTTGAAGCCAACTTTCCCGCCGCCTTGAATGGCGGATGAAGGGAAAGGGGCCGGCCTCCGGAGGAGCACCGACAGGTGCGGGGGAGGAGGAAATCCCTCCGGACCCAAATTTGGACGGTTCCTCCGTGTTGGTCCGGAAGGATTTGAAGCCAACTTTCCCGCCGCCTTGAATGGCGGATGAAGGGAAAGGGGCCGGCCTCCGGAGGAGCACCGACAGGTGCGGGGAGGAGGAAATCCTCCGGACCCAAATTTGGACGGTTCCTCCGTGTTGGTCCGGAAGGATTTGAAGCCAACTTTCCCGCCGCCTTGAATGGCGGATGAAGGGAAAGGGGCCGGCCTCCGGAGGAGCACCGACAGGTGCGGGGGAGGAGGAAATCCCTCCGGACCCAAATTTAAAATTTATGGAAATTAGAAATCTTCATCCCTGGGACATCCCAGTGGACCAAGCTCTTGGAATTCAAGAGGAACTGGCGCGGGACCTCATCCTTCGTAACGAATTCGATGAGATCGAGACCATTGCCGGCGCCGCCGTGGCGGTGGATTTGAAAGAAGGGGTGGCGCACGCCGGGGTCATTGTTTACGCTTACCCAAGCCTGGTTCCGATCGAAGCGGTGGTGGCCAAACAGAAACTCCACTTCCCCCCCGCGCCAGGGCTCCTGAGCTTTCGCGAGGCGCCGGTCCTGCTGGAGGCCTTTCAGCGGCTGGACGTCGAGCCGGATTTGATTTTTTTTGACGGACAGGGCGTCGCCCATCCCCGCAAATTAGGGATCGCCTCCCACATGGGACTTCTGCTGGACCGGCCGACGATCGGCGTCTCCACCACCCGACTCACGGGAAAGAGCCGAACCCCGGGCCCCAAAGAAGGCGATGTGGCGGAGTTGATCCTGGAAAGTAAGTTGGTGGGCTATGTTTTTCGTTCTAAGAAAGGGGCGCTTCCCCTCTACCTATCCCCCGGCCACCGCCTGGATTTTGAGACGGCCCTTAAATTTGTGCGAACCTGCATGGACGGCTTCCGCCTTCCGCGCCCGATCCGCGAGGCGACGGCACTGGCCGAAGCCGCCAAAAAGGGCAAACCGAAGGATTTTTTGAACAAACTGAAGTAGGGCCAGCCAACAGGTCCCGGCGACCTGTTGGTCGAAACACATTTTAAAGCTTTTGTCCGCTCTGCGGACCCGGCCTTGCTAAAGCAAGGCGACATTGGCGCGTGCCATCTTTTGCTGTTGCGCGCTTCGCGCCCGGCCCCGCTAAAGCGGGGCGACATAGGCGCGTGCCACATGGCACGCATGTCCCCGTCGACTAACGGTTAGGTCACGGCCCTTTCAAGGCCGTAATACGGGTTCGATTCCCGTCGGGGACACCATTTAGAAGAATCGAACTGCGCGGAAGGACCCACTCCCAATTTGGGGGTGGGTTCTTTTGTTTCGGGGGTTCGGGGGGGGCTGTCGGGGGCCGGAGAGGGGCTCCCACCGTCGAGGAAACGTTCCCAGTAGAATTCGACGGCCACGGCCTCTTTGGAATACCGCACCCTCTTGATCCCTTCCTGAACCAACAAGGTCTTCTCAATTCCGGTTTTGCGCGCCCATATGCCGTTGAACTTTTTAAGCGATAGCTTGAGTGTTTCTGTTGAAATATCCCCCCTTTCTTCAATGGGTTCGATTCCCGCCGCCTGGTCGCGGCGGGTTTGATGATTCATGCCCTGAACGACGTTTTTCAGGAAAAATTCGTCCAGGGACCAGCGGCGAAAGTTCTGCTCCATCATTTCATGGAACCGGTCGGCGTTGATCTGGCGGGTGGTGCAGGATTTCCAACCCTTGTGGTTCAACCGGCTACACCGGTAATAGTAATAGCGCCGATCCCCCTCCTCCGTCTTTTTCAACACGTGGGAGGGGGTCATGACCGATCCACATTCTTGGCAATCAATGAGCCCTCCATAGGGCATGTTCAAGTAGGGGCTAGGCTTTCGGCGCGGTTGGCTGGAAATAATGGTTTGGACGTGGTCAAAGACTGCCTGTGAAATGATGGGTTCGTGTTGGCCGGGATAGATCTTTCCCTTATGAACAAGTTTCCCGGTCAACACGGGGTTTCGAAGAAGGTGCCACACCATTGAATTCCCAATCGCCCGGCCGTTCCGCGAAGGAATACGATTTTCCACCACCACCTTCTGGGCCTCGGCCAAGGAACGCGTTTCAACGTATTTTTCGAAAACGTGCCTGGCGACTTCGGCCGCCTTTTGGTCAACAACCAGCTGGCTATTCTCGCTTTTGTAGCCAAGCGGCGGACGGCCCCCGGGATAGAGCCCCCGGAGAACACGTTGCGCAA
Source organism: Elusimicrobiota bacterium (assembly GCA_016721625.1). Classification (NCBI taxonomy): domain Bacteria; kingdom Pseudomonadati; phylum Elusimicrobiota; species Elusimicrobiota bacterium. Next base: position 1,260,260 of record JADKHR010000001.1, read on the forward strand.
TTTTGTCACGCACCCGCTCCGAAACCAGCTCACGCTCGAACTGGGCGAAAGTGAGCATGATGTTCCTCAAGAGCCGCCCGGAGGGGGTGGAAGTATCAAAGCGCTCCGTGACTGAAATGAAGCCCACCCGATTCCGCTCAAAAATTTCAATCAACTGATAAAAGCCCCGGGGGGAGCGCGTCAGCCGGTCAATTTTATAAGTGATAACCATATCCAATTGCCCCGCCTCCACGTCGCGGAGCATTCGCTGTAATGCCGGGCGGTCCGAATTCGCCCCCGTAAAGCCGGGATCGGAATAGGACTGGGCGAGGACGAAATCCTCCTGGCTGGAGATAAAAGAGCGGATGCGATCCTCCTGGGCTTCGCAGGAATTGAAATCCACTTCCGCCTGCTGTTCCGTTGAGACGCGGGTGTAGATCGCGCAACGGGTGGGCTTCTTCGTGCCATTTTTCTCTTGCATGGTTGCCCTCCGACGGGTATGATTGGCAATAGAATTATTATTTATACTATCCAATATATACTAGTTAGGGGCCCCATTGTCAACCTTAGATTTGGCTCGCCATTTGAAGCGGTTGCGGAAGGAACGCGGCTGGACCCAACAAAAACTGGCGGAGAAAGCGGGCATGTCCTACGTCATTATCACCAAGATTGAACAGGGTGTTTCCAAGGAGCCGACCATCTTGTCGATGATCAAACTGGCTAATGCCCTGGGCGTCTCTCTTGATGAATTGGTCGGGCGGCCCGTTCCGCGGCACCCGACCAACTGAAACCGAAAGCCGCGGCAATGGGCCGCAGGGTGGCCCTTTGGCGCGGCTTTATTAATTTAGGCCACTTTCCGCAGGGCCGGAAGGCGGGCCGACGAAAGGGGTTAGCGGGCCTCTGGATTTCGGGCGCGAAAGGTTTTTCGGTGTTTGACGTTGTGTGACTCTGTAATTCGTCATGTTCCATCCCTCATCGGTTTTCCCCTCGCCCCGGACGGGGAGAGGTCGGGAGAGGGATCCACCAGTAGGGTTGGGCGCGCGCCTTTGGAATTGAGAAGACCTTGTTGGTTCAGGAAGGGATCAAGAGGGTGCGGTATTCCAAAGAGGCCGTGGCCGTCGAATTCTACTGGGAACGTTTCCTCGACGGTGGGAGCCCCTCTCCGGCCCCCGACAGCCCCCCCCGAACCCCCGAAACAAAAGAACCCACCCCCAAATTGGGAGTGGGTCCTTCCGCGCAGTTCGATTCTTCTAAATGGTGTCCCCGACGGGAATCGGTGCGAACCACGGTATTGAGTGCGCCAAACATGGCGCACACTCACAAGTCGCGCTTCCAAACAGAAATAGCGGCCGTGACCGTTTAGTCGATGGGGTGACCAGCCAAAGGCAACGTGCCTTGAATGGCACGTTGGTCACTTTGGCGCGCTTGGGAACGGGCGCGAGATCGTGAGCGCACCGGGTTGGACCGCTTCCAATGCCCTTGTGCGGGCCAACATCTCCACGCAACTGGAGTGCATCCTCGCCCCCATTTGGGGAGAGGACCGAGGAGAGGGGTCCTTTTTTTATCCTCAATTTGTGACCGCTATGCGGGCGCCACAGCGCGCCACTGTTCTCTTCGCACCCCCACACAGCACAGAACGGGACAGAGACACGCACGGCCCTTCGGGCCTCGCTGACTGGCGGGCCGCTTCGGACCTCTTCGCCATTTACCGGGACAACAGGAGCCCTTCCACGGGCCGGATAAAACAGAAGCCACAACGGGAAGAAAGGACCCAGCCGCTTCGGGCCGGGGAGGAAGACGGGGACTGAGACTGAATCGCTGGCCGGGGAAAGAAAGGAACCGTTCCGCTCGCGGCGGAAGAATACGGTGCGCGCGAGGCCGCCCCGAAGCGACAGACGGCGCGCTCGTTTGACACTGACGGTTGATTCGTCTTCCTGGGAAGAAAATGGCAACCGCTCCGATCTTCGTAGAAAGACCGCTCGGGCGGCCCGCCACGAGAACCACGCGGCGGTCCATCCTCGCCCCGCTGTGCTGACGGTTATTTCGTCGTCCGCGCGGAGATATGTTCCCCGCTCCGGTTTGCGGGAAACCCCGCACTGGACGAACGTCCGTCGCGGCGCCTATTACGCGCCGCAACTCCTGCCTCCGATTCCAACGTTTCCCGCTCCGGTCCACGGGAAAAGCCGCGCGGCCTTTTTGGCCGCGCCCCGCTGTGCTCCGGCGGATCGTTCCCGCTGAAGCAGTTCGCCCTTCGCTTCGGTGGGGGAACGGAAACCCGCTGACGGTTATTTCGTCGTCCGCGCGGAGATATGTTCCCCGCTCCGGTTTGCGGGAAATCCGCGCGCTGGACGAACGGCCGTCGCGGCGCCTATTACGCGCCGCAACTCCTGCCTTCGATTCCGACGTTTCCCGCTCCGGTCCACGGGAAAAGCCGCGCGGCCTTTTTGGCCGCGCCCCGCTGTGCTCCGGCGGAATCGTTCCCGCCGGAGCGGTTCGCCCTTCGCTTCGGTGGGGGAAAGGAAACCCGCTGACGGTTATTCCGTCGCCCACAGGAGATATGTTCCCCGCTCCGGTTTGCGGGAAACCCCGCACCGGTCGAACGCCCGTCGCGGCGCCTGGTTTCCGGACTAGCGTCCTCCACCCATTTTCTCGCCTCCCACGGCTCGGGCATCAAACGCGCCGCAACTCCTGCCTCCGGTTCCAACGTTTCCCGCTTCGGTGCCACGGGAAAAGCCGCGCGGCCAGAGGCCGCGCCCCGCTTCCGCCCCGGCCCCGCAGGGGCTCCACCTCCCAACCCGCCGGTCCCCTATGGGCTTCGCCCTTTCTTCCCGCGCGCATATTAAGTATTCCTCTTCCTTGCCGTTAAACAGCGTCCCGGCGTTGGGGGCTTGGGTGCACACGGGGACCGTGGGCACCAGGCCCCCGCTTTTGGGACCACAATTAAAAACATTCTTGGTCTGCCAAAGATTTTTGGCGATCAGGGGTCCGGGTTTAGCCCCGAAGTGTTGCCGCTGTGCGAGATTGTCGACGAAGAGTTTCGATCGCTTCAGCAATCCCATCAGAATCCGGGGCTTTTTCGCCCCACTCCTGCCAGAAGTTCCGGGTTTGGCTCAGCGGTTCAATGGTTGGAAATTTCAGCTTAATTCGGGCAGGAAGAAGGATCGCGTCGCCCAGTAACAAGGCCTCCCCCGTGTCGAGAAGCGGCAAGCCGTCAAGAACCCCCGCCATCGAATCGGGCATAAGGCGCCGGACGACATTTTGATCCTGATCGTTAGTCAGGCGTAAGATGAGGAAATTATTGCACTGGCTAAGGATGGTTCTGCTCACGTCCGATGGGCGTTGGCTCACCACAAGAAGGGAGACGCCATATTTCCGGCCTTCTTTAGCGATTCGTTCGAAGGAGTAGAGGGCTTGTTTCTCGACAGCGTCCGCATCGTCACGGACCGGTAAGTAAAGATGCGCTTCGTCGCACACGAAGACAAACGGGGTCCGCTTTTCCGGTTGCATCCAGAACTGGACGTCGTATAGCAATCGTGCAAATACACCTGTGACGACGGGGAGCACGTCCGAGGGAACCTCAGAGAAATCCACCACCTTGATGCCATGCTTTCCCACACCGGGGGATAATAGTTTTGCGATTTGCTTTCCGAGCCAGTCGTAATTTAGGGCAACCTCTGGTGGGTTAAACATAAAGCCGTACCGGCGGTCCTCCGCCTTGGCTTCGAGACGAGAAATAAATCGCGTCAATTTCCCGTTCCAATCTCCCTTGATTTCTTTATCCTTCGCCCCAGGCTTCATGCCTGTGTCATCCTCTTGTAACTTTTCGAGAAGTTCGCTGAGTTTGTAGGGCACGGGGGAGTCCACGGTGAATGTCGCGCGGACCGTCTCTTGCTTCTCGGTCTTCAAGGTCTTGTCCTTTAACTCCCGCACATGGGTTGTAAATCTCGCTGCCTGGTTGGGCGCATTCTGATCGCTACGGTCCAAGATCATGGAAAGCATCTCTTCTCGGTTCAGGAGCCAATACGGCAGAAAAAGTGTGTTTTCCGGTGGATTGATCAGATCTCCCGGACCGGCAATCTTGAATGCGGCGGCAATAGAATTGGGCACCGTGCCGGTCTTAGAGGCAGGCGGGTTTGCAAGCGGGGAATACTCGCCGTGCATATCAAACACGATGATGTTCGCGTGTTTGCGAGCGTATGCACGTTCCAGGATTAGCGAGACCGCGCAACTTTTGCCCGAGCCGGTACTCCCGAGAATTGCTGCGTGCCTCTGGAAGAACCGATCACCGTTAGCGATTGCGGCGGCCGAGCGGTCGATGACGAAGTGACCGAGTTCGAGCCGTTGTGTCTCATCAAGGTCTTTTCCCATCAATCCCATGAACCGTTGAAGGTTTCCACCCTCAATGAGAAAACAATCACGATCGATTTGGGGGAACGAATCAGCACCTCGCTTAAACCGATTGTGGGCGGCTCCCGCAATGGTTCGATAAGTGCCAAGCAAGACAGCCCGGAGAGAATCGTCTGGGACGATCTCAACTACAAGCGTCGTGGGTGCCATCGCATCAGGCTGAGCTGTCTGCTCCCGAAGCTGTCGGGTCACACGTTCCGTCATGCCAATCAGAAATTCCTGAGCGGTCGTGCCCTGAATTGCGACAAGACTCCCGACTGCGGCACGCGGCAGGAGCGATGCGTTTTCTACCGCAATGATTACGCGGCTCGTATCAACGGAAGCGACCTTGCCGAGCTTGCTTGGAAAATCGAACGCCAAAACAGGTGAATCGCTCATGTAAGTAGCTCCCTTGCCAGAATTCCCAGATCCCATAAATCATGCCCCTGATGATCAAATCGGTGACCCCGCGTCACCATTGTGACTCCACCCCAGGCCACTGGCTTAGAAAGCCACACACATTTCGGTGAAATCTCCGCCAGCTGTTTAACCTTCAAGCTACCCGATTGGTTTAAAATCAGCGTGGGTGTTCCGGTGCGTATCTTTTTTTCAAGATGGGTTTGCAGGTGATCGTCATTGAACCCATAACCAACGACCAGTAGACGCCCGGCCCGGTTAATGTAGTCATTGGCCAAATCACGATGCTTGTCAAAGGGCGAGTTGTATCCAGCTCGGTATTTGTTGATGCCGGGAGTGATCATGAGCCGTTCCGCGTCCAGATCTAGACTGCAACGACGTGGGGCAATTCCGGATTGGTACCAGTCAAAACTTCCATGGGGTTTCAAGACGACCGCACGGGGAAAGTGATCGAGGACGGTAGCCCGAGCTCGAGTTGTTATTCCCCGGCATGATGCCATGCAACTTCGGGCATGGTCGAAAGTCCCCGCATAGTGCCCGACAGCGGTTGTGTCCACGTGGAAGCCGGCCATCTCGCATGCCAACTCGATGAGGCGATCATAGTTGGGTGTGAGGATCGGGAGCCCATTCGAAGGGTGCAACACCTTTGATAGAAATGTCGTCAAGCGTAGCGAGCGATCCCCACGGAGCACAGCGCTCATGACTTCGCGTTCCTTTGGCATTAACAGTGCGCAAGTTCTTTGCGCAATCCAGGTCTCAAGCGTGGTCGATGGCGGTTGTTTAAGTAGCGCAGCTTCTAATCCCTCTCCCGTTTCCAACAAGCCGCTGATCTGATTCCACAGCGTCGCGTCAGCTCCTGTCAGTTCGCCCGCGCTTCTATTGAGATGCGCACCAAGCTCAGGCATCCCCGGGAACCCCTCAGCGGCAGACAACCCAGACCCAATCACCAAGCAGAGACCATCGGTGAAGTGCCCCTGCAAGAATGCGACCAGTGAGTTGAAGTCCATTTTCTCGGTCAATTCCGCTACCGCCTCAAATACAGTTACTTACTAAAAAGTTTTTTACAAGACATGACAAAGCCAGCCGGATGGGGAACAATAGCGTTTGAGTGGGTCTTCCCGTGAAACGGATAATCAATCGTTTCCGCTAGCTCCCTCGGGCTTGTCATGCCAGAGAGGTTGTGAGGTCGGCGACAGTCGTTGGTTTTCGCGCCTCGAAGTCTGCCTGGTCAACGCGGACGTAGCGCCAGGCGGTTCCTGTTGCCTGGGAGATGCGGTCACACCATCCACCGATCGCCTCGTCCTTGGCCGCCGTCCCCTCCCACACGCGTCCCTTCGTCTCAATGATCCAGTTGACCTCTCCCGTCTTTGACTTCTGCACGACCACCCAGTCGGGGTGATAGAAGCCGATGGCTCCACTTGCTTTGAGGTAGTCCACTCGGAATTGCGTGCCGGACTCGCCTTGCTCCGTGGTCCCGAGCGCGGCGAAGCGCAGAACATCGGATGCCTTTAGGTCGAGAAACTCGGCGAAACGTCGCTCGAAGTTGTTGTATGTCGCCACGAAATTGAAGACTGTCTTTTTCGCGACGAGCGGAGGGGGCAGGTTTCTCCGCCAGCTAAAGGGTTTGGTCTCGGATAGCTTGTAGTTCGCCCGATCAAATTCGATCGTACGGCGGTCAATGGTCAGCTCGGCAATTTTGCGCGCGAGGTATTTGGCGATACCCTCTTGGATCTCAAGCCGCGACAGGTGAGAACGAATCGCGTCGCTCTCCAGGTCAACCTTCTTCCCGAAGCAGTGTTTGGTAACGTAATCGCGCACCGCGGGATACAATTCGGCGAAGCGGTTTGGCAGTTTCGCTCGCTCGATGACCTTATTGGTGATGGAACCGAGCAGATCCTGGGGCGGAGGAAGTTCACCGGCTCCGATATCAACCTGGCTGACTTCCGTCTCCGTGGTGGCGAATTCGAGCTTCAGTTTAACCCGATACACCTCCGCAAGATCTTCCTGCTCATACACCGGTTTAAGCAACTCGACGTTCAGTTCCGAAAGCTTGCGGATGTTGAACTCCAGGCTCGGCTTTGTGATCGGGATCGCGATGTCGTAGTCGATCCGTTCCTTCACCGGCTCAATGATGATCGGTCTCGGCGGATCGGTCTTGGTCGTCGTGACGCCGACGCCTTCGGCCTCGAGCTGGTTTCGTAGAACGTCCAGAAGGTTGCGGGTTCCCAGAACTTCAAGGGTCTGCGTTCGGTCTGGGCTAATGTGGGGCATCAGCCGCAGTCCACGCCCGATGACCTGTTCCGGCAAAATTTCGGCCTTGGCGGTAAACGGCCGTAAACCAAGCACCACGGTGACGTTCTTCACGTCCCAACCCTCGCGGAGCATCATCACGCTTACGATGGCCTTGATCTGGTTGTCCGGCTTATCAATATCCCGCACCAGTTCCCGCGCTTTTTCTAGACTAGCTTGGGTGATTTCACCGGTGGAGTCCGTATGGATCACGCTAACCTCAGATTCCTTGAAACCAAATTCCTTCGTCTTCCAGAGGTACTCACCCAGCGCGTCGGCATAGACGTTTTTCTCCGCCATTATGAAAAGCACCGGCTTGGTGTCGAGCATCTTGTAAACGCTCCAATGGTCCTTCCATCGCTGGACGGCGGCGCGTAGCCAATAGCCATATTTCTCGGCGACGTTGTCCTTGGTGATGTGGTCGGGGTCGTCTTTCGGTTGTTTGGGGTCGTCTTCCTTGGTAACGATGATTGGCGCCTTGACGATGCGATCCTCAACCGCTTGGGCGAGCGGGTAGTCGCAGACAGTCCAGGGGAAATACATCCCGTTCTGGTCCTTGGGCGTCGCGGAAAAGTCGAGCCAGAGGCCGAGGCCCTTGGGAAGGGTCCGGTGGATCGCCAATAATGACTGGCTCCAGGAAAGGTCCTCATCGTGGACGTGGTGAGCCTCGTCGTTCAGCACCACGAGGTCCTTCATCGACTTGACCCGCTCCAGCATGGACCGCTGACTGACGGCCAAGTCTTTGACCGGCTTCTTACCCAGTAACGCATCCACGGCATTTTGGGGAGTCCACTCCTTGTCGCGCGACTCGTAAAGCTGGTGGACGTTGGTCAGAAATAAGTTGCCCGAGGCGTCCGGCTCGGTGGCCTCGCCGCGCAAGATCACCTTAGGCTCAAATGGCTTCCATTCGGGTGGAACGAGGGGTAACTGTCTAAAAATGTTATTGCTGGCGAAGTCCTTTTCCAACCGCTGATAAACAATGACGTTCGGAGCGACGATCAAGAAGTTGGTCGAAAGCTCTGACCCAGGCACGCGTTTTTTGTGGAAGTAAGACCACACCACCGCCATGGCGATCACCCAGGTCTTGCCCGACCCAGTGGCCATCTTGAAAGCAAAGCGGCGAAGGTCTTCCGGCGGGAGGTCTTGCACGCCTTCAGAGTCAAGTTCGGGCACGTAGCGGCGAATCTGGCGTTTGCCGTCCATTGTCGTCTGGAAAACAATGTTGTCGGAGAAAAGATCCTTTTTGAATTTTGTGGCGTGGGACAGGATCAACTTCTGTGCGTCGCGCTCACCGGCAATTTCAACCAACCAGACCAGTGTTTCGATCGCTTCGCGCTGGCAGAAGTAATATCGGAAGGGGACCGGGAAGTTCGCCACTTCGTGGTCTTCGTCAAACCAATATTCAAAAAGCCGCCGAGTCACGTCCGACGCACCGGGGTAACCCTGCTCCCGCCACGCGTCCACCGCTGTGCGAATTTTCGGCACCAGCAGGAGTTGGCTCGGTCGCCGTCCTGAAGTGTCTTCCCTCCATCCCGTCGGCGCAACGGGGTCTTTCTGGAGGAAAGATGTCGGCTTTTCCCACGGACGGCGGCCGGAAATCTCCGGCAGTTCCTTGTCGTAAGCGACGACGGCCCTGGGCATGGCTATTTCACTTCCACGTCGAAAGCCTGAGAAGTGTCGTTTCCGAAAATATCGATCACCTTAACCAAGATGCGGTATTTACCTGGTTTCTCGTAATTGTGCGGATCGCAGGCGAGTGGGAGCGAGCGCTCCTTTCGGGTTCGGTAGGCGACCCAGCCTTGCATGAAGGTGTCGTTCTGAAAGTCCCAGTCCACTGACCAATAGTCAATAAAGTCCGACCACTTTTTGACCTTGCTTCGCACTTCTTCTGGGATCAGATCGGTGTTGGGGATGACAAAGTCCTTGAGTTCGACCTGCGCCGTCAGTTTCTTGGGTTTCTTAATCTCGGCTTCGAGGTAAGCCAGCTCAAAGAATCGCACGTCACCCTTCGCGGCGGCCTGCTGTTCCATGACCTCGCGGGGGATTTGCAAGAGCAGGAGTTTCACACCCTTCTTCTTGGAGGCCTCGACCATCAGGTCGTAGAGCCCCATCTCCCATTCCCAGCCGAGGACGTGAAGTTCGCTCTGTTTGAGCTTTGCGCATTCGTCCACGGCCGCGTCTATTTCGGAGATCGTTACCGGTGCGTCCACTGCGCCGATGTGGATCATGGCCTTGCCCTTCTTGCCGTGCAGATGGGCCATGCCAGCCACCGGCCGGGCACTGTAAAGCTTGAGGATGAAAGCGAGATATTCGAAGAGCGCCTGTTCCGTCAGCGGCTTCTCCTTGGTGTTGCCAAAAGTCACGCCCTGCCAGTATTGACGTTCGTATTTGCCGAGGTTGAGAACCTCAAACGGTTTACAGTTCTCGATGCCAAGGAGACGCTTACGAGAGACGTGGGTTCCCCAACGCCCTAAATCGCACCCAATCCAACGGCGGCCAAGCCTTTCGGCAACGGCAAGCGTGGTGCCGGAGCCGCAGAAAAAGTCGGCTACGACCTGCCCCTCTTTTGACGCAGCTTTAACGATACGATCAAGAAGAGGCCACGGTTTCTCGGTCGCGTAGCCCGTTCGCATTACTCCATCGACAGGAGAACGTGCCGCGATCGCCATTTCCCACCAGTCTTCTGGGACTTTCCCCTTCTCCGCCAAATCATAGGTATCCGCAACGAATCCGGATCCTTTCAGTCCCTTCTTGAAGTTGTCTAAAGTCTTTTCGTGATGGGCAACGCGCACTTCATTCGCATTAAAACACCACTTAGCAGACTTGGCGTACCAAAATATGGTGTCATGCTTCCGGTTGAACTGGCGCATTCCAGGAGAACCAGGTCCGGTGTAGCACCAGGCTATCTCGTTCACCATCCGATCGCGCCCAAATACATCATCGCAGATACTCTTCAGATAGTGTCCGATGTGCCAATCGCAGTGAAGGAAAAGCGAACCGTCGTTCGTAAGTAGATCCCGCATCAGCACAAGACGCTGGGACATCATGCTGAGAAAGGACGAGTCACCCCGCCCCCAAGTATCTCGGTAAGCCTTCTCCTCAATGGCAGACTGCTCCTTCTCAACCTCAATACCTTTTTCCCCAATTTCTGCCATGAATGAAAAATCAGCCCCCGTCGCAAACGGCGGATCGATATAAATAAGGTCGATTTTTCCTGCGAACTTTTCCAGCAGTGACCCCATCACCAGCAGATTTTCCCCCCAAATCAGTTTGTTCCGCCATCCCGCCTCAAATGTGTCTCCCTCCTTGCCTTGATAGAAGTCGAAAAGAGAGGGCGTGTTGGTCTTCTTCGCTTCGCGCGTGGCGCGGCTCTCGTTGACGGTCTCAATGACCTGGAAGGGCAGGCTCACACGGGGCACTTCCTTGAGCGTGCCGTCTTCATTGTATTTGCCGGGCCAAACTAGCTCGGTCTTTGTGATCTCAATTTTCGCCATGTTTTTCCTCAGTCCTTCATCGTAATAATTCCATCAGATCGGCACAGGCCGCGCAGATCGCACTCTTTGCAGATGGCCGCTTCGGGCGGTTGTGTCACCCGGAACTCCTCGGCCTGGATCCGCGCCACCACTTGGTCGAAGTAGCGGCCGGCCTCGTCGATTCTTTCGGGGCGGTATGGGAAGGCCATGAGCGCCTGGGCTTTCTGTTCTTCCGCCGTCCAGTATAGCAACAACCGGTCCACACGTTTGTTGTATCGCCGCTCCAGAATGTGAGCGTAGGTGCAGAGCTGGCGTTCGTAGGCCTCCAGCAGTGCGGGGCTGTCGGTGGGGCGCGGAGAGGTTTTGAAATCCAGCAGTTCCAACCTGCCGTCACCGCCGAGCAGGAGGTCCACTTTTCCCGAGAGGATATAGCCGTCTTTTTCCAACGAGACGGCAACTTCGGTCTGAATGACCCGCCGCATCTCCTCCCGGTTCTGGCGGAAATAGTTCATAACTTGGCGCAAGGCTGACACTCGGGCGGCGTCGCCGATGGGCCGCACGTCGCTCATGCAGAGGAAGCGGAAGGTGCGGTCGAACAGTTCCCGGATGCGTGACTCGTCCAGCGTTTCGAGTTTACCATCGAGACTAATGCGGTGGATTTCTTCGATGGTCTGGTGCACCAGCAAGCCGAAGAAAATGACAGCCGACCGGGACGGCGTGAAGTCATACTCGCGGAAGAATTGATATTGGCGGGGGCAGGTCTCGTAAATCTTGAGATCGCCGGTAAAGCTGTAACTCTTCTTGACTGGCATCCTTTCACGCAATGCGAAACGCTGGGCCGCCAATATCTCCTTCTCCACATAGGGCCACTGCGGAAGCCCTTGCCATATGGGCGCGAAATGGCTCTTTGGGGGGGCGTGGGCAGTGAGGACGAGGACCTTCTGTGGCCGCGAGAAGGCGACGTAGTGCAGGCGCATCCGGTCAAAAAGGGTGATCCGGTTCTCGGGCTCGAAGCGCGGCCGATGATAGTAGGGACCAAGGTCGCGGTCGATTTGTTTCTGGCTTGATATCTGGGCGCTGAGGCTCCCCACAACGACGACCGGGAATTCCAGCCCCTTCGCCTGATGGATGGTCATTACCTGGACGTGGCCCTTGGGGAAAGGCCGGTCAGGGTCTTCGTATTCGTTTATGCCACCGTCGTGAAGTAGCCGCAGGAAGCTGTTGAAGAAATGAAAGCGCAGAAACTCGCGGTTTTGGTGAGTGACGACGGTATAGTGGTAATAGCTCTGGAAGACGTTCAGGAGTTGGGAAAAATGCGCGAGGTTTCGCGCGGCGTTCTCGTTCTTGACCTCCTTGGCGAAAGGCGCCAGGGCGAGCAAGCGGTAGAAGTAGTCGGCCGGGCGAAAGTCCAGGGACTCGCCCTCACCGAGGGCCGCGATCCCCCCGACCCAGTTTTGCAGTGAATGCGCCAGCGGATGCGGGGCTATGTAAGCTTTCGCCAATTCGACGATCCCTTCGTCCACGTAGATCGCAAGTTCCGCAACGGCGCCTGCCACCGGACCCCGCCCGTCGCCGTGCCAGCCTAATATAATGGCGTAACAGGCGACCAGGAGGCGGATCTCTTCATTCTCGAAGAAGGCGCGGGACCGGGGGCAGAAGGTGGGGATACCGCGCGCCGCAAGTGCGGCGAGGTAAGAGCCGCTGTGGTCTTCCCTCACGCTGTGCAGGAGCAGGGCCACTTGGCTGTAGTCCTCGATGACCGCACTGCGCTTAAGGAACTCAACAAGCTCCGCGAAACGCTCGGCCTCGTCGCGTGGGTCGCGACCCCAGATGCTGATGACCGCCGGATAGTCCGGATGCCCGCCGTTCGGATCGGCCTCGATGGTCTTGGCGAAACGAAACGGCACGCCGCCCGGGTTGGACCAGTCGGCGGAAGCCATCCAACGATCATAACGCTGGACTATGGCGCGGTGGGAGCGGTAGTTCGTGGTGAGCCGAACGACAGGACACTTTGGGAAGCGGCTGGGAAACTCAAGAATATTGCGAACTGTGGCACCACGAAACCGGTACAGACTCTGGTCCTCATCACCCACGACGCAGAGGTTACCGGTCGGCTCAGTGAGCTTAAGCAGGAGTTGCTCTTGGACGTAGTTCGTGTCCTGATACTCATCCACCATCACATAACGGATTTCTCTGGCGATCGCGGCGCTGTGCTCAGGGTGTAGGAGAAGATTGTGGACGATGTTCTGTAGATGGGCGAAGTCAATGCGGTTGTTGGCAAAGAGGGTGGATTCGTAGGCGCGGTAAGCGCGGGCGAGGTTTTGGGTGAATATATCGGGCGAGGCAGATAGCCTGGAGGGATCGACCAGTTCTTCAGTAATCTTATCGAAGTATCCACGTGCCCCCTCAATTGCGGTCCAGCGGGTCCTCCACTTTCCGAGGTAGAGGTCATTTACTTCGGGGCCAATGATCTCGTCAAAATGCTCAAAAATAAAGAGGAGTTGGGTCAGATCATCCAGCGTCTCATAGCTGTTGCCAAGATCGGTCCGGTGACGGTGCCGAGTAAGCAGTTGGTTGCATAGCCCGTGGATGGTCGAAACTCGTAGCTCCGATAAATCTCCCCGATAGCCGACTTTTTGGGCGGCGGCGGAGAGGCGGTCGCGCATTTCAAATGCGGCCTTCTCCGTGAAAGTGCAGAGCACCATCTCCTTCGCCGTGGCTCTCCCAAGGAGGAGCAGGTTGAGCGTGCGCAACACGATGCTGTAGGTCTTGCCCGATCCGGGGCCGGCCACGGCGAGAAGCGGGCCGCCCACGTGCCCGACGACCTCGCGTTGCGCCTCGTTTAGGTCCGGGTAGTGTTCAAGGATGGCGGGGGCTATGGTCACAGGAGGCCGGCTTTCCGAAAGCTAAACACCTCGTCAGCGGAGACGATCAGATGATCGAGGATCTTGATATTCACGGTCTCCGCCGCAAGCACGAGCGCGCGCGTAAGAGTCTTGTCCTGTTCGCTTGGCTTGACCTGGCCGTTTGGGTGATTGTGGGCGAGGACCAGAGCAGAGGCTCCGCGTTTGAGCGCAGACTCGATGACTCGGCGCGGGTAAACGGTCGCTCGGTCAATTGTTCCTTCTTCCAACCGGTCCACCCCGTCTCGGAGCAGGCGGTGGCCGCTGTCAAGATATGCCACCTCGAAAACTTCATTGGGAAGCGCCCCGATTCGCACCCGCCAGAAAGCCAAAAGCCGGTCCGGGTCGGCCAGAGACTCTGTTCCTTCGGCCGACTGTTGGAGGTAAAGCGTGGCGGCGGCGCGGATGAAATGGAGCGCCACCGGCGCAACCGACCCAATCCCACTGATCTTTTGCAAATCATCAAGCGGCGCATCTAGGATGCCCCTGAGATTGCCAAAGCGGGAAATTAATGTTTTGGCTAGTTCTTTTACATCTGAACGTGGGATGGCAAGGGTGAGGAGTAATTCGACGACCTCGTGACTGTTGAAGCCATTAAATCCGGTTTGGAGGAACCGTTCACGGAGCCTTTTTCGATGGCCGAGGTAGTGCGGGCCAGTCATAAAAAACAATCCCATACAGGAGATCGCTGTAAGCAAATAAATAAATGACCGACTCTCACGTCCGCGTCGTTTTTGGTCATAACGCGCTTATTTTGAAACCGTGGAAAAATGCGCTGCCCCTGATTGAAGGAATAAAAAGGTTGTCAATATTCTTCCCAAGTCCAATCCAAGTGTTTTGTTCCGTCGTTGATTCGCCCGAGAATCTCAGTCCGCCGGTCTTTTGCCCAATTTGGCATTTCATTCTTCCACTTTTCAGGCGAGGGTAAATAAATCACCGACGGGCTGTGCGCAAGTGGTTCAACGCCCAGCTCAAGCTTGTTAGCTCCTTCCATGTATCGAATATACTTAAAACTAATATGGATACCATATGCTTCCAAAATCCATGTTTCTCCTTTAGTTAGGTTCCAAAATTTATCGGGTTAGAAAAAAACCATTATTGAGAGCAAAGCCATACGTTTCAAGGGTAAAACCTGGATGAGCCCTCTTAATTTCCTTCAAAGCCTCCGGTTCTTCTAACTTCTTTTGCCTAACCATCTCGGCGCAATGCTCTGCATAATCGATAAGAGCTTTGGCTTTTCCTATTGCATATTCAATTTCTGCTTTTCCACAGTCTTTTCGTTGCTTGGAAAGCAATTCTTGCGCAATTTCAATTGTGTGATCCCTAACCAGGCAAAAAGCATCATCGAGTATGTTCATCATTAGTCCTTGTAGGACCACCTGTGAATGTTCTTGTTCTGCTGCAGAGCAGGAAATTCATGCTGATAAAATGTCCGAGTTCCTTCCGACTTGTGCACAAACAATGTAATTTCACCTGAGGCTCCTGCCGCATATTTTTGGGAGGCACGGTTCCAAATTAACTCGGCTTGCTCCCTTGTGACAGGGCTGTTACCGCCTCTACCAAAAAGGTCAAATTTTTCCAGCCATTTCCCTCCGTTGGTATCCTCTATGGACCATTTATTTGTAGCGGTTTTATATGAGAAGGCGGACGTTCGGCTACCCTCCCCAGAATAAAAAATAGCCTTATTTGGCGGAGAAGAAAGATCAAGATTGTCCACTTCCCGCATAAAGAATTGAAAGGGATCTTCGTTTCGCCAAGGTTTTTGTTTTAGGGTTTGAGTTTCCACCGCAGTCACAGTTTTTGAGACAGAACCAGCTTCCCCCGCTACAGGTGGACCCATGTAAACGTGCCCTGCTTCGCTGTTCACGGTTTCGGCGATGGACCCATTTCCGTTTCGGAAAAATTCAACAACCCCAGTCAAAAACCCTCTGACAGTGCCTACGATCGATGAGTCGATGCTTTTCATGCTGTTCGAGGCGGTGGCCCCAACCACCACAGGGGCGGTCAAGAGGACCGAGTAGAAGCTGGCCGCTTCTGGGGTGAGCCCCATAGCCTCAAAGGCCTTTTGGGAGATGACCCCCGCCCCCACGACGACCACGGTCGTGGCCGGCTGAGTCGCCAAGCCAAATCCCACCCCCACAACGGCCGCGACACCGGCCACGGCCAGGACTCCATGGCCCACGGCCCCCATGGTCTTGGGGTATTTCTCGGACGCCTTGTCCAGATGGTCGAAGATGGCTTCGTCAAAATCTTTGCTGACGCCCTGGTAGTTTTGCTCCAAGGCACTGGCCGTTTTTTTCACTGCATTTCCAACGTTGTCTGGCCGCGCGACCAACAGGTGGTCACGGATCGCTTTGACTTCCACAACCTTCAGGATCTGCTCGGCTGGGGTGATGATCCCTTGTTTTGCCATCTCGTTCAGGGCTTTAACGGCATTCGTGGACTGAATACGGATGTCGTTTTTTTGTTCTTGGAAGTATGGCGCGGCGTCGTTGATTTGTTCCTTGGTTATTTCGGAGCCTTTCATGCTCGCGGGGTCGGCTTGGGCCGCCATGGCTCCGTAGGCTTGTTCCAAACCTTTGACCGCCCTCTTGTAGGCCTGGAAGGTCTCCACCTGGGTTTGTTGTGTCTTGATTTGATCGGTTAGGGCGTTTTGCGTTGCCTCGATGTCGGTCACGGCGTTGGCCACGGCGCCGTAGTTGCCCTGGTCCATGTGTTGAGCTAG
Organism: Elusimicrobiota bacterium; assembly: GCA_016721625.1. Taxonomy (NCBI): domain Bacteria; kingdom Pseudomonadati; phylum Elusimicrobiota; species Elusimicrobiota bacterium. The sequence continues at coordinate 1,276,432 of JADKHR010000001.1, forward strand.
AACGTTGGCCTGGACTTGGAGGGTTTTGGCCGTCTCCGCTTGGGTCTTTACGGGTTCCTTGGTTTGGAAATTGACTGTCGCTGGGGTCCCGGTGACTTTGTGAAGGCTCTCCATGTGATGGTTGGACAGGTTCACGGCCCCCTGGGTGTCATCGCTCAGTTTCTTTGACTGTTTGGTCAGGTCAGCTGATTTGCTTTGAACCGCCGAATTCTTTCCTTCCAGCTGGGTCAGGGAAAACAGTTCCCCCTTTTCGGACCCATAGAACTTTTCTTTTCCTCGGTTCATGTAAAGGTTGTTGATTTGGTAGATGGCCCCTTTGAGCTTCATCTCCGCCTGGGCGAGGGTTAAGGGTTCCTTGCCATTCCCCAGGGATTGGAAGGCGTGGTTCTCGAGCCGGGCGTTTTGGAACGAGAGGACGACGGTGGGCGTTTGGCTTTCGGACCCTGGTTTTGTTCCTTCAAAGGTCATGGAAGCCCCGGCGGGGATTTTACCCACGCCGTCCATGGTCACCGGATGGGTCAAGTTAAAATTCGTCTTGGGCTCGACCCGGGCGAAGTCGATGCCCACGGGTTTGACGATCCCGTTCTCCCCGATCATCTTCACCGGGAGGAGTTTCCCGTCGGCCCTCGAAATTCCACCCAGGTCGGGACTGAGGGTCACGCCTTCGGTCAGGCTTATCCGGCCGTTGGAATTCAGTTGAAAGGTGGTTCCCGACTCCCAGGTTCGGCCTCCCTGCTGGGCCGTTTGGCTCGGGGGGACTTGGAAGGCGCCCCGGGACACTTCGCGGATGTTGGGGTTCTCTTTTAACACCATGTCCCGCTGGACCTGGTAGGTGATTTTGGCTTTATCAACGGCGAAGAACTGGACCGCCTTCGTGATAGACTGGCCAATGGCTTGGAACGTCGCTTTGATGGCGTTGACAACGGGCTTAAGGGCGTTAACGACGGCTCCCAAAAGGCCCTTGGGCTCCATACGGCTGACAGCCAGGGGTTTCGGGATTTCGGTTTTGAAGGATACCAGCGGTTTGGGTGATGCCGTTCCGAATTGAAACTTTGGTTGGGGAAGAGTGGGGGCGTTGTTGGGACTAAGCGTGAACGTGGGGGATTTGATTTCAATCCGCTGGCCAAAGCGAAACTGCAAGGCCGTGTTTTGGATCTGGATCTGCCTATCCAGTTGGGAGGTTAGGGAAAAGTTTTTTGGGGGTTTGTATCCGTTTTGGAAATCCTGGGCCCTGCTTGGCGTGTAGGCATACCGGTCCTCATTACGGGCAAAGGCGGGGGCGGCCTCGAGACTTACCAGGGCCAAACAAAGGGAAAGGGCGAAAGATTTTGTCAGCGCCAAGCGAATCTGGGAGGGAATGGCAAAATGGTTCATACGGGCCCCTAAGAAAATTCCATCTAGAGACTGAATGATTTTAGCACGGCATCGTCGAATATCAAAGGCATTTGTTTCTTCGGTTCAATGCCTTTGAATATTATTCTGGGGTCTGGCGGCGTGTTCCCTTTTGGGTTTTTTGGGTGGGCATTTGAAACAATCGCTCTGGCCCCATCGTTTCACTTTTGGCGGGGAACGTTTGAGGCGCAAGGAATACTCTCTGTTGCCGGGGGCATGGTGGAGTTTAGATTTTGTAGGATTCCCGCGACGAGGTTAACCGTTGAATCCGGCTCACGATGGGGATGCAGAGGAGGCGATCGTTGAATGGCTAAAGCCCGAAAACATATGGCAGAGAACTCACCAAAAAAGGTTCGATCGGTTTCGGATCTACGCCTCGCTCGTTTGGAGGGCCAAGTTCAAGCTCTTCGCCGAATGGTCGGAGTAACCGACGACTGGAAAAAGATGTTGACGCTCGCCGCCGCCATTGAGGGCGCGGCGGACCAGGCGACGGCTGACCTTTTTGAGAAATACCTGGAATCCTTAAATGGCGGGAAGGAACTTGGCGTGGACGCCAGGAAAGCTTTGGACTTGGTTTTAAGGCGGCTTTAGGGTATGGACAAAGGGACTGTTCTTTCAACCAACACTTTCAACAAGCTTGTCACCGACATTCAGGCCCTTATCAACCAGGGGCGGGAGCGGGCGAAGTCCGCCGCTAACTTAGAGCTTATCCGCACCTATTGGGCGGTGGGGTCCAGGATTGAGTCCGAAGGGTTGACGGAAAACGCGGGGTATGGGGACGCCATCATGGACAAGCTGGCGGACGCTTTGAGCGTGGATCGGTCCACGTTGGTTCGGTGTATTCAGTTTGTGCGGGCTTACCCGAAGGGGGTCCCGGAGACAGATTTAAATTGGAGCCAGATCAGGCTACTTTTGACCGTGGCCGACGCCAAGGAACGGGCCTATTATCAAGAGCGTGCAGAAAAGGAACACTGGACCCGGGACCAACTGGCGAAAGCGATAAACGCGGAGGTGGTATCAACCCCTGGCGGGAAACCCTCCAAGAAACTGAAACGCCCGGAAGGAGGCCCGTTTATCTACCGGGCGGAAGTTTTAAAAGTGAGCGACGGGGATTCCATGTTGGTTCGGTTAGACCTGGGCTTCCAGGTGCTCAAAGACCAGCGCATCCGGCTGGCGGGGGTGGACACGCCGCCCCTAAAAGAAGACGGCGGCGAAGAGGCCCTTGAATACGTTCAAACCCAAATGGCCAAAGCCAAGGTGGTGACTATCCGCACTATCAAGGTGGACATCTACGGCCGCTACGTCGGCCACGTATTTTACAGCTTCAACGAAAACGACGACTGGGAAAAAGTCTTCGCCAAGGGATTTTGGCTGAACCAGGAACTTTTGGATCGGGGCCTCGCACGGGCGCTATGAAGAGGCGGGCATGGGTTGGGGTGGCTACAGCAACACTTTCAGCCGTCTTGCTGGCTGGTCTTTTTTTCTGTTACGGGTTTCGATCCGACTCCGTTGCCGCGATTACCGTATTTCCCCATTGGGTTTGGGTTGCTCCGGCGGCCTTCCTGATGTGGATTGGGTTTAGGAATCGCAAGGGCCTACACCTGCTTATTCTTTTGGGTTGGCTAGGTTTTATTGTGGTTTTTTCCGATTCGCCTTTCCGATATTTCCAGAGAAGAGACCATGGGTTGAAAAGCGAGAACGTCGGAGAACATCAGAATAAGACCCTGCGGGTAGTGAGCTTAAACTGCGCAGGCGGCAGTGAAGACGCGGCGCGGGAAGTAATCCCCCTCAAACCTGATATCGTCTTTTTACAGGAGGTCCCTGAAGAAAAAACCGTTTTGAAATTGACCAAAGACCTCTTTGGGGAATTCGGAAACCTCGTGCGTGGAGAAGAAGCCGCCATCCTTGTCTCGGGAAAAGTAACGACCATGAAAGGATTGCCCTGGTTTGTTGCCCGCGCCAAAGTGGAATTGCCGAATGGAGTGAAACTGAACCTCACGACTTTTCGACTTAAAGCACCGATTGTGCGGGCGGACTTGTGGAACCCGGAATGCTGGCGTGTGCAAAAAGCTGATCGAATTGCACGGCGGAAACAGTTGAAGGAAATCCTTGATACAATTGAAAAGGACGTGGATACCGCCCATTCGGTTATGGGAGGAGACTTCAACGCTCCCCCAGGGGACGCTATTTTCCGCCTGATTGGGCCGGGGTGGAGTGACGCATTTGAAGTGGGCGGAACAGGATGGGGCGCAACGATGCCGAACAACTCGCCATTTTTTAGAATTGACCGAATCTTTAAATCAAACGGGATCCGTGTTGTTCAAGCCAAGACAGCGAAAACAAATTTTTCCGATCACCGTGCTTTAATCGTTGATATGTCTGTTCAGTAGAGGAATCCTCTTACCTTCCCCGCGACTGGGCGTCGATCAGGTAATCAGAGATCGTTTTGAGCCGTTTCACCTCCGCCTCGAACCCGGTGACTTCCTTGTTCAACCGCAGGTTCTCCCCGGTTAATCGCAACACCTCCAGCATGGCGTCCCGGCATTTTATCAAGAGCGCCAGGTTGTCCTGGCGCGCCCCCTTGGGGTAATTGCAGGGGTCCTCTTCATCGTAAACGGCCATCATGGCTACCCTCCTTGTGTGCGTCACTTATTCCATCCCGAGGTATCGCCGAAAGGGTGGGGCATATCCGTTTTAAAAACCCTCCCAGGGCGGTGATAAAGTTCATGGGCACCCCTTGGCCTGTGGCGCACATGACGGCCAGTTTGAACTGAGCTTTGAGGTGGCCTTGGCAGGCGGCTTTTTTGATCCAGGTGGCGGCGGCGGGAAGGTTTTGGGGAACGCCACGCCCTTTGGCATAGAGAATGCCGACGACGTATTGGGCTTGAGCGTGGCCTTGGTTGGCGGCCAGGAGAAAACATCGGGCGGCCTGGGAGGGGTTCTTTGGAACGGCTTGGCCCTTGGCGAACATCAGGCCGAGGGAATATTGGGCGTCGGCGTTTCCTTGGATGGCGGCATTGTGGTGCCAGTTGGCGGCTTTGGCCAGGTTCTTGGGCACGCTTTGGCCTTTGGCATACAGAAGCCCCAGAGCCTGCTGGGCGACCGCTAAACCCTGAGCGGCGGATTTTGATACCAGTCTCGGGCTTGTATCAAGGTTCACGGGAACGCCCCAGCCCCGGGCATGCATCTGCGCCAGAGAGAACTGGGCGTTGGGGTTCCCTTGTTTGGCGGATCGGCGAAACCATTTAACGGCGGATTCATAATCCTGGAAACGCCGTCGCCATGGGCATGCATGGTTCCCAAATAGAATTGGGCCGCGGCGTGGCCTTGGTCTGCGGCCATTTGGAACCACTTGAAAGCCTCCCGGCTATTTTTCAGAACTGTTTGGCCGATGAAATGGGCCAAGCCCAGATTGAATTGGGAATCGGCGCATCCTTGGTCGGCGGCTTTGCGGAACCATTTCAATGACTTGGCGGGGTCTTTTGGAACACCCTGGCCCTCGGCATACCTGACCCCCAAATCCCGCTGGGCTTCGGGGTTGCCTTCCTCCGCAGACTGGCGGAGCATTGCAAGGGATTTCTCGCGGGACTCGGGCGAGTTTTTCACGTCACCGTAGGCCTTGGCCAGGGTCAAGTGGGTTTTATCGTCCCCTTCCCGGGCCGCTCGCTTGAGCCACATCTTGGCCAGAGCTAAGTCCTTGGGCACGCCCACGCCGATGGTGTGGACCACGCTCAGCATCATCATCGCCTGGGCGTGACCCCGGGCGGCGGCGTCCCGCCACCATAGCACGGCCTGGGCGGGGTCCTTCGGCATCCCCTGGCCTTTGGAATAGGCTTCGCCGATTTTATAAAGGGCGTCGGCGGAGCTGTTGTCCGAAGCCCTTCGGAAAAACGCGAGGGCCTTCTTGATGGCAGGGACGTCATCCCCGTGCTCTTCCTAACGGCAAAAAGCTTGGTGAGGTCCTGCCAACTTTCCCCGAAGGGCTTTAACTGCGGTTCACGATCATTGAATTCTGCCATGGCCATCCTCCTGTGATTGGGTTCGGTTCACACAAATCCCCCCCGTCCTGCGGGCCCGGTGAACGGAGCCCGACGGGGGGTTGTCAGGGTTTGAGCGCCTCCTTTACTGATGTTTCGCGCAGGATCGTGGTGTCTGAAATCCATTTATTTCTCCTGCCTTTGTTTCCTAACCCGTTTCACGGTTAGGCCGCTGGACTTAAGGATGGCGATAAGGCCTTCTTTTCCGCCAAGATGTGCATAGCCCACCGCCATGAACGGGCGGTCGGTTGTTTTTAGAAGTTGGTGGAAGGTGTGCGCCATGGCGCGGTTGCGGCGGACCATGATGTTATAGTCTCTGTCTGCCTTGTCCAGGTCCCCGACGCGGCCCTCCCGCCAATCTTCCCACACCCAGTCCGCCACTTCACGGGCCTCGTCAATGGCGCGGTCCAAGGTGTCCGGCTCGAACGGGTCAAAGACATAATCGTTTCTGGCTTTGATGATTTTCCCGTGTTTGTTGTGAATCCAGTTTGGTTCGGCCGCAAGGATTGGTTTCGAGAATCCGGCACGCCCAAAAAGATGCCGCTCAATCCCGTTTTTGAAAGAGTATCCGCTGAGCTCGATCACGGCTCGATCGGTATCAAAGCCATTAATTGGAAGGGCCTTCTCGGTCAAATACAGGGAACGCCGATAGGCTTCGGCCCTGCGGTCGGAGATGGACTGGGACTGGTAGGCGAGCCAGGCCGCGGGGTCTCGGCGGATCTGGAGGGCGGCCACCCGATAAAGCAATTCGCGTTCCTTGCGGGTGTCGAGTTTGGGGGGCATGGGGCTGGGTGCCCGGGGTTTAGTCTTTCCCAGCTTGATTTCAAAGGAGAGCAACCGGGCGCGGTCAAAGGCCTCTAAAATGGCGGGGTCCATAGGGTAAACGCTGTCTTTGCCCGCGTGGATGGTGCCCAGCACGTGCCCCGTGCGGGCCCCGTCGGTGACCTCCCACATCATGGTGTAACGGTTGTCCGCGAAGTGCGCGAGAGCCAGTCGGCCGACGATGAAGATAATAAGCACGAGCGCGGCGCGATACGTGAGGGACCTCGGGATCAGTTCCCCCAGGGATCGGGGGAAGAAAGGAACCTCCTGGCTGAATGACGGGGTTTTCGGTGCGCTGTCATCATGGGTGGGGTGGCTGGAATCGTGTGCCATGATCGTTCTCCTTTGAGACCAAGGTCCAAGAAGATCGAGTCGCCCATGATGTCGGAGGGAGGATGCTTTCGTCCCTGCCTCCATTGTAAGGGAGAAAAATAGATAAAACAAACTAATAATATTAATAACTGATATAAACCATGATAATCTATTGGCATGGAGATCCAACACCTGCGTTCTTTCTTGGCGGTGGCGAGTGGGGGCGGGTATTTGCGCGCGGCGGTCAAAGCGTTGGAGCGGGAGCTGGGGATCGCGCTATTCGAGCGGCGCGGCCGCCGAGCGGTGCTGACCCTCGCTGGTTCGGCCCTGGTGGAGGAGGCGCTCACCAAGGCGGGGCTGGCCTATCAAGTGGGATTGGAGGCTAGGGGATGGGAGGCCATCAAGACCTACGCGGGGCGGGATTCGGCGTAGGGGTGGTGCCGGAACTGTGCCTGACTAAGGACGACCGCCGTGGGCTCGCCGTGCGAAGCACGGGAGACCTGTTCGGCCAGGATAGCTACGGGGCGGTCACCCGGCGGGGGATGGCGTTACCCCCCAAAGCCCGGGAGCTTATTCGGCTGGTGGACCCGGGGTACCCCGAGTTGGCGCCCAGGGGAGGCAAGACTTAGCTGGCCTATAGGAAAGTTAAGGCGTCTGATAGGGCTGGGGAGACGTTTGACCCCAGCCCTTTTATATTTTGCGGTGATTTTTCGGCGGTGGCCGTCGGGGGGTGTGGGGGGCCACCGGCCAGGCAGCCCCCCATAATCCCCCCGCGGACGGCCACGAGGTTTGTGGCCGGCCGTGGGGGGAGGGGGGGCGTTTTGCCTGGAGCGCCGCCAGCGGTGCCGTGCGGGCCGAAGCCTGGCCTGCACGGCGGCGCAATGGGGCGGCGCTTGCGGTAGCCACCGGCAAGCGCCGAAGTTTTGTGACCGCGAGTAGCGAGGCTCTGAACGATAAACAGGCGGGACGGTGGCGGTGTTTGCCACCGGGGCTTTCGCTTGGTGAGGGGGCCCACGCGCGAGGCGCGGCGGCGAAGTCTGCCGTGCCTTGGACACAAGGCTGGGCCCCCGAATAAAGGACCGGCGGGTGGGAACCACCCGGGCATATACCTCATAGGGGGATATGCCGCTGTCTATGGCAAGCCCGGTCTTAATAAGTGTCCCTGGGGGCTTTATTCTTTTAATGCGCGCGGGAAGAAAGGGCGAAGCCCATAGGGGACCGGCGGGTTGGGAGGTGGAGCCCCTGCGGGGCCGGCGCGGAAGCGGGGCGCGGCCTGTGGCCGCGCGGCTTCTCCGTGGCACCGGAGCGGGAAACGTTGAAACCGGAGGCAGGAGTTGCGGCGCGTTTGATGCCCGAGCCGTGGGAGGCGAGAAAATGGGTGGAGGACGCTAGTCCGGAAACCAGGCGCCGCGACGGGCGTTTGTCCGGAGCAAGGATTGTCCGCAAACCGGAGCGGGAAACATATCTCCCGTGGCCGACGGAATAACCGTCAGCGGGTTTCCCTTCCCCCACCGAAGCGGAGGGCGAACCGCTCCAGCGGGAACGATTCCGCCGGAGCACAGCGGGGCGCGGCCAAAAAGGCCGCGCGGCTTCTCCTGTGGATCGGAGCGTGAAACGTTGGAATCGGAGGCAGGAGTTGCGGCGCGTTTGATGCGCCGCGACGGGCGTTCGTCCAGCGCGATGATTTCCCGGAAACCGGAGCGGGGAACATATCTCCCGTGGCCGACGGAATAACCGTCAGCGGGTTTCCGTTCCCCGTGCGGAGCAATGGGCGGAATCGCTCCGCCGGGAATGATTCCGCCGGAGCACAGCGGGGCGCGGCCAAAAAGGCCGCGCGGCTTTTCCCGTGGACCGGAGCGGGAAACGTTGGAATCGGAGGTAGGAGTTGCGGCGCGTAATAGGCGCCGCGACGGACGTTCGTCCAGTGCGGGGTTTCCCGCAAACCGGAGCGGGAAACATATCTCCGCGCGGACGACGAAATAACCGTCAGCACAGGGGGCGAGGATGGACCGCCGCGTGGTTTTCGTGGCGGGCCGCCCGAGCGGTCTTTCTACGAAGATCGGAGCGGTTGCCATTTCTTCCCAGGAAGACGAATCAACCGTCAGTGTCAAACGAGCGCGCCGTCTGTCGCTTCGGGGCGGCCTCGCGCGCACCGTATTCTTCCGCCGCGAGCGGAACGGTCCCCTTTCTTTCCCGGCCAGCGATTCAGTCTCAGTCCCCGTCTTCCTCCCCGGCCCGAAGCGGCTGGGTCCTTTCTTCCCGTTGTGGCTTCTGTTTTATCCGGCCCGTGGAAGGGCTCCTGTTGTCCCGGTAAATGGCGAAGAGGTCCGAAGCGGCCCGCCAGTCAGCGAGGCCCGAAGGGCCGTGCGTGTCTCTGTCCCGTTCTGTGCTGTGTGGGGGTGGAAGAGAACAGTGGCGCGCTGTGGCGCCCGCATAGCGGTCACAAATTGAGGATAAAAAAGGACCCCTCTCCTCGGTCCTCTCCCCAAATGGGGGCGAGGATGCACTCAGTTGCGTGGAGATGTTGGCCCGCACAAGGGCATTGGAAGCGGTCCAACCCGGTGCGCTCACGATCTCGCGCCCGTTCCCAAGCGCGCCAAAGTGACCAACGTGCCATTCAAGGCACGTTGCCTTGGCTGGTCACCCCATCGACTAAACGGTCACGGCCGCTATTTCTGTTTGGAAGCGCGACTTGTGAGTGTGCGCCATGTTTGGCGCACTCAACACAGTGGTTCGCACCGATTCCCGTCGGGGACACCATTTCAAAGAAGCGAACCGCGAGGAAGAACTCACTCCCAGTCCGGGGGTGGGTTCTTTTGTTTGTGGGGTCCGGAGGGGGCTGTCGGTCAGGGCCACTCTGAGCGCGGGGGCGGAGGACAAGGAATGGGGCTCTAATTTTCCGTCGAACGCGGGGTCACAAACGAACTCGACAATGACCGACGTTTTGGAATAGTGAATCCGTTTGATGCCTCGGCGAAGGGCCAGGGCTTTTTCAATTCCGGTTTTGCGCGCACATGCATTTAAGAATTTCTGAATGCCTTGGCCCAGTTTTTCGGCCGTTATGCTCTCAAAATGCCCCTGGGGTTCGATTCCCGGTGAGAGGGTCGACCGTGATTTTTCCCCACTCAAATAAACCGCTTTATTTAGATATTCCTTGTCCATGGAGACCCTTAAAAGGTTCTGGTAAACGGCTTCATGGAGGCGGGTGGCGTTGATCTGGCGAACAGAGCAAAGGCCCCATCCCCGGTGCGAAAGTTTACTGCACCGGTAATAAAAATATTTCTTCACTTTGTGGTTCTTGTTCTTCAGGATATACGACGTCCGACGTCCGGGACGTTGCTTATTTCTTATATTTATTGAAAGGAGATTCTGTCGTTCCTCCGCGTGTTCTCCGACGGGGTATCACATGGTGACCCACCCCATGCGCGTCCAGCCGAAATTGCATTGACATAGAGCAGACACAGCTTTATATACACTACATATGCAACGTCCCATATTTCTTTCCACCGGCTGATGGAAGCGGGCCTTATTGAACAAATCGGCCACGGCCGGGCCACGGGATACATTCTGAAATCAAAGGAACCATGCCCCCCCCTGCCGCACTCGAACAAAAACTTTAAAATTACTGAAACATCCTTCGGGATGACGCATACCGGACACGTCGATACGAGCCTGGCGGGGCGCGAGACAATTTCTAGTCTTCAGCAGTAAGTCAATTTGTATGCTACGTCCCCTTGGACCCGCCTCGGTTGGTAACGGACAAAATGGACCCCCACCCAGGAAAATCCAGGTAAGCCTCTGGATGATTTTCAGGTGAATTGGAACGAAAATGGCTTTATTGATGCATCTCATGGTAATAAGGGAAACCATGAGAAATAACCGATTAATTCAACGGTGGCTGACGGGAACGGGGCTGATTTTAGCCTTTTCCGGTTCCGCCGTGTCTGGGGGCGCGGGACTTCCTTCCCAGTCCTTGAGAACCCTTTATGACCAAACGGCCCTGGTTCAAGACGCCCAGGGAAACCCCCTGCCCACCGAGTGGGAACTGTTCCCAACGACCGGAGGAACCGTCCAATGGGGAGGGGTGAATTTGTCGTCCGGGGGGACGACAACCCCACGACCGATCCACGTGACCTATGCCGGGGGCCGGGCGGTTCCAATGAGTGGGTTGGTGATGGTTCCACCCCCATCGGCCACCAACTTCACGAAGCTTTTTTTCCACCCGGTGTTGGACCCAGCGACCACCTGGGAGTTGGAGGTCACGATGGGGTTGTTGGACACGGGGACGACCGGGAGGGTCCATGTTCAGGTGGTGGTCGGCGGGGATCGCCCCAACGCCCTGGACGACCCCTGGGCGGTCTTGGTTTCGACAACAATGGCCGCGGGTGACACGCGGGTTTTAAAAGTCCCCTTGGGGTTGTGGCCGCTGAGGAACCATTTCGTCCTGGCACTGCAGACCTCTAAAACGCCATCAAACACCCAGCCGGACTTGGTTGTGTTGGAGGATGCCACCCTCGTGCCCGGCCCCGCGCGGCCGGAGATGGGAATCGCGCGGTCGAATATCAACTGGTCGCCGGATCCCGCGAAAGTGATTAACGGAATCGCGGGTTTGAATCCCGGATGGCTTCGAAATACAACGGGGCCCGGAACCCCGCCGGTTCGAGTGGCGGCGGAACTCGCCCAAGCCAAGGCGCGGGGGTTAAAAGTTTTGCTGGCGATATTGCCCGAACGAGCGGATTTCAATGACAACTACTTGAGGACCCTGAACCCCAACGTTTATGAATATGAAAATGCCGGAACGGCTTTTAACAGCCTGTGCGGTTACACGCAAGGCTCCCCCAAACTGAGCGAGGTGGACCCGGTGAAATTCGCCAATCGGTTGGCCGCTTTCCTTCAGGCCGCCGAAACGGCCGGAGTTCATTTTGACGCGGTGGAGATCGGGAATGAATTGGACTGGGTCTGTTTCAACGGCGATATCCCTCTCGGGCAGATTCCGGGGCCTTTGGATTCATCGATTCGGACCTACGGAAAGTTATTGGAAAAGGCTTATCCCCTGGTTAAAAACCATAACCCCTCGGCCTCCATCGTCACCTTTGGAATGGCCAACGCGGGCACGTTCCAAGAAAGCACGTACGTCACCGATCCCGGGCCGAACTATGTGGCGGACCCGGGCCGAAATTTCATTCTCCGATTGGCGACCATCGACGCGGGAAAAAATTATCTGGATTTCGTGGACGGAATTGGGACCCACCTTTATCCCGGTGTCGGGCGATCCGACCGCATGGCTAAAATGGTCCTTGGAACCGCCAGGTCGTTGGGGGTAACGAAACCCTATTGGGTCACAGAATGGGGGTTCCGGTCGGACCTTTACCCGGCGAGTTCCCGGTATCAAGATATACGTAAAACCATCGAGGGCCTCAACAGTATGGGATCGGTGCCGGTGCGAACCTTGCTGTATTACAGCTACGACGATCTGACGCCTGGGCACCCCCATAATTTGGTGGATGCCTCGGGCGCGAGGCTCCCCGAAGCCGGTATGTTTGAAGATCCCGGTTTGAACCCCTACCCGCGACCGGCACCGCCGACGCCGGTCGACGCGACCCCGCCGGCGGTGAATGGGATGTGGCCGGGAGCCGGGAGCGCCATCGCCGGAAGGGTTTTGCTCAAGGCGAACCCCACGGATAACGTTCGGCCCAATTGGGTCACCTTCACGGTGGACGGCCAGCCCGCGTGGTCCATGCCGGCCATCGCCACAACCACCTACAGTTGGAATTCCGCCAGCGCCACAGACGGCCTCCACACCGTGGGGGCGATCGTTTACGATGTGTTCGGGAACAGCGTGTCCACCGCCGTGACGGTGATGGTGGATAACGGAGTTCCCGCCGTCTCCATCCTTCAGCCCTCGCCCGGTGCGAGCGTTTGGGGATCCGTCGTCGTGTCGGCGGCCCCGACGGACGCCATGGGGGTCGGTTCGGTCGTCTTTTTGGTCAACGGGGTGGCCAAGGCCACCGCGACCGCGGCCCCCTACGAGTATGCGTGGCCGACCTCCGCCGTCGTTAACGGACCCGCCGTCCTCACGGCCCGGGTCTATGACCGAGCGGGCAACAGCGCGCTCTCCCTCCCCGTCGCCGTCACCGTGGCAAATCGGGTGCCCGCACTGGCGGTGACGCCTCTGACGGTGGACTTCGCGGGTTCTCTAGGAGACACCAACCCTTCACCGAAATCCCTGTCCATCGGGAACTCCGTGGCGGGATCGACCCTCGTGTGGACGGTGACAGGCTCGATCCCGTGGTTGACGGTATTCCCTTCCAGTGGCACAGGAAGCGGGACGGTGTCCTTGTCGGCGAACCTGTCGGGACAAGGGCTCGGACTGCAAACGGGAACTCTGACGGTGACCGCCTTGGACATCAATGGGGCGGCGGGTTCTCCCGCCATGGTTAACGTCAATTTAGTGATCTCTCCATCGCTGGACACCACGCCTCCCCTGGTTTCATTCACGGCTCCCACCCCAGGAGCCCGTGTCACGGGGACCGTTTTTGTCGCTATTTCAGCCACGGACGACCGCGGGGTCCAAGGGGTTGTTTTCTTTGTGGACGGAGTGTCCGTCAGCACCGACACCGCCCCGCCCTTCGCCTATGCCTGGGACACGACGCGCTCTTCTCCGGGTGTTCACAGTGTCCTTGTCCAGGCCTATGACGCCGCCGGCAACAGGACCCAGGAAACCCTGAGAGTCTCCATCCCGCCCCAAGAAAAACCCACCGCCTACCCAAACCCCTATCGAGGAGAGGGAACCATGAGGTTTTCGGGTTTGGAAGGAGGAAGCCGGATCAAGATATTCACATCGGGGGGAAGGCTTGTGGCCGAACTCCCGGTGGACAGCGACGGTCAATCGGCCTGGGAGGGACAAAACGCCGGGGGACTCCCCGCCGCCAGCGGCGTGTACCTCGTGGCCGCTGAATCCGGAAAAGCGCGCCGAACCTTCAAGATCCTCATTCAACGGTAATAAAACACTCGAACTCGGCGATCCATGCGCCCGCCCCAACGGTTCAGGCGCACTCCCCCGGACCGAACATTGGATAGGATAGAGCCTTCGATCCGCGGAATATAGTCGCGCCGGCCAAGGGGCACCTGGGGATCCACTTCACCGACCTCCCGCTGGGCGCGGTCTTGACGGTCTATGCCATGGACGGCAAAGAAGTTTATGCCTTGGAAGCGGACTCCACCGGCAAGGGCTTCTGGCCCGGCACCAATCAAGCCGGCCAGAAAGTGGTCAGCGGCGTTTATTATGTCTATGTGCAAGGGGCGGGCGCTTCAAAGACCGTGAAAGTGGTGATCCAACGATAAAAATTCTGTAGGGCCGCCCCCTGGGAAGGCCGCCAACCTTTTTATTTTGGGGGAAGTGCCAGAGCCCCACGGGGGTGGCGGAATTCCCAGGGAGGAAGGGGATTTTTTTCGGCCCAAAGACCCCGCTTCGCCGAACGGGCCTCCGCTTCGAGGCTCTCCAACGTTTTGTTGTCGGGGGCATACTTTCGGTACCACCAGCCCATGCCGGCGAGCAGGATCTCTTCGTTTAATAACCGATCGTCCTCCATCCGAACCCACGCCACCATGCGGCCGTATTTATCAATGTTCACCACGGTGACGGTCACCCTTTTTCCGAAAATCTTGGAAGCGGTGTATTGTTTTGACCTGGCGCCGAAGTCCTGCCCTTTTTCGGGGCAGTCCACGCCCTCCAGGCGGACCCGACGAGGCCGGTGTTGGGCCAGGACGTCCAGCGTGTCCCCGTCCAAAACGCTTGTGACCTCGCCCGAAAACTCAGGGGAACGGCCCGCCTGGAGCGCGGGGCCAAACAAACCCGGCGGCGAATCCACGAGGCAGGCGGTCAACTCATCATGGAAAGTGTTTTCCCCCACCTTGTTTTCTCGGTGAAACCGTCCGCAGGAAAGAACGGTTTGACCGTTCTGAAGGTCCGTCTTTCCAAAGGAAAAAACATGCACTTTATGGGCGCCTTGCCGGATATCGAGGGTGAAGTAGGCGTTTCCCTTGGAGGAAACAGAACCCCTGATGTTTTCAGCGGTCCCGTCGACACAAACGCTTTGCCCGTCGTAGGTTTCCGGGAAAGCCAAGAGTGTTCCGACGGGAAGGATCGACAGTCCCGCCCAGGCGCGAACAAAAGAAAGGAGAAGAATGGCGAAACAAGTGAACCAGCGCATGGCGAACTCGTCGGAAAGGCTGTTTTGATTCGAAATCATTCTAGCACTCGACGGAAATAAGTCAAGCTTGGATTTTGTAGGATTCATCCGTCTATGAAATCTTCAGGCGGATGCATTCGATTTAAATTACGAACATACGGTGCGTGCCCATGATGCGATGGTTTTGTTTTGGTTTAGCACTAGGGGCGGCGTTTTTCTTTTCGTTTCGAGTGGGACGGAACAACCCGGACCCGCCCCGGTCGGCGTGGCAAAGAGGGCTCAGGGCCGCCGCGGTTCTTCTGATCGGGCTAGGGCTTTTTGGAGTGGCGGAAAAAGCCTATTTTTATCCGCGCTATGGTGGGTGGGCCGGTTATCTGACCGAGGGCTGGATGGCGGGGAGCTTGACGCATAAAACGGAAGGCGATTTAAGAAAGTTACAAGCCGATCTTTCTCTCTGGTATGGAGACAAGGGGAAATTCCCGGCCACGCTGGACCTCCTGGAGCGGAACCCTCTGCCCTCGCGGGGGCCCTGGCCGCCCCATGCCGAGGTTTTTCTGGAGGTGAACAACCGATTCAAGCGCGCCCATTGGTTTTGCGATACCAACCACTTCAAATATTTCTCGTCGCGGACGCTATCCGACGACAGCGGCGGGTGGGGCTATGTCAACGATCCCAGGAGCCCCGAGTGGGGGACCGTTTTCGTCAATTGCACGCATCTTCATTTCGAGAAGCGCGTCCCCTGGAACCTGTCGTCGACGGTGGCCCGGTCGGTTGCTTCCGAGGCCGAACCGCAAACCCCAACCGACGCCTTGACGTCCGGGACGCGTTGAAAAATCGGGGAATCCGACCTATACTGACGGGTCCCCGTGGACTTTAAAACCGCCTCTCGATATCCCGCATCCTGCGCCTTAAGGGCACCGAGCAAACGATCGGTCTGGGGACTGTTGCTTTTGACCGGGATGGCCGTTTCCCTCCAAGCGGCGCCCGGGGACTGGTTCCGTCCCGTGGCCTCCACCGACGTCTCCAACCTTTGGACCACGGACGCCAACGCCTACGATGGGTCCTTGGCCACCTACGCCTCGGACGCCAGCAACCGCGTGGGCTACGGCGGCGAGATGCAATTCACCCTCCCCGCCACGCTCCTCTCCGACCGGGTTCGGGTATCGGCCGACTTCGGTTACGGCGTGGTCGACAAAGTTCAGATCAAAATCCTTCCCCACCTCGGCGCGTGGACGGTCGTGTACGACGGGGTCATCAACGATGTTTCGTACAGCGAATTAACATTCACTCAACAACAGATCGACGCGTTCAGTTTCACCTTCCATTACCTCTCCACCGGCTATAACTTCTGGCTCTACGACATCGCGGCCATGCAAGCCTCGCCGGCCCCCACCGCGCCCGTGGTGCTCAGCACCTCGGCGACATCGCTCTCGGATAACGCGGCCGTTCTCCACGCCATCCTCTCCAACTCCGGAGGATTGCCGTGCCAGTTAAGGTTTGAATACGGGCTCACGGCCGCCTACGGGTCGTCGACCCCCTGGCAAAGCGGGTACGGCACGGGGGACACCATGGGCTACCCGATCGGCGGCCTCGCCGCCGCCACGCTCTACCACTTCCGGGCCGAAGCCCAACAATTTTCCACCGGCCCTTTCACCTCGGGGGCCGACCTCACCTTCGTCACCGGCCCGATTCCCGATGACGGGACGGCGGGGTTCGTTACACCCATCGTCAGTAGCGATGCCACCGGCCGATGGCTGACCCCGGAACGCTCCCGGGACGACGACGACATTTCCTACGCGACCTGTTACCACACCATCAACAGCGGCCAACCCTGGAGCCCCTATCTCTATATGCAAACACCGGCCGTTTGGGCCAACGGCGTGCGAATGGTGGCCCCCTCCACAGCTTTGCAGGACCAAATCGCCGTGGACATCTCTTCAGGGGGCGTGTGGCAAAACATTTACACCGGGGTCATCAGTGGTGCGTTGACCGTGGGGTTCAGCACGGCCCAGGTCACCCAGGCCCGCGTGATGGTTCACACGACGTCCGATCCTTCCGGTTTTTATTGGCAATTGAACGAATTCGATTTCCGCGCTTCCACCACGCCGCCTCCGTCGACCATCCTGAACCTGGCCGCCACCTCGGGCTTTTTACCAGGGACCTCCACTCTCACCTGGACGGCCCCCGGGAACTACGGATCCAAAACCGGCACCACCTCCAAACAGTATGACATCCGCTATTCGACGATCCCCGCCAACGCGCCGTCTCTCAGCAACGCCCTGTTCAGCGCCGCCGCGTCGGTTTCCGCTTTTGGAACGATCCCCACGCCCTCCGTCAAGGGCACGGCTGAAACCATGTCGCTGGCCGGCCTGATCCAGGGAACAACCTATTATTATGCCATCAAAGCGCGAAACGAAATCCCTCTCTGGTCCCTTCTTTCCAACGGCGCCAACGCCGTGGCCACCATCGCCACCCGGGGGATCTCCATCAGTACTCCGTCGTATGTTTTTGGCTCCGTCGCTTTGGGAACCTCCGTCGTTTCCACGACCGCGGTGCAGGTGACCAATAGCGGCAACATCGTCAGCACCTTCACCTTCAGCGCGGCCACCACCACGCTCGGCTCCCCCTGGACTCTTTCTCCCGCAGAACCCACATCCCCCGACCAGGTGGTTATCTACGGCGCTTTCCACGCCACGCAACCCGCCAGCGGCACCTTCGGCCCCGAAGACGTCATCCTGACCACAGCCCAAGTCTGCAACGCGACGCGCTTTTCGATCAATGGAACCCAAACCGGCACCGCCGTCCCCGTGAGCGCTTCCCGCCCATTATGGATCAAGGTGGCCATGCCGACCAAATCCTCCACCGCCCAATCGCAAAACGTCACCATTACCCTCACCGCCGGGCCCTAGAAATACCGACGAAGGGCTTGGCCACCCTGGGGAAAGAGAGGCACGACTCCAAAGAAGCAAAAAGCCTTGAATTTTCCCCTAAGCGGGGGTATCCTTAGAACCAGACGATGGGGGATTAATTCGGGACGAGTTCGATCTATTTTAAAGGGGGAAACTTTGGCGACTTGCGTAAGGAAAAAGTTCCCTTGCTTGGGCCGAGGGCGCGAGGGCTTCAGTTTGACGGAAGTCGTCGTGGCCATGGCGATCATGGCCGTCATTGTCACCGGGTTCATCGGCGGGTTCAACCTCCTCTCTAAACTGATCACCGCGACCCGCAACAAATCGCTGGCCACGCGGTCGGCGCGAAACGGTTTGGCCGAGTTCCAAGGCATGCCCTACCATCGGGTATACGCGTCGGCGATCCCCATCGCGGTCCCCCACGTGAGTCCAACCGCCTACCACGACCCCGCTCATTACCCCCCCATCGTCGAGCATTACAATAACGTTACTTTCACCCGCTACACCTTTGTCGATAAACTTCTGAAAAACGGGGCTACAGATCTGTTTCAACCCGTGGCCGCGAACGCGCCCGATACCGGCCTAAAGCGCGTGGCCCAGACCGTGGTCTGGCAAGACCCTTCGGGCGATTGGCGGAACGTGGGGCTGAAAGGCCTGATCAGCAACCCGAACCGCCAGACGAATAGCGTGCAGTTCACGGGAAACGTCGTCTCGTTTTTAGGCCCCCCTTGGCCAATACCGTCGTGGAAGTCCTCCAAAACCCCGCCTGGCAGGCCCGGAGCGACGGGGCGGGGGCTTACGCAATTTCCTCGATACCGGGAACCTACTCTCTTCGCGCCCGTCAGCACGGGTTTTTCTCCCAGGTCATCGCCAACCAAACCGTCGATTTTTTGAACACCCCGTTGTCCGTCAATTTTACCCTCCGCCTCATGGACAGCGGCACCATCAAAGGCACCGTCTGGGCCAACGACCATCTGGTCATCAGCCGAATCGTCGGGGCTGCGGGGGGCCATGAGTTTGTCGAAATTTACAACCCCACCACCTACACCTGGCAAATGAACAACCCTCAGATAAAACTTTCCTTTCAAAGACGCACCGTTCAGGATCCCAGCCCCATCCCTATTGATATAAATTTCATCTCTCCCAGCGTGGCCTCCCACCATTTTTATCTGTTCGCCAACGCGAACCCTTCCTTAAATGGCGTCCCCGCGGATGCGGTCTGGGACGCCGGCGGGCCAAACACGATCGCACTGAACGCTCGGCATCCGGCTATCCCTTTCAATGTCATTGCCACTTACGAAGACGGGATGTCGGGTCTCTACCCGGAAGGGGCCGGAGGGTTGATTTTGGAAGACCAAAACCGGGGCGTGCTGGACACCGTTGGCTGGCACGGGGGAGGAACCGCCTGCCCCCCGGATCCCGGATTCAGTCCGGACCCAAACGCCATGGAGGGCAATCCCCTGGGCCTCGTTGATTGCGCGGGCCTTCGGCAGGACGAAGAATTCTATCGTTATTCCAGCACCCACCAGATCCTGAACGTCGCGGATGGACCGGCCTACGACAGCGGGGACAACGAACTGGACTGGGGACGCCACCTGGGTCCCCTGACACCGCGCAACACGTCCAATCAACTTTCCCCCATCGCGGGAACGCCGGGTATCGGTGCCTTCATTTTTGCGAACGATGGCCTGTCCGCTTCCACCCAAGCCGTTCAGGCGATAACCGGAGGCGGCCCCTACGCCGCCTTCTCACTCCCGAAAGTGGCGACGGGAACCTGGACCTTTTCCGTCTCTCTCGGGACGCTCCACCAAGAGGGCCCGGTGAACATCAACGGCGTTTCGGTAACAACCACTGTTTTCCTGACCCAATCCTCGAACAAAGGTTTCCTGAGCGGTCAGGTGACGGACCTCGCGACAACCCTTTCTCTGCCGGGGATCACGCTGACCGCTGGAGCCAACAGTTTCATCACCGCGGGGGATGGGCGTTTCCGGGCGGCCGTGGACCCGGGCGCCTACACCCTGACCGCCAACCCGGGGGGTTTGAATTCGTTGTTTACGGAACAGGCCCTTCCCGTCAACGTGTTGTTGGGCCAAGAGCTGGCCGGGCAAGATTTCCAATTGTCCGGCGCCGGTTTTCTGAGTGGGTGCGTCACCGCGGACGGAATCAATCCTCTTCCAGACATTAACGTTCAAATTTTCCCGCTGTTCACCAACATGGTTCAGGGGGAGGCGCTCAGCCAGTCCGATTGTCATTTCTCCGTCCGGGTCCCCACCGGAACCTACACGGTTCAACCCGCCCTCGACGTTGAAGAATCCGCCACCCCTGCCCAATTCTCCCCTGTGACGCTAACAGCGGGGTCCACTCTTTTCGTTGGAACGTTTACCGTGACCCTCGCCTATGGGTTCATCGAAGGGGTGGTCACCGAAGGCGGCCACCCCATTACGACGGGGGTGCCCATTCACGCGTCGACCGACGGGGGGTTGGTCAATGGCGGATGGCCTGGGATTATGAATTCGAATAACCATTACTCTGTTAACCAAGCGTATATGACGGTCAGCGACAACAACGGCAACTACCGCCTTCGCGCCCTGGCGGCCACGGGCTATCATGTCTTCGGTTATTACACGACGTTCAATGGGAACGCCCCGACCACCACGTCCCAGGGAGTTGCCGGAACGATAAACGTATCCACGACGGCTCCCGTTACCGTCAATCTCAATTGGCCATGAACCTCTCGCGAGGTTCCCAGGGCGGAGGAAAAGAGCGGGGGATCACCCTAACCGAATTGTTGATGGTGAGCGCCATCTTGGGGTTTCTTTTGACTTTGGGAGCCCGATTGTTCATTTCCATCGATCGCTACTTTCGGCTGAACAGCGCTCGAGTGGAAATTCAACGGGACGCGGAGCGGGTGACGACCCTCGTCCATCGCTATCTTTCAAAAGCCGATCCCTGGAGCGTCACCGTGGATCAAGCCTTTCCTTTTAACACGAACCCCGCCTTTTCCCGTATCCAGTTCATCACCATCGACGGGTCCACCGTGACTTTTTGGCAGGACCAACGCACGTTCTATTTGGCGGTCAATGGAAGCACCCAGACCCTTTCCCAGAACGTTCGCGGAGTGGCTTTTGTTTACCCCGACATCGTTAAGTTGGGCGACCTCCTTTTTTCCGTCACAACCGAAAAAAGCATCGGCGGCGGTCAGACGAAAACCACCCATACGCTCCAGTCCCGAATCCGGATGGTGAACTAGCCATGGCCCGCCGGAGTTCTCCCCCGCGCTCCCCCGCCACTCACCCAGAAAAGGGCATGGCGCTCGGAATCGTCGTCGTCCTTCTCTTGGTTTTGTTGATCCTCTATCCCTTGATTCTTCGGCGCGGAACCGAAAACGCGAAGTCAACCGTGAAGGAGGTTCAATCCGCCAAAGCCCAGGCGCTGGCCGAAGCCGCGGTCAATCGAGGCCTATGGGAACTGCAATCCTCGGGCGTTATGTTTTCAAGCGCCGTCGCGGGGATTCCGTTAACCAAATTCAACGACGACTTCGAATTCCACGATCTAGGCGAAGGGAGCTACAAGATCAAAATTTCAACCGACCCCGGCGGAAACATCGTCATCCTCGGAAAAGGCCTTGAAAAGTCCGGCCAGACATCCAAAGCGCTCCAATCCACCCACCAAATCATGATGGGAGCTGTCTGGAGCATTCGTCCAGTCATCAATGGGATTGGCTACCCATTGATGCCCTGGGGCGTTCATTGGGGCCCGATTTTTTCAAACGTCGCCATCGGAAACAACACCTTTCTAGAGTCTTTCCCGCGAAAGTATTGCCGGGGTCGTATTCCGGACCGGGATCCAAGCATGGAAAACCCCCCGAACACGGACAATGTGGAATGGTGGGATTATTTGACTTCCCTCGAACCCCCGACCGTGGACCTGGATTACTATCGAGACAAAGCCAAAAATTCAACGGTTTTAGCGCCTCCTTCTTTACAGTGGAACGTGGTTCCGGCCATCGCCAATCCTCCAGGGTCCGGTTACTTTCCAAAATCGGCCAATGCGGGGACAAGCGTGGCGCTCCAACTCGCCTCCATCCTTTCGCCAACGTCGGTGATTTTTTTCGACGATGATACGGGCGGGGGTCTAAACTCCTTTGCAAACTTTGGCTTTATCGAGGCCGAGGCCCTCCTTTTCAATGGTTTTTCGGATATTTATTTTAGTAACAACATCGGAACCGTTGTGGCCACCATACCCGTTACCGCCCCGCTGGAATATCGGGCCGACCCGACCGTTTGGACGAACGCGAATCCCCCTGGAACGGGAGGAGGCCCCTCCTTCGATTCCGCCTTTACCTTAAACCGACAATACACCCTTAACAATGTGGGCCTTGTCGGGTTTCTCTACTCGGATGGGAACGTGTGGGATGTCCTTTCAGGGCCCGTCGGGGGCAAGAAAATCGTCGGGGGCGTCATCACGAGTAGATTTGGGGGAACCATTGCCCAAACCGGGGTTTCCGTTTTTTACTCCCCCGAGATCATGGCGAAGGTCCGCTACAAAAAGCCTCCCCCGCTCCGATTGATGTCGCGGCGAAATATCAGTGTCCCTTACTGAGCCTCTGGTTTAACAAACATTTAAAGCGAAACAATGATGCTATCAATGAAAGGGGCCCCCTTTGGGTGCGGGGGGGCACCATTTTTTCGGTCGCCTGCGCCCGCCCTTCGCGTTGCGGCGGACTGGTTAGTTGACGTTTATGAAGGCCGACTCCGCGGCACGTAGCTCCCGGCCGAACAACCGAAGAAAGTAGTTCCTACCAGGGCCGGTCCAGAGTTTCTCCAGGAGGTGAGATCCCGAGGCTTTCTCGCGGAGCGTCAAGCAACCGTCTATCACCCCTTGGCAGGAGAAAGTAGATTGGTCCACCAATCCGGTTTCTTGGGTTGTTAACACAAGGGCGGCTCCCGACAATGACGCCCGGCCAACGCCCACGAGGCCCGGTAGCGCCCCCCCGCCTATCCAGGATCGGGTCCGCATACGGAGGCGGTATAAGGTGGGAACGATTTTTTTTCAAACCCTGTTAGTGGCCGATCAGGTTGAGCCCCAATTTAACCACCGGAATCAGGAGGAGGAGCCAGAACGAAGCGCTCCAAAGGAGGTTCCAGGAAGGAGCGCCGCGTTGCAATACCGTCAACCCTTGCACAAACACCACCTCGCAGGCCCCGTTTCCCGTATCGTATCGAGTGAGGCTCGAGTTTCGCCAAAACTCCGGTTGGGCGGCGTCTTGGTAAGCCACGAGGCGGCCCGTGAGGTGGATTTGGTCCCCCACCCTCAGTCGCGCGATGTCGGTGCGCAGGGACTCCTGATCGGTGATCAAGTGGTTATTGGACACTTCGGAGGGCCGGAGGTTCACTCCGTCCGGGTAACGCCAATTGCAAGTCCAAGGACCGTTCCAAAATTTCACTCGATGGAAGTCGTCGGTGGCGACGTTCTCCCCCCAGATGACGCAGACGTCTTTGGTGTCTAGGGATTTTCCGTTGTGATAGATGTCCGCCAGACCGGTGGTGTGGTTGTGGCTCACGACGAGACCCCACAAATCATAACGGGCGAGAGGTTGAACGTTGTAGGGCCGGCCCTTATATGAAAAAGCGAACCGCGTTTCCCCGGCCTCCCTTTGCGTGGGGGACTGGCAGAGTTCCTGGCGGATTTCACTGGCCGCCGGCAGACGGCCCTTCTGGAACCAGGCGAGCGGAGCGATCGCCAAGGCGGCCAAGAAAATGACGTTTAACCCCCCCTGGATTTTCACAGAGGCGGGACGAACTTAAAGGCGGGCAAAATACCACCCCCCGAGGGCCAGAAGCAAAAGGATCAAAAAAACGTCCACCAACAGCCGGAGAGCCCCGACGTCCGAACGCAATTTTCGGATTTCGCGCTCATGGGCGAGCATCAGTTCCTGGGCGTTGTCCCGCCATTCCTCCAGCTCGTCCAATTGCCGCCCGAGAGCGGCGGGGGTGGCCGCGGGCTTTTCTTTTACCGGGCGGGTTTTTTTGTTAAAGAATTTTGAAAAAACCGAGCCTGCGCCCGCCCCCACAATGGGGGAAATGATGGCGGTAATCCATTCGATCACGGCGTCCTCCTTGTATGGCTTTAGTATGGCGCCAAATTGTGGAGCGCGCCAGGGGGGCTTGAAAAAAGAGCGTTCGGGGGATAGGCTTAAGGGGCCGGCGCCCGAGGAGGGCCGCCCCGGGCGCACTCGCGTGCCCCTTGGGCAGTCTCCCAGGAGGACGCCGTGTCGAAGGAGCGGGTGGGTCACAGCCGTCGGACTTACGGGTCGATCGGGCTCGCGGGAGGCGTGGCGATTTGGTTGGCCCAACCCTTCCTCGGCCCCGCCCTCCTGCACGCCGAGGCCCCCCCCGCCCCGTCCGAAACCGCCCAGACGGAATTCCGCCCGCCCAACGTCTCGACCCAGACCGTGAGGAAAGATCAGCGTTTCCTGCAGAAAACCGTGACCGCCCTCGCCTGGCCCTTCCGTCCCGTGAAAGATTTCTCAGACGCGGCCTTCGAAGGCCTGTTTCGGCTGTTCCCCTCCGGCCAGAATTTACCGAGCCATCTTAAAAACAAACGTCATTGGGATTACCCATGGCCTTTTCACCGAATCCCGCGGGGCTGGACCACCTTCCGATGGGGAAAACCAAAGATGCTCCTGGGAAACCAGGTGAGCCAGGAGGAGGGAAGCCCCAAACCCATCGGAGAGCCCGGCAGTTTCCAGTTTTCCCGGTATCCCGACCTCCCGATTCCCCTCTCCTGGTTGCCGCTCTACCTGGCGGTGACCACGTCCGGCGGAACCCACTTCCGCCTAGGCGCCCGCTGGGATGACGTGGACGCCTACACCCAATTCCCCTCCGTGGCGATCAAACACCTGGAAAAAAAACGGTCGAAGGACGCCCCTCCTCACCAACAATAGAAAATGGCACGAAGTTTTCTTGACAGTGGGCCGCCGCCTCTCTATAATCTTTTCGTGCAACGGTGGGGACGGATGCTCTTTTCGGAGCAAGGAGAACTGAAAGAATCAGCGCGGTTGGGGCTCTGGGTGATGGGGCTCTCCGGCGCGGGGGTTCTCTGTCTTTGGCTTTTGGCCCGCAGGTCCCCCGCCGCAGGCGCGTCGCCGCCCCTCACGGCTCTCGCGCCGACGCCGGTGGAGGCGGCCCGTTTCGTTGTCACAGCGGGGACCTTCACCCGGGGAACTCGGCTTTTCAATATTCTGCGCGGCGCCTCCCTTTCCCCTCAACGATCGCAAAGCGTCGTTTCAGCCCTGGCCAAGGTTTTGGATCCCCGCACATTGAAGGAAGAGGACCGCTACGAAGTCCGGCACAGCACCTCCGGAGAGTTCCAAAGCCTTTCGGTGGTGCGGAAACTGACGCGCTTCGTGGTGGAGGCGGCGCCGGGGGTTCCTTTCTCCTCCCTCGCCGACGGAAGAGCGGAGTCGGCCCTGGCCGCGAGGAAGGAACCGATCCCGCTCACCACCCAGGAAAAAACGGCCGCGGGGACCCTGTCCGACTCGCTGTGGCTCTCTCTGCGCGCGCGCGGGCTCGAACCGCCCGTGATCGTGGAACTGGCCGACATTTTCGCCTGGAACATCGACTTTTTGACGGAAACCCGCGACGGAGACCGCTTCGCCCTCGCTTGGAAAGAGGACCGGACCCCGGACGGCCGTCTGGTGGAGGTGAAAATCCTCGGCGCCATCTACGACGGAAAAGTCACGGGCCATCACCGAGCGACGCGTTTCATGGAAGACTACTACGATGAAAAAGGCGTTTCTCTGCGGAAGGCTTTTCTCCATGCCCCGCTCAATTTTCGCCGGATTTCTTCGGGGTTCACCAACCGCCGTTTTCACCCGATTCTCCGCCAATGGCGCCCCCACCACGGCACGGACTACGCCGCGGCGAGCGGAACCCCCGTGGTTTCCGTCGGCGACGGGACCGTTCTTTTCCAAGGGAGGTCCGGGGGATTGGGCAATTTGGTGAAAGTCCGACACAACGCGACCTACACCACTTATTACGGGCATTTATCCCGGTTCGCCAAGGGAGTGGGCGCCGGAACGAGGGTCCGGCAGGGACAAGTGGTCGGTTATGTGGGGTCCACGGGGCTCTCCACGGGACCGCACCTCCATTTCGAGGTGCTCAAGAACGGGACGACCGTTAATTTTCTAACCTTGAAAATGCCGGCCATGGGGTCGGTGCCGAAAGGACGGATGAAAGCCTTTGAACAAAAGCGCGACCAGGTCCTTCCTCCTCTCGAACAACAGCTAGCCGTCCTTTCGAAAAACTAAAAGCCCACCGCCGCTGAAATCTCCTGAACCGCCGTCCGAAGCTGGGCCATTTTCTTGCTGACGTTCCCAAAAGCCCGAAGATGTCCCTCGTCAAAAACCAAATGCATCACTTCTCTGTATTTCCAAGGAGCCTGAAATCCCCGGGGGCGGAGAAGTTCCCATTGGAACCCCCTCCCCAAAAGCAGTTCCCCGCTCCAGGGGACAAAGGTGTTGAGATCCGTGTAGAGTAATCCCGGACGCCCCCCTGGATCTTCTTCCTGAATCGGGCTTTGACCGGCCAGAACAGGCGGGAGCCTTTGGCGGGTCCAGTAACGGAGTTCCGTTATTTGAAGGTCGTCGCCCACGAGACGATAACCGGCCAAGGTCCCCCGCTGGCAACCGGTATGGGGAGCGTAGGGTTCCAATCCCCACCCCAAAGCGGACAAAGGCCGATGGGGGGTGCACCGGGCGACATCGTATTCTCGCCCCTCGAAGAAAAACCGATCGGGAAGTTGAGCGCTCATTTTGTTTCTCCCTTGACCAAAGGTCATTAGTATAAGGACACGGTGTGTCTCATTTTGTTTCATCCTCACCGAGACCCTCCGCACCTCACTATGCTGCGACACTTCGGCCAAACGCCTAAACACGATGATTTTCAATGATTATTGGTTTAAGCGGTGGACGGAAAGGGGAAACAGAGGAAACCCTATCCTCTTTTTAGGGCTTGCGGAAGGGAAGAAAAGCCGGGTTAGTCGTAGCGTTCGAAATAGATTTGTTCTTTAGGAACGTTCAGGGAGAGAAGCCGGTCGTTGACGGCCGTGATCATATTATTGAGGCCGCACATGAAAAAACTTTTTTCTTTCAGGTTTGGAACGAAAGCGGCAATTTTTTCCTGTACATACCCGCGCTCGCCTTTCCAATTCGTGTCGCGGCTCAGGGTAAAGAGCGGATGGAAACGCGGATTTTTTTTGGCCAGGTCTTCCCATTCCGCGCGATAGAGGATGTCCGGCTCGTAGCGGTGGCCGAAAATCAAATACAGTTCCCGAGGCGAGTTTCGGTGCACCAAGTCATGGATCATGGCCCGGAAAGGAGCCACGCCGGACCCCGTGGCGATGAACACGAAATCCCGGGACTCGTCTTTTATTAAGAAGTGACCCAGCGGCACCATGCCCTGGATTTTGTCCCCCACCTTCATGTGGTGGAGGTAGGTGGAAGAAATGCCCCCATCCACCAGAGTCACGCAGAGTTCGAAATAATCTGTGTGCCAGGGGGAAGAGGCGATGGAATAGGCCCGCCGCCGCACGCCGTCCGCGTGGGGAATGAAGAGTTGGGCGTATTGCCCGGCGTGGAACTTGAGCGTCTTCCCCGGCGGGAGGGAGAACCGTAAATGCTTGTCGCGGGGAGCGATGTCGCGGGTCTCCACCAGGGTCAGGTCGTAGGTGTCAAAAGCGCGCTTGCGTTCCGGGGTGTCCGACATGGAAACTCTCCTTCTTTCTGGAATCCGCAGATAACTTTATCGGACCGGAAGCGATCCCGCAAGGGGGTTCGGCTAAAGGTAAAAACCATAACCACCGAAACCAACGGGGCCTCGCGAGGAGGACCGATCAGCCTAAAGATCAGTCGAGGCGGATTTCCTTGACGGTGTAGGAAAAGGAACGGGAAAAAGCCGCGTCTCGCTGAAAAACGAAATACCGAAAAACGCCATCGTCTTCCGGAAGGACATAGATTTCTTCGTCCAAATCCAGGGCCTTCTCGCGCGCGGGCGCCACGCCGAAGATCACCTGGGTTTGCCGGAACGCCGCGTCCCGCGCGTGGAAGCGCCCGTAACGCCCGTTGGGGGAAAGGGTCAACTCGTGGATCTGGGCGCGGGGTTCGGAACGAAAGAGGACCTTTCCCGTCTGAGTTTCGCGGGCCACCGCTCGGACACCCGTCTCCCGCCCTTCGTTTCGACAGACGAGGAGGACGGTCTTTCCATCATCTGAAAAACGCAAGGGATCCACCTCGCTGAGTCCCTCCGCCTGCCAAAGAGAGGTCCCCGTTCCGTCGTAGAAGCGCACAGAGGCCAAGCCTTCCGCCCCGTTCGCACGAGGAACGGACGGAAAGGTCACCACGGCGGCGTAGTTTCGCCCGGGGGAGAGGAACGCCGCGTCTTGTTTTTGAACCCGGTTTTCCACCGCGGGATCGGAGGAGGCCGATCCCCCCGACTCGGACACGAGGGGAATTCGTTTGACCAGCTTTCCTCGGGCGTTCCGAAACGCCACCGTCCCGGCCTCCACCGATATCCGGGGTTTCACCGCGCCCTGGGCCGGCCCGACCAGGAGGGCCCCGGCGAAAAAAACCATTCCCAAACCGGCCGAACCTTTTTTCATTGGCTCTCGCTCCGTCCGAATAGGCCTAAGAACCGGTCACCCGCCGGCTTCGGGTGGCGAAATCCACGTTGTCTTTTAACCAAAGGAAGAATTTCTCCTGCTGCTCCACCGGCTTCCCGGCGTCCCAGGTGGAGGGATCCTTCCAATAGGTCATGACCGCCGCGTCCTGGGTCCACACTTTGACCCTTCGACGGGGCACCTGGTCCTGCCACCGCCTCCCCGTCTCCGCGTCCGTATACAACAAGCGCACGGTCACGTTCCGGGAAAGGTTTTCCAGCGGCTCCAGGGAGATGGCCCCGTAATTCGGCTTTTGTCCGCTCACGGCCGACTTGCCGTCCGAAAGCATGACGATGGAAATGGGCCGGAGCACCAGGTTCTTGTTCCGCACGGTTTCCGCCACCTGTTCAAAGAAGGCGTTGAAGTCCGTGAGCGGGTTGGTGTTTTTCTTTGCAAACAACTCCCGCAATTGCTTTTCAATTTCCTCGACGGATTTTCCCTGGACGGTTTGTTTCGGGAAAAAGGTCTTCGGTTCTCCGGGCTTGGCCCCGCCGATGGAGGCGATGAAGAGCGCGTCCGGGACCTCCAACCCTCCCGCCCCGGTCAAGTGGGCGTAGAGGTAGCGGGAGAGAAAGGCGAGCGCGTCATCGAAGTTCGGCCCGTGGACGAAGGACCCGCTGATGTCCACGCCGACAAAGAGGGCCAAGCGGGGCCGGAGGGCGCCGCCCGGCTCGGGCGCGCAGGCCGCCAAAACCAGGGCCGCGGTCAAGGCCGCCGCCCCGCGCCGCCACATCGATGTTCGGGCCATGGCTATTCCTCCCCCGGGGAGGTCGTGAGTTTCGCCCGGGACACCGTGTGGAGCCGGGTCCGGGAATGGGCCATTTCATCTATGCTCTTGAAAGGAAGATCGAAGAGGTGTTGACCGGCGATGGCCAAGGTCAGGAAGTTGATGGCCGCCCCGATCACCTGCATGGGCGGAATAATGAAGGCGCCGATGACGGCCTCCCCCTGTTTCTTCAGTTCTCCCAGCTCGTCCCGAATTTGCTGGACGAAAGCCAGGGTGATGGCCAGGGCCTCGGCTTCCTCCTTGGGTTTTTCCCCCTTCTTCCCGGACTGGACCCCCGCGCCGCGGATCATGGACATGAGGGTCGGGGTTCCGTGGGAGGCGAACAGAAACCACGACACGCCGCGCACGCCAAACCAGGCCAGCCCGGCGATGGAGAGCGTGCCCACGATCCCCATTTCAAACTTCCCCCCGGAATGTTGGGCGAACCAAGGGACGAGCGCGTCGACGAATTCCCGGTAGAGGAACATCACTTCAACGAACAGCACCACCACTTCGATCAAACCGATCTTGATCATGCCCCCGATGTTCTTGGCTTTCATGTTCTCGGTCCAGGTGGAGAGCACCGCGTAGCTCCCGAGCACGATAAAGAGGAGAAAGAGGAACAGCGGCACCCGCACCATGGCCTCCGTGAGGTCCTTGCCGGTCATGTTGCTGAAGGTATCCAAAACCAGCGGGGTGGTGACGTAGGTGAAAATGGTCGCCTCCAGAAGGCTCCAAAACACCGTCAACGCCACCGCGATCCAGGGCGTGCCGGGGCTCAACATGTTGTCCCCGATGGCCCGGATCACCCGGAGCGGCAGAAGAAAGAGGTCCGTCAACAACGTCCACACCCCCAACACCGCCAAGCGGGCCACCGCGTAGAGATACATAAAGAAGACAAATACGAAGTGGAACATCCCGGCCCAAAAAGCGAGCACGGCCCGGCCTAAATCCCACCAGGTCATGAGGAGCGCCACCAGAAACTCTTTTCGTTTCTGGCGGAAGATCGAGGCCAGAACGCAAAAATTGGTCACCCAGAGCGCAATCAAAAGCGCCCCGCCCGGCATCAAGAGGAAGAGAAGTTTCGGCACCCGCCACCCGAGGGCATCCCCGGCGCCCCAGAGCCATTTCAACAAAGTTTCTTGAAAAAAGACGGGGTAAAGGAAGGCGGTGAGAATGAATTTCGTTATTCCGTTCGAACTTTCAAACATGGCGGCCACCTCGGGGCACAAGGATCCGTCGCTTCGATCGCTGACGGAGAACACGAGCCGTGCGGTTTTCTTTGCGGACTCAAAAAACAGAGTCCCACCGGCACCGGGCCAGTATAGCCCCGGGTCGCTCAAATTTCAATGACTTATTGGAAGGGAAGGAAAGTTAAAGAATCTCGTAATCGAGGGCCAGGACGGCCTCGCTCACGGGTTTCACGTATTGCTCCACCACGGCCACATGGGCCGGATGGACGACGTACGCCTCCAGGGCCGGCCGGTCCTTGAAACGAACGACGAACCCATGGGTGTAGCCTTGGGCGCGGGCGGAGAAGTTCACCCCCGCCGAAGCCTGAAGGATTCCGGGAATACGGTCCCGAAGAGCCAGGAGGTTCCGAAGAAGCGCCTCCTTCTGAATTTCGGGCGCATCGGATTTAAGTTTAAAAAGGACGACGTGTTCGACGGCCATGGATCAGGCCTTCCAACGCCGCGGGAGGTCCGCCGCGGGCCGCGCCGGCGCGCGCACCGTGGCGGGCTGGGGCTGGGGTTGGGCTTTCGGGACCGCCAGCATCTCGTTCAGCAATCGCCGCAGGTACCGCACCTCGGCCTCCAACTCGCCGATCCGGGCCGCTTTG
Organism: Elusimicrobiota bacterium; assembly: GCA_016721625.1. Classification (NCBI taxonomy): domain Bacteria; kingdom Pseudomonadati; phylum Elusimicrobiota; species Elusimicrobiota bacterium. The sequence continues at coordinate 1,307,415 of JADKHR010000001.1, forward strand.
GCCTGGACGGCTTGCCGCATCAATTCCTGCTCCGCCAACCGCAGATCCCGCACATCTTCTTCTTCCAGGACGTTCATCGCCATCACCTCGCTTGGGTTGCTCCACCTACTTACCTCACATTCCGAAAATTCGCCAGGGGGGGCCAAAAAAAAACCCGCTGTCGGGAGACAGCGGGCGTCGGGTTTCCTGAATCTTCAGCGAACTTTTTAGAAGGATCGCCTCCCCGACACCCCTGCCCCATGAATCGAGGCGAGGCCCCAACGGGTATAAACCCGGCGGGCGCACATGGTCATCGGCTTGAGGAATCCTTTTTTCATAACGGGCACATTGTAGCATGGACCGGGGCCCTTGCCAAGGGGAGGTTTATGGACTAGACTTTCGAACACATTCTTTAGGAGGAACGTCATGATCCCAAAACATCGCTCGTTCGTCGTCATCGGCCTGACCGGCTTTTTTGCCGCCTGCGCCACCACCCCCAAAGTCACCCGCGTCGACGTCAACGAAACCATCGATCTCTCGGGAGATTGGAACGACACCGATTCCCGCCAGGTGGCGGAGGAAATGGTGAAAGACTCCTTGGCCCGGCCGTGGTTGGGCGAATTCCAAGCCGACAAAAAAGTGAAACCCCGCGTGATCGTGGGACTCGTGGGCAACAAGAGTAGCGAACACATCAACACCGAGACCTTTGTGAAAGACCTGGAGCGGGAACTTACCAATTCCGGTCAAGTCCGGTTTGTGGCTTCCAAGGAACAGCGAGAAGAGATCCGGGAGGAGCGCACGGACCAAGCGAAAAACGCCTCGATCAAAACCGCCAAAAGCATGGGCCAGGAATATGGGGCCGATTTCATGTTGAAAGGCCAGATCAACACCATTGAAGACCAGGCGGGCAAACAACAGCTCAAATATTACCAGGTTGAGCTGGAAATGATCGACATGCTCACCAACGAAAAGGTTTGGATCGGCCAGAAGAAAATCAAGAAGACCGTCATTTACCGGAAGAACAAGTTTTAACCGAGCCCGACCGGAACGCCCGCTCTCCCGGTGGGAGAGCGGGCCCCGGTCCCTCGCCTAGCCCTTCCCCTCCCGTGCGCGGCCCCCGCCCGCTCTTCTTCGTCGCCTTCCTCCTGGTGGGTTGCGCCACGACGCTGACCCTCCGTGACCTGAACAGCTACGTCCTCAAAAATGAGTTCGCCCCCGCCGCCGAACAGGTGGAAAAATTAAAGACCGGCTACGGCGAGAAGAACGCCCTTCTTTATTACTTGGACCGGGGGATGCTCCTCCAGTTGGCGGGCCAATACGCCGACAGCAACCAGGCCTTGGAAAACGCCAAGCGGACCGCCCGAGACCTCTACACGAAAAGCCTCACCGCCCACATGAGCACGTTCCTCATCAACGACCTCATGACCCCCTACTACGGGGAAGACTTCGAGCGAGCGCTCATCCATGTGTTCTCCGCCCTCAACTACGCCGCGCTGGGAGACGGCGAAGGGGCCTTGGTGGAATGCCGCCAAGTGGACGTGTTCCTCCGGTCCCTTCGATTTGAAGGACAGCGGAACGCCTACCAAGATGACGCCTTCGCCCGCTTCCTGGCCGGACTCCTGTATGAAGACCGGGGCGAAACGAACGATGCCTACATCTCCTACATGAAAGCCCTCGAAGCCTACGACGCCTACGGCGGGTTTTACAAAACCCCCCGCCCCGAGGGGTTGGTGGAGGACGCCCTCCGGACGGCGCGCCGCCTGGGCTTCTCCGATAAAGTCGCCGAGATCCAGCGCCGGTGGGGAGGAACGCCCCCCGCCCCCGCCACGGCGGGTACCGGAGAGCTCGTGATCCTCCACTACGCCGGCCTGGGGCCCGAGAAAGTCGACTCCTTTTTTGAAATCAGCGTCTATAACGGCTGGCCTTATGTGGAACAGGTGAACGCCAAGACCCAAGACGATACCCAGGTGGAACAGGCCCGGGCGGTGTTCCGGTCCCTGGCGGCGGACAAAATGATCCGCGTGGCTTTCCCCAAATACAACCGCCTGGCCGCCCGAATTCAATCCGCGGAAGTTCAATCCGATTCCGTTGTTTCCCGGACGGTTCTGGTGGAGGACGTGGGCGCCATCGCCGTGAAGAATCTGGAGGACCGGATCGTCCGCATCCGGGCCCGTGCCATCGCTCGGGCGGTCACCAAATACCTCCTGGCCCAAAAAGTCAGCCAGGCCGTGGAAAAAAACAATAACGAGAATTTGGGGTTTCTGGTCAAAATGGTGATGCAAGCCGCCTCCGCGGCCACCGAGGTGGCGGACAAACGGAGCTGGCGCACCCTGCCGGACCGAATCCTCATGGCCCGCCTGACCTTGCCGTCGGGGAGCCAAAACATCACCCTTCGCTTTTTGGACTCTTCCGGAACCACTGTTGAAACCCGCGAAATCAAAAACGTGCCCGTGACCGCCGGCCGAAAGTCTTTCCTAATCGTTCGAACTGCGTTATAATGAGAAAGGAGGAACACCCATGATCCACCCCCCCCGCTGGACCCTAACTCTACTCTTTCTTGCCTTTTCCTTGCCGCTCGCTGCGGCCCCCAAGAAACCCGACTGGGTGACCGGGCCGGACCCCAAGTATCCGGAAACGAAATACGTGACCGGGGTCGGCATCGGCGCCGATCTTGACGCCGCCCGCTCTAATGCCCGGGCGGAGATCGCCCGCACCTTCCAGGCCCGGGTTCAACAAACCCTCACGGACCAGCAAACGGAATCCTCTAGCTCTGTCGGAAAAAGGCGGAGCGCGGCCCAGGGGACCCAAAAGAGCGAAATCAACACCCAACTGACCACGGACACCTTGCTGGAAGGGGTGGCCATCGTCGAAACCTATTTCGATAAAAAATCGAAAAAGAGCTATGCCCTTGCTGTTTTGGATAAAGTCGCCCTCCGGAAAACCCTTAGCACCCAAATCATGGAAAAAGAACACGATCTCTCCGCCGCGAAAGCCAGGGCCGACGCGGCCACCACCCCATTGGAACGAGCCCGCGCCCTCTCACTGGCGTTGGAGGCGGCCCGCGAGCGGGACGCCCTATCGGCCCGGCGCCGCGTGGTGGACCCCGCCGGCATGGCCGAGTTGCTGGGCGGGACAACCGCCGAATGGCAAAGCTCTCTTGATAAAGCCATCGCCGCCATTCCGGTTTCCGTTCAGGCCGAAGCCCCGGAAGGCTCGAAATTGCGGGAGGTGGTGGTGGCCCAAATCAATGGGGTCGGTGTTTCCATCTCCAACGCCAGCGAGACCGGCCTGGCCGTGAAGGCCAAACTATCGGTGGCCCCCTTTGAACGAAACGTGCCCGACTGGACCTTTTTCCAATGGTCGGGCACGGTGGAATTGACGGACCTCGCCACGGGAAAAGTAGTCGCCAGCGCCTCCCCGGACGGAGTGGAGGGTCACCTCACCGTCAACACCGCCCGGGCAAAAACCCTGGCCGCCGGAGAAATCGCCCTGGGCCAAGAAGCTGCGAAGTTCCTGAGCGCCCATCTTTTCGGGCAGTAGCCCATTTCCCTCTCCCGCCTGCGGGAGAGGGTGGCCGTAGGCCGGGAGAGGGGCCTTTCCCTTTCCGACTATTTCGAGTCATATTTTCAAGGAGGAACCAAAATGTCAAAAAATGCTCTGTTACGTAAAACTGTTATGGCGGTGGTTGGTCTCGCGCTTTTCGCCTGCGGGGGCCCGAAACGGCCGGATTGGATTATGAAAGGCGCGGGCGCTTTTAAGGATAAAACCAAGACCTTTTACGGCGTGGGCGTGGCGGAAGGGATCCAATCGGAAGCGCTTCGGCGCACCACCGCCGATAACCGGGCCATCGCCGACATCTCGAAACAATTGAGCGTCATGTCCACCAGCCTCATGCGCGATTACCTGTCCAACACGTCGATCCCCGCCGAAAAGAAAGCGAACGAAGAGCAATACATCGAGAACACCGTAAAAACGTTCACGGACAACGTTCTTTCAGGCGTGACGGTGGTTGATCGCTACCAGGACAAAAGCGGAACCCTCTATTCGCTTGCCTCCCTGAACATCGACCAGTTGAAAGACTTGGCCGACAAGGTCCAAGGCCTCTCCGCCGGCGTCCGCGACCACATCAAAGCCAACGCCGAATCCGCCTTCGACAAACTCTCCGAAGAACAGTCCAAACACTCCGACAAATAATCCCCGTCTCTTTCCTAAAACCGCCGGTGGCCTCCCCAGGCCCCCGGCGGTTTTTTGTTAAGGGGTTTCCCAAGGTTCCGGAATTCCCCCCCCGACTTAGGTTCTAAAGCAAGGGGGCTCCAGAACGTTCTCCTGTGAGTTCATATCTCTGCGGGGCACCCCAAAAAATGCGGGGCGGCCTCTTTTGGGAGGCCGCCCCGCTTGGGTGAAACCTGTTTCGAACTATTTCGAGGTGTAGGACTTTCCCGTTTTGTCCTCGATCACGGCTTGGGCGGCCGCCAGGCGGGCCACCGGAATGCGGAAGGGGCTGGCGGAGACATAGTTCAAACCCGCCCGGTAGCAGAACTTGACCGAGGGGGCGTCGCCTCCGTGCTCGCCGCAAATGCCGCATTTCAGGTCCTTGCGGGACTTTCGGCCCTCTCGGACCGACATCTCCATCAGCCGTCCCACGCCGGTTTGGTCCAGCGTGGCGAAGGGATCGTCGGTGAAGATTTTTTTGTCCAGGTAGACCTTCGTGAAATTCCCGGCGTCGTCCCGGGAGAAACCGAGGGTCATTTGGGTCAGGTCGTTGGTGCCGAAGGAGAAGAATTCCGCCTCTTCGGCGATCTCGCCGGACGTCAAGGCGGCGCGGGGCACCTCGATCATGGTGCCGAGGAGATATTTCACCTTCACGCCGTATTCTTTTTGAACGGCGTCCGCCACCCGGCGGACGATGGCGGTCTGGTCCTTCAACTCTTTGACGTTCCCGACCAAGGGGATCATGATTTCGGGGAACACCGTCACGCCTTCCTTCTTCAACTCGCAGGCGGCGGAGAGGATCGCCCGCACCTGCATTTCCGTGATTTCCGGATAGGTGATGCCGAGCCGGCAACCGCGGTGGCCCAACATCGGGTTGAACTCATGGAGCGCGTGGGTCTTTTGAAGGATTTTTTCCGTCGGAATTCCGATCTTCCGCGACAGTTCCGCGGCGTCTTCCTTCGTCTTCGGCAGGAACTCGTGGAGAGGGGGATCCAGGGTCCGGATGGTGACGCCAAACCCTTTCATCTCTTTCAAGAGGCCCTTGAAGTCGTCTTTCTGGAAGGGCAAGAGTTTCTCCAGCGCTTTCCGCCGTTCTTCTTCGGTATCGGCCAGAATCATCTCCTGCATGAAGGGCAGGCGGTCGGGCGCAAAGAACATGTGTTCGGTGCGGCAGAGCCCGATGCCTTCGGCGCCGAGCGCGCGGGCCATGATGGCGTCCCGAGGAATGTCCGCGTTGGCGCGGACCTTGATCTTGCGGTAGGCGTCGGCCCAGGACATGACGGCCTTAAAGGAATCGAACAGAGGGGACTCTTTTTCCGCCAATTCACCGCGAAGAACCCGCACCACTTCCGAGGGGAGGGTGGGCACTTGGCCCGTGATCACCTCGCCCGTGAACCCGTCGATGGAGAGGAAATCCCCCTCCTTGACCTGGCTCCCGTTAACCGATAGGGTGCCGGCCACGGTGTCGATCTTTAAAACGCCACAGCCCACGATGCAGGGTTTGCCCATGCCGCGGGCCACCACGGCGGCGTGGGAAGTCCGGCCGCCGATGGCGGTCAAAATGCCTTCCGCCACGACCATGCCTTCGATGTCGTCGGGATTCGTCTCGGGACGGACCAGAACCACGGGCCCTTCTTCGACATCTCTACCGCCCGGTCAGCGGTGAACGCCGCCCGGCCCGTGGCCGCGCCGGGACCGGCGTCGATGCCCTTGGCCAAGAAGCGACCGCCCTTGACCGCCAGGGTTTTTTCCTTGCCGTCAAAAACCGGCGCCAGTAGTTGGGCGATCTGGTCGGGCTCGATGCGGAGGAGAGCTTCCTCTTTGGAAATGAGCTTTTCCTTCACCATGTCCACCGCCACCTGAACCGCGGCGATGCCGGTGCGTTTGCCCGTGCGGGTCTGGAGCATAAAGAGCGTGCCCCGTTCGATGGTGAATTCAAAATCCTGCATGTCGCGGTAGTGCTTCTCCAGCTTGGTCGTGATCTCCCGCAGCTGTTTGTAGACGGCGGGCATGTCTTTTTCCAATTCCTTGATGGGCTTGGGGGTCCGGACGCCGGCCACCACGTCTTCGCCCTGGGCATTGGTGAGGTATTCGCCGAAAAATTCCTTCTGGCCCGAGCTCGGGTTGCGGGTGAACCCGACGCCGGTGCCTGAATCGTTCCCCATGTTGCCGAACACCATGGCCTGGACGTTGACGGCCGTGCCGATTTCCTCGGAAATCTTGTTCAACCGGCGGTAGGTGATGGCGCGGGGGTTGTTCCAACTCCGGAAAACGGCGTTCCGGGCGTCTTCCAGCTGTTTGACGGGATCCTGGGGGAAGTTCTTGCCGGTTTCGTCCTTCACCAGCTTTTTCAGCAATTCCACGACGTTTTTGAGGTCGGCCACGTTCAGTTCGGTGTCCAGGTGCACGCCCCGCTTCTGTTTAACGGATTCCAACACTTTCTCAAAAGCGCCTTTTTCGATTTCCAGAACGACGTTGCCGAACATGGAAATGAACCGGCGATAGGCGTCCCAGGCGAACCGTTCGTTGCCTGTTTTCTCAGCCAAACCGAGGACCGCTTCGTCGTTCAACCCCAGGTTCAAAATCGTGTCCATCATTCCCGGCATGGAAAACTTGGCGCCGGATCGGACGGAGACCAGCAAAGGATCGGAGGAGGACCCGAATTTCTTGCCCAAAGCCTTCTCCAGCTTCGCCATGGCTTCCTTCGATTGGCCGGCCAGCTCAGGGGGAAGTTTCTTGCCTTTGGCGTAGTAATAGCGGCAGGTGTCCGTGGTGATGGTGTAGCCCGGAGGAACGGGAACTCCCGCGCTCGACATTCCGGCCAACCCCGCGCCTTTTCCGCCCAGAAGATCTTTCTGAGTTCCGTTTCCCTCCGCCTTGCCGTTACCAAAAAAATAGACGTATTTCTTTGCCATACGAGTGGGACTCCTTAATTTTCCGGTTCTTTGCGATTGAACTCGGGGGTTGCGCGCGATAATAGAAAAGGCGGAGCCGGAAACTCGGGCCCCGGGCGGCCTTCCGTTGGAAAGCCCCGGCGCGATGAAGACAACGTTACCAAATAACGGAGGGGAGGGTCAACGAGGGGGGGGGCCTTTCGCCTGGAATGGGTCTTCCGGCTTATCCAACCCCCGCTCCAAATCCTCGGGGGTGAACGCCGGGGTTTGGCAGGAAAAGGAATGGCAGAGGAAGGCGGCGGGGCGGCCGCCGACAGGGCCTACGCCCCGCAGGAAGGGGAGCCGTTCGGCCAGTGCAACCTGGCCCGGCCCCCCGTCCGCCAGGATCAGGGATAGATCCGGGAGAAACATTCGGCGCGCCACGGCGAGAAAACCCCGCGTTTCCGGGGACAAGGGGTCCCCCGCGATCACCAATTCCCTGGACGGCCGATCGACTAAAAGAGAGGCCGCCAAGAGAAGGGGGAACGCACGGGGGCCCCCGGAGGCAAAGGCCAGATGAGCCTCGATCATCCGCTGGGCCGCGCGGTGGAAATCCTCCCGCCCCCGGTACCGGGCCAGGCGGAGGAGCGTCATCGCGGCCACGCTGGCCGCCGAAGGCTCCACGTTGTCCCCCTCCTCCCGCGCCCGGAGGATGAGGTGGGGATCATGGTCCGCTGGCGCGCTAAACAACGATCCCGTGGCCGGATCCTGGAACCGGCCCAGGGTTTCCTCCATTAACCGTTCGGCCCAGAAAAGGCGTTCCACCTTGAAATCCGTTTCGTAAAGGTCCACGAGACCCTGGGCCAAGAACACATGGTCGTCCGCCAGGGCCACGATGTCCCGTTTCCCCTCCCGCCACCGGCGGTAGAGCCGTTCCCCGTCCCACAGGTTCCCTTGGATAAACGCGGCCGCTTTTTGCGCGGCCACCCGATAGCGGTCCTCCCCCAAAACCGCGGCCCCGCGGGCGAAGGCCGAAAGGGCCAGCCCGTTCCAGGAGGTCAGGATTTTGTCGTCCCGTAGCGGCCGGCACCGCCGGGTTCGAACCGACAATAACTTCGTTCGGGCCGCCTCCAGCCGACGGGAGGCCTCGTCCAAGGGAATTCCGGCCGCGCGGGCCGACTCTTCCAGCGAGCGAGCTTCGAAGAGGACGTTTTTGCCGGAAAACTCCCCCTGGGGATCCTCCATCACGTTCCCGGCCGATTCCACCCCGTAACGGGCCGAAAAAAGCGCGGCGTCCGGCGATCCCAGGATCTTTTGAATTTCCTCGGCTTCCCAAACATAAAAAGCGCCTTCTCGTTTTTCCCCGCCTTCCCCCGAGCCGGGGAAACTGTCGGCATCCTCCGCGGAAAAAAATCCCCCCTCCGGGTGAGTCAAGTCCCGTAAAAGGTAATCCAGGGTGGAGCCCGCGGTTTCCGCGAACATTCGGTCGCCGGTGAGCTGGAAGGCTTCCAGGTCATTCACCGCCAGTTGGGCGTTGTCGTAAAGCATTTTCTCGAAATGCGGCAGAAACCACCGCCCATCGGTGGAATAACGGTGGAACCCCCCGCCCAGAACGTCGAAGATCCCCCCCCGGGCCATGCCGCGAAGGGTAGACAGCGCCATGGCCTGGACCCGTCGACCCGCATCGCCTCCCACGGCGTCTCCGTAACGAAACAAAAAGGATTGGTTCACCGGCATGGGAAACTTCGGCGCCGCGTAAAAACCGCCGTTGGCCTCATCGTAGGATTCCTCCAGAGCGCTGAAACAGGCCTTCAGCGCTTCCCCCCGGGAAAACCCTTCGGAAGAAACGGCTGGAATCAAGTCATCGCGGACCGCCCGTGTCAGCCCTTCGCTTTGGGCGATCAGGCGCTCCCGCTCCGCGGGGTTCCTCCAGGCTTTTCCAACGGCTTCCACCACGGCGGGCCACCCGCGCCGGCCGTGGCGGTCGGAAGGAGGGAAATAAGTCCCGCCGGTGAAGGGCTTCCCCTCGGGGGTCGCGAAGGCGTTCAGGGGCCACCCCCCCTGGCCCGTCATCGCCCGCACGGCGGTCATGTACAAACGGTCCACCTCCGGCCGTTCTTCCCGATCCACCTTCACCGCGATCAGGTATTCGTTCATGACCGCCGCGATGGCCGGGTTCTCGAAACACTCCCGTTCCATGACATGGCACCAGTGGCAGGTGGAATACCCGATGGAGATCAGGAGAGGCTTGTTTTCCCGGCGCGCGGCATCAAAAGCCTCCTCGCCCCAGGGATACCACTGAACAGGGTTCTCGCCGTGCTGGAGAAGGTACGGACTGCTTTCGCGAGCCAACCGATTGGACATGGCCGAAAATATACCACTTTCCCGGCCCATGCCCCCGTCGTTGCGAGGGAAGCCCGGAATTGATAATCTAGGTTCGTGTATCCCGCCAAAACATCCTGGGGTTCCTCGGCGTCTCGATGAACGATGAGCGCCGTCGGGAATTCAAAGAAAAAGCGCTCCCGCTTTTGGACGAGCTCTACGGGGCGGCCCTTCGCATGACCCGGAACCCCACCGCGGCCGAGGATTTGGTGGCGGAAGCCTTCGCCCGGGCCTGGAAGAGCCTGGACCAGTTCCAACCGGGGACCAACCTCCGGGCCTGGCTCTACCGCATCCTCACGAATTCTTACATCAATATTTTTCGGAAGAAAAAACGTGAGCCGGAAAAAGTGTCCGTGGACGCTTACGAAAAAGTCGACCAGTTTCACCTATTCAACCGGCTCGCCGCCCAGACACCCGCCGGACCGGACCCCGTCAAAGACGTTATCGGCCGAATGACCAACGAAGATTTCCGAAAGGCTCTGGACGCCCTTCCGGAAGAATACCGGGCGGCCATTGTGCTTTTCGATTTGGAAGGTCTTTCCTACCAGGAAGTGGCGGAATCCTTGGACGTCCCCCTGGGCACCGTCCGTTCCCGCCTGGCCCGGGGCCGGCGACAGCTCCAAACGGCGCTCCATTCCCACGCCGTCGACGCGGGTTGGGCGAAGGCCTCGGCGTGATCTCCATCGATCCCAAACATTGGCGCGTGTGCGAAGGGATTTTGGACCGCCTTCACGAATTCCTGAACCGCCGGGAGTTGACGCCCGCCGACGAAGAGGAAATCCGCCAACACCTCAAGGCGTGCCCCCCCTGCGGCGATCGTTTTGAGTTCGAAGAACTTCTCCTGGATCGGCTCCGAAAAGCCGACCCTTGCCGTTGTCCGGACAGCCTGCGCGCCCGCGTCCAGGCGCTCTTGAACCTGGAGTAAGCATGGCGGTTCTGACGCTCAGCCTGTATTTCGGCATCCTCCTTCTATTGTCGCTCTACGGGTTCCACCGCTATTGGATCCTCTATCTTTATTGGCGGCACTACAAAACCGCTCCCCGGAGGGCCGACCCCCCGATCCCGACCCCGTGGCCCCGGGTAACGGTCCAACTCCCGCTCTATAATGAGATGTACGTGGTGGAACGGCTCCTGAACGCGGTTTGCGCGCTGGACTATCCCCGGGACCTCCTCGAAATACAAGTGCTGGATGATTCCTCAGACGATAGCGCCGCCCTCACCGACCGACTGACAGAGGAAAAGCACCGCGCAGGATTTGACATTAAAACCCTCCACCGCGCGGACCGCCGAGGCTTCAAAGCCGGCGCCTTGGCGAACGGGATGAAAACCGCCACGGGAGAATTCGTCGCCATCTTTGACGCCGACTTTTTACCTTCCCCGGATTTCCTGCGGGCCACCCTCCCCCACTTCGCCGACGAACGGATCGGGATGGTGCAAACCCGCTGGGGGCATGTGAACCCCGGCTATTCCCTCTTGACCCGGCTCCAGGCCCTGCTCTTGGACGGCCATTTCGTTTTGGAGCACACGGCGCGGAACCGCTCGGGCGCGTTCTTTAATTTCAATGGGACGGCCGGAGTCTGGCGACGGTCTGCCATCGAAGACGGAGGGGGTTGGAGCGACGATACGTTGACCGAAGATCTGGACATTTCCTACCGGGCCCAAATACGGGGGTGGCGGTTCCTTTTCCTTCCCGAGGTCGTCTGCCCGGCCGAACTTCCTGTGGACATCGGAGCCTTCCGCGGCCAACAACATCGCTGGACCAAAGGCGCCTTGCAGGTGGCCAAAAAAATCCTGCCGTCCTTGTGGCGAAGCCCCCTGCCGTTTTTCGTTAAACTGGAAAGCACCATCCATCTCACCTCAAACGCGGGATACGTTTTGTTGCTGGCCTTTTCTCTTCTGCTCTTCCCGAGCCTCTTGGCTCGCCGGGCGCTGGGCTGGCCGGCCTGGGCGGCGGGGGTGGATCTGGGCGCTTTCTTCCTCGCGGCCCTCTCCGTGGCCCTTTTCTATGGCGTGGCCGATCGAGAGTCTTTCCCGAACCGGGAGATCCGCCTGCGGTGGACGGACCTTCCGGCGCTCATGGCGTTCGGCGTGGGCATGTGCGTTAACAACAGCCGCGCGGTTTTGGAAGCGTTGTTCAACGTCCGGACGGATTTTTTACGGACAGCCAAATACAACATCCGGGACCGGGGGGAGAGTTGGCTGAACAAACGTTATCGAACCATTTCAGGCTCCCTGGGCGCCCTGGAGATGGCCGCGGCCGTCTATTTCGTGGTGGCGCTTGCCTGGAGCTGGACCGCGGGCTACCTCTGGTCCGTCCCTTTTATCGGCCTCTTTTTGGTGGGGTATGGCTATGTGGGGCTCCTCAGCCTTCGCCATGCTTTCTGGCCCGGGAAATGGTAGAATGGTCGTGTCCTCCGGGAACTTTTGTTCCATTTTCGCGTTAGGATGACATAGGTAAACCCTTTTCAAGGAGGTCGCCATGTTCGGTCCCGGCTGTGGTTGCTAGTTGAACGGGGGGATGAAAGCCATCTTTCATTCCCCCGTTTTATTTGGTGCGAACATTTTCTGAGGGCCCGCCAACGGCGGGATGTTTTCATTGCGGGAGGACGGAATGCCGAGGATAAAGGAAAAACTGGGAGATCGATCGTTGGGCGTCGCTAAAGATTTGGGGAAAAGACTGGGGAAGAAAACCTCCGGACATCGGGCCGCGGCCCAGCCCCCTTGGACGTTGTATTACAATCCCCATTGCGGGACGTGCCTCAAGGTGAAGGAACGTCTCGAATCCAGGGGCGTTCAACCGAAAATCGTGGAATATATGAAAGACCCGCTCTCCGTGAAAACCCTCGAGCGGATCTTAAAAAAAATGGGCCTGGGCCCGGCCGCCATCACTCGCTTCAAGGAACCCTTTTGGATGGAAAAAGCGTTGGATCCGGACCGGCTTGGCCGCAAAGAGTGGTTGGAAATGTTGGCGGAACATCCCTTCTTGATTCAGCGCCCTATCGTGGAGACGAAAGAACGGGCCGTCGTCGCCCGCCCACCCGAAGAAACGGATTCCCTCTTCAGCGAACAATAGCTCGGGGTTAGCCCGGAGCGGAAACGAATTGGGGGGTTTTTTCGAACTGGCGCTCGAAAAGGACAGGCTTATCGAAAACGGCTCGGACGCTCGTCATTAACGCTTGAGGAATGGACTTTTTTTCCTTTCCGGAAAAAAGAACCACGGGCGTCCGGCTGGTCTGGGGGCGGGAAAGAAGCTGAAGCAAAACCTCACGCCCGTCTCCTTCGGACCCCTCCAGGTTGAGAGTGATCAGGTCCGGGTGCCAGCGCCCCGCGTCAAAAGCCGCCCGTCCGACGTCCGTCACAAGAAAGGTTTCATAGCCGGCGGATTCCCAGAGCGATCCCATGCGTCGGGCCGTCACCGCGTCTTTTTCAATCACCAGGACCCTTTTCATTTTTTCGCCCCCTTTCATCACCGAGCCTCCTATAAAGTCTACTCAGAGACCTTAAGGGAACCCTTAACGACTTGTAACATTCATGTAACAATTTATGGCTCGGGGGTGGTTTCCGTTTCGCGGAGGGACGTTCCGACTGCCGGTGAAATTTTTTAAAAGGACTTTTTGTTGGGCGCGTTGGAGCGGGGGTTCCGATAGCGGGAGGCCGCTTCGTAGGCGTGGAGGCGAGCGAGCGCTCGTTCCAGGGCGGCGACGGCCGCGGCGTCGCGCTTTTCGTCGGATCCGTGTTTCAGGGCGGCCTTGGCCTTTTCGAGGGATTGGCGGGCCCGTTCGGCGTCGATTTCATCGGACATCTCTGCCGTCTCGGCGAAGACCGAGACCCGGCCGGCGCAGACTTCCACAAATCCTCCTGAAACGGAGAGCAGACGCGGCTCCTCTCCCTCCCGACGAATGACGACCATCCCGGGTCGGAGTTGCGCCAGGAGAGGGGCGTGACCGGGAAGGATCCCCAAAGACCCCTCCTGGGCCGGCACCACCAAAGAGTCCACCTCCCCCTCCCATGCTAGGCGCTCAGGCGTTACGATGGAAAAGGGGATTCGTTTAGCCACGGGCTTAACGGCGGACGGGCGCCTTTTTCGGTGCGAGAATCGGCGACTCGGATTCTTTCTTCCTGCGCTCAGAATCCGCTTTTGCCTTCGCCATTTCCTCTTCCATTTTTTTCTGCAACTCAGCCCGGGTCATGGGTTGGCCGGACGTCCCCGGAACCGCGGGAGGGGGTAACATGGCTGGCGCGCCGGGGGCCGAGAACCTCCCGCGCCCGGACTGCAACCGTCCCCGTTGCGCCTCGATGACCCGGCTCACGACCATGAGAAGAACTAGGAGCGAGAACAGAAGGCCCCACACGGTCCAGGCCCTGGCGGCGGGAACGCCGTGAACGTGGATGGAAGCCATCGCCAACAGGAAAAAATAGAACCCCATCACCAGCGCGCTGAGAACCGGGCCCCCGCCCAAGACTGCGCTCACCACAGCCAGCGGGCAGAGGAGCGCCCACACTCGGAACGCTGTTTGGTACTTAAGGGAAGATCCCAGCAGGTGCCAGATCAAAAACAGGATCGCCGAAACAACGAAACCCACCGCGACCATCATCGGTGGAATGAGGAAAAAAATAAAAACATTCCCCCACACCCCAAAAGGAGCGGGAATCGGACGCAGGAAGGAAAGGATCAGGGCCAGGGCGGCGGCGACGTATTGCCAGAGAAACGCATAGAGGATCGGTTTCCCGAAGCCGCCATCCTTGCTCATGGCCCGGAACATGCCTTTCGGTGAACGGAAAATATCGACGCCCCCCCGCAGAAAATTCGAAAGGGAGAAAGAGTCTAGAACAGGGGTTTCAGTTTCCAAAGGAATCTCCTTTTATTTCATTGCAACGTCTTGGCTTTTTCGATCGCTTCTTCGATGCCGCCCACCATGTAAAACGCCTGCTCGGGAAGATGGTCCCATTTTCCCTCCACCACCTCCCGGAAACTGCGGATGGTCTCTTTCAGGGTCACGTATCTCCCCGGGATGCCCGTGAATTGTTCCGCCACATGGAAGGGCTGGGAAAGGAAGCGTTGAATCTTCCGCGCCCTGGCCACAATGACTTTATCGTCTTCCGACAGCTCATCGATCCCCAAAATCGCGATGATGTCCTGGAGGTCCCGGTAACGTTGGAGGATCCGCTGAACCGCCCGGGCCGTGGCGTAATGTTCTTCGCCCACGATCTTGGGGTCCAAAATCCGGCTGGTGGAATCCAAGGGATCCACGGCGGGATAAATCCCCAGTTCCGAGATCTGGCGGGAAAGCACGGTGGTAGCGTCCAAGTGGGCGAAGGCGTTGGCCGGCGCGGGGTCGGTGAGGTCGTCGGCGGGCACGTAAATCGCTTGGACGCTGGTGACGGAGCCCTTCTTGGTGGACGTGATCCTTTCCTGAAGTTCGCCCATTTCCGTCGACAACGTTGGCTGGTACCCCACGGCAGAGGGCATGCGGCCCAACAGCGCCGACACCTCGGACCCCGCCTGGGTGAATCGAAAGATGTTGTCGATAAAGAGCAGAACGTCCTGCCCTTCCCGGTCGCGGAAATATTCGGCCTGGGTCAAAGCCGTGAGCGCCACGCGGAGGCGGGACCCCGGCGGCTCGTTCATCTGGCCGTAGACCAAAACGGCTTTCGAGAGTACGGAGTTTCCGTCGGAAAGTTTGGACTGTTGCATTTCCAGCCAGAGATCGTTCCCTTCGCGGGTACGCTCGCCCACGCCGCCGAAGACCGAGACGCCGCCGTGCTGTTTGGCGACGTTATTGATGAGTTCCATGATGACCACGGTCTTACCGACCCCGGCCCCCCCGAAAAGGCCCACTTTGCCCCCTTTCATGTAGGGCTCCAAGAGATCGATCACTTTGATGCCCGTTTCGAAAATTTGAGGGGTGGTTTCCTGGTCGGTGAAGGCCGGCGTTGGCCGGTGGATGGGGAAGGTTTCCTTGGCGGCGATTTCCCCCCGGTAATCCTTGGGTTCCCCCAACACGTTCATCAGTCGTCCCAAACACGCCGGGCCCACGGGCACCGAGATCGGGGCGCCCGTGTCTTCCGCCACGGCGCCGCGACGAAGCCCGTCGGTGGGCCCCAGGGTGATCAAGCGGACGGTGTTATCGCCCAGGTGAAGGGCGACTTCGGCCGTTAAAATCCGGGGCGCCTCCCCGTCGGTTTCGATCTTGATTTTCACCGCGTTATAAATGGCCGGCAGTTGACCCGCCGAAAATTCGGCGTCCACGATAGGCCCAATCACTTGCACCACTTTTCCGACGTTCATCAAAGGCTCCCCTGGTTGAAGAAGGTCTTCAACCGATCTATTGAAAGTTGTAGCGGGCCGAAAGGCCCCACACGCGCTCGTTGCCGAAATGGATCTCCGTGGAAACGTTCCACGCGTCGTTGGGGGACCAGCCCGCCCCGACGAACCCGCCCACTTCCTGGACCAGTCTCAGGTCGATCTTGCTTCCGGAGAGGTCCAGGTTCACGTCGTCCTTCAGCATGGAAACACCGCCGGTCACGCTGAGATCGTGGGGCAAAGGAACGCTCGCCCCGCCGCCAAGCCGACTTCCACCCAGTTGAAGTCATTGCCCTTGGATTCACGCCCGTCGTAATAGTCCACGGTGGCCAATAAACCGAGCCGCACCGGCCCCAGGGGTTCCGGCGGGGCCCAATGGAACCCGCCCCCCACGCTCCAGACGTCGGGGTTAAAGGCGGTCCCCGAGAAATTGACCCGCGAGGTCAACGGCGTTCCGCGGAGGAGCATCTCAAAACCCTGCCCCAGCCCCCGCGCGTATTGAAGACCCAGCCGATGAGCATCCAGGGTCACCGTGTTGCCGCCCGTGTCCGTCTCCAGTTCACGGGAACCCGTGTCGTAAATAAACTCGAGCGCGTGACCGTCTTTGGGCGCGGCCTTCCCCACCGCGCCATACCAAACGGCGTGGACGGGGACTGAAGCCAGAAGAGCCAGGAAGCACCATCGTTTCATCGAAAACTCCTTTCCACTCAATAGAATGAAACCGTTTGTTTCCGATCGTCAAAACACACCCGAAACTTGTCGAAAACGCCTTTCCGGCCCAGCAGGTTGAAAGCGCCGCCCAAGGCACTGCAAAATCCGACTTCCACGGGAACCACCCGACCGCCGAGCCGCATTTTGAGCGTCTTCACAAAAACCGGAATTCGCCGATCTCCCGCCACCACAATATAGAACTTCCGACATCCCTTCAGGCTGACCCCCAACCGACGGGCTTCGTAGGTGTGAAGGATGCTCAGGCTGGCGCCCGAGTCCACATAGACCCAGAGGTTGTGCCAGCGGTCCCGGCCCCGGAACTCCACCGGGATGACCGGGGCCTTGGCTTTACGAAAAACGGAATAGTCGAACCGGATCAAATTCCTGCCCGATTTGTTCCGCCGCCGGCACCCGCACGACGGAAGGAGATCCCTTGCACCCCGCGTTCCGCGCCTTCCGCTCGATCCCTTCCCACCGCGCCCCCACCGCCACCACCCGCTGGTCGGAAACCGCCACGTAACGGCCCCCGTAGAGGTCCACCAACAGTCCGAAATTCTTCGCGATCCAGCGGTCGTTTTTGTTCATTGCAAAACCTCCGCCCCGCCCACGAGTTCCGCGATTTCCTTGGTGATGGCCGCCTGGCGGATCTTGTTGGCGGTCAGAGTCAGACCCGCGATCAGTTCCTGGGCGTTCTTGGAAGCGTTCTCCATGGCGGTCATGCGGGCGCCCATCTCCGACGAATAGGATTCCAGGAGCGCCCGGAAGATCTGGGCTTTCAAATAGCGCGGAAACAGCGCCTCCAGGATTTCCGCCCGGACCGGCTCGTAAATGAACGGGGCGGCCCGTCGCACTTCCGGAGGGCGTTCCGGCGGCGTCAGCGGCAAGAGAGTCGTCGTCACCACGCGCTGTTGGATGGCCGACTTGAACTCCGTATACACCAAGGTCACGTCGCTGGCCCGATTCTTCACAAAAAAATCGATGACGTCCCGGCCGATCAGCTCGGCCTGGCTGTAACTCAATTGATTGAAGATCCCCACATATTCATGGCGGATCGGCGAACCCACCCGGCGGAAGTAATCCCGAGCCTTCCGCCCCACCGTCATGAGCTCCACGGCCCGCCCGGCGTTCTCGCGATAAAACTCAAGCCCTTTCTTGATCAAGGTGGTGTTGAATCCGCCGCAAAGCCCCCGGTCGGCCGTGATCAACAGAAGGCCCCTGGGCCCGCCCGGAGTCCCCCACAGCAAGGGGTGTTGCAATTCCTCGGGCGTCAGGACCCCGTCCCCGTTGGCGTCCGCCTCCTGCCACAAAACATCCGCCAACAGGTCCGTCATTTTGTTCGCAAAAGGCCGCGCCCCCAAAATCCGCCCCTGGGCCCGCCTGAGCCGCGCCGCCGAGACCATCTTCATGGCCTTGGTGATCTGTTGCGTCGATTTGACGCTCTTGACCTTGCGCCGAAGCTCGCGGAGGGAAGGCACGCGCGATCAGGCCTTGAAACGGCCTTTGAATTCGGTCAAAGCCTGGGTGAGCTGGGCCTTCATGGGGTCGTCCAGGACCTTTTTTTCCGCCAGCGCCTTCAATACCTCTGGGCGGTCTTTGTTGAGGAACTCAAAGAGGCCGGTTTCGAAACGGCGGAGTTGGTCGATGGGGAGGTCGTCCAGGAAACCGTTGGTGGCGGCGTAGATGAGGGCCACCTGTTCGGCCACGGAGATCGGCTGGTATTGGTCCTGTTTTAAGATTTCCACCAGGCGTTGGCCCCGCGCGAGTTGGGCCTGGGACGATTTATCCAGGTCCGAGCCGAATTGGGCGAAGGCGGCCAGCTCGTTGTACTGGGCGAGGTCGAGACGTAATTTTCCGGCCACTTGTTTCATGGCCTTCACCTGGGCGCTTCCGCCCACGCGGCTGACCGACAAGCCCACGTTGACCGCCGGGCGAACGCCGGAATAGAAGAGGTTCGCCTCCAAATAGATCTGGCCATCGGTGATGGAAATCACGTTGGTCGGAATGTAGGCCGAAACGTCGCCGGCCTGGGTTTCAATCACAGGAAGCGCGGTCAAGGAACCCCCGCCGTTTTTGTCGGACAGTTTGCAGGCCCGTTCCAACAACCGCGAGTGAAGATAGAATACGTCGCCAGGAAACGCTTCCCGCCCCGGGGGACGGCGAAGCAGGAGAGAGAGTTGGCGGTAGGCGGCGGCGTGTTTGGAAAGGTCGTCGTAAACCAGAAGGACGTGTTTTCCCGCCCACATAAATTCTTCGCCGATCGCGCAACCGGCGTAGGGGGCCACGTATTGGAGCGGCGCGGGCTCGGAAGCCGTGGCGGCGACGACCACCGTGTAGTCCATGGCGCCGTGGTCGGTGAGCTTCTGCACCACCTGGGCCACCGTGGACTGTTTTTGCCCGATGGCCACATAGATGCAAATGGGGCGATGGGGATCGTTCTTCTGGTTGATGATGGTGTCGATGGCGATGGCCGTTTTCCCGGTTTGGCGGTCGCCGATGATCAACTCCCGCTGGCCTCGGCCGATGGGGATCATGGCGTCGATGGCCTTGATGCCCGTCTGAAGCGGCTCCCGCACCGGTTGCCGTTCCACGACGCCGGGCGCCACCACCTCGACGGGGCGGGCCTTGGCGGATTTGATGGGACCTTTTCCGTCGATGGGAGCGCCCAGCGCGTTCACCACCCGTCCGATCATGCCGTTCCCCACGGGGACTTCCATGATGCGGCCCGTGCGGCGAACCTCGTCTCCTTCCTTGATCAAATTCCCCTCGCCCAGAAGCACGGCGCCCACGCTTTCCCGCTCCAAGTTCAGCACGATGCCCACCACCCCGTGGGGGAAAACCAACATTTCCCCCGCCACGGCGTTGCCCAACCCGTGGACGCGGGCGATGCCGTCCCCGACTTGCAGCACGGAGCCGACCTCCTTCATTTCTGTCGAGAGGGAAACCCCCTCGAGACGTTCTTTTAAGATGCGGGTGATCTCTTCCGGTTGAATCGACATGGGAACGTTCCTTTTTACCGTTTCGCGCGGGGGCCCGTTGGGCCGACGCCCTTCATCGAACAGCCCCGGCCAGCCACGCCTCGCGCAGGCGTTCGAGCTGTGCTTTCAAACTGTTGTCCCAGACCCGGTCCCCCACCTGGAGCACGATCCCCCCCAGGAGGTCCTCCCGCACGGAGGTCTTCAGCGAAACGGGTCCGCCCCAAGCCGATTCCAGCGCCCGCCGAACCTTGGCCGCGCCTTCTTCCGTCCACGGCGCGGGCGTCGCCGCCTGAACCGCGAGGATTCCCCCGGCGTCGTCCGCGAGGCGCTCAAAGTCCGGAAGAATTTCCGCCAGGGCGTCCCAGCGTTTCTTCTCCAACAGGAGCCCCACGAACCGTTCCAGGAGAGGCGAAAACCGACCCAGGACCCGGGAAAGAACCTCCCGCTTGGCTTCCATCGGAACCCGAGGGTGCCGGAGCGCGTCGTTCAACGCGGGCGCGACGGCCAGGGTTTGGCCCAGGCGCGCCAGGTCCCGCCGCACCGCCTCCACCTCGCCGTGGGCCGACGCCGCGGCGAAGAGAGCGCGGGCATAACGGGCGGCCACGGGCCGGTCCTGGAGTTTCAGCACGGGCGAAACACCGGGGGCCTCACGTCTTGTCGGCCGTCCACTTTTCAAAATCGCCCAGCGCTTCTTGAACCAGGCGGTCCTGGAAGGGTTTGTCCAATCCGCGGCGGAGCATTTTTTCCGTCGCACGAAGCGAGAGTTGCGCCATTTCGGCGCGGAGCGACCGGGCCAGACGCCGCTCTTCCTCCGCCAGTTTCTTGCGGGTTTCTTCCAACAGTTTCTCATTCTCCGCGTGGGCGGCGCGCACCAGATCGTCTTTCAGGCTCCGGGCGTGGGCTTCCGCCTCGGACAGCAGGTCCCGAATCTTGGCTTCCACGCCGGCCAGCCGGGCGTCGTATTCCCGACGAAGGTCTTCGGCCGCCTTTCGGGAATCCTCCGCCGAACGGACGTTCCGCCGGATGCCTTCTTCCCGGGCGTCCAAGGCCGCCAAGATCGGCTTCCAGGCAAACCGCGCCAGGACGAACGCCAGACCGGCGAAGGTCAACACGGTCCAGAGGATCAGACCGAGTTCCGGGTTAAGGAGCCTATCCACGGGATTTTACTCTGGGGGACCGCGCTAATGCGCCGCGGGAACCTTGAGCGCCAGGAGCAGGCAAACCACCAGGGCGAAGAACGCGAGCCCCTCGATGAGCGCGGCCGGAATGATCATGGACGTGCGCAAGGTGCCCGCCGCTTCCGGCTGGCGAGCCGTGCCTTCCAAGGCGGCGCTGGCCAACCGGGCAATGCCCGAAGCCGCGGCGAAAAGACAAAGCCCCGCCCCGAACCCCGCCCCAATGTATCCCAATCCCAAAAAGAGCTGACTGCCCTGCATCACCTGTTGAGCTTCCATTCGGTACGACCTCCTTCAGCGTTGGGCGCGCGGTTCCCAAGGGAACCGCGTCGCGTTTAATGGGAATGAACAGCCGAGCCGACAAAGATCGCGGACAGCAGGGTGAAAATGTACGCCTGCAAGAACGCGACGAAGAGCTCGAGGAGACTGATCCCCAGGGCGGCCGCCACCGACATCGGCGCCACCCACAATTTCCCAAAGAGAAAAATCAATGCCAGAAACGCCAAAATGACGATATGCCCGGCGATCATGTTGGCGAACAAACGAATGCACAGGGCGAAACTTTTGGTCAGCAGTCCCAACAGTTCGATGGGATACATCAAGGGCAAAAGCCACACCGGCATGCCGTGGGGCACCAGGCTTTTCACGTACCCCCCCCATCCGTGCTCCCGAACCCCGGCGACGTTGATCATGAAAAGCGTGCATCCGGCGAGCCCGGCCGTGACCGAAATATTGCCCGTGGCCGTGGCGCCGCCGGGAACCATCCCCAACAGGTTCATCGCCAGGATGAAGAAGAACATCGACAGGAAATAGGGCAAGTAGGCCCGTCCTTCCTCCCCGATGTTCGGAAGGACGATCTCGTCCCGGACAAAAACCGTCAGGCTTTCAATGAACGACACGAACCGGTTCCGTCCCCCGCGGCGGGCCATCTGCCCCGCGGAGACCAGGACCCCCGCCACCAACCCCGCGGACAGGCCCATCATGAGGAGATGCTTCGAAAAGGGCAACGACAGGGGGCCCGCCGCCGGCCAACGGAAAAAAACGTGGTCCAACAAATGGTGTTCCAACGTGTGAACGAAGTTCAACCCGGCCCCCTGTTTTGTCTCCCAAGGAAAATCAATTCGATCCATGTCAGCGCGATAAGGCTCCCTACCGCCGCCAAAGCAAAGGGAACCACCGCCTCCCGTTCATGGCTCCAAACCAGGGCCACGCCCACGGCCAATCCCGACATCCGACCGAAAATCCCGCCGATAAAGGCCCCGAAGAAGGCGCGGTCCGAAAGTCGAAGCGTGAGCGACAAAGCCCAGTAGCTCGGGATGACCAGGACCGCGGCCAGCCCGACGCCCCAAAGGACCGGCCTCCCGTCCCGAAGAAACCCCGTGACGGCCCCCCCGCGGACGCCGCCAAAACCAGGGCGCCCGTGGCGCGCCAACGCAGGGAGGATGGGGAGGACACTTTACCCTTTGCGCAGGAACGGCGCCAGGAAAGCCGCCATCCCCGCCGCCAAACCGACGGCGCCGCCCGCCAACAGAAACCAGGGCCCCGTGGACCAACGCAGGTCCAAGCGGTGGCCCCCGTAAAGGCCCGCGAGAACCGCCATGGCCCATTGGGTGCCGCTAAAAACAACGTCGATGTTTTTTGAGCGAGCCCCCACGCGGACCTCCCCGAGCACCGGCGCCCTCAGCGCGCGAGAACGCTCGGGACGTCAATTGCCGCCAATAAAGGTCAAGTTTACCAAACGGCCGCCGACCGTGTCAAAAAAACAGCGATGCCGATTCCACCGAAACACTCGACTCGACCGGGACAGACTGGCGGTGCGGCGCCCATTTTGGTAGAAAAAGGGCCGGATCGCCCATGGCCAAGAAAAAGAGCGTTAAAGAAAAGCGTCTCGGAGACCGGCGGCAGACGGAACAGCGCCGCCGCCGTCGACGTTTAAAGAAGACCGTCGCCCCCAAAGAACGGCGGGCCCCCTCGGCGCGCCGCGCCGAGGACCGTCGCCAGGGAATTCGCCGCCAGGGGGACACCTACCTCGCCAAAATCGAGGAGTTCAAGGGAACCCGAAAAACCCCGGAAGTCCTTCCACCCCTGGAGGAAGACGCTACGGACGCGCTCGAAATCGTCGACGGGCCCGAACCGATTGCCACCGAAGACGCGCCCGACCCCACAGATCCGGCCCCAGAATTAGAAAATAGTTGACCAGTCCCGCGGCGATCGTCAGCCGCGCCAGCGCGTCCCCAGAGAAAAACCCCAGCCCGATCGACAGCCATGTGAAGCGTCCCAGCCAGCGCACCTTCACCGGAAGGAAAAAAAAGAGAAGGACCTCCATGTCCGGGAACAACGCCGCGAACGCCAAAAATAGGCTGGCCTGCAGATAACCGTTCGTCACCCAGCCTCCCAGAGGAAGCCAGGCCACTGCCGCCGTGGCCGCCGCCCCCACCAGAAAATAGACCGTAAACCGAAAGGTGCCCCAGACCTGTTCCAAAGACGTCGCCATGGTGTAAAGAAACATGAACCAAAACACCATCAAGACCATGTTGCCCGGCGGTGGAACCCGAAAAAAGAAGAAGTTGTCGATGAAGGGAGGAACGAAAAGGAACGTGAGGAGCCGCCACCATTGGCCGGCCAAGAGCGCGTCGTGCCGGAGCGTGAGGTCCGCCACCAAACCCGGCCGCACCAAATCAAAAAGATAAACCAGCGCGTTCGAGGAAACAATGATCAGGGGCAACCCTTCGATTCCTGTAAAAGCGCCCCAACGGGAGGAAAGTCTTTTCATGGACATGCCACGAACTCCTAGTGTAGTGTCTCACAAATCGCTTTGCAATGGGAGGCCCGAGTCCGTTCGGATTCGAGGCGCGAGGAGGGCGCGATGCGGGCCATCGTAACCGACGAGCAACGAAGAAGCCGGACGGAGGCGGGCCTCCCTTCTATATATTTCGCCTCGCTAAAGCGAGGCGATCCGTTAAGGAAGGTCCGGGCGCTTTTGCGCGGCGAGCGGCGTTGCTCGTCAGTTGCATACTCCCGGTATGCGCCTTTCTCGCTCCTTGTCGCCCCACAAAATCGCCCGGACCATTGTAAAGGGATTTGTGAGACGCTACACTAGAGACCCAGGAGGGTCGCCGGGGAGAGCGAGGGGCGAACGCCGGAGCGGGATTTAAACAAAAACCCCGGCGTTTCCCCTCGCCCTCGCCCGATTAAAAAAAATGGCACCGGACGTCCGACGGGTCCGTTCCATGCGTCGCGGTGGGCGATTAAGCGGCGGGAGCTGGTTTGGCTTCGGGTTTGACGTTGGCGGCGGAAGGACCTTTGGGCCCCGCCGTCACCTCGAATTCAACGGCCTGACCATCCACGAGGACCTTGTCTTTTCCCTTGGCCTGAATGGCGGAATGGTGGACGAACACCTCCGCGCTTCCGTCCTCTGGAACCAAGAACCCGTAGCCTTTCACCCGGTTGTACCATTTCACTTTACCTTTCATCTGTCCACCTCCCGTTGATCAAGAGTTCGCCCTATGATACCTGTTTTTCAGCCGCTTGAACCGTATTCAAAAGGAGCAGGGCCACCGTCATGGGTCCCACGCCCCCCGGCACGGGCGTGAGAGCCCCGGCCACCTCCTGGGCCCCTGCGAAGTCCACGTCCCCAAAAAGTCCCTCGGACGTGCGGTTCATCCCCACGTCCACCACCACGGCCCCCGGCTTGATCCATTCTTTCTTGACGAATTTGGCCGAGCCGATGGCGGCGACCAGAAGATCCGCCTGGCGGCAGATCTCGTCCAGCTTTTCGGTCCGGGAGTGAGCCACGGTCACCGTGGCGTCCGCGGACAAGAGCATCATCGCCAGGGGTTTTCCAACCAGGCTGGAGCGCCCGACCACCACCGCCCGCCGCCAGGCGATCGGGATCGCGTTTTGGCGCAACAGTTCCATGACGCCGGCCGGCGTGCAGGGGAGCGGGACCCCGGAAGACACGACGTCTTTCCACGACTTCAATTGCATCCAGCGTCCTTGGTTGGACGGGTGGAGTCCGTCGGCGTCTTTGACCGGATCCAGCGCCAAAAGAATGGATTCGGGATTCAAGTGTTTGGGAAGCGGGAGTTGGACGATGATGCCGTGGACCCGCGGGTCGCGGTTCAGGCGGTGGACTTCGTTTAACAGCGCTTCTTGGGTGATCGATTCGGGAAGCGGGACGTGGATCGAGACCATGCCGACGGCCTCGCACTTCTTGATCTTCTGACCGACATAGACGTGGGAGGCCGGGTCGTCCCCCACCAACACCGTGGCCAATCCCGGCCGGACACCGCGGGCCGCCAGCGCTCCCGCCTTCTCCGCCACCACCGCCAGCACCTGGGCCGCGGCTGCTTTTCCATCCAACAGTTTTGCCGTCATCGTTTGCCTCCGGAGGCGGGGGCGGTCTCCGCCGAGACCACGCCGAGCTTCATCGCCAGAATTTCCAAATTTTCGACGTCCTCGCGATTGTATCGCAGGAGAACCTCCAACGCGTCCGCGTCCCCCCGCCGATGCGCGTGCCAGAGCCGGATGGCCGCCAAGCCGTCCAATCCCTCGGTGTCCCGGTGGATGCCCAACCGCCGCTCCACGTTTTTCAGACCGCCTTTCAGATCGTGGGCCCAGCAGTCCAACAGGAGGTCCCGGTGAGTGAACATCGCTTCCAGGTCCGCGCCCAACTGATCTTTCAGGATGGGCAAATCGAAACGCGCCCCGTTGTAGCTCATCAAGCGTTCCACGCCGTCCAGGAAGTTCAACAATTCCAGGCGGGAAAAGTTCGGCCGCACCCACTGGCGCACCCCCCGGTCCGGGCGGAACACGCCCACCACCGTGATCACGCGGCTCTCATCGGTCTCGATGTCGATATAGGCCCGGATCAATGGGTGACCCACAATTTGACCTTTTGCGGGAGAACTTCAAATTCAACGTGGCGGGCCGGTTTCGCCGGAGGAGGTTCTCCGTCCGCCTGGGGCCAGATCGGGATATCGGTTTCCAGCGTCAACCGGCGCGTCGTGATCTTCGTGATTTTGGTGTCGAAGAGGGAACGGCCCAGACGCCCCCGTAAAAGCCGCGCGGCCAACCGCCCTTTGTTTCGGGCCGGCACGAGATAAAACCGGATGAGCCCATCTTCCGGGGACACCCCGGGCTCGAAGAAAAGACCGCCGGAAAAAAAAGGGGCCAAGGTCGCCAGAGCGAAATAGTAGCGCCCCTCCAAGCTCCCCTCGTCCCATCGCGCCGTCACCCCGATGGGGTTCATGGAGAAAAGGACTTTCCAGGGCGCGTCTTTTTTGTCAAAAGAAGGGCGCGGCCGGCCGAACCCGGCGTTGTTGATGAAGATCTCCTCCCCATCGAACACCGGCGAGCGGGGAGAACTTTTCCAGGCCATGCGGGCCAGGGTCAAATGGGCCAATCGCCCCTGGGGCGCGGCGGCTTCCCAACGGCCCCAGCATTCTTTGGAAAGGCCGTAGTAGCGGGCCAGGTCGTTGCACGTTCCGGCGGGAACCAGGGCCAGTTCCATCTTGTCCAGAGCGTCCCGCCGCCAAAGGCCCTTCACCACGCGATGAAGAGTTCCGTCGCCCCCCCATACCACGAGCCGGGTGATGTTCACCTTCAACGCCCAGTCCAACAGGGTCTCCGTGTGTTTTGGATTTTGCCGCGTGACCAGAGCCCATTGCGACAGGTCCCGACCGAAGGTCGTGAGGGCGCTGACCCAGGGGGTCTGGCGCAAGGAAGGGTTCATGAGATGGAAAACGCTGGGCATGGGAGACACTATTTAAGCATGTCCGGGCCCACAAGAGAACAATTTATGATAGAATGCGTCTGCTTTCAACACTCCCCCCTTCCCTTTCTTTTTCAAAACGGAATTTGATCGGCCCGACAGACGGCCGGGGTGGAAAAACGTTCACTCTAGGAAACCTATGGATCCCATCGCCTCCCCCGCTTCCCTCGCCACGCCCGCCCCCCGGCGGAAGGATGTGCGGAACATCGCCATTATCGCCCACGTGGACCACGGGAAGACCACGCTCGTGGACGCCATGTTCCGGCAAACCGGCGAATTCAAAGTCAAGGCCGACAAGGCCCAAGAATGCCTGATGGACTCCAACCCCCAGGAACGGGAACGCGGCATCACCATTTTGGCCAAGTGCACCTCCGTCCAGGTCGGGGAAACTCGAATCAACATCGTGGACACCCCCGGCCACGCGGATTTCGGCAGCGAAGTGGAACGGATCCTGACCATGGTGGACGGCGTCCTGCTGCTGATCGACGCACTGGACGGCCCCATGCCGCAAACCCGTTTCGTCCTCCGCAAATCCCTCGAGCTGGGCCTGCGGCCCATCGTCGTTATCAACAAAGTGGACCGGCCCTTCGCCGATCCGCCGAAGGCCCTGAACGCGACCTTCGACCTTTTTGTGGACTTGGAGGCCTCGGACGCTCAATTGGATTTCCCGATCATCTACGCTTCGGGCAAGAACGGGTGGGCCAGCGAGGAGCTTCACCACACCTCGACCGACTTGAAACCCCTCTTCGACGCCATCGTCCGCCACGTGCCGGGACCCATCGCGGACCCGGATGGCCCGCTCCAGATGCTGACGACCATGATCGACTACAACAGTTACGTGGGACGGATCTCCATCGGCCGGATCCACGCCGGCCGCGTCCAACGGAACCAAACCGTGACGCTGATGAAACAGGACGGGCGCGCCCTCCCGGGCCGCATCTCCAAGCTTTACGGCTTCTTCGGGTTGGAACGGCGGGAAATCGAGTCCGCCCAAGCCGGAGACATCGTGGCCATCGCCGGCCTGGAGGAAGCCCGGGTGGGAGACACGGTGGCCGCCGCGGAAAATCCCGTCGCCCTGCCGCCGCTCGAAATCGACGAACCAACGTTGTCCATCGAGTTCATGGTGAACGACAGCCCTTTCTCAGGGCGCGATGGGAAATTCTTAACCTCCCGCCACTTGAGGGAGCGCCTCCAGCAAGAACTTAAAACCAGCGTGGGCCTACGGGTGGAAGAAATGGCGCTGAACGTCTTCAAGGTGTCCGGACGGGGAGAACTGCACCTCTCGGTCTTGATCGAGACCATGCGCCGGGAAGGGTTTGAGCTCGCCGTCTCCCGACCCCAGGTCATTTTGAAAACCGAGGGCGGAAAGGTTTTGGAACCGGCGGAGTATTTGTTGGTGGACGTGGACCAAACCTACCAGGGTGCGGTGATGGAAAATCTCGGCAAACGCGGGATGGAGATCAAGAACATGCATGTGGACGGCCACCACCGCCTGCGGCTGGAAGGCGTGATCACGGCGCGCTCCCTGATCGGGTTCAAATCCGAGTTCCTCGCCCAGACGAAAGGGACGGGCCTCATGCACCACAGTTTCCACGGCTACATCCCCAGGACCGCCCCGCCCGCCCGACGAGCCGCCGGGGTCTTGGTCGCCAAGGAGTCGGGCCTGGCCACCTCCTACGCCCTCCAAAGCCTTCAGGAGCGCTCCGTGCTCTTCGTCGCCCCTCAGATCGACATCTACGCGGGGATGATCGTGGGCCAAAATTCCCGGGAGAACGACATGGTCGTCAACCCTTGCAAAAAAAAGGCGCTCACCAACATGCGGGCGGCCGGGTCGGACGATATCGTGCAACTCACGCCCCCCCGGGTGTTCTCTTTGGAACAAGCCATCGCCTACATCGAGGACGACGAACTGGCCGAAATCACCCCCAAAACCATTCGTCTTCGCAAGAAGGAATTGGACCACAGTCTCCGCCGGAAGTCCGAGAAACGCGAAGAGGATCTGGCGGACTGACCCGGAACGACGGCCGGTTTATCTCTCGGAGGCTCTTTCCATGATCATTCGTCCCCAATCCAAGGGATTTTATCGGGTCCTCCACCGGCTACGGCCTCTCCAGCCGCATCATGGCCGCTTTCGGGTACGGCGCCAAAACCCTGGGCCTCTTCCATCAGAAACCCGCCGACGGCAAGCGAACCGCCATGCCCGGCTGGTACCACACGGCCGCCTTCGAACGCGCGGCTCAAAAGAACGGTCTCTTGGCCGCGAGCTTAAACGGCGACGCCTTTTCCAACAACATGAAACGACGGGTCGTATCGCTCTTAAAAGAGTCCTTCGGTCCTGTGGATTTGGTGATTTACAGCCTGGCGTCCCCCCGGCGGACGCACCCGGAGACGGGCGATGTCTTCAGCTCCGTCCTTAAACCCATTCTTCGGCCCTACTCTTCCAAGACCGTCCATTTCCAATCGGGCGTCCTCTCGGAGGTGTCGATTCCTCCGGCGACCACGGCGGAGATCAACCAAACCGTGGCGGTGATGGGGGGGGACGACTGGAGTCTCTGGATCGACGCTTTGGAAGCTTCCGGCCTGCTGGCCCCGGGAGCCGTGACCGTGGCTTATTCCTATGCGGGACCCAAACTGACCGAACCCATCTATCGGCGTGGCACCATCGGCCGGGCCAAGGATCATTTGGAGGAAACCGCCCACCGGTTGGAGGAGCGCCTGGCGCGAACCGGCGGAAGGGCGGTGGTGTCCGTCAACAAAGCCTTGGTCACCCAGGCCAGCGCGGCCATTCCCGTCATGCCGCTCTACATCTCCCTCCTCCACAAAACCATGAAAGCCAAGGGGCTCCACGAAGGGTGCATCGAACAGATGGCGCGGCTCTTCGTCGACCACCTTTACGCCGAGGCCCCGCCCGAGACAGACGAAATCGAAAGGATCCGCCTGGACGACTGGGAAATGCGGAGAGACGTGCAAGACGAAGTATCGCGCCTCTGGGAGCGAGTGGACAGCCATAACGTCGAACCGTTGGCGGACCTGGCGGGATACCGGGAGGATTTCTTTAAACTGTTCGGGTTCGGTTGGGAAGGAGTCAGGGAGGACGCCGACGTGGACCCCGCGGTCTCGATTCCGTCCCTGAAAGAAGAAACGGTGGGCGCGAGCTAGGTCGACTCACTCCCACCAAGCGTTCTTGTTTTTTCCGGACGTTCCGGAGGGCTTGGAGGCGGCTTTTTTGGGCGCCGGTTTGGTGGTGGTTTTCTGGGACCCGTTTTTTGACGAAAGGGCGGGGGATGCCCGCTTGGAGGATTTCTTCGTCTGGGAAATGGAGATTCGGGGCGGACGCGGGGCCCGGTGCATCCCGCGCTGGGGCGTTTTGGCCTGGACCCGCTCCAGGGCCGACTCGACCTTCGCCACGTCCACGCCGTCCAGTTTATATTTTTCCCGGGCGGCGAGCAGGAGCGTCCGTTTTTTCTCCGATGAGACGCCCGAACCCACGATCCCCTCGATCTTCTCTTCAAATTCCTTTTGCAAACCGGCCAGTTTTTCCCGCAAGACCAACTGGGAGTTCAGCGCCCCTCTGGCCATGCGCAGGTCCACCCGTGTGTCCTTGTATCGCCTTTGGATCTCCTGGAGGAAACGCAAATCGGGCTCGCAATAGACCGCCGGGAATCCGTATCGGAAGTGCTTCTGCATTTCCCCCTCCAAAGCCGCGCGATCCGCCGCCAGAACCGGGTCCCAACCGAAGACCCCGCGCGAAACCAGGGCGATCGACACAAAGACACCGAGGAGCCCCAACACCAGGACCGACCCCCGAACGGGAAAGCGATACAACCGGCGAAGGAGCGGTGTCAGCGCCAGAGGGAAGAGGAGCCCCAAGGCCACTTGCCACCCGCCCACCTGAAGAATGGGACCCGCCCGGTGGAGCCCGGGTTCGAATTTGAGGATGTAAAGCGCGTTGACCCCGAACGCCAGCGCCCCGCCCAGGATACCCGCGAGCAAGGATTCGAGGAGGATCTTGCGTCCCCACGCCTCGACAATGTCCTGGGCGCCCGGGTGCTTGGAAGAATAGGCCAATGTGTCCCGCGCCAGGCCCATCGCCTTTTTCCAGTCGCCCGCCGAACGGGCCTCCTCCGCCGCCTCAGCCACGGAACTGCCAAGCGAATCGAGGGGATCTTGGTCGGTAAATATCGTATCGGCGCCCGGCATCATCCAAAACGAAAAGGCATGGCCCGCGCAATATCCGCTGACCCGGACCACGCTGCCCTCGGCCATGTCCAGCCGGTGCTTGACGGCGTGGGTGGTCGTCGACAACAGGGGCTTGATCCGGTCGACCAACTGGCTGAGCGCCGTCCGAAGAGAGCCTGGGACGATCGCGTCGGCCACTTGTTTTTCCAAACTTTCATCGGTCGAAAGGTTCAGCGAACCGACCTCGGTGGTTTTTTTTATGGCCATATCCAGGGCCTCGCGCGGACCCGGCATGACCAACCCCGCGCTGTGGGCCTGAAAAGGCTTGAACTCGGCCCGGAACGCTTGTCCCGCAAGATTTTTCTTCCGTCCTAAACACCCTGGACAAACGATCTTTCCTTTCCCCTCGCATTTGGAGCATACGCTCTTGCCCCCGCCCACGCATTGAGGGCAGGACAATTTCCCCGCCCGGCAATGCGTGCAGGGAAACTTGCCCGTCCCGGCGCACGCGTCGCACCGCGCGGAA
Organism: Elusimicrobiota bacterium; assembly: GCA_016721625.1. Lineage (NCBI taxonomy): Bacteria > Pseudomonadati > Elusimicrobiota > Elusimicrobiota bacterium. The sequence continues at coordinate 1,338,504 of JADKHR010000001.1, forward strand.
CGCCCGCCCACTCCGCCGGAGGCCAGCCGCCCCTCCCCCCCGCACCGCAAACAATTTATTTTCTCCAGACCTTTGCAGTGGCCGCAGGTTTGGCTTCCCGCCCCCAGACAGGTGGAACAGGATTCATCTCCCTTTCCCAAACACGCCTTGCAACTCGATTCGCCCCGCTGATAACATTCCCGGCAGTCCTCGACTTGCAAAGTCCCGGGAAGAAAGTAGGTGTCGGCGTGGGGGCTGAAATCCAGACGCTCTTCCGATGGGTATTTCCAGACGTCCCCTATGACCCTCGAAATCTCAGGGGGCGGTGAGACCGGGGGAGTGATTTTTTTCGCCGCCTCTTCCGAATAGGGTTTGAGGATCTTCTCCGCCTTGGAGTCGCGGGTTTCCAGGAGGACATGCAAGCTGAACGCGTAGGCCGGAATGCGTTCCCCCCGGGTGATATGCAGGTTGGAATCCACCTGCTGACGAATCTCCGCGTTGCGGCCGCGAAGGTGCGCGAGAAGAGCGTCTTTAAACGGTCCAAGCTCCTCCGGAGTCAATTCTTGGACAACAGGAATCGGGATGATCAACGGCACGGGTAGACCTCGTTTTTCGGCGAAACTATTTCACGCCTGGACCAAGTCTAGGGTCAGTTTCGCCCGGCGTCAAGGGGGGGGCGCCGGGCGGTGTTTAGACCCGGCTGGGTTGGGCGCGGCCTCTCCGGAAAAGCTCGTAGAGGAGCGCGGCGGTGGCGCAGGAAGCGTTCAAGGAAGAGGCGCGCCCGGAGCCCGGGACCGCAATCAGACGATCGCACCGCTCTCGCACGAGCCGGTGGAGGCCCTCGCCTTCCGCTCCGATCACCAGAACCGCGGGAAGCGCGACGTCCCATCGATCGCAGGGCTCTCCTTCGGCGGCGGCGCCGAAAACCCAGTAGCCCCGTTCCTTCAATTCCAAGAGGGTCTGCGCGGTGTTGGCCACCTGGACCACCGGAACCATCCCCAGGGTTCCCGCCGCCGCCTTGGCCACGGCGCCGGTGATGCCCGCCGCCCGCCAACGAGGAAGGATGACGCCGCCCGCGCCGAAAAACGCCGCGTTCCGCAAGATCGCACCCAAATTATGGGGGTCGGTAATGCCGTCCAAAACCACGAGAGGAGCCGGCTGGCCCAGCGCCCAGAGATCGTCCAAGGTTTGGTAGCGGTAGGCGGAGATCCGCGCGGCCGCCCCTTGATGGACCGAGCCGGGGACCAACCCGGCCATGCGCTGTCGGTCCACCCACTGGAACACCACCCTCTGCTCCCGGGCGAGCCGGACCAATTCGTCCACCGCGGACCCGCCCGGTCCACGCAGGAGCCAAAGCTTGTTCACGATCCCTTCCTTCAAGGCCGCGGCCACCGGGTGTCGGCCAAAAATCAGATCCGATTCTTCCGTTTCGTCCTTCATCCTTTTTTCCACCAGCGGGGCCCCTGGGGGGTGTCTTCCAGCGCCACGCCCCGGTCCGCCAGCTCCTTCCGCAACCGATCGGCCTCGGCCCAGTTCTTGGCCTGGCGCGATTGTTGGCGCCGCTCAACCAAAAGAGAGATCTCCTCCTCCCCATCGCCCACGACCGCCGGGGCCGGCCGATCCGCCGGTCCGGGAATCCCAAGAACTTCTTCAAATGTTTTCCGAACCAGAGCCAGACCCGTTTCCAAACCCTCTCCCCAGACGGGCTTTCCTTTCGCCACCCGAGCCTTCAACTCTCCCAACAAGGCGAAGATCAAAGCGATCACCCGGGGCGAATTAAAGTTTTCGGCCAAAGCCATGTCCACGGCCTCATCAAAACCCGCCAATAGCGTCTTGAGGGCCTTTTCCTCCTTGGGCCGCACAGCCAGCGGGTTTCGAAGCGAGGCGGACAGCCGCTTCAAATCCTCGTCGATCTCGGCCAGCTGGGTTCGGGCTTGATTCAGCTGATCCTCGGAGAACTCGAGCGGGCCTTTGTAGTGATGGCTCAAGAGCAGGAACCGAACCACCCGAGGATCGTGCCGGCTGAAAATGTCCCGCAGAGTGAAAAAGTTCCCCAGGGACTTCGACATCTTTTCTTTGTTGATTGTCACGAACCCGTTGTGGATCCAATAGCGGGCGAAGGGTTTCCCCGTGGCGCCCTCGGATTGGGCGATCTCGTTTTCGTGGTGGGGGAAAATCAGGTCCTGCCCCCCGCCGTGGATGTCAAAGGTGTCGCCCCCGAGGACGGCGAGGCTCATGACGGAACATTCGATGTGCCAGCCGGGTCGGCCGGGCCCCCAGGGGGAGGGCCAGGCGGGTTCTCCCGGTTTCGCCGATTTCCAGAGGGCGAAGTCGAGGGGGTCTTGTTTTCGAAGGTCCACCTCCACCCGCGCCCCGGAGAGAAGATCGTCCGGATCCCGTTTGGAAAGCTTGCCGTATTTCGGAAACTTCCGCACGGAGAAGAACACGTCTCCCTCCGCCGTGTAAGCCAGATTTTTCTTGACCAACCGTTCAATGAAGGCGACCACCGCTGGAACGTGCTCGGTGACCCGAGGGTAGGCGTCGGCCCGGAGAACGTTCAAACGGTCCATTTTCTCAAAATAGTCGGCGATGTACCTCTCGGCCAGAGCGGCGGGAGCCTCCCCCTTTTCGGCGGCCCGTTGGATAATTTTATCGTCGATATCGGTGAAGTTTTGGACGCAGGTGACGGCGTAGCCCAGCCGTTTTAAGGCGCGCCGGATGAAATCGAAGGTCACGTAACAACGGGCATGGCCGAGATGGCATTCGTCGTAGGGGGTGATCCCGCAGACGTACATTTTGACCCGCCCCTCTTCCAGGGGTTTAAACTCCTCTTCCTTCCCGGTGAAGGTGTTGTGAAACCGAAGCTCTTTTGCCGCCATCTTTATTTTTTCTCCAGAGAGCAAACCGCCAAAGCGGCCAAGCCTTCCCGCCGTCCGACGAACCCCATGCCTTCGTTGGTTTTGGCTTTGACGTTCACCCGGTCCACCGACATTTGGAGCGCCCGGGCGATCTTGGCCCGCATGCGGTTTTTATAGGGGCCAATGCGGGGGGCCTCCGCCAACAGCGTGACGTCCACGTTTTCGACTGAAAACCGCCGACCGATTCGGCGGCGCGCGTCCAGCAGGAGGTCCAGGCTGTCCGCGCCTTTCCACCGAACGTCCGAATCTGGGTAGAAGGTCCCGATATCGCCCTGTCCCGCCGCCCCGATCAGGGCATCGATCACGGCGTGCAACACCACGTCCGCGTCGGAATGCCCGGCGAGCCCTTTTTCATAGGGGATGCGGACGCCGCCCAAGACGAGAGGCCGCCCTTGAACCAACCGATGGCTGTCATACCCCAACCCGACGCGAGTCATATTAGGCCATTCCCCCTCTTTTCACCCGTTGCAAAAGGATCGCCCGGGCCAGATCCAAATCTTCGGGGACGGTGACCTTGAAATTGACAACGGCGCCGGGAACGATTTCCACGGGGATTCCGAGCCGCTCGGCGGCTTGGACATCGTCGGTCAAGGAGGGCGTGAGCCGGGAGGCGATCCGCCGAGCCACGTCCGCTCGAAACCCCTGGGGCGTCTGGGCCAACCAGAGTCCCGCCCGGGGAACCGTTCCTTTCACAAAAAAACGGCCCGGTTTCCTCACGACGGCCTTCACCGTGTCCGGAACAGGGCGGGCCGCCAACGCCGCGCCCGTTCGTTGGGCGGCGGCGGCCACCCGCTCGACCAGCTCTCGGGACACCAGGACCCGCGCGGCGTCGTGGATTAAAACCACGCCAGCCTCGGACGATACAGCGCCGAGCCCCGCGCGAACGGAGTCCGCCCGTTCCCGGCCGCCAACTAAAATGGTTCGCACCTTTTTCAGCCCCGCGCGCCCAACGAACCGCCGGGCCCAAACCAAACGGTCTTTGGCCACCACCAAAACGATCTCCCGAACCCCGGGCGTTTTCTCGAAGGTGTGAAGGGGCCAATAAAGGAGGGGCCGACCAAGAAGCTGTTCGAATTGCTTCGGCGCGCCAAAACGGCGCCCCCGGCCCGCGGCCACCAAGACGACCGAGACCCCTCCCGTCACCTCCGCCCTGGCGGCGGACCGTCGAGAACGGGGGGGCGCCCGAAAGAAGGCCTCCCGACCCATTTACAGGTCTGGATGGGCGGCTTGTTCCGCCGGTCCCGCGGCCGGCCCGTCGGCCAAGGGGCCCTTCTGGAGTTTCGCGAAAATCATACGGCCCGCGGACGTCTGGAGGATGGAAGTGACCGAGACCTTCACCTTCTGGCCCACGGCCCGGCGTCCTTCTTCCACCACGACCATGGTGCCGTCGTCTAAATAGGCGACCCCCTGTTCTCGTTCTTTCCCTTCCTTCAGGACGAAGAGGCTCATGGTTTCCCCCGGGAGCACCACCGGCCGCAGGGAGTTGGCCAGGTCGTTGACGTTCAAGACCGTGACCCCCTGGAGCGAAGCCACCTTGTTTAAATTGAAATCGGTGGTCAACACCCGAGCGCCCAAATCTTTGGCCAGGGCGACCAACTTGGCATCCACTTCTCTTATCTCCGGGAAATCCTTATCGAAGAGGCGGACCGGAACCTCCGGGTTTTCCTGGAGACGGGCCAGAATGTCCAACCCGCGGCGCCCGCGGGCCCGCTTCGCCCCGTCCGAGGAATCCGCCACGCCCTGAAGCTCGCGCAAAATGAAGCGCGGAACCACCAGCGTCCCCGCCACGAATTTGGTCTCGCAGATGTCCGCGATCCGTCCATCGATCAAAACCGAGGTGTCCACCAAATAGGTCGTGAGGGACTTCTTTTTTCCGCCTTTGACGATCAAATCCCGGTCCAAGAGCTCCAGTTCCGAGCGTTTTTGAACCGCGATCATGACACCCAAGGCGGCCAAGATGAAGTGGGTCATGAGCGAATATTTTTGAGCGAGCAAATGAAGAGGCTCGTTATCCAAGAGGAAAATCGCCCAGTTTCCCAAGCGCGCGGCCACGAGCCCGATCACGGCGCCGATCACCGCCGAAATGATGGCGTCCAGCGGCACCCGCTCCACCAACAGCTCAACGCCGATAATAAACCCGGACGCCAATAGTCCAACCAAAAGCCCCTTCGCGTCCCGCGACACCTGGGTATAGCCGATCAACGGCCCGGCCAAGCCCACCAACACCCGCATGACTTGTATGATCACGTCGCCCTCCCTTTATGAATGGAATGAATGAAAAGTCATGTACCCTGCGGCGATAATCCGGCCGCGCCCAACGCCTCCCCCAAACTTCCCACGGCCCGAACCTCCAACCCCGCCGGCGCGGCGCGGCCCCGGAGAGCGTTCGCCGGAATAATCGCTTTGGTGAACCCCAGTTTGGCCGCCTCCGCCAACCGCTCCGCCACCTGGGGGACGGATCGCAGTTCCCCCCCCAATCCCACTTCCCCCAGCCACACCGTTCCGGCCGGGATGGCCCGATCCACAGCCGCGCTGGCGATCGCCGCGCACACGGCCAGGTCCGCGGCGGGCTCCCGCACATCGAGACCTCCCGTGGCTTTCACATAAACGTCCTGGGAATCTAAATGGAACCCGCACCGCCGATCGAGCACGGCGATCAAGAGAGAGGCCCGATTATAATCCACGCCGGACACCTGCCGACGCGGCATCCCGAACAACGTTCGGACCACCAACGACTGAATCTCCACCAAAAGCGGCCGCGTGCCTTCCAGCGCCGCCAGGACCGACGTGCCCGCCGGGGCCGGCCCCGCCCGCTCGCCCAGAAAGAGTGCCGAGGGGTTCGTGACTTCCATTAAACCTCGCCCGGTCATTTCAAAAACGCCGATCTCGTTGGTGGGGCCGAACCGGTTCTTGATGGCCCGCAGAACCCGATGAACGTCTTCCCGTTCGGTTTCGAAATACAAAACCGTGTCCACCATGTGTTCCAAAACCCGCGGGCCGGCGAGGTCCCCCTCTTTGGTCACGTGACCGAGGAGGAAAACACCCAGCCCCTCGCCCTTGGCCAAGTGCAGAAGTTCCGCCGCGCACTCCCGGATCTGGGCCACGGCCCCCGGCGCGCCGGGAAGGTCGGGCTTATGGACCGTTTGAACCGAATCCACCACCAGCGCCCCGGGTTTCGTTTCCCGCACCGCGTCCAAAATCTTTCCCAGGTCCGTTTCCGAGGCGAAGAGGAGGGAGGCGTTTTCGACCCCGATCCTCGCCGCTCGGCTCCGAACCTGCTCGGGAGATTCCTCGCCCGAAATATAAAGGACCCGAAAATCGGGCGTCGCCAATCGGTCCGCCGCCTGAAGCATGAGCGTCGATTTCCCGATTCCCGGAGGGCCGCCCAACAAAACCAAAGACCCCGGCACGAGCCCCCCGCCCAAAATCCGGTCGAATTCGCCGATCCCCGTGCGCCGCCGCGACACGTCCGACGTTTGAACCTCCACCAAGGGCGTGACCCGGGAAGAAAAATCCGTGAGACGCCGCGGACCGGCCGGCCCGGAGCCACGGGCGCCCGGGCGATCGGTCCGCTCCGCCAAGGTGTTCCACCGCCCGCAGGAGGGGCACTGGCCCGCCCATTTCGCCGTGTCCGCCCCGCACTCCGCGCAGACAAAAACCGAATGAACCCGTTTTTTCAAGGACCGCGACTCCCTTATTCCGCCTCTCCCTCGGTCTTTCCCCCGTCCTCTTCTTTTTTCTTCAAGTCCCGGAAGAAATCCTCGGGGGTCATGGTTTCCAGTTTTTTCTTGAAATCCTCGACTTCCTCCCCGGTGATGGGTTTCAACATTTCGGGACAGGCCGCGAAGACTTGCTCGGCCACGAAAATGGGGCAGTTCTCCCGCACCGCCAGCGCAATGGAATCCGATGGGCGCGCGTCCAAAACAATTTCTTCGCCGTCCTGCCGGACATGGACGTCGGCAAAAAACGTGCTGTCTTTTAAATCCGTGATGACGATCTTTTCCAGTTTGGCGCCCAACCGTTTCACGGCTTCCAGCATCAAATCATGGGTCAAGGGGCGGGGAAATTTCTGACCGGCCAGGGCCATCCCAATGGACCCCCCTTCGTAGAGCCCGATCCAAACCGGAAGGAGGCGGGGACCGTTCACTTCCTCCAACACCAACACCGCCTGGCCGCCGACGTTGGCCAGCGAATAGATTCGAGCCTCTCTCAACATGGGTCTTCCCCTTTCCTTTTATCTCGCCAAACCGACAAACCCCAACAGGAACGCGAGGTCCTCGTCGCGGAACACCAGGTTGGCGTTGACGTTCAAATTCCTCCGGACCGCCACGTCCTCCAACTGGGCACCGATCCAGAGCCACGGGTCGATGGCCTTCACCCGGGCGCCCACATTATAGACGGGCTTGTCGAAGGTGGTTCCCTGATACGTTTCGTTCCGGCCGATATCGTAAGCCTCGGCCTCCAACTCCACCCGACGGTTCCAGGCACTGGAAACAGGGAGCGGCCGGATTTTGACTCCGGCGCCGCCGGCCGAGCGAATGACCCCTCCGTAAAGGGTCACTGGCCCGAATTCTTGTCCCAAAACACCGGTAAAGGTATTCCGCCGTTCCATGTCATTTCCATCGACGGTCCGGTCTTGGCGGTTGCCCAAGTTGTTACCGGCCAGATAGTAATACTTCCCCGGGCGTGGAACCACGGTCAACCCGACGTCGGGATGCCAGCGGCCGTCCTCCAGGTCGAAGCGTTGGCGGTAGTCCCAATAAATTTTGATGGCGGTAATGCGTCCCATGAACCCTCTCAAATCACTGCTCGCTTTGTTGACGTTGGACATGGTTTGGTCCATGTTCTTCCCCAACTCGGGATCGTTCACGAGGCGGCCCAAAAGCCCTTCTCCTTTCTGCACGCGCTCGGTGATCTGGTCCAACCGTTCCGAAATCGAGCGGAACCGGGCCAGGGCGATCTTGATGTCCTCCTTCCGTTCGCCCGTGATTTCCCTGAGATCAGCGGCCACATGCTTCGCGTGGTCGGAGACGTCCCGAATGTTTCGCACGATCTCCGCCAGTTCGGTCTGTTGATTGCCGATGGAGTCGGCCAGAGACTGGGACACCTTGCGGAAGTTGCCGATCGTGACGCGCAGGTTTTCCGTCACCGGCCCGTTCACGGGGTCGTCTTTCAGGAAGGCCCCTAACTTCGACATGACTTCATCGAAGGTGAAGGTGGGGGTCCCCTCAAAAGAGTCCCCCGGTGACAAGAGGGGAGCCGAGGAGTCCCCCAGGGTCATTTCCAGGTATTTGGACCCGATGAGGCCCGTGGAGGCCACCTGGGCCTTGGACCCCCGGTGAACGCCGATGCCGTTCCTCACCCGGACCTTGACCCGCGCCCGTTGGCTTTCCAAATCGATCCGCTCGACCTGGCCCACCTCCACCCCGGCCACCTTGACGGGCCCCTTCTCCGGCAGGCCGAGGGCGTTATCGAAATAGATGTAGAGGGGGTACGTCCCGTGAAACTGAAAATCCCCCAAAACGAAAATGCCCAGGGCGAAAACCACCAACCCGCTCAAGCTGAAAAGACCGACTTTGGTTTCCGTGGAAAGAGCCATTTTAGGTGTAAGACCTCACGGGCATTTGAATAGGCCCTTGTGAAGAGCCGGTGATGAATTGGCGAATGACGGGGTTTTCTGAACGCTGGATTTCCAAAGGGGTGCCCGACTCCACGAGGCGTCCCTCATGAATCATGGCGATGCGGTTGGAGATCTTGTAAGCCGATTTCATGTCGTGCGTCACGGCAATGGAGGTAATTTTTAATTTCTCCCGGATGCTCACAATCAGATCGTTGATGACGTCCGACATGATGGGGTCGAGCCCCGTGGTCGGTTCGTCGTACATAATATAATCGGGCTCGTGGGCGATGGCGCGGGCCAGACCCACCCGTTTTTTCATTCCCCCGGAAAGCTCGGCGGGTTTCAGCGCCGCCACCTCCCGTTTGAGCCCCACCAGGCCGAGGCACTTCGTCACGATCTCATCCCCCCGGACCATTTCCTCGGGCTTTAGGTTCCGAACCCCGAAGAGAACATTCTCCGCCACCGTCATCGAATCAAAGAGAGCCCCGCCTTGAAACAAAAACCCGAACTTCCGCTGGACCCGGGCCAACGCTTCGTCCTCCAAACCCGTGATCTCCTCGTTGTCGACGAAAACCCGCCCCTGGTCCGGCTTCAACAGCCCCACCATGATCTTCAGGGTCACGCTTTTACCTGTCCCGGACCCCCCGATGATCGTGAGGGTCTCCCCCTCCTTGACTTCCAGGTCGAGACCCCGCAGAACGCGGTTGGCGCCGAACGCCTTATGAACGCCCTCCAGCCGGATCATCCGATCCCGAAGGACACCAACAGCGCCGACAAGAAATAATCGCTGACCAGGATGCTGACCATGCTGATCACCACCGCGCTCGTGGTCGCCTGGCCGACGCCCTCGGCGCCGCCCGAGGTGCGGAGCCCCTTGTAACAAGCCGTGACGACGATAATCAGAGCATACGCCACGGACTTAATCAACCCGTGAAAAGCGTCTTCCAGGTGAATGGCTTTGATCTCGTCCCAGTAAATGGAGGAGGGAACATGCAAACGGAAATGGGCCACGAAATATCCCCCCACAATCCCGATCACGTCCGCATACACCGACAGGAGCGGCACCATCACGAGACAAGCCAAGAACCGCGGAACCACCAGGTAGCGGACCGGGTTGGTCCCCAGGGTGTAGAGGGCGTCCACCTGTTCGGTGACGTTCATGGTGCCGATCTCCGCGGCGATGGCCGCGCCCACCCGTCCGGCCACGACCACCCCCGTGAGCACGGGCCCCAGCTCTTTTAAGAGCGACAACCCCACCACCGTCCCCACGTAGAGAGGCTCATTAAATACCCGGCGAAAAGAGAAACCCGTTTGAAGGGCCAACACCATCCCCGTAAAAAGCGCCGTGAGGCTCGTGACCGGAAACGATTTCACCCCCACCTCGGACATCTGGGCGAAAACGTTTCGGGTGTCCAGCGGAGCGGCAAAAATCCAGTAGAGGGTCCGGCGGATCAGCACCGCGACGCTCCCCACGGCCGCCGCCAGGTCTAAAACCCGCTGGGTGAAAACTTGAAAAAGCAGGCGGACCGGCCTCAATCAACCGCCCCGCACCAAACGCGGCACGCGTTTGGAAATACCGCACAGGATCTCATAGGGAATCGTCTCCGCCCAACCCGCCAGGTCTTCCGCCGTCAACCGCTCCCGTCCTTGGCCGCCGATCAAGACGGCCTCCTCCCCCGCGTCCATTCCCGGAAGTCCGGTGACGTCCACCAGGATCTGGTCCATGGTGACCCGCCCCACGACGGGACAGCGGCGGCCTTTGATCAAGACCTCGCCTCGGTTCGAGAGGGCACGGGGGTAGCCGTCCGCGTAACCCACGGGAAGCGTGGCGATGCGGCTCCGCCGGCGGGCCTTCCAGGTCCATCCGTAGCTGAGCGGCGTCCCGCGAGCCACCGTTTTAACAAAAACCACACGCGTCTTCCACGAAAGAACAGGGCGCAAATCGATTTTCCGCCCCAGGCCAGGCCACGGAGCCGCCCCGTAGAGGATCAGCCCCGGCCGGACCAAGTCGTAGCGGGACGCCGGCCGGGCCAGCGTTCCTCCCGAATTGGCGGCGTGCAGGAGGCATTCGCCTCCTTTTTTTAAATCCGCCACGGTATCATCAAAAAGCCGTAACTGTTGCACGGTGGCGGGGGCGGAATCGGCGCAGGCGAGATGGGTGTAGATCCCTTCCACCCGGAGCCAGGGGTTTTGGCGGAAACTGACCAGGGCTTCCCGCGCTGTCCGTGGAGCCATCCCGATCCGCCCCATCCCGGTATCGATCTTGACATGGCATGGGGCCGGTCGGCCCCGACGCTCCGCCCAATGGGCCAGGGCCTGGGCCGACGAACGGCTGGCCACCGTGGGAATAAGGTGGTGGTCCAAAACGGCGGCGTAGCTCTCGAATGGAAAAAGGCTTCCGAGTACCAGGATTTTCTCGGTCAGGCCGGCCGCGCGCAGGGAGATGCCCTCCTCCGCGCTGGACACGCCGAATCCCCATAACCGGTTCCCTAAGACGGACGCGGCGCGCGCCAGCGGCGTCGCCCCGTGCCCATACCCGTCGGCTTTCAAAACGGCCATCAGTTTCACCCGCCGGGGCACCCGCCCCGCCACCGCCAAGAGATTGTGGCGAAAAGCCTCAAGATCGATTTCCGCCCAGGTGGGACGAATGAAGGGGGAGGGGCTCGAGGCGGCGGGGAACGTGGCTCTCTTTTTCGTCACCGGTCGCCCCTCACCTAAAAGGCCGCCTCGCCTTCCGGCGCGGGATCCACGAATTTGGTGAACTCCGAGATGAAGTTCAAATCAATGTCGCCGATGGGCCCGTTCCGTTGTTTCAACACGAACAATTTGGCTTTCCCCTTGATGTCAGGATCGTCCCGCCGGTACACTTCCTCCCGGAAAATCGCCGCCACCACGTCCGCGTCCTGCTCGAGGGCGCCGCTTTCACGAAGGTCCGACAGTTGGGGGCGGCCCTCGCGGCCTTTATCTTCGGGCCGGCGGTTGAGCTGGGAGAGCGCGATCACGGGGACTTGCAGTTCCCGCGCCAGGCTCTTGATGGACCTGGAAATCTCGGAGATTTCCTGCTGGCGGCTTTCCACGGCTCCGCCGGCGTGGAGCAATTGGATGTAGTCGATGATGATCAGGGAGAGGGGCGTGCCCTTCTGTTTCAACTCATGGGCCCAGCGGCGGGAGGAACCCCGGATGTCCAAAATGGAGGGACTGGTGGAAAAATCGAAGAAGAGCGGGGCCAAAGCGATCTGGCTGGCGACGTTGGTGATGGTGGGCCAGCTCTTCCGCGACAGGAAGCCCTCCCGCACGCTCCGCACGTTGATCCGGGCTTGGCTACAGAGGAGCCGAAGCCCGATTTCCTGCTCGCTCATTTCCAGAGAGAAGAACACCACCGGGCGCTTTTCTTTGATCGCCACATTTTCGGCGACGTTAAGGCAAAAGGCCGTTTTTCCCATGGACGGGCGGCCCGCGATGATGATGAGGTTCGAGGGTTGAAGCCCCGAGGTCATCTTGTCCCATTCCGAAAATCCGGTGGAAACGCCGGTGACGTATTTGCTGGACTCGGCCAGTTTTTCCAACGTCGAGATGGCCCCCTGCATGAGGACGCTGGCCGGGATCATGCCGTTGGTCGCGCGGTCCTGGGCCAAAACGAAAAACCGCTGTTGGGCGCTGTCCAAGAGGGCCTGGGCCTCCTCCGTCGGTTGGCTAGACTCGGCCACCACCGTGCGGGCGATGGCGATCATTTGACGAAGGATGGATTTTTCCCGGACGATCCGGGCGTAGTGTTCGACGTGAAGGGCGGAGGGGACGAGGTTCGTCAGTTCAAAGAGAGCCGCGCGACCGCCGAGGGATCCAAGGGCTCCCGCTTTTTCCAGCTCGTCGCCCACCGTCACCACGTCGGCGGTGACGTTCCGGTCGTGGAGGGCGCGGATCGCGGAAAAGATCCGCCGATGGTTTTCCTCGTAGAAATCCTCTTCGCGGAGGAGGTCGAGGGCTTTGAGCAGAGACTCCCTCTCCACCAACATGCTCCCCAAAACGGCTACTTCGGCCTCCCGGCTTTGGGGCGGGAGACCCTCAGCCGTCGGAGCGCGCCCGGGGGACAGAGTGTCGGAGGGGGCCACGTGGGCCTCCGGAGCGGCGGGTTACCCCGCCGGTTGAACCTGAATCTTAAAGGCCGCGCGGACCTGGGGGTGGAGCCGCACCGCGCCGGTGAATTCCCCGGTGGTACGGATGGGCTCCCGAATTTCGACCCAGCGGCGGTCGATGACGACGCCCTTTCCGGCGAGAGCCTGGGCCACGTCGCCCGTGGTCACGGACCCAAAGAGTTTACCGTCTTGGCCCGCACGGGCCGTGATCGTGATCACCACGTCTTGAAGTTGGCGTCCGCGTTCCTGGGCGGCGGCGAGCTTGGTCTTGCGTTCTTCGTCCACCTCCAGCTTCTTCGCGTCCCAGAGGGATCGGGCGCGGGGACTGGCCGGGACGGCCAATTTTCGAGGAAGAAGGTAATTGCGGGCGTAGCCCGGGTTCACGTCTTTCACGTCGCCGGCCACCCCCAGGTTCGGGATGTCTTTTTGAAGAATGATCTTGGTCTTCATGGTTACTCCCCGATATACGGAAGCAGGGCGAGCATGCGGGAACGCTTGATGCCCTGCGTCAACTGGCGTTGGTGACGGGCGCAATTGCCCGTCGTGCGGCCCCCCAACATCTTCCCCCGGGCGGTTAAGAAACCGCGTAGGATAGGGATGGCTTTGTAGTCCACTTCGCTGATTTTCTCAGCGCAAAACCGGCACACTTTGCGCCGAATCATGGGACGGCCGCCTCGGCGCGCGCCACCGGGTCCGCTCGGAGGTCGTCCGCCGGGTCCGTTGGGGCGGGGGCCTGAATTGGGACGGCTGCCGAAGCGGGGACCGCCCGCGGGGCGGGGGGCCGAAGTCGGCGACGAGGTCGGCACGTTGGCCGGGGCTTTTTCTGTTTCAGAAGTCGGTTGAGTTTCGTTCATGGAATTCTCCTCTTAAAATGGTACGTCTTCCGCCACCGGCACCGAGCCGACCGCTTCCGCCGCATCGGCGGAGGGACCGTCTTCGTCGGCGGCCGGCGAACCGGCGCCCCCTTCGGCTTTCTCCAAGAACTGCACGCGCATGGCGTCCACCTCATGGCCGGAACGTTTTTGTCCGTCTTTGGTCTCCCAATTGCGGCTTTTCAGGCGACCTTCGACGTAAACCGGGCTGCCCTTTTTGAGCTTCTCTCCGCACCGCTGGCCGGCCTCCCGCCAGACCACCACCGGGATGAACGACGTGTCGTCTTTCCATTCGCCTGTCTTGTCTTTGTAGCGGCGGTTGACGGCCAGATCGAAGCGGCAAACCGGAGCCCCGGAGGTGGTGAAACGGAGTTCCGGATCCCGGGTGAGCCGCCCGACCAACTGGACGTTATTAAGCTGGACGAGGCGCAGGAGCGTCGGCATGGGAAACCTCGGGGGCGGCGGCCACCGGCACGGCGGTGACGGCCGGCGCGGCCGAAGGACCGCCGTGTCCGGAGGAACGCGGTCCATGGGAATCGTGGGAAACCATCGGCGGAAGAGTCATCAGGGGAGACGCCGGTTTTCCTTTCAGCGCCTTGCAGATCACTTGGCGGAGAACCTCTTCCGACACCCGGAAGAATTGGTTCAATTCCGCCACGAAGGAAGGTTCGGCCTTGAATTGGAGGAAGGTGTAATAGCCCTCGCGCTGACGGCGGATCGGGTAGGCCAGACGGCGCCGGCCCCATTTATCCGCCAGCGTCACTTCGCCGCCCTTCTGGGCGATGAGGGATTTCACTTTCTCGACGAAATCGTCCACCTTTTGGGGTTGGGCGTCGCCGGGGAGTAAAAAGACTGTCTCGTAATGGATCAAGGAATGCGCCTCCTTCATGGACGTCCGCCCGGAGTGACCGGTGCGGGGTGGGTTCCGCCCACTGCCGCGGAACCGAAGAGCGCTCATGATAGCAGAAAAGGGGCGACCAGAGCAAACCTAAGCGAAATTTCCTTCCCCGAGATGGGGAATCCCGCTACCAGGAACTCCAGATGTGGGAGGTGGTATCGGAGTGCGTGCAATTGACCGTGAGGGTTCCGCTGGCGGTGGACTGATACATCCAATCCCCCACATCCGTGTAAGCCCCCGCGAAATCCGTGACGGCGATGGTATTGGGATGATTGCCCGGAACGGGAATGTGGGCGGGGGGTATCGCATCCAAATAGCGTCCACCGGTCGTCAGAGAAACTGGCAAACCCGCCGCCGACGGGTGAATGCCCTCGTTGTCGGAATAATAAATGCAGATGGCCGCGCGGAAAGCGCCCAGGTTTCCCTTGGTGGAGGATTCTTTGGAACGAACGAGCATGTTTCCGAACCGGGGGAGCGCGATGGCGGAAAGCAGGCCCAAAACGGCCACGACGATCATCAGTTCGGTCAATGTAAAACCCGACGCCTTGCCTCGAAGCACCCGATTCTCCCCTATGGCATTTGCAAAACGATACCATATGGGACGGGCCCCCTGGCAGGAACGATTCAAGGAACGGGGTCCACGCCGGGAGAGGCGCCGCCGGAGAGGGCCCGGCGGTAACTGTTGACCGTCCGGCGAGGGACGGGAAACCCCAGGCGCGTCCGCAATTTTTCCTGGAGTTCCAGGTCGGTCCGCCGCCCGAAACCGGGATCTTGATCCTCCAGGCTTTCCAGCACCCCCACACAAAGGTTTTTTCGCGAACAGAAAAGGTCCTCCAAAAGGACCTCTTCTCCCCAGGGAAGAACAAGGCTCCGGCCCTGGATGGCCCGGTTGATGGTGGAAGGCGCCACCGAAAGGCGTTTGGCCAACTGACGTTGGGTGATGGGAATTTTCTTCAGCCCGTCCCGGTCGGCCAGAAAACGCCGCTGGTCGTGGCAAACAAAATCTAAAATCCGATAAAGAGTATTCTGGCGCCAGTTGATGAGTTCCAGACGCCGCACGAACGCCTTGAGGTGCCGCCGCTCCTGGGGAGCCAGAAGCACGCCCCGCAACAAGGTTTGCAAACGTTCATATTGAATATCGTAGCGCCCCCTGGCCAGGATCGGCGAGCCGAATTCAAAAACGGGTTCCCCCTGGGCATCGAGGCTCACCCGGGCCAGGCGGACCACGCGCTGGCCCGGCGCGCCGACCCCCCGTGTGGAAGGGTCGAAAAATTCCGATTGAATGGAATAAGCCAGGAGAAAATCCCGGACCACCTGGACCTCCTGTTCCGCAAGGCCCGTGGACGCCGACATGCCGGCGCGATCTGTTTCTTGCTCCGCCCGGAGAAAGTATTTCTCAAATTTTTCTTGCCCCAGGCGGCGAATGATCGCCAGCGCGTCCCGGCCTTCGGCGATGACGCGGGCGGCCTCGGGGCGAGAGCCTTCCGAAAGGGTTTCCTCGTTCATCTCGTAAAAGGACGGGGAGAGCTGGGTCCGCGGGTGGGGCTGAAAACGAATCACCTTCCATTGGCCGTCCGCGGGGTACAACAACTTCTCGAAGATCGGATCGGATTCCACGTCCTTAATCATCTCGGCGATTTCCCGCTCGGACATCTGCAGAAGGTGCACCGTTTGAAGCCGAGCCAAGAGCGTCGCCCGCACGCGCACATCGGCACGCGGGTGGAGGGAGAGACGGGGAGTCCGGCGACCGTTGTCCATGGTTTGTCAGTGTAGATGCTAAACCTTCGAATTTCAAGGCTTTTTCTTTCCACCGATCCCAACCCCGAAACGTAAAAGCCTTGACAGAAAATGGCTTATCTGTTACATAAGAATATGAAACCGGACATTAGCCCGTTGTGGAGGTTCCTGATGGCCCGCCTCTGGCGCCAATGGCGGAAGGAAGCAAATCGGCGCCTCACCATTATGGTGATCCCCCACGGGATCGCCCAACCCGGCAACTTTCGCTTTCCCTTCCCCTTCTGGCCATTCTTTTCGTGTCCTGGACGGTCCTGACGGGATGGGCGGGTTTTGCCGCGTCCGAACGATTTGATTACTGGCGCGCCAAAGTCAACAGCCATTTCCTCAAGCTGAAGCTCGAGTATTTCAACAACCAACTCAACCAATCCCGCGCGATGCTCGACGAGGTGAAAAGTTTGGAAAGCGAACTGCGCACCTTGATTGGGATGGGGAGCCGCGACGCCATCGTCCAAACCGAGGCCCCCGCTCCCCGCGTCAAGCCGAACGAGGCGTCGGGAGGCCCCACCGATTTGGACGCCCAGGCCCTGGAGCGCATGCTGAAATCCCAAGTCCCGGACATGAGCTTCGATGACATCGCCCAGGAAATTCGCGCGCTTCGGGCCGAAGCCGAAGCGCGGCTCGCGGGGGCGCGCGCCTTGAGCGAAAAAATAGCGGCGGAGCGCCAACTCTATCGAGCGACTCCCAACCTCTGGCCGGTGTCCGGATACCTCACGTCCCATTTTGGTCAGCGCCTCTCCCCGATCAACGGCTTTGAGGAATCCCACAAAGGGATGGACATCGCGGGACCCGCGGGGTCCCCCGTTCGCGCCACGGCCGACGGGGTGGTCAAACTCGCCGGTTGGGCTGGCGGTTACGGAAACGTGGTGGTCTTGGATCATGGGCTCGGTTACTCCACCCGCTACGGGCACAACCGCCAGGTGCTGGTAAAATCCGGCGACCGGGTGAAGCGAGGCCAAGTCGTTGCGCTCATGGGCGAGACCGGAAAGGCCACCGGCCCCCATTGCCACTATGAAGTATGGTATAATGGTCGCGCCGTGAATCCATCTAAATTTCTCCGCAAGCATACCTCCTGATGTTTGGAAAAAAAGACATCGAAGCCACCCATATGGAGACGGTGATCGGGGTGGGGAGCCGTTTCCAGGGAAACATCCGCTCCAAGGGGTTTGTCCGTGTGGACGGGGTGGTGGAGGGAGGCGTATCCGCCGAAGGGGTCATCATCGGCGAGAAAGCGCACATCACGGGCGACGTCCTGGCCAAAGTCGTTTTTGTCGGTGGAAAAATCACGGGCAACGTGACGGCGGCCCATTCTCTGGAGCTTCAACCCAAAGGGGAGATCCGGGGAGACCTTCGGACCGCCCAGCTCTCCATCGCCGACGGCGCCCTTTTTGAAGGACATTGCCTCATGACCGTCGAGAAAATCGGAGTGGTCGAGCTCGAAGCGCAACTCGAACATTCCCCGCCTCTTCCTAATCCCGCCATGAAATGGTTCCATAAAAATCGGAAGAAAATATTTTTGTTCGTAATCGCTATTTTCGTGATCGGGTCCTTCGCGGGATTCGGAAGCTACTTTTTCACCCAGTCTCCCTACGACGCGGCCATCGTGGTCAACGATCGGAAGGTCCCGTTCAAACGCTTTGAAAGCCTTTTCCAGCAGGTATTGGAAGAACAACGCCAACGGTCCCCCGAACCCCTCACCGACCCGCAAAGGGAATTCCTCAAACGCCAAGTGGCGCAGGCCCTGGTTCAAGAAGAAGTTTTTTTGATGGAAGCGGAACGGTTGGGTCTGGGAGTGACGGATATGGAACTGGCCCAATTCATTCAAAGCGTCCCCGCCTTTCAGAGGGAAGGCCGCTTCGACGTCGGGGCCTACCAAGTAGTGCTGGCCCGGCTCCGCATGAAGGTCGAGGATTTTGAAGCCGAACAGCGGAGCCAGCTCCTGGTCCAAAAAACCCAGTTCATCATGGCGTCCGGAGTGAAAATTTCCTCTCTTGAATTTCCCGTCCAGCTCCGGATCGCTCTCACCCAGGCCAAAGAGGAAGAGCGAAAAGGTCTTGGAAAACCTGGACGGATTCCGCGAAGACCTTCGCCGCCGGGAAACCCAGTCCAGCCTTCAGGAATGGTATGCGGACCTTAACACCCGCCTCAAGGTGAAAATCCTTTTGAACAAGCTGGAACCGCCCACCCGCCCGCTAAAGTAGTTGCCCGATTCATCGGGCGATTTTCATTCACCTTGACCCAAGAGCCCCCCATCCATGGGGCCACGCCCACTTTTTCAGCCCTCAGCTAAACCGCCTTTAACCTGAACTCCCCGCCCCCAAGGAAAAACCCGCTCGACGGGCCCGACCTAACAATACGCGTAACGTCCGTCGGGGCAAACCCACGATGTTGTCAAAGTCCCCCTGATACCGCTGGACGAATGGATTTCCCCGAGCCTGGGCCGCATAGGCGCCCGCTTTGTCGTGGTGGCGGGTGGCCAGTCGGCCCAGCTCCGCCGCGGAGAATTCCTGCATCCGAACGCGGGTCCGGGCCACCGCCGTCCAGACCCGCGTTCCCGGCCGCGCCGCCAAGGCCAGTCCCGTGTAGACCTCGTGCCACTTCCCGCTCAAATCCGACAACATCCGGCGAGCCTCCGCCCTCCCCTGGGGCTTCCCAAAAATTTCTCCCCGCCGAACCACCACCGTATCCGCTCCCAGCACCAACCCGAACCGAATTCGCCGGGCCACCGCCAACGCCTTCCATCGAGCGAGCCGCTGAACATAGACCCGCACATCCGTCCCTTTTCGGGGCGGGGGTTCCGGAACCCCGCTTTCCACCACCTGAAACGAGGAGACGACTCCCCGCAATAACTTCCGCCGCCGGGGAGATCCGGAAGCCAAAATGAAGGGAGGCCGGCGATCCGGTTTTTTCGTCGTCATCGCGTCCGCCGTTTGAAGAGGAAAAAAGCTTCGACAGAAGGGAAAAACGTCAAGCGACGGATTCGGCCAGCCACGCGAGATAGGCGGGGTTTCCGCCCTGGATGGGAAGGGCGACGATTTCTGGGACGCTATAGGAGTGAAGCGATTGGACCCGCCGGACAAGAGCGGGAAGTCCGGCGCGGGTGGTTTTGGCGAGAAGGGAATGTTCCGCAGCCCGCTCGATCCGGCCTTTCCAGCGGTAAACGGACCGGCCCAGGCCTTGGATGTGGACGCAGGCGGCCAACCCTTCGGTCACCAGGACGTCGGCCAGTCGGCGCGCTTCCCGCGCCGTTGGGGTCGTCATCAGCACAACCACCGCCTTCACGATCGCGGGGCGGCCTGGAGTTTCCCCGCCCGACCCAACCGGAGGAGGGTTTCCACGCAGGCCGGATCGAAAGGCTTGCCGGAGCAACTCTCGATCTCTTTTAGGGCCACCTCGGCCGGAAGGGCCCGCCGCCCGTGCAAGCCGGAGGTGAGTCCGTCGTAGGCGTCCACCACGGCGATCAATCGGGCGCCCATGGGAATGTCCTCGCCGGCCAGTCGGTCCGGGACTCCCTGTCCGTCCCAGCGTTCGTTGACGTGTCGCACAACCCGCGCCGTTCCGGTCAGGGAGGCCACCGGCCTCAAAATGTCGGAACTGACCCGGGGAACCCCCATCAAGAGTTCACGGTCCTTGGGCAAAAGTTCTCCATGCTTGGCCAACAGCTCCACGGGCAAGGTGACCTTCCCCACATTGTAAAGGAGGGCGGCCCATTCGACGTCGCGAAGATCTTTGGGGTTCACCCCCAAGGCCTCGCCCAATAAAAGAACCCATCGCCGCACCCGGTCGGCCCGCCCCTCGGCGGGACCCCCGCGGGTTTCAATCAAATCGGCCACCGCGCCCAGAGCCGAGAGGGAGGCGGCGGCCAGATCCCGGTGGATGAGCGCCTTCTCCAGCGCCGCCGCCCCCAGCAAGGCCAGGCCCGCCAGTCCCACACCGTCTTCCCCCGTCAAGGGTTGGCCGTCCTTCCGATTGATCGCCTCGATCACGCCCACCAACCGACCGTTCGCGACCAGGGGCCCCGCCAACACCGTTCGGGTTAAAATCCCCGGAACCTCGTCGATGGATTTGGAAAAACGGTCCTCCCGCGTGACGTCCTCGACGTGCACCAGTTCCATGCGGTCCGCGGCGAACCCCGCCAGACCCTCGCCCTTCTTAAACGACAACGGGATCCCTTTCGCCAGTCCGGAAGACGCCGTGGAATGGCCCAACGTAAAACGTTCCCCCCGCTCGTCCCAGAGGAACACCTGAATGGCCTGGGCGTTCACCAAACGCAGGGCCAACTCCGCGAAGTTCTTCGTGACCATTTCGACGGACAAACTGAAAGCGATGGGCTCCACGGACCGAAGGAGGCGGGTCATTTGGTGGGCGGGGGTCGCCCCCTCGGCCAAGGATTTCGCGCGCTGAAGCTCTTCGGTCAGCGTCTGGTTTTGACGGAGGATTTGTTCCCGCGCCTGGATGGCCGTTTCTAAAAATCGTCGGGTTTCCTGCAACTGAGCCACGGCGTCCCGGGCGGTCCGGCGGGCCTCCAGCAGTTCTTCCGGAGCGATGCCGGAAGGGGGAAGCGAAGGCGGAGGAGGCGGAGGCGGGGCGGCTTTCCCGGCGGCGTTCGCCGCCGCGTCCCGAAGGCGGAAAACATCCAGCACGAGAGCGATCTGATACGCCAGAATCACCGCCAGTTCCATGTCCCGGGCGGAAAAAGTGCCTTTGGGGGTTTTGTTGAACAGTTCCAAAACGCCCAGACGGACGTCTTCCGTTTGAATCGAAACGGCCAGAACGTTTCGAATGTCGTATTGGACCGCGTCGGACATGTCCTTCCGAAAGGACTGGCTTTTGGAAACGTCGGGCAGGATCACGGGTTCTCGGCTTTGGTAAACCTGCCCCAGGATGCCTTCGTTTAACCGGACGCGGAAGAGCTTGAGCGCTTTCTCCCGGACCGGGGCGTCCACCGCGGGAAGGCTGGCCCAATGGACGGTGGCGAAATCGAAAACGCCTTGGGTCTCGTCGGCGAGCGCGATGGCCCCCGCGTCCGCGCCGACCCACTCCATGACTTTGGCCAATAGTTCAGGAATGACTTTTTCCTTCGGACCCGGGGCGCCGGCGAAACGGGAAATGACGTGGATGCCGGCGGTCTGGCGCTCCAGCGCCTTGACGGATTCGAAGAAGAGTTCGCGGGCGCCGGCCATCGAGGTCAACAGCCCCCGGCGCCCACAGCGGGCGGAACGCAGAGAAACACGCGGGCTCCGGCCGCGAGAACGCGCGGGGGTTGCCTTTGAAAAGGGCGGCGGGTCATGGCGCGTGTATTGTAGCGAAAAAGCGGAGGTCGGTGGGCAACCCTTTTGGGGTCAACTCCGGAGCCCAATCCCAAAGGGGGCGCCTTCAACCCTTTTTCGCCGATAGGGAAGCCCGGTGGCGGCGGGCCAAGGAGAGATAATGGCGGGCGTTCTCCAGAAGGTCGGCGATCTCTTTTTTCGAAAGGGACCGAACGGAGCGGGCCGGAGAACCTAACACCAACCGCCCGGGCGGGATCCGCGCGCCGGGAGGGACCAGCGCCCCCGCGCCCACCAAGGCGCCGGCTCCGACCACACAGCCGCCCAGCAGGATGGCGCCCATCCCGATCAGGGCGCCGTCTTCCACGCGGCAGGAGTGAAGGATCGCGCCGTGACCCACGGTGACATTCCGCCCCACCACGGTCGGCAGACCCCGATCGGTGTGACAGACGGCGTTGTCCTGCACGTTGGACCCGTCCCCGACGACGATGGCTTCGATATCTCCCCGGAGCACGGCCCCGGGCCAAAGCGAAACATGTTTCCCCAAACGAACCCGGCCGATGACCTCGGCCGCTGGGTGAACGAAGGCCGATGTCGGCACGACCGGCTTCTCCCGCCCGAGAGAACGGATCACCGGCGAGCGCGTCCCCCGAGAAATTTGGCGAGCACGGCCTTCTGCACATGGAGTCGATTTTCCGCCTGCTGAAAAACCACCGAGCGCGGACCTTCCAGCACCGACGCCGTGATCTCCTCTTCCCGATGGGCCGGGAGACAGTGAAGGACCACGGCTTTGGAATGGGCCAGGTCCAGCAGGGCTTCGTTGACCTGGTAGGGCCGGAAGATTTCCCGGCGTTTCTCGGCCTCCTCCTCCTGGCCCATGGACGTCCAGACATCGGTGTAGATCACATGGGCCCCCCGCACCGCTTCCCGGGGATCCCGCAGGACCTCCACCTGCCCGCGGGATTTTCGGCAAAGCGCCGCGGCTTGAATCTGGAAATCTTTTCCGGGCTCATAGCCGGAGGGGCAGGCGACCGTGAACCGCAAACCCAGCAAGCCGGCCGCGAGCATCCAGGAGTGGACCATATTGTTTCCGTCCCCCACGTAGGCGATTCGCAGTTTCTTAAGGCCCGCCGCGTTTTTGAGCTTGAAGGATTCCATGATGGTGAGCAGGTCCGCCAGCACCTGGCAGGGATGCTCTTTGTCCGTCAAACCATTGATGACGGGGACGTCGGCGGTGCGCGCCAAGATCTCCACGTCTTCGTGCCGGTGGGCGCGGATCATGATGCCGGCCAGATAGCGGGAAAGGGTGCGGGCCGTGTCCGCCAGGGTCTCGCCCCGTCGGAGTTGGAGTTGTTGTTCGTTCAAGGTCAAGGCCAAACCGCCCATTTCGTACATCGCCACGGCGAAGGAAACGGCCGTCCGGGTGGAGGGTTTCTGGAAGATCATGCCGAGGCTTTTACCCGCCAGGGCGCGGGAAGGAGACCGGCGGGCCTTCAACCGCCGGGCGGTACCAAGAATGTCCTCGATCTCGCGGGCGGAGAGATCCGCCATGGAAAGAAAGTCTTTGGGGTTCATGTTCGATCCTTCATTTATTGTCCCCAGTGCGGGGTGAAACTGCGGCCCGGGATTTGGCCAAGGAGACGGGGGTTGGAACCGTCCGCCCCCATCACCCACAGTTCCGGGCGGCCCCCGCGGGTGCTGGTGAAAACGATATGCCGACCGTCGGGCGACCAACACGGGTTCTCGTTTTCCCCTTCGCCATAGGTAAGGCGGGAGAGTTTGCCCGTGGCGACCTCCAGGGTCCAGAGGTCGAAGAATTTCTTTTCCAACTGAGTGAACACCAGAAGGTGCCCCAAGGGTGACCAGTGCGGGGAGTCCGCCTGGGGTCCGGTGGTCAGGCGCCGGATGTTGGCCCCCGTGGCGTCCATGGCGTAAATCTGGGGCGGGCCGGGCCGGTCGGAGGTGAAGGCGATCCGGAGACCGTCCGGCGAAACCGTGGGAGCGGTGTCGGCGGCGGCGGAGTTGGTCAGCTCCTGCAGGATCCTCCCATCCAGATCCACCTGATACAGGTTCGGCACGCGGTCCTGGGACAAGGTGGCCACAATGGATTTTCCGTCCGGCATCCACGCCGCGGCGGAATTTAAACCCTCGCCCCGACAGAGGACCACTTTTTCCCGACCATCCGAGCGCATCCGGTAAATGGCGGGCCGTCCTTCCCGGAACGTCGTAAAAATAATGAAACCGCCGTCCGGCGAGAGCTTGGGGAAAAGAGCGATGGATTTATCATCGGTCAAGCGCCGGAAGTTCGTCCCATCGGCGTCCACCACGCACACCTCTTTTTTCCCCGTGGCGTCGTTGACAAAGACGATGCGGCTGGCGGCGATGCCGGATTGGCCGGTGAAGTGGCGGACGATCTCGTCCGCCCAACGGTGGGCGGCCCGGCGAGCCCCCTCGTCCAAAAGGAACTTCTTCGACAGCACGGTGCGGCCGGTGTTGGTGTCCCGCAGTTCGGCCGAGAACTGAACCCGGCCGAAAAGACCTTTCTCGACGGAGCCAGCGGCCACCACGTCGGCTCCAAGCCGCGACCAGGCCGACGCCGACTGCAGGGTTCGCTCCGCGGGCCCGCCTTCGATCAAGGTGAAAGACCCGGCGAATTGAAGGTCGCTTTTCAGCGTCTTAAAAATTTCCCCCGCCAGACCGTCGCTCTCGGGAACGCTTCGGTCGGCGAGCACGGCGGCCAGACCCAGGTCGGTTTTCTCACCCGTCGCCGAAAGCTCCAAATAGAGAGAATCCGCCGCCAGGGGGGCGGCGATCAAAAAAAGGAGGAGGGAGCGAAAGAGTCTCATGCGGAGCGCGGCCTACTGCGCCGGAACAACTTTTGGAGGGACGGGCGCGGGTTTCGGCTTCGTTTTTCCAGCGGGGGCCGGTTTCGGGGCGCCCGCGGCGGGCCCCCGGAGGGATTTCAGCCTCTCCTGAGCGCTCAAAGCCTCTTTGCGATGGGGAAACTTTCGCGCCAAACTTTCGTAGGCGGCCACGGCCTCCGAGGTTTTTCCCAACTGTTCCAGGGTCCTTCCCTTCTGCCACAGGGCCGCGGGGACCTGCCCGGATTTGGGGTATTTGGCGATGACGTCCTCAAAGGCCGACAGGGCTTCGTCCCATTCTTTTTGGGCGTAATGGCTTTCGCCGATGTAATACTGGGCCGCCGGCGCCTTCTCGGTGTCGGGGTATTGGTCCAGGTAGGTCTGAAAAACTTGGATCGCCTGGGCGTATCGGCGCTTGGAGAACTCGTTGGCTCCCGCTTGGTAAAACCGGGAAGGGGAAGGCGCCGGGATGGATTTAACCCCCTGGACCGTTTTAACCACGGCGTCGAGCCGGTTCGAGGTGTTTTTGTCCAGGTCGTCGATGCGGGTGGCGAGGGTGGTCATGTGGTCGTCGGTTTCAACCAGTTGGGAAGAAAGGGCTTCGAGCTTTCGCGTCAGTTCCTCCATCTTGGCCGAGAGATCGGCCTGGTTTCCTTGCAGGGATTCCTGGTTTTCCCGGAGCGCCCCCTGGAACTCGGCCTGGGTTTTTTGTTGCGAGGAGAGGGTCGATTGCAGTCGGACGATGTCCCCCCGTAAATCCTCTATCTCTTGGGTGGTGGCCAAGCAACCCGGCAAAACCAGGCCGGCCACCAGGAGGCAAAGTTGGAAATCGAAGGTTTTCATAGGAAGAAAAAAATGGCGGACCCATTCTCCCCCCCGCCGATCGGTTGGCGGGAAGGAGGGTGGTCCGTGGGTTTATTTTGAAAGAGGAACCTGAACAGCGGTGGCGGCCTTCAAGGTCGTCTCGCCCCGGCGGTTCCGGGCCCAGCAATCATCGGAAGCCTCCGTGCACACCGGCCGCTCTTCGCCATAGGAAATGGTCGAAAGGGCCGCTTTGGCGACCCCCAAGGTCGCGTAATAGTCGCGCACCGCGTTGGCGCGGCGTTGGCCCAACGCCATATTGTATTCCAAGGTTCCCCGATCGTCGCAGTGGCCTTCCACGCGGATCTTCACTCCGGACGCGGTTTTGCGGATCGTTTTGAGGACAGCCGCATTTTTCTTCAAGCTCGCCCGGGCCTCCGGGGTCAGGTCCGCTTTCATGTAATCGAAGTTAATCGTGTCCAGAACTCCGGGGGCCGTGGACCAATCCGTTCCTACGTCCACGGAAGGGGTCGCGGGCATGGCCTCGTCCACGGGAGCGACTTCGGTCTTTTCTTCAGGAGCGGCGGCTTCCGGGGCGGGGCCCTTTTTGGGACAGCCCGTCAGGGCAAGGCCCATGAGCGCCAGGGAAAGAGCGGTTAAAGTGATTTCTTTGATGGATTTCATGAAGGTCTCCTTGTGTGCGTGTCTCGCTGGTAATGAAAACGTAAGTAGACCATATTCTCCACCGCGCTGGCAAGCGCGGGCGCCATTGCGGGTTGGGGGTAATTTTGCTAGAATGAACGTCCATCCTAATGCCAAGCTCCGTCGCCTCCATCGCCGTCGCCTCCGCCCTGGAAACCGTAAAGGAACGCCTGGCCCGCGCGGCGAAACGCGCGAACCGCGCGCCGGAAGACGTCGAAATGGTGGCGATTACGAAAACCGTCGATCCCGAGCGGGTCCTGGAAGCCTGGACCCTGGGTCTCACCCAATTCGGCGAAAGCCGGGTCCAGGAAACCGACAAGAAACGCGCCTCCCTCGAGGGACGATTCGCCTCCGGGCCGACGCCCCGCTGGCATCTCGTGGGGCATTTGCAGTCCAACAAGGCGAAGCGGGCGGTGGAACTGTTCGACTGCATTCAGTCCTTGGACAGCCTCAAACTAGCCGAGATTTTGGACCGGGAGGGGGAGCGGCGGGCCCAACCGGTCAGCTGTCTGGTGGAAATCAAAATTTCGAAAGAGACCGCCAAACAGGGAATTCTGCCGGATACCCTGCCGGCGTTCCTGGACCGGGCCCTGCGGTTTCCTTTTCTTCGCATTGAAGGACTGATGGGAGTGGCCCCATTTTTTGAAGAGGTCGAGAAAGCCAGGCCCAGTTTCGCCACCCTCCGAACGCTTTTTGAGCGGAACAAATCGGCGTTTCTGGTCCCCCAGCCGATCTTGTCCATGGGCATGTCCCAGGATTTCGAAGTGGCGGTAGAGGAAGGGAGTAACATGATCCGCGTGGGATCGGCCCTTTTCGGGAGCCGGGGATGAACCTCCGGTTGGCGGTTTTGGGGGCCGGGAACATGGGGAGCGCCCTGGTGCGGGGGCTCCTGTCGGCGGGTATCCTCAAGGCCCCACGGATGAACGTGACCGATCTGGATGCGGGGCGGCAGACGGCTCTGAAAAAATTTGGCGTGCGCACGGGCGCCGACAACCGGGCGGCCGTAAGGGATGCGGACGTCATCGTTCTTTGCGTCAAGCCCCAGCAAATGCCGGGCCTTTTGGCCGAATTGGCCGGCGTCGTTCAATCGCGGGCGCTGGTGATTTCCATCGCCGCGGGGGTCCGGACCGAGCGGATCGAGAAAGCGCTGGGAAAGGTTCCGGTCATTCGGGTGATGCCCAACACGCCCGCGCTTCTCCGGGCCGGAGCCCTGGTCTATGCCTCCGGCCGCCACGCCGGGCGGCGCCACGAAGCGACGGCGAGGAAAATTTTGTCGGCCCTCGGGCTGGTTTGGAAGGTATCGGAACCCCAGATGGACGCCGTGACGGCGCTCTCGGGGTCCGGACCCGCCTACGTGTTTTATCTGGCGGAATGCCTCGCGGCGGCCGGGACGGCCCTGGGGCTGGCCCCTGCGCTGGCCGAGGCCCTGGCGCGGCAAACCGTCTACGGCGCCGGCCGTATGCTGGCCGAAACCCAGGACCCCGCGGCCGAATTGCGCCGGCGGGTGACGAGTCCCGGCGGAACGACGGAAGCCGCGCTCCGGGTTTTGATCCGGGGCGGCCTGGGCGGGACCTTTCGGAAAGCCTTGACCGCGGCCCGCCAACGGTCCAAGGCCCTGTCCGCCAAGTTTTAAGGCCCAGAACGGGGAAAGACCGAACGAAAATTTGGGGCGCTAGCGCCCCTTCAAGGAGACCAGACCATGATCATCCGTGTCCGAGTAATTCCGAACGCCGTCCGGAGCGAAGTGGTGGGACGGATCGGCTCCACCGTGCGGGTCAAGGTGGCGGCGCCGGCCATTGACGGCAAAGCCAATGCGGAACTGACCAACTTCCTGGCCGAGTTCTTCGAGGTCAAAAACCGGGGCGTCAAAATCGTCCGGGGCCAGAAGGGCAAGGAGAAGACCGTGGAAATCTCCGGCCGTACCGAGGAAGAGTTGGAAGACGTCATGGAAACGATCCCCTGACGACCGTCCGGCGTCCCCGCCAGACGATCTCCATGCCTTCCACGATCCGGCGGCCCGGTCTAAAACGGGGCCGCCAGGGGAAATCTCCCGTTCAGGCCTATCGGTGGCGAAACGGGCGCCTCGCCGTTCTTGAACAGCGGGAGCTCCCCCGTCATGTCCGGTATTTTCAATGCCGAACCCACGGACAGGTGGCCCGAGCCATCCGGGACATGTCCATCCGGGGCGCGCCCGCCATCGGGTGCGCCGCGGCCTTCGGCCTGGCGCTCGCCGCCCGAGAACGGGCGTTCAAAAATCCCGCCGCATTCATTGCCCACCTGGAGGAAGCGAAAAAGCATTTGGGCGCCACCCGCCCCACCGCCGTCAACCTCTTTTGGGCCCTGGAACGAATGGCCCGCCTCTGGAAGAAATCCCCTCCCGCCGCGGACCTCGCTCACCTCCTGGAACGGGAAGCCCTCGCCATCCACGCCGAAGACATCGCCTCCTGCCGCACCATCGGCGACGCGGGGGCGAAACTCCTGCCCCGGAACGCCGTGGTCCTGACCCATTGCAACGCCGGCGCCCTGGCCACCGCGGGGTATGGGACGGCGGTGGGCGTCATCCGATCGGCCCAGGCCCGAGGAAAAATCAAAAGCGTTTATGTCGACGAAACACGCCCCTACCTGCAAGGGGCGCGGCTGACCGCCTGGGAACTGGAGCAGGAAGGCATCCCCTACGAAATCCTCACCGACAACATGGCCGGCCATATCCTTAAAACCGAGAAGGTCGACGCCGTCATCGTCGGCGCCGACCGCATCGCCGCCAACGGCGACACGGCCAACAAGATCGGCACCTATTCCCTGGCGGTTTTGGCCCATTACCACCGGGTGCCTTTCTATGTGGCCGCGCCCCTTTCCACGGTGGACCTCGCCACGTCCACGGGCGCCGGGATCCCCATTGAAGAACGGTCCGCCGAAGAGGTGTTGACCGTGCGCGGCCTCCGCCTGGCCCCCGCCGACGCCCGGGCCCGGCACCCGGCCTTCGACGTCACCCCCGCCCGCCTGATCACCGCGATCATCACTGACCGCGGCGTCTTCGCGCCCGCGAAACTCCATTCCAAACTCAAAGGAGCGCGAGTCCCCTAGGTTCCGGAATTTTTCGGCCCGCGTTTCCCACCGCGGACCGGATTCGCTAGAATCGTCCCCTATGAAACCCAAATTCAACGTTCAGCTTCCCAAAACGAATTTCCCCATGAAAGCCGATCTCCCCCTGCGGGAACCGGAGACCTTGGCCCGCTGGGAGAAACAGCGCCTCTATCAGAAGATCCAGGAAAAAAACGCCGCCGCCCCCCTCTCCGTTTTGCACGACGGCCCCCCCTACGCCAACGGCGCCATCCATATGGGGCACGCCTTGAACAAGGTTTTAAAAGACATCATCGTCAAATATAAATCCCTCCGGGGGTTCCGCTCCCCCTACATCCCGGGGTGGGACTGCCACGGGCTCCCCATCGAGCACCAGCTCATGAAAGAGAAAGGGTGGGACAAACGAAAAGTCGGGCGCCTTCCCTTCCGCCAGGAAGCCGCCCGGTATGCCGAACATTGGATCGATATCCAACGACGGGAGTTCAAACGCTTGGGCATCCTGGGCGACTGGGAGCATCCCTACAAAACCCTCACGCCGGAATACGAGGCGGGCATCGCGCGCACCTTTTACGATCTCCTGGACAAGGGGTACGTGGTCCAAGACAAAAAACCCGTTTACTGGTGCCCCCACTGCGAGACCGCCCTGGCCGAGGCCGAGGTGGAATATGAGGACAAGACGTCCACCTCCGTTTTCGTGAAATTCCCCGTCGTCGAGTGGCCCTCCAACGAAGACGCCCAAAAATTGGCGCGGACCCACGGAAAAAAAGTTCACGTCCTGATCTGGACCACCACGCCCTGGACCCTTCCGGCCAACGTGGCCCTGGCCTTCCACCCCGAAGGCCGCTACCGAATTTGGGAATCGCCAAAAACCCACGAGCGTTACCTGGTCGGCGATCCGGGCTGGAACGTGCTGGAAGAAATGTTCGGCGGGGGGAAAACGGACGCGGTGGCCGTGGAGGGATTGGCGTTGGAAGGACTGGTCGCCAAGAACCCGGTCAACAACAACGAATCCCAGGGCCTCCTGGCGGAGTTCGTTTCTTCCTCGGAAGGCACCGGCATCGTGCACATCGCCCCCGGCCACGGGGAAGACGATTACCTGGCGGGAAAAGCCTACGGGTTGGCCGTGCTTTCCCCCGTGGATGATCGGGGACGATTCACGCCGGAGGTTCTCCCCAACGAGCTGGCCGGGAAATCCGTCTGGGACGCGACACCCTGGATCGTCGAACATCTGGCGAAAGCGCAACTCCTCCTTAAAGAAACCAAGGTCACCCACAGCTATCCGCACTGCTGGCGGTGCAAAAACCCGATCCTGTTCCGCGCGGCCCAGCAGTGGTTTTTGAAAGTCACCGACCCTTTCCGCACCGCCCTCATCCAAAGCACGAACCACGTGGAGTGGATCCCCACCTACGGCCAAGAACGAATCCTGGGCATGCTCAAGACCCGGCCCGATTGGTGCCTGTCCCGGCAACGGTTTTGGGGCACGCCGATCCCCATGTTCCTTTGCGCCGCCTGCGGCGAACCGTTAAAAGACAAAGGGGTTTTCGCCCGCGTGGTCGAGGCCTTCCGCGCCCACGGGAGCGGCGTATGGTATGAGAAAGACCCGTCTTTCTTCGGCGTCCAGACCCCTTGCGCCAAGTGCGGGAAAACGGTGTTCAAGAAAGAAGAGGACATTTTGGACGTCTGGTTCGACTCCGGGGTTTCCTGGGCGGCCGTGCTGGGGCAAAGGCCCGAGACCAAGGGCGTGGAGCGGAAAGATATTCTCTATTTGGAAGGGTCCGACCAGCACCGAGGCTGGTTTCAAACCTCCCTCCTTCCCGCCGTGGCTCTCACGGGCGAACCGCCCTACGCCCAGGTGCTCACCCACGGGTTCGTCCTAGACGGACAGGGACGAGCCATGTCCAAATCCCTCGGCAACGTCATCGCGCCCCAGGAGCTCGTGCAGAAATACGGGGCCGACATCGTCCGCCTTTGGGTTTCCGTCACGGATTACCGGGAGGACGTGCGGCTCTCCCAGGACATTTTGGACCGCGTCATCGACACCTATCGAAAGATCCGGAACACCTTGCGCTTCCTGCTGGGGAATTTGGGGGACTTCGTCCCCGCCCAACACGCCCTACCGGCGGAGAAAATGGAGGTGTTGGACCTGGCCGCGCTGTCCGCCTTGAACAAGTTGATCGAACAGGTCACCCGGCATTTCGACGCCCAGGAATTCCATCTGGTCACGGCCGCCCTGGCGGACCAGTTCTGCATCAACACCCTGTCCGAATACTATCTGGACGTTCGCAAAGACGTCCTCTATTGCGATCCCCCCCACGCTCCCCGACGGAGAAGCGCCCAAACGGCGTTCTGGCACATCGCCCGAACCCTGGCCCGGGCCCTGGCGCCCCTCCTTTCCTTCACCGCCGAGGAAACCTGGCGGACCCTGGGGGAACAGGGGCTCTTGCCAAAAGGGGACGACCCCGAAAGCGTTTTCCTGAACCTCTTCCCCACGGAACTCCCGCTCCCGCCCGGCAAGTTCTTCGTCATGGGGGATTTCCTCCGCGCCAAACGGGCGGTGAACGAAGCGGTGGAGAAAGCCCGCCAGGCCGGAACCGTGAAAGCCCCCAACGACGCCTCGATCCGCCTCCGGATTCACGAGGGGAACGTTCCTTTGAGCTCTCTCCCGGCGGAGGAGCTGGCATCCGTCTTGGGCGTCGCCCAGGTGGTCGTGGAACACACGGGCACGGGCGACCCCGTGCAGGTCCTGGGGGTGGACGTCGCCCCCGGAGCCAAGTGCCCCCGTTGCTGGATTTGGCGCGACCTGGCGGACGGCCTTTGCGCCCGCTGTCGCGACGGCGAAGCCGCCGCTCCCCCGCGCCCTTGAGCCGCCCCCGCCACTCCGTGGTGCGCCCCACGGTCCCATGAAAAATCCATTTCCGATGGCCTTCCGCCCATGGGGGGCCGTCCTTCTGGGGATTCTTCTTCTGGACCAGGCGTCAAAGATTTTGGTGGAGAAACTCCTGCCCCTGGGACAATCCGTGACGCTCCTGCCTTTTTTCGCCTTGACCCATGTGCAAAACACCGGGGCCGCCTTTGGCCTTTTCCCCCAATCCAATGGGGTCTTCGTGGGTCTCACCCTGGCGATCCTGGGTCTTTTGCTTAAGATGCACCGGGAACTTGCCGCCCAGGGAATCTTGGCCCGCTTGGGGCTCGCCCTGGTGTGGGGAGGCGCCCTCGGAAACTTGGGGGACCGCCTTCGTCGGGGAGCCGTCACCGACTTTTTGGATGTTTATTGGAAAGGATGGCACTGGCCCGCCTTCAACGTGGCCGATTCCGCCATCACGGTGGGAGTGAGTTTTCTGCTGATTCAGAATTTTTTCGCCGAGAAATCCTAACCCATGCACCCGATCCTTTTCCGCTGGGGCCCCTTCGCCCTTCACACCTACGGCCTCTTCGCGGCCCTGGGATTTCTGGCGGGCTATGCCCTGGCCACCGCGCTGGCCCGCCGAAGAAAAGTGTCCCCGGACATCGTGGGCGACGCCCTGGCCCCCATCCTCGTGGGCGGCCTTCTGGGCGCCCGAACCTTCTACGTTTTTTTTCATCTCTCCGAATTTTCCGGCGCGTGGCTGGACGCGGTGAAAATTTGGCAGGGCGGTCTCATGTGGCAGGGGAGTTTCGTGGGGGGTGTTTTGGCCATGGCCCTCTTCCTCCGCCGTCGGAACCTCCCCTTTCTTCCCATGGCCGACCTTTTCGCCCCCGCCGCCGCCCTGGGCCAGGCGGTGGGCCGGGTGGGGTGCCTCTTCGCCGGATGTTGTTACGGCCGGACCTGCGATCTTCCCTGGGCCGTGACCTTCCGCCACCCCGAAAGCTTGGCCCCCACGGGGATGGATCTTCATCCCACCCAACTTTACGATTCGGCCCTCAACCTGTGCATCGCCACGGTTCTCTGGGGCCTTTCCCGCAGGCCCTGGTCGGACCGGGGCGGCCGGTTGGCCGGGCTTTACTTGATGATGGCCGGGGCGGCACGGCTCCTGGTGGAACCCTTCCGGGCGGACGCCCGGGGCGCCGGGCTTTGGATCTTTTCGGCCACCGGCCTCATGGCCCTGGGTCTCCTGACGGCGGGAACCGCGCTACTTTTCCACCTCCGCCCCCGGGGGAACCCGTGAGCGAGGAACGATCCTTCGTCTTCGCGGGGCGGACGGAAAGGCTGGACCGATTCCTCACCCAAACCCTCGCACCCCTTTCCCGCACCAGAATCCAACGGTTGATCGAAGAAGGCGCCGTGACCGTGAACGACCGTCCGGCCCCCGCCCGACGCCTGTTGGAACCGGGGGAACGGATCCACGTCCGGCTCCCCGACTTTTCCGCTCTTCCGGCGGCCGCCGCCGAGAGCGTGCCGATCCTGTACGAAGACGCCGACCTGATCGTGGTGGACAAACCGGCCGGCCTGGTGGTCCACCCCGCGGGCCCCCACCGGACGGACACGCTGATCCAACGGCTGTGGCCGAAACTGGCCGTCGGCTGGGCCCAGGGCGGCCTTCGCCCCGCCACCGATCGGCCGGGTGTGGTCCACCGCTTGGACAAGGGCACCTCCGGCGTCATGGTCATCGCCAAAACGCCGGCCGCCGCGGAAAACATTTCCCGCCAATTCGCCGAACGCACCGTGCAAAAAACCTATTGGGCCTTGGTCCAGGGGATTCTCACCACCCCCGGCCGGGTCCGGTCCCTGGTGGGCCGCTCCCGCCACGCCCCGCAAAAAATGTCCACCGAAAGCGGCCGCCCGTCGGAAATGGAATACAGCGTCATCAAAAATTTCCCCAAGGACCCGACCCCCTCGACACTCCTCGAAGTCCACCCCCGCACGGGCCGAACCCACCAAATCCGCGTCCAGCTGGCGGCCCTGGGCCACCCGCTGATAGGGGATACGTTGTATGGAGGAATCCCCGGCCCCCACCCCCTTCTCCACGCCCACCAACTGGCGTTCCGCCACCCCCGCACCGGCAAACCCCTCACCTTCCAAGCCGCCCCCCCTGAGAACCTTTCACCCTTCCTCGGAAAATAAAACACTTCTAAAAAACAACTCGTTTTTCGTACCCCCCCCCTTGACACTCTGAGATTTCGGGGGTAAAGATTATTAGGGTGTGGCACCTATGAACCTTCAAAGAAATAAAACCACCGCTGGTTTAAGCCTGGTTGAATTACTCGTCCTCACGTGCGTGGTGGGGCTGTGCTTTGTTTTGTTTTCATCCGGGATGAGCTTGACGCTCCGGTCCAGTGTTGATACCCAAAAGCGAGAAAAAACGGCGGAAGCCCTGGATTACATGGAAAACGAAATAAAAAAAGCCAATTTTCATTTCGTGACCGCCGCGGATTCTACGCAAAAGAGCGGGGTCGCCTTCAACGCGACGACGTCTGCTGGAACCTATTTCATCCCCTGGATGGTTTCCAGGTTGCGACCGTCTTTGGAGGAATTTGAGCGCCGAGCATCCAAGGCAGGGGCAAAACGGATTTGGATTTCAGTCCGTTACCCTATCAGGCGAGAGAACCAAGATAGACGAGAGGACGTCCTGAGTTTTTTCGGCCCGCTCTTTTCGAACCCCCAGAGGGATGTTGCAGATCCCAACTTGAAATATATGGATCTTAACTCCGATGGCGATTATTTTGACGCTGAATTCAACCTTGCATCGGGGAAATGGGTTTCAGAAACTCCCTACACAGGGCTTAAGAAAATCACCATCGCCCTGACAAACGATATGAGCCCGGCTTTTCTCCCTACGACCCCCCCGACTCCCATTGGGCGACGAGATTTCATGATTACGGATGGAAGTTATTCCGGAGATGCAGGAACGAAATCAAATGGCTTTGAAATCAAGGCACGTTTCCCAAGTGGCGACTTTTTTTGGCACCAAAGGACAACCTTGGCACAAAGGAACAATCTTGATCTCCCATGGACTAAAACGGTTAAGGGGCCGCTCGGAATGGCTGATTGCCGGGAATTGCGCTGGGACAATTACATCGATCCGGTCCTTGGGCGGGGTGATCTCGTTGTCAATGGGATAACCTCCGCTGGAGCCCTTATTAAATTCCAAGCCGACCTGAGAAAATTCGGCACCGTGTCGTGCCCCGGAAACAACTCAATCGAAAACCAATTGGTTCTTCCGGGCGGCACCGGGGAGTATACGTTCACGCTCAACACGTTATCCCCGATCATGATCAACACCATTCAAAATGATCCGAATTGTGTACCGTCTCTTTTGATTGACGGCACTTTGAACGGAATTACCTCTCAATATTTTGCTCAAAGCTTATTCCTTGTCAACCGTTTAAGTGGTCCTCCGTCATTAACCACCCTTCCCCCAAACGGAACGGTCTGCAATACGCGTTCGCCCATGATCTCGGCGTCCCAGCCGAACCTTACAGGAGGAATCGAGCCGAAATATTCGACTTTTATTATTGACGGATCCCCTTTCGATGCACACAACCCAATTAACAACAGCCCAGGATTCATTCGAGTCTCCGCTCCGGCCCCATATCTGCGAATGCCTCCCATACTGGCCGACAACGCCACCCATATCGTTCAGGTGGAAGCGCTTCACAAAAGCTGTTTCAAATCCACCGCCACTTTTTCTCTTTCAATTGACCTGGGGCCGGCCGGCCCCCTGGACCTAGACGCCTCTCCGCCTTGGTTAGGGAGCCAATCACCCACCCCCGGTTCGACCGTAGCAAAAAAGTTAGGTGCCTTCAGTTTCGTTATCGGCGACAACGAAAGCGGGGTGGATTATACGACGATCCAGGTTTGGTTGGACGGCACGCTTTTGACCGTGAACGACAGTATAGGCTATCGTGTCGAACCGTTTTTGAATGACTTAGTGAAGGTGACGCTTGGGTTTAATCCATCGGTGGGAAACCATACCGTCCGAGCCATAGCGAGTCATTATGCCACCAACCCGTCGGTTTCCACCAACACGACGGTGGACAGTTCATGGTCTTATACCGTCGTTCCGTGAGGGAACCCAATGCCTTTTTTTAATTTTTGCCGCATCCGGAGGGGGCGGGGAGGATTGACGTTGACCGAGTTGCTGTTGGTGTCGGCGGCCCTGGGGTTCCTTCTATTGCCGACCATCAAGTTCATGCATGGGAGTGGACGCTTTTTATCCAACCTTTTTTCCAAAGCCAACGCATCAAACCAAACCACACCTCTGGACGTTTTGCTTGATCGGGAATTGCCTGAGATGGTGGAACTGACCGTGGCCAAGCAGAACGAGATCCAATTTATTTTGGATTCCACCCGCCTTCCGGGGTATGATCCTTCCGGAGACCAGGACGGGGATGGCGTCCCGAACGAGTGGGACCCGGACCGAGACGGCGACCAATTCAATTGGGTGAACAGCGCCGATTGGCGTTTTGTGGGGAACGATTTGGATGATGACGACGATGATGGCGACGGCCAGGTGGATGTTCAATGCCGATACGTTTTGGAGGGGCAGACTCTCTACCGGGACATTCGCTTTAACGAAGGCTCCTGGAGGCGGAGCGTTTTGGGGCAAGGTTTCGTCTCGTGCCAGTTCA
This sequence comes from Elusimicrobiota bacterium, assembly GCA_016721625.1. Lineage (NCBI taxonomy): Bacteria > Pseudomonadati > Elusimicrobiota > Elusimicrobiota bacterium. Next base: position 1,374,978 of record JADKHR010000001.1, read on the forward strand.
CTTTTTCCGGTTCGGCTACCGGCGGGGTCGGATTCGCCGCCGATTTCGGGTTGGACGGAATTCCCAACAACGGCGACCCCGGGGACCGGGACGGCATCGTCACCTGGGAAGAACTGGACGCCGCCTTGCCCCCCGTGGGGCCCGGGAACGCCAACGGCATTCTCGACGGAAAGGAGCTCCGCTCGATTGCGTCCATTGGAGTTTCGATTTCAATTGACGGCAACGGCGACGGTATCCCCGACAAAACGGTTTCGCGTGAAATCAGTCCCCCTCTCCTCGCGGCCCGGCGGTACGCGTTATGAAAAAATCATTCCATTCCCGTCAAAATCCTAAAAGAGCGTCGATCCTCATCGTGCTTGCATTCGGATTAATGGCCATTCTTCTTCCTTTGGCCGTTCTTTTAATCCAAATGACGATTCGTCAGGACCGATCTTCCCGGACACAAATAATTTCGAAACAAAGCTTGGCAAGCGCAACGAACCAGGCAAGATTATTGATGTCCCTTTTTAAAACGAACTACAATGAAGATCATTATGATTCGTCCGTAATGGGAACCCTCATAGCCTCCGGATGGGGAGGATCTGGTGGGAATATTTCCAGTAAGTGGTCGAGTGGGGCAGATCGAACCCAAAAGACGGTTCGATCTGCAGAGGTTGATTATTTTTATAAATACGGCGCGAATTTGTCAAACCGAATAGACAACACCATCCAGTTCTTGGTGCTTTTTCGCAACGACAATTTACGGTTCGGGCTTGTGGTGGAAGACTCGTTGACAGTGGACGGCAACAGTCCGCTGGCCAACGCCGGACCACAGACGTGGGATGGGGTTTTCGTCAAGGGGAATTTAAATCTTTCAGACCCCGCAGCCAATGTCCGCCTGGCGGGACAACCCCTCTTGGTCCAGGGAAATTTCACCGGAGGGCCCAACACCACTCTCTTGGCAGGGACAACGATGTATTACCGGAGCCTATTCAATCCAGGAGGCGGAATTTACCTGGGCCCTTCATTTAATTATGTGCCGCCCTTGGTCCGCCCGCCCGTGGATCTTTCCTACTATTTAATGCATCGAACCAACGAATTGGTAGGGAACTCCACCTTTACGCTCTCGACGGTCGCGGGCGTTTGCCGGTGCACCTATGGTCCGGGACCCACGGATTTTTGGGCGGTGGCCTATGATCCGGATCTCGGGTGGCCGACCCTCTTGGTGAGGGACGGGAACCTGTTCCTCTCCGGAATATGCGAGGCGCGGGTCAACATCGTCTCCTATTCCTCCACGCCGGGACCGACAAAAGGGAATATATTCCTGATGGGGGACGTCGGGCAACTCCCTGATGCCGGTTACGTTTCCTCTTCGTCCAGCAGTTTTGCGGTTCTCGCCAGCCATTCCATTGTTTTTCAGGGGGGTCCCGGAATGGGCGCCCGGGGGTATTACATGGCCCCCACCATCAAAGTGGAACGCAACGCGCTCGGCAACCCGACGACCGTCACGGTCAAGGGCACCGTCCACGCCCTGACCGCCGTGACCACCTCGGACCCCCTCAACAAATTGATTTTCGAAAGGGATCCCGACCTCTACGTCAACATCCCCCCCAACCTGCCCGAACGCCCGGACCTGATCAAGTTCCACCTCAGCAACAAAACCCCACCGTAAATAACCCTAAGGTGTAAAAATTTCGGCTTTCCAGGCTCCTGGGAGTAGAAACCGTTCAAACAGCGCGCGAAAAAATCTGGTATAATCCGCGGGTTCGATCTCCTCCTTCATGTCAAGCGGAATTTTACTTGTCCTTTCGGCTCCCTCGGGCACCGGGAAGTCCACGCTTTGCCAGGCGCTGGCGGACCGACGGGCCGATGTCCGGCTGTCGGTCTCCTGCACCACCAGACCGCCGCGCCCATCGGAAGCGGAAGGGCGGGATTATTTTTTCGTCTCGGAAGCGGAGTTCCAGGCTCGGATCCAGCGGGGGGACCTGCTGGAATGGGCCCGGGTGCACGGGCACTTTTACGGGACCCCGCGGGGGCCCATCGAGGGCCATCGGGGAAAGGGTCTGAACGTGGTGATGAACATCGACACCCAGGGCGCCCGGTCCATCAAAAAAGCCTTTCCGGACAGCGTTCTTGTTTTCATCGCGCCGCCGTCTTGGAGGGTTTTGGAAGAGCGTCTTCGAGGCCGTAATCAGGACGACGAGGCGACCATTCAGCGCCGCCTGGTGAACGCGCGGGAGGAGATGGCCCAAGCCCCGCACTACGATTACCTGGTCGTCAACGAGAATGTGCAAGCAGCGGTGGACGAACTCGCCGCCATTTTGAGCGCCGAACACCGCCGCGTCGCGCGCTTGGCAAAAGAACCGGAAGGTCTGACGTTGTTCGGACCGGCACGGTCCTGATTTTTAATCGAGGAGGATTGACCACGTGACCAAAAAGGAAAAGACCCCAACCATCGAAGCCGAGCTCGCCATCCCTTTGGACGCTCCGCTGAACCAACTGCTCCTCACCATCTCCCACGACAAATACCGCATGATCTCGCTCGTGACCCGCTGGGCCAAGGAAATCAAACACCGGGACCAGTCCACGCTTCAACCCCAGGAACTCCTGGCGGCCTCCCTTCGGGAAATTTTAGGAAAGAAAGTGACCCTGGACGAAATCGAACTCCTCCCGCCGCCGCCCAAGGCCGAAAAGAAAGACATGGATTTCGCCTTCCCCACGATCACGCTGAAAGACACCGGGCTCGACGGGAAAGACGAGGCGGAGGCCTTGCCCGCCGACAAGGAATAACCGTTCCGCGCCCATGACGGCTTTAAGCGGCACCGACATCGTCCTCGGCGTTTCCGGGAGCGTCGCGGCCTATAAAGCCGCCGAGGTCGCCCGGCGCTTGGGAGACGCAGGGGCCCGGGTGACGGTGATCCTGACCGCCGGGGCCCAACGTTTCATCACGCCGCTCACCTTTACCGCCATCACCGGACGGCCCGCCCTCACCGATCCCTTCGCCCTCCACGACGGAACCATGCCGCACCTGGACTTGGCCAAAAAGGCGGCCGCCGTTCTCGTGGCTCCCGCCTCGGCCAACCTGTTGGCCCGTCTGGCCGCCGGACTGGCCGACGACCTTCTGACCTCCGTTCTACTCGCCACCCGGGCCCCGGTTTTTCTAGCGCCCGCCATGCACGAACCCATGTGGACTCACCCCGCCACCTCTCGGAACATCGAAACCCTTCGGGGCTTCGGCCACCGTGTGCTCGGCCCCGCCAAGGGCGGGCTGGCGTCGGGAGATCACGGGGTCGGACGGCTTTTGGAGCCCGAGGCCATCATCTCCGAAGTGGTCCGGGCGCTCACGGCCGCGAAATAGCCCCATGACGCCGGGGGGATGGAAAAACCGCCGGATCGTCATCACGGCGGGCCCCACGCGGGAAGCGCTCGACCCGGTCCGCTACCTTTCCAACCACTCCTCAGGCCGCATGGGATGGGCCCTGGCGGAGGCGGCGCGGGACGCGGGAGCGCGGGTCACCTTGGTCGCCGGACCGACGGGCCTTCCCGCTCCGGTCGGCATCCAAGTTCGGGCCGTGGTGTCCGCTCGGGAGATGTTGGCCGCCGCGCGTCGCGCGGCCCGGGGGGCCCAGGCCGTGATCGGCGCCGCCGCCGTGGCCGACTGGAGGCCGGAACGATCGTCCCGGACGAAACTTAAAAAGAATGAATCGCCCCCGGTTTTGAAACTCCTTCCAAACCCGGACATTCTGCGAACCATCGCCCGGGATCGACGGGGAGCCTTCCCCCGCCTGGCCGGATTCGCGCTGGAAACGCGGGACCTTTTGGGTGGGGCACGGAAAAAAATGATCGAGAAAAAATTGGATCTGATCGTCGCCAATTCGCCCGCTTCGCTGGGCGGAAACCGCACCCGCGCCTGGATCCTGTCGCCGGACGCCCCCCCCGAAGCGTTCCGCGGCGCCAAGAAGGACCTGGCCCGGCGGATCCTCGCCCGCCTGCTGGAGGCCGTTCATGCCCAAGACCCGCAGAAAAAAAACCAGAAAAACAGTGGGACGAAAACCCGTGAAAAGTAACCCGCGCGA